>CAZYAY010000062.1:0-17469 GCA_964646215.1 uncultured Candidatus Kuenenia sp. | reverse complement strand
GGCTGATAATGAGTAAATATTTTGCATTGATGGGTCTTTTATTGACGCTTTATCATGGAACTAAAATGGATATGTTTAATACTGTAAGCAAGCCCCCTGAAAGAGATTTTTTGTATCCCAAGGTGCGATCCCATTGCGATCGGCTTTCCTCTCAGAGTCATTTGATTTCGCCTACCCATTTGCAAAGTGCTGAGGATTTATTTCAAGCCATTGTTTCGCAGCATGTTCCAGGCGATGAACTTGGCGTGATCGTTATTTGCACAGGCAATTCCAGGCGAAGCATGCTTGCTGCAACCATGGGAAATATTGCTGCAGCCTTTCATGGTATTCCTGAGCTGCGCTTTTATTCAGGTGGAACAAATCCCAGTGCTTTTAATCCTAGAACTATCCGCACTTTGGAAGAAGTCGGGGTTGTTGTTGAACCAACTAATGAAAATGCGCCTCTGGGAAATAGAGGTGAGGTTAATCCTGTTTACATGGTTAGTTGGGGCAATCTTCCTCGCATGGGTGTTAATCGCTTTGCAATCAAAGAGTTTTCAAAGATTTATAGCGACCCTTATAACCCGGGTAAATCGTTTATTACCTTGTTGGTTTGTGATGATGCGGATGCTTCCTGTCCAAATGTTCGAGGTGCCACCCAACGCATTGCCATGCCTTTTCAAGATCCTAAATCGTTTGATGGTTCTGCTTTGGAAGCTGCTAAATATTCTGAACGAAGAGATGAGATCGGTAGAATCATGCTTGCAATCGTGCTTAAAGCCAGGCAGCATCTTGCCACCAATAAGTGCTAGGGCATTTACTTAAGCTTTAATCTGTAAACAGATGGCATCCCAAAGATCGAGTCGGGCCTGTAAAGAATTTATGGCGCTTAGCAACGATTCTTCCTCTTTCGTTTTAATTCCACCACATGCTTTATCAAGCATCGCAATTGCCATGGGGCCATGTTCATCGCCATCCAGTTCAATATGTCGGTTTAGGTAATAGGTGAGGATGGAATAGCTGATATGAAATTGGCCAGCGACTTTATCGAGGATTTTAAGAAACAGATCTGGGAGCAGATCTTCCCTGCCTAGGGTGAAGGCTGCTGCAACGGAGTGCAACGGGCCGGTTTGCGCTAGTTTTATGGTTTGCGTCACAAAAGGGATGATGCAGGGCGGCGCATTGGCTTTTATCAACGCTTCTTCAAAGGGCATGCCTGCGCGCAGCAAGACAATAAATTTGTCGATGGGCTTGGTATCCGCGTGTATTTCCTGCATGGCTTTAAGGTAAAGTTCGAAATGGCTTAGATACCCTCCCATGCCATCTTCATCGCTTTCCTCACCAAGCACAATTTCGTTGATAAGCCTGCGGGTTAACGGGTCAGGAGAAGGCAGCCAAGGTATTTCCATGCATGTGAGTTTGATTTGGAGCGCTTTTAAAAGAGATTGGAAATCCCAGACACACCAGACATGGTGCTGCATGAAGATGCAAATCGCTTTAGGGGAGTCAAGTAGTTGGTAAAGCTTATGGTTCACTAGTTTTTGACGTAGTGATTCCAATTGCTCATTATTATGCCAGTTCATTCTGAACCCCTAGCGAGAAAATATGGAGACATCTATATCAATAATCAATGCATGAGATGGTTTTCAAGGCTTGGGTGCAGATTTGTCGCGTAAATATGCGAATAGATCCGCTATATCCTGATCTGAAAGCGTATCCAGGATGTTTTCAGGCATAATCGACTTGGGTGAGCTCGTCATTGTTTCAATTTTATCCTTGGCCAGCACCAATCGTTGGTTTTTGGCATCGAGCAATGTGAGCGAGCTTGAGTTTTCTTCAGCGAGAAGCCCTGTGAGAGTTCTTCCATCTTTTGTCTCGATCACCTGGGCTACAAATTCTGGCCGTATATGCGCGCTTGGGTCGACTACATGGGTTATGAGCGGAAGCAGCGATTGGCGGTCTGCCGTCGTTAAATCCGGGCCGACTTTATTGCCCTGACCAAAAAGCATATGGCAGTTGGCGCATTGCTTCTGGAAATGCAACTTACCTTTATCGATGTCTGGTTTAGTACGATTGATGATAAGGTTGACATAACTGATACGGGCAATTTTCTCGCCCGGACTCGGTGGCGATACCTTGCCATAATACTTTGTAAGAAGCCCGACCAGCTTTTCTTCCTGGTGCGAAGCCATGGTGCGCGCAAGATCAATGCTGATATCAGTTTTCATGATCTTTCCAAAATCAACCTGTTGCATTAAAAGCAGGGAAAAGGTTGGCCTTTGCGATAGAAGTGCCAAGGATTTTGATTTCAAGTTGCTGGGAAGGGTTGGGTATAGTTCCAAAAGCCTCAAGGCAACTTTTTCGTCTGCGCTTGATTGCATTGCATTGATTGCAGCCAAGCGGACATTGTCGGGAGTGTTGGGCTCCAGAGCTTTAAGAAATATGGGCAGATAGTTTACATCTGCAAGTTGCCCTAAAAGGTCGATGGAAAAGATGCGATCGGAAGTGGGCAAAGAGGCGCTTAAAGCAGTATTGGAAATTTCTTTGAGTGCCCCGGGGTCGCCCAGGCGAAAGGCCAGGCGCAATAGTTCCTTGCTTTTAGGGTTTTTATTTCGGAGCAAGGCTAGAGGCTTTTCCAAAGGTGTGGGCAACACTGCCAACCTTCGCCCTTCCAATGCCTTTTCAATTCCAGCCAAAACTTTCTTTTGATCTTCCTCGCTTGGTGCCAGAGTCAGCAGTTCTGCGCAGGCATTCCAGTCGGGTTCTGTCCCTTCGTTTACCCATCGCCTGGCGATTCGTTCCAAAAGATTTTGTCTGACCATCACTTTCTGCCAGAATACCGGATCCTTGAACCAGTCCAGAATGAGTGACCTACCCCGTATGGATTGGTCTTCGACAACCCACCATAGAAGCATGGGTATATAAAGATCTTGAATATATTGATCTTGCGAGTAAAGCGCTCTGGCTATTTGCAAGGCAGCATCCTGTTGCAATCTTCGTGCGGAACAGGCGATTTGGGAGGTAACGGTTGGGCTGGTTTCTGTTCGTGCCATTTCCACCAACCTGGCAACAGCGATGGGTGAAAGTGTGCGTTTATCAGCAAGCAACCTTACCGCCCATTCGCGTACTGCGGGGGTTGGATGATCCAGTAATTCAAGAAGGAAAGCTGGGTCGGCATTTTGAGCCCCGGCCAGGGCCCAAAGCGCTTCCAGGGCAAGGAATCCCTGGTTGGATCGAGCAGTTTTCTTTAACGGTTCAATACTTTTGGAGTCTTTTCTTTCTGCAAGAAGCCTTCGTGCCTCCCTGCTGTACCAGTTGTTTTTGTGGGAAAGAAGCGAGATAAGCTCTGGGTTGGATTTTTGAGTAAGATCGAACTCTGGGATTTCTTTGAAACCCTTGGGTACTATCTTGTAGATTCTGCCATTGGTGCGATCCCAGTTATCCACGGGGTCGAGATGGGCAGCGCGTTTATCGTGCCAGTCTGCAACATAAACTGCGCCTTCAGGGCCTTGAAAGCAATCAACAGGCCTGAACCATGGATCATTGGAGATGAGGAAGTCCCCGCCAAATTGCCCTGTGAAGGTTGATCCCCGGGCTTCAATTTGATGGTGGTAAATGGTATTGGAGAGAAGGTTGCCCGCGATATACCGATTGCGATATTCCGGTGGGTAGAGGTCTGCCTGATAGACGATTCCGCCATTGGTGACATGCCCGCCTTTGAAGTTTTTAAAAGGCATGTGCTCAAAGTAGCCATAGGTATGCGGGTTGTGAAGCGGGCCATGCTTGGAAAAACCCTTGACATAATAAGCACCCTGCACCTGATGAAGCATGGTGAAGTTGCCATAATTGGTGCCAGCGATGATCTGTCCGTTTTTGTCGAAATCTAGGCCCCAAGTATTGCCGCCACCTTCTGAGAAGAGTTCGAACTCCTTGGTAATGGGGTGATAGCGCCAGATGCCCTGCTGAAATTCATGACCTCTGATTTTAGCTGTTACAGTGCTGCCTTGGGCGCCATAAAGCCAGCCGTCCGGGCCCCATTGAAGCGAGTTTGCATAGGCATGGGAATCTTCCATGCCAAAACCTTCCAGAAGGACTTGGGGATCGCCATCGGGGATGTCATCATAATTTTTATCGGGGTAAAAAAGCAGGTAGGGGGGTTGCACCACAAAAAGCCCATCATGGCCCCAAACCATTCCAGAAGCGAGGTTCAATCCGGTGACAAAATCTTTAGATTTTCGAAACAGCCCGTTCTCATCCCGGTCATAAAGGATGGTGATTTTATCTGCGCCTTTGGGGCCTTTGGGCGGGGCCTCGGGCACACGATCCCAGATGGTGCGCAGGTATTGATCCTGCTTCAAGGCCTTCAGTCCCGCGGGGTTGGGATATTGCAAGTACTGTAAAACCCACAGGCGGCCTTTAGGATCGAAAAACATACTAAGTGGCTGCCGCACCCCGGGTTCGCTTGCAACTAATCGTACTTCCATTCCTTCAGGCACTTGCATTTTTTCCATTGCCTGCCTTGGCGATAATCCCTGTGCGGGTAGTTGGCACACAACCATCAGGCCAAAGGCAAGGCTCAGCAAGTTTTTGTTTTTCATTAAGGTACTCTTTTATTTATTAAGCTTCAGCAGCCCAAAGCCCACTAGGCCAACAACGGCCCTGCACTGGAGCAAGTATCTTTTTTACTTCTTCCAATAACACTGGATCTGGGCCACTTTCCAGTGCTTTAAGGTTGATCTTAAGTTCACTCAGCTTTGACATCCCCACCAGGGTTGTTGCAACCTTTTCCTGCTGCAGCATCCATTGCATTGCCAACAATGAAAGATCACTTCCCTGATTTTTGCAGTATTGCGCTGCTTTCATCGCAGCTTGTTTCACTTCTTCCGGGGCGGGATGCCAGGCGGGTGGATTTAATGTTAACGCCCCCATTGCCAGAGGGCTAGCGTTTATTATCCCGGTTCCCCTGCGTTCTGCAATCGGCGTCAACTCGCTTAGCATCGATTGATCCAGCAAGGTGCAATGGCAATAACTAATGCAGACATCCAAGGCGCATGCTTCGAGGGCTTTTTTCAGGCATCCCAGCGGGTATCCTGTCATGCCGATGAACCTGCATTTTCCTTGTTTCTTCAGCTTTTGCAACGCTTCGTAAGTTTCACTGAAGACCATGTCGAGGTCGGCTTCAAATTCGATGTCGTGTGCCTGGAATATATCCACGTAATCAGTTTGAAGCCTTTGCAGGGATTCTTCCATGCTTTTAACAATGAAGTCTGCTTTGAAGTTGAAATCAGTCTTGGTGATTCTGCCACATTTGGTTGCTAGAATCACTTTCTCTCGAACGCCTTTCAGGGCCCGCCCTAATACTTCCTCCCCAAGTTTGATACCATAATATGGGCTGGTATCAAACAGGTTGATGCCTTGGTCGATGGCTTGGTGTACGGTTTGAGTGGATTCTGTTTCGGTGAAAGGGCCATAGATGCCGCCTAGGGGGGCCGCCCCAAAACCGATGATTGAAACATTGAGTCCGGTTTTGCCTAAAGTTCGATATCGCATGGTCATGAAATATAGCCCCTGATAATAAGTTGCGTACGGAAATAATAATCGATAGCCTAGTTGCTATTAGAATCGATAAAATGATTTGATGCCATAGGTAGGGACAGATCTTGGGTTTTTCTTGTGCGAATATTGCAAAGAGGTAACTGGTGATACTTTTAATTCTTTTTTTGCCTGTCGCAATTTACCTGATTTGGGTGGGGGGCATCAGTCGTCAAAGCAGGCCCTCCATAGTTGGCGGGTCTTGGGATTTTGTCGCCTTGATGTTTGCCGGGTCTGGTCTGGTATTGGCAGGATTACCCGCAGTTATAACTTCAATTTACGAAACCTGGCGCAGGTATTGGTTGACTGGTGAGGGCCCCATTCCATTTGCATCTCTTGAAGGTTCGAGATGGTTTTGGATAGCAGTCTGGATGACGTACTTCGTGATGGTTTTGGTTCTCGCTTTTATTTTGATTTATCGAAGGCGCTGTTGGACTTGTTTTTATAATGTTGATCCCCAGACTTTTGATTCCGCTATTGCAGATGCTCTCGAGCAATCCGGCTTTCAGTATCGTAAATTCGGAAATTTATACATTCTTCTTAATCCAGAAAATGGAGTTGAAGAAATAATGGAAGTCGAAGCTTTTTCCTTCCTCAGGCATGGCACAATCTTTTTCAATAAACCTGAAGGATTGCTTTCAAAGCACTTGGTGTCTTTGATTTCGCAGTCGCTGATTTATACCAGTACTCCCCATCACTGGGGCGGGCTTCTGCTTATGTTCCTTGGCTTTTTCGTGCTGTTTCTTACCGTGATTGGCCAATTGGCCGCCGCAATTCTCGCAAGATAATTCACACCCTGATCCATCTCATTACTTTGATTTCAGTGGCTTTAGTATTTGTGCAGCAGATTGAATTGGATTGGTGTTGATACCACGCCAAGGGCCTGCGCTTACCATGCCTTCAGGTAACGGAGAGTTGTTGGCAGGGGGAATCAAAAGATTTGGCCCGTTGCTCGGTGTTGTTGATTTATCTGAGGGCGAAGGGGTGGGAGCAGGTGGTGGAGGAATTAATGTGCCTTCCTTGAGCGGTGCTGGCAGGGAATCAGGCGTTTTATTAGGCATCGGAGTTGGAATAGGAGTTGGCGTGGGTGTTGGAGCAGGTAGTGGGGGTTGTGATACCATCGGAGTTGGGGTAGGCATCGGGGTAGGCAACGGCGTAGAAACCGTATTTGGTATGGGGGCATATACGGGTTCTTTCATTGGGCTTGGCAGCGGAACATTCGAAGTTACTGGTGCGGAGGGGGATAAGCCGGGCGTAGGAATTATCATGGTTGAAGTAGGCGGAGTGATTTGTGTTTCTACAGACGGCGCTTTACGAAGGTATGCGGGTGGGAGTTTAAGTGTAAAATCTTTTTCCGCCTCGAATAATCTGCCGTCATCCAGTTTGAAATGCACGATGACTCTGAGTTTATCAGAGTTGGGCCATAGTTTCCATTGCATGGTTAAGGCATAGCCTGTGGTAAGAAGCCCATTCCGCCATGATTTGCTGAGTTCATCGCTGGAAACCTGCCAGGTGGAAAGCGGGGTCTTCAAGCCTTCGGTAGAAATTTCAATCACTTGGATAAGTACATTGGCGGGAACTTTGACTACATGGCCTTCAGCATCTTTAGGCTCGATAATTACTTGAAGGGCTTCCTCGCCTGTTTGGCCATCAAGGTCAACTCCACCGGTTTGTCTGCCTAGGGTGATGTTTTTTAAAGGGTAGACTTTGTTGAGGGGGTCGTATGGGGTACCGGGAGGGACTTCACCCCGGGTTGCATGAAGTTCCATCTCCATGGCTTTATTGTAGGTTTTGGAGCGATAGAGTTCGTTTTTAAGATAATCAATATCGTTATCGCGGGCGCGAAGTTCTGATTCAAGCTTATGATTGGGGGATTTGCAGCCTGCTATGAAAGTGCAGAGCAACAAAAGAGAGCAGAAAATAGGATAACAGCGTGTCATTGATCAAAACTTCCGGGTGCGGTTTAACCACACACCCGGAAGTTTTGCCATGGGTTTTATTCCTTGGCGGCTTGGCCGGGTGTCATACGCTCTAGCACATTATCGATAAGCCCATAATCCTTGGCTTCCTGGGCGCTCATAAAGTTGTCGCGATCGGTATCGCGTTCAATCTTGTCAAAGGGTTGCCCAGTTAGCTGTTGGAGCAGCTCATTCATCTTCTTTTTCGTACGCAACAAGTGTTTGGTTCGGATTTCAATATCCGTTGCAGGGCCTCTTGCCCCACCAAGCACCTGATGAATCATCACTTCCGCATGAGGCAGCGCATTCCGCTTGCCTTTGGTACCAGCGGCAAGAAGGGTTGCGCCCATGCTTGCAGCCATACCGATACAATAAGTCGCTACATCGCAGGTGATATAACGCATGGTGTCAAAAACACCCATATCAGCGGTAAGCGAGCCACCTGATGAGTTAATGTAAAGATAAATATCCGCCTTGGGGTCATCAAACTGCAGGAATAACATCTGAGCAACTACCAGGTTTGCGCTGTAGTCATCGATTTCCCCTTGGAGGAAAATGATGCGATCCTTAAGCAAACGACTGTAGATGTCAAATACCTGCGGGTCGCGTCCACTGCGTTCAACCACATAAGGTACCAAAGGCATGGGATAGTTCCTTAGGAACACCCCGGCTCGTAAATGAGTTATCGGCAGCCGGGTTGGGGTAAAATGAATAAATATGGCAAGGAAGGTGACTCATCCACCATTCCAGCGTCCTATTTTTCCTGTTTTGCCTCGGAGGTGCGGGTCAAGATCTCGTCCACCAAGCCAAAAGCTTTGGCTTCAGCGGCATTAAAATAACGATTTCTTTCGGTTTCGGCCTCGATTTCGGCAAGAGTTCTTCCCGTATGATTGGCAAGAATCTGATTTAATCGGGTTTTTTCCTTAAGAATTTCGACCATCTCAATTTCGACATCCGAAGCTTGGCCACCTATTCCGCCACTCCACGGCTGATGAATCATCACCTTGGCGTGAGGAAGGCAATAGCGCTTTCCCTTGGTGCCAGCAGCCAGCAGGATAGCTGCGCCGCTCGCTGCTACTCCCATACAAAAAGTGGCTATGGGGCATTCTAAAAATTGCATGGTGTCGTAGATCGCAAGGGTCGAAGAAACCGAACCCCCGGGCGAATTGATGTAGAATGAAATTTCGGTTTGTTTGTTTTCGTTTTGCAGATAAAGCATCTGCTGGATAACCATGTTCGCGGTAACATCGGTGATCACCGGTTCGTATACATTGCTGCCTGAGCAGCCAAAGAAAATAATCCGGTTATCAAGGAGAATATCACCAGTACCATAATTGCGTTGACGGGTATAATCCCGCTGGCGCTGTGCCATATTGGCCATGGGTCCGAAGCCGTAAGGTTGCATGATGACTCCTGCCTGAAAGAGTTTACTATTCCTTAGAAACACCTTGATCCTGCGGTGCTGCATCTGCTTCTGCCGTACCAGTTATTAGCGTATCGTGATTTGGCAGCGGTTGTTCGGTATATTCTGCAGAATCAAGTACCAGATCAAGTGATTTTCGTTCGATCACTTCAACTGCAAGTGCTTCGATCAAATCTTCTTTTTCTAATCTTGCACGCACCTTGCGTGGTGATTCGTCATTCTGCTGTGCTATGCGTTCGATTTCAAGATTCAAATCGTCATCGCTAACTTCCAGCTTTTCGATTTCTGCAATTTTCTGCAATACAAAGTGCTCTTTAAGGGCTGCAGCAGTGCTTTTTAGAACATCTTGTTGCAATACTCGAACACGGGCATTGATTTCATTATCGCTAAGGCCATTGGATTGCATATCCATTACTTTGCGGGACAGGGCTTTTTTAGCCTGCCTGCGCAAAAGATCCTGTGGTAATTCCCAATTGGTTGCGCCCGCAATAAGTTCCAAGATTTGACTTCTGGAGGATTGGCGTTGTTGGTAATCCAACCTGCGCTTCAGCACAACTTCGCCAAGTTCGCGGAACTGTTCAACATTCTTGCAGCCAAAGGCGCCTAATATTTCACCAGTTAACTCAGGTAATTCCAAGGATTGTAATCCCTTTACCGTTACCTTTGCCTTGACCACCTTGCCTGCAAGAGCTTCGTTGGTTACGACGCTTGAAAGCTTGATATCGACATCGCGGGTTTCGCCAGGCTTTGCTCCGCCAATTTGCTCGATGAACTTTTCTGCAACGCCATCGCGGAATGCAAGTTGTTTGTTTACGCGGATTTCGAGATCTTTGATTTCCCCGATCTTGGCATCCCCGTCATTGATGATTGCATCAAGGGTGAGGTAGTCGCCTTCTGCAACAGCAGGATTTTTCTTGTCAACCTTGGTTCCCAAAGGTTCCACCATGGAATTGACTTGGTTATCGATTTCTTCCTTGGTGAAGGTGTGGGTGTAACGAATGAGCTTTAATCCCTTGTAGGAAGGCAGATCGAATTGGGGCCTTACTTCAACTTCAAACTCATAAACCATCGGGCCATTTTCAGGGATGATGACCGAATTTGGGTCTAAATTAGGTGGGCTGAGTGGTGCAATATCGAAGTCTTCAGCCAATTGTTCAAGGCTTGCAAGAATTACTTCGTTCTTTACCTGGCCTATGACTTCTTTTTGGAAGCGCCTTTCAACAATCTTGCGTGGGGCTTTACCCGGCCTGAAACCTGCAACACTCGAATCGGTAACCATTGTTTTAAAATGATCATCCATTCTGGATTGGATATCTAACCTGCTTACGGAAACCTTGATGTGCTTCTTACAAGGGCCGGCATCTTTAATATCAACTTCCTGCGTTAACTTCACAGGGCCTTTTGCTTCGTGATCTGCACTATGATCGTGATCACAATTAGCATGATCATGATCGTGCTTGTGGGTTTCTTTAACTTCCAATCCGGTTTTGGTCTCAGTCATGGCAATCTGTTTCCAACATGAAAATTTTGAGGGATCCTTTACCAGTATACTCTAGGCAGCATGACGATGATCATTTTAATTTGCCATGCCAGTTTAAATGTCCGCAGACCCCTCATGGCCCGAACATTTTCTGGAAAAAACCAAACCGAAAGAATCTTGATAACTAGCGTTATGCTTCGTTTTCAAGATTCCTTCGGCCTACTACAGAGCGGGTGATGGGACTTGAACCCACGACAGCCACGTTGGCAACGTGGCGCTCTACCACTGAGCTACACCCGCATACATTACCAGGTTGGAATTAACCAAGATGGCAATAGCATCGTTCTTTATAAGCACTTCCAGCAAGGATTCAAGATATTTAGGTTGATCTCTTAGGAAAATCACTTGCCAATAAGCTGCTTAATCAGACGAAAATAGATTTCTTGAATAGATGCCGCTGAAATTATACCGTCAACTGCGGCCCTGTCTTCCTCAAAAACAGCCGAAAATCCCATAAATGTAGAATTATATCCTGTCAAATCCAATGTCATCGGCGTAGCTTCCAATTCTTTGATTAACTCAAAGATGAATTTTAAATAATATAGAGGATCTAGTAATATTATTAAGCTTGATTCTTGAGGTAAGTCCTTTCTGCATATGAAGTAATGGCTTATTTGTTCCAGGCTTTTGACGTTTTTATTAAAATCTTCAAAAATTCTCTTAGATTTACTCCAATCTTCCCCAGTTACCAAAATCACCTCGGTTTTTGTGGTTGTCACCCACAAGTTCATGGAGCTTCCCATCATTTTTTTAATCATGAGTTTCTGGAATTTGTTCCAGAATTGAATCCCTTTTGTCTCCCGAACCATTAAATTAGTCATTTTTTCCAAATCCCATTCAAATGTGACCAAATCAAAAGTTTGACCTTTTAGAGATTCGGCGCCTTTTTTAATCGTTGGTGGTTGCTTCAAAACTGCATTCTGGAATTTGGCTCCCTGTCCTAATTTCTCTAAAAGGTTGAGAAATCGATTTTTTGTTTCCTGGGGATTAGCAGACTGAATGATTTGCAAACCTTCAGGTGGGAATGAAAGCCCATCGTATCGATTGTTGGCAAGTTGCAAAAACATTTCAAAATCTTTGCCCAAGGCTTTCTGATTTTCTTCCGGAGTAAGCCCCATTAAAAAAGAAGCCAGGCTTTTTATGACGGGCGATTGGGTTTGTTGCGCCATATATAAGGTTTTGCCTGCAGGCAGACGCTGTAAATCTTTCATCGCATCAGGTTTTGATCCTTTGAAAAACCCCGCTGTCGGGGTATCTGCCTTGAATTCTGTTTCGCCATGAAGGGCAATTCCCGTGGGGCGGAAATCAATCGAAAAGACCATTCCCTTGCTATCTTCGATTCCCTTGAATGTGATGGCTAGCGCCTGGTTGATTAAGTCGCTGCCTAAAACATTCTTTATTCCAAAAATGGATTCGAGCATTCTGAGGGAAGATTCGATCTCTTTTTTTGTTTCCGTCAGTGCTTGGGGGTAATCCTTGTGGATCGCTTGCAAATTTACAAAAATGCCAAGATCGGGTGCTTGTAATCGATTTGCCTGTATCCTGCTGATCTTGGTTGTGATCGGGGTTGGCCTTTTTGCAATCAGATTGGCGATGTCTCGATCGGGCGTTACGAGCACCTGGTTTTTTCGTGGAATAAAAAACAAAGTCGAGCCATTTTCCATGGTGACAACTTCTGCATTTTTCTCAAGCTTGATGCTTTTAATTTCAGAATCTTTTAAAACCCCTTCACGAAATGCGTTGTAGTTTGTGACTTTTATCGCTGCAAGTACTTTTTTTGGATTTGCCGCCTGATTGGGCATGGGTAATTCCATCGCTGCAAAAAAGTGTGGCCCATTGGGAGCCAGGCCAGTTAATTTTCGACCTCTTAAAAACTCTAAAAACCCATTCACGATGAAATTCTCATTCAATGGCATCGCATCGGGCACCGCATTTTTTACGAATTCATTCAGGCTTTCAAGGGTTCCTTCAATTCCTTTAACCTGGACCACAACCAAGGCGCTTGCAGGTATTGCGTCTAATGCGGGGGTTTGAACCACCTCAATACCCCCCTTGGTTGCATCTTGTGGCGCTGAAATCAACATTAATGGGAAAAGTAGCATTATCCCATAACACAAAATTGATTTTATCTGCATTGTTGTTTCCCTGCATCTTTTTGAAATGCAAAAGCACTATCTTTAATCTTCGAAAATTATATTCGTTGAAGTGCGCTTTTGGAAGCGGTTCTAGGATTTCTTGTCTTCAAGTGCATCCATCCGGAACTTGCCCCAAGTCATTGGCCGGGCGAATGGTTCGATATGAAGCATAACTTCGCCGTTTTGAAATACACGAACTGTTCCAGAAGATTGGCTGACCGTCACAGCGATGGCCTTGGTACTTTTACTTATGGCTGCGGCAGATGCATGCCGGGTGCCCAGGCCCATGCTAAGGGTGAAACCTGAATAGGAAGCTTCGATGCGCCTGCAAGCTGCCACCGCAACGCCATCCCTGCGAATAATGATTGCGCCTTCAAGCTTGGCGATATCTTTGATTTGTTCCCGCACAGCAAGGTTGCGTACATCGCGTTCCTCATCGCTGTAGCCACGAAAAGGATTAAAGTTCATGGGGCGTGAAAGTGCCATCACTTTGCGGGTGTCTCCCACCACAAACATGGTTCCAACGGGGTGTCCTTCCCTGCCTTCCCTGCCTATTTCTGTTGCAAGGTCGACTACGGCCCTGAGGGTTTCCAAGGGTACCTGGGTGTCTAGTCTGCGAAGATCCTGTGCGCTTAGTTTTTCGAGATGTTCGCCTAGCTTGATCAGGCTGAGGGTGTCGATCATGTCGGGCTTTTCTTCGCCCACCTCGATACCGTTGTAAAGCACCACCACTTCGGCGCCTTGGCGGAGCTTTTCAGATCGCACTGCCTCGAGTAGTGCGAGGCTCATCCGTTCTTGCGTGGGGGTTGGGCCGGATTCAATCTCGATGAGTGTCAGATCGGGGTGATCTTTAATACGCACGAAGTCATCTTCATGCCTAGCCGCAACCAATATTCGCGTGCCTGATAATTCTTCGAGCACCTTGTCCCATTCCATGGGGCCATCTGCAAGGATCAAAACAGCATCTGCGGGAATTTTTTTGACTAATTCCTTTGCCGCTCTAAGCAGTTTGATGGTTTCAGGTGCAAATGCCATGCAGTCCCATTTTCGTTAAAAGATTTTTCTGACAGATAACCAATCATATTTTGAAAAGTGCCATCAAACAAGCCAATAGGTTTTTTATTTTTGAAATTATCGTTTGATTGGTTCGGAATGTAGGAGGCAACCGCCTGTCTGTAATCATTCCACTTGGTAGCGCAGCAAAAAAGAATACTCGTTCCCCTGGTTTGGTTTTTGAACCGCGATCAACATGGTTCCGCTTAACGCACGAACCTGGCCTGTAAAGCTGGTTCCCTGTTTTTGTAAATTCATCTGCGGTTTGTCGTTTGTCAGGATCAGCACTTTTGAAAGTTCAGGCGATTCGATTGCAATGCGATAAATCTGGCCGGTTTTAAGCTTGGCGTTCAATGGAGCTTCCAAAATTTTGATTTTGGTCTTTGCGACATCGAAGATTTCGGGGAAGCCCCCGAATGAGGAACTCTTGGTGGTTTTTAAAATGCTGGCCGGAGATAGCCCAAGTTTGAATAGGCTGGATTGAATCAGCGGTTGCCTGTCAAAATCCTCCCTGGTGATGGTTTTTTCCAGCAGTTGCCATTTGGCATCATCGGGGAAATGGGAGAAGCGCATTTGCTCCGGAGGCGCCATGAAGAACATCGGCTCAAAGTTTTTGACAAATGCTTTTTTATCAACACTTCCAGAACCAAAAGTGGAGTCAATCAGTTCCCATTTGCCATCCAGTTTTACAGCATTCCAAGCATGGGATTCAAAAGCAGGCTTGCCTTTGGCATCTTTGCTGCCACTGCGTGCAACCCCTGTCACCTTGACTGCCTCAAGCCCGGCTTTCTCACATAACTTTAAAAACATCCGCGAATAGCCCTCGCAGACACAAAGTCGGGTTTTAAGCACAGTTTCAACCGAATTGTCTCCCGGGTTCTTTGCTAAAAATGCCTCGACATTGTAGGCAAGACGATCGGTAACCCAGCGGTAGATGCACCAGGCCTTTTCCTTGTCTCCGTTGGCCTTTGAAACCAGAAAGGCTGCAAGGGTGGTGAGATCTTTTTCATCTGCGGACTTCGCAGATAGCGCATGCTTTTCAAGAGCCTGGCCTCTTGGGTTTTTTGGGGCCTCTGCAAAGCTGATTCCCAGTGCCAGCATCAAAAAGATGGGCATTACCAAACTAAATGTTCTTCTTAAAGTAATCAGAATTTTGATCATATGATTTAATCCCAGGGTAGATTATCCGACTCTTTTATAACACAGGCCTGATTAAATTATCATCAACATTCAGCTTTTATTATGTTCGGTTTTATTAAAGTTGGTTTGACATACATGCAAATATAGGTCAGCATAAAGATAGTCCCACCGGAGTGTTAATGAACCCTGCCTTCCAAATACCAATGTTCTCCAATCCAAAATTAAACAGGCGCAAGTTACTGCAATTGGGTGGTACGTCGCTGCTTGCAGGTGCGGGTTTTGGTTCTTTGCTTCAGGCGGGTTCCAAATCAAACCCTGGTAACAACAAAGCCAAGTCGGTTATCCTGGTGAATTTGTTTGGCGGACCAAGCCATATCGACACCTTCGATATGAAGCCCGATGCACCCAAAGAAATTCGTGGTGAGTTTAAATCCATCCCCTCGAAAATTCCAGGGTTTCAAGTTTGCGAACTTCTCCCCCTGATTGCCAACAGGCTTGATAAAGCAACCCTGATTCGAACTGTTTCGCATGGCTACAACAGCCATAACCCCTATTCCGTGCTCACGGGTTTTACAGGGGGTTCCGATCGAGAAAATTATTTTGCCAAGCCCTCGGATCATCCAAGCATGGCTGCAGTTTGCCAGCACTTTGGCATGGGCAGGGAAGCAACACCTTTTCATGTGATGATGCCTGCGTTTCCGGGTTTCAGCCAGGGGCTTCGAAGGGCAGGGCCCTATGGTGGTTACCTGGGCAAACAATACGACCCCATCACCACAATGTGCGAGCCAGCTTTTGCCCGCAAGGGTTCCTTCTACGATCCTGTTCTTCCCGTTGGTGACCCTGTGCTTGCAGCCTTTGGCCAAACCCCTGGCCTATCACTCGATCGTATTTCAGATCGCAAAAGACTTCAGAGAAAAATGGATGATATCTCCAAAAAAATTGGCGACCCTGCAAAGTCTGCCAACCTTTCCAGACAACAAAAACAAGCCTACGATCTTCTTACCTCTTCAGGTGTCCGAACAGCACTTGATCTCGACATGGAGCCTGGCATGCTTCGTGAAAGGTATGGCAAAAATCTTTACGGCTCCAGCTTGCTCGCAGCACGAAGGCTTATCGAGGCCGGCGTTACTTTTGTAACAGTTAATTGGGAATGTGGTGCTGATTCGCATGGCGGGCATTGGGATATGCACAGCAACAACTTTGGCATGCTCAAGTTTAATCTGCCGATTCTTGACACCATGGTTACAGCATTAATGGACGATCTTGAAACGCGCGGGCTCTTTGATTCCACCTTGGTGATTGTGACGGGCGAAATGGGTCGCACGCCTAAGATTAATGGCAGTGCAGGGCGTGATCATTGGCCCCAGTGCGGATTTTGTCTGCTCTTTGGGGCGGGCATTAAAAAAGGTTTCGTGCTTGGCACTTCAGATAAGCAGGCTGCTTATCCTATTGATCATCCTGTTTCGCCTGGGGATCTTTGCGCCACGGTTTACAGCCTTCTGGGAATTGATTCAGAAGCTGTGGTTCATGATACGCTGGGAAGACCCACTGCAATATCGCATGGCGGCAGACCCATCCAATTAATTCTTGCATGAGCAAATCCATTTTCACTTCGGCCATTTATTCAAAGCTGGGGAAGTACGCAGTATTTGATTTGCCCAAAGTCGATTGTGGTGTTGAATGAATTAACCATTGGATGCTACAACCAATTCTGGTTACTTGGCCCAAAGTTCAAATTGTTTTGAGGAGTGATATTTCATGCGTACTTCAAGGATGAGTTTGCTGGGTGCATGTGCATTGGTTTTTGGCAGTGTTTTAATTGCTGCGGAATTCCAGGAGAGTGTTGAAAAAGACATGCAGTTCTTGGAAGGTGCGTTTACCATGGTCTCGAGCGAAAAGAAGGGTGAAAAAGCTCCTGAAAACATTGTAAAATCAGCCACGATTGCCAATAAAAATGGTGCCCATAATGTTAAGGTAGGCGAAGATTCCTTTGGCGGAACTCACAAAATTGACCCGACAAAAATGCCTAAAGAAATTGATTCAACCGATATTTCAGGAGAATTCAAAGGAAAGACCTACCTGGGTATTTATAAAATCGAAAAAGATATTTGGACTGTTTGCTTCGCTCCACCCGGAAAAGAACGCCCTAAGGCTTTCAGCACAAAATCAGGTACGGGCGAATTCATCCATGTTTGGAAGAAAAAATAATTGGCAGACGACTTTAAAGGGGCGTTCAGTGGTTGCAAAACCCTGATCGCTCTTTTCGTTTAATAGACTCTTATTCGCAAACATAACGCGGTTTCCAAAGGTTGGGAATGAAGATGAATTCTGTAGGAACTGCCATCGATTAAACTAAGTTCCGACTAAGGTTGTGAACCTTCTTTATAATGACTATACTAGTTTAGCGTGATCATTTAATTGGAGATGAACAGGGTATGATGTTGGAATCGAGGCCGCCGGTGCAAGACTTGGTATTCCAAGTATACGGCAGGCATTTACATCCAGAGTTATTCGAGATTCTTGCGACGAAAACAGTCGAAAGGGAGAATTACAAACTTCGTGTAGACATCACCACCACGGGGCATCAAATTACCTTTGATCATCCTGAATTAACTCTGACTGAAATCGCTGCTTCCTCCACGCAGTTGC
>CAZYAY010000061.1:0-17577 GCA_964646215.1 uncultured Candidatus Kuenenia sp. | reverse complement strand
TTACGGCCTTAATTTGGTACATCATGGCGATGGTTTGTCTGATTGTTTTAAGAAGGCGCCAGCCTGGTTTGTTCGCACGCTATCGGGCCCCACTGGGGATTTTGCTTCCCATCATGGTGGCGCTTCTTTCGGCGCTCGCAGTTTGGGTTTACAGCGCAATTGATGTGAAAATATTGCCCATCACCGCTGCGTTTTATATTGCTGGGGTGGCTTATTATCTCGTTTGGTCCAAGCCTCATTTGCAAACCGGTGCACCTGAAGAGTTGTCTTCAAGGCTTGTGGAGCGTTAATAATAACAAATTTTACTGGTCTTATAATTCCCGGCGTTGGCCGGGCGAACGATAACGGAGTTTACCATGCCAGCCAATGAAGCTTTTCCCAGTCAACAAAGTAAATCTTCTGGAATTTTCATTCTTGAGCAGATTACTTCCCTTGTTTTTGTTCTATTGCTTGCAGCCATTGTTTTTATCTTGTTTATTTCTAATATTCCGGGCATGGGGCATCCCATAGGCATGGAAGCCGAAGTGGTAATCATGCTTGCACTTCTTGGAACATCCATAATCCTGACAAGTCTATTGGCGATTTTAAATAATCGATAAGTGGGTAAACCATCGTTAACTTTTTCATTCTCATTCTCTTTAGATTTCACTTTTCTTTTTCATTCTTTTTCTTCCCCCAACCTTCTTATCAATGGCCTTTAAGCCCATCCACTGCGCTGGGTGGGTCTGCCTTTCTAACTGGCATCATTCAAAAACAAGAGACCCATGGAACGCAGTCCATGGGCTTTTGATTTTTCCCCAACTCCACCACTTTTATTTACTACCTTAAGCCCATCCGCTGCAACTCCACCATTTTGATCTACCTTAAAAAGATCGTTCTGATTAAGCTTTTCATACCGATTAACTAAGGTGAACTTTCGTAGGAAGCCATGAGCAAAAGTCAGACTAAAATATTGGGATCATTCAAAAGCTATGAAATGAAATCATGGTTTTTGATGGTATTGGTCCTATGTTTTTTTGGGATGCTATTCTTTTTACAACTTGGTGGCAGAGCTTTGTGGTCGGAAGAATTGCGCTGGGCCCAGATCCCCCGGGAAATGTTGCAAACCAAAGAATATTTCCTGCCCACCATTAATGGCAACACCTATTACGACAAGCCGCTGGGTTCCTATTGGCTGGTCCTATTTTCATCTTTATGCACAGGTACGATGGACGAACTGGCATGCAGGCTGCCCAGTGCGATATCCGGCATGATCAGCGTTTTGTTTACGATGCTGATAGCCTTACGGCTTTATGATCAAAAAACAGCAATCTATTCAGGCATCATATTGGGCACGAGTTACAGCTTCGTTTTCTTTTCCCGTCATGCTTCAACCGATCTTGAAAACATAGCGGGCATCCTCATTGCGTTATATCTTTTTCTTGCATACCAAAAAAAACCTGTAGGCTGGTGGGTGTTGGCTTTCTGGATCACGATGGCTTTAACCTCATTGACCAAGGGTCTGCTTGGGTTTGTATTGCCTTTGCTTGTTGCTGGTGTGTATGGCATTGCACAAAATCGGAAGATGATTTTATCCGCAACAAAACCATCAATCATGGTGGTTAATTGTTTGAAGGCGAACGAATGGTTGTTTCAATGGCGCACATTAATCGCAATTCCAATTGCAATGCTGGTATATCTTGCTCCTTTTTTAATTTCGCTGATATGGTTTGGGAATGGCGAAGGGTTGAGCATGGTCTGGCGCGAAAACATCAGGCGGTTTTATAACCCCGTGAATCATATCGGGCCCATCTATCTTTATTTTGGCGTGATCTTCACCTTGCTTGCCCCTTGGTCCCTGCTTTTGCCCGCAGCATTGGTCCAGGCTTTTTCAAACCCCAAGGGTGGCGATAAGGAAAAACAGTCTGATCTGTTTGCGCTTGTATACTTTATCTCGATGTTTGTTTTTTTTACCCTTGCGAGTTCGCGAAGAAGTTACTACCTTCTGCCTGTTTTGCCTGGTGCCGCGTTATTGATTGCATCGATGCTTGCAATGGAATATTCGAAGTTGAACAAGTGGTCGGGACTTTTGTTCAAGACGGGTTCTTATTTGTTGTTGTTAGTTGTTGCATCCATGTTTATTTTGCTGGTGCCCCGGGAAAACATTCTGCCCCATCCTTGGAACACACTGCCTATGCTGCCTCATGGTTTGATTTTTGGATTGATGGTTGGTTCGACGCTGGCATTGGGATGCTGGGCTATTCGTGGAAAAGAAATGAACGCATGGTTTGTATGCAACGCATGGTTTGCGGCGTTTTTGATGGTCTATCTTTTTCAAGGATTTTTTCCAGCAGCAGAGGCTTATCGAACCCAGAAGGAATTCCTCAACCAGGTGCGGTTGTTTACCAGCCAGAATGAAGGTGGGTTGTGTTTGTATAAAACCCGTGAAGCTGTGTTTTATCTGGGCAATAAAGCCCCCATGCCCGAGTATCATTCCGAAGAAAAACTGATGGTTTCTTATAAGAATGGTGGTCCTCGCTGGGTGTTGATGAAAAAACGAGACTCCCTTTCGCCAATGTTTGATGGCCGTGTTGTACTTGAGGAAACAAATTTCCCCTGGGAAGGTGCACAGGCCAAAGTGAAACTTGCCTTGGTTGACCTTGCTGGCAAAAAACCCGCATCCCAGGTGCTTGCAAACTCAATTCCGGATTAATCCGCCGAGGATATATTGTTTGACGCCTGGCCTGCATTCAATGGAAGGTTGAAGTTTCCCTTTTTACCCTTGGCGAAAAAGTTATCACTTAACATTACCTTTTTAGACATTTCATCAACATCCACGGAGGTGATGAAATCAGGATGTTCTTTTCCAGATGTAAAAATGCATCCATTCACCCGCACCATTGATGAGTTGTTTAAAAGAACGCCTCGTTTTCTTGCCTGATGAAACTGGCAGGAGGATATTTGCACATTGGTCGAATTTGAAACAGTCATGCTTGCTTCAACTGGAATTTCCGCAGGCTTTGTATGCTGCACAATATTCCCTGTGAATTGCAGGTTTCTGCACCCAGAGACTACGATGGCATCGGTGGAATTCCCCTTATATTCCGGGTTATGATCAATGCTGTTGGATCCGATCACGAGGTGTTCTGAATCCTCCAATAAAAGCGAATGATGATACCCGCTGTAAATGCTGTTGCCTGAAATCACGACGCTTCTACCTGCGTTGATGTGGATTGCGGTTTCCTGGCTGCCGATCAGATTGCCTGAAATCGCCAGCAGGCCGACGGCATTCGGGTTATCCTTCCCCACGCCCAACAGACGGATATTGGCACCCCCCGGGCTACCCTTTGCTTGAATGGTGTTACCCACGATGGTTCCTTCGCGAACCGTGCCTTTTCTGCAATCGAAAAGAATATCGTTGGAGTCGGTTTCGAGTGGGTCGAAATTATATTCGATATCATTGCCAACAATTTGAATGTTGCGGATTTCGCTTTCTCTCACAACAATACCGCCACGTTTGCAATAGCTGATGTGATTGCCGGTGATATTGATTTGATGAAGGTTGATTTTATCCATGAAAACGCCGATGCCTGAGTTGTCGAAAATATGGCAATCAGAAACAATCACATTGCGATCGCGGATGCGGAGATGAATCGCGTTTCTACACTTGCGAATCAAGAGGCCTTTGAAGGTGGGTTGCATCGAACCTTCGCAGGTGATGCCATCGGCCTCGGGATGGTCCCCGGTGATTTCAAGATCCTGAAACAGGGGCATTCGTTCCTTGAGCCACAAATTGTTGGAGATATGTTCAGGAAGGGCGGATTTCTGATGCGTGCCGATGATTTGAAGTGCAGGCCCTGCCCCTCTCATTAGGATTCGTGCGGTTCCTCCTTCTGAACGAAATCCATGGGGGCCGGTATTACCCAGCATCACACGAATGGGTTTCGTGATCAGGTAGGATCCCTTGGGGAACAAGATGTCGCCCCCCGATTTTTCAACCGCATGCTGGATTGCAATTGTGTCGTCTGAAATCCCATCGCCCTTGGCGCCAAAATCAAGCACAGATCCCATGGTAATCATTCTCCATGATGTGTAAAAATAATAAGAGCAGTTTAACACGGCTGGGGCAGGGCTTATAACCCACAATATTATTATTACCGTCATAATTTATGTTTATGGGGGGTGGTGGTTTTGCTGATTATGAAAACGCCGACAGGATCAACACCTGTAAAGGTTGGG
Source organism: uncultured Candidatus Kuenenia sp. (assembly GCA_964646215.1). Taxonomy (GTDB): domain Bacteria; phylum Planctomycetota; class Planctomycetia; order Gemmatales; family Gemmataceae; genus UBA969. Next base: position 13,359 of record CAZYAY010000061.1, on the reverse strand, counting down.
TTATTCTGTTTCTTGGCAGCACAATGTGAAAAAATGAGTTAGAATTATTAAAGGTCTGGTCTTTTGAATGCCGGGGTATTCTTTGAACAGAATCATAACAACTTTTGTGCTGATAATTGCAGTAGCTAATGCAGGGGCTCAGGATCCGTCCACACCCGTGCCAGCAAAAAATATTGAAAAAGCCCAGGCAACCAGTAATTCTAGCGCAGATAAAAAACCCCCGGCATTCTGGCAGGCACCCACAGGCGCAATCATGGTGCTTTGCGAACAGGCAGCCGATAGCCTTAGGCTTTTGCCCAAGATGGTGGTGCTTCCTCCTGAAAAATACCAGGAATTATTGGATGAGTTGTTAAAGCTGAAGGAGCAGCAGGTGGAAATAAAGCCCCTGCCACCCAGTTCGGTGCTTATAAATGGGAAGGTTGAATCAGGCTTGGCGAAGTTGAAAATCCGGTTCTCTTTTCAGACAGAAAAACCTGCCACGAATATTTTGCTTGGGTGTGCCTTGGGTCAGGCAAGCTCTGCAACAATGGATGGAAAAATTCCCCTCCTCAAGAAGACTTCGGAAGGGTTTGTTGTTTATGTGGAAACCCCGGGCGCCCATGATCTTGATCTTGATCTATTGGTTGAGGTAAAGAATCAGGGTGAAAATCAGTCTTTCGAATTGGATATGCCGGGCGCTGCAATTACCCAGCTTGAACTCGACATGCCTTCTGGAACAATCACCCCAAAAATCAGCAGCAAGACCAATCAGGAAACTCTGGCGTCTTTCAAGGGCAATCGTCTGAGTGCAACCCTGGGGCCCATTACCATGATCCAAGCGGTTTGGAAATCATCGCAGCGTGATTCGCAACCCAAAGCGCTTACTTCTGAAACGAACATTCTGGTTCGCATGGATGATAAAAATTTAAATGCCCGGGCAGAGATTAAAATCGGTGCCCTGGGTGGCAGGCTTGATGTGCTTGACCTGGTTGTTCCCGTAGGGAGTGAAGTAAGGCCATTCAGCCCGGCAGATGAAGCCCGCATTCTTACCATCGAAAAAACTGACCAGAAGTTTGCGAGCTATCGAAAAATCAAGTTGAAAGATAACAGCAGTGAATCTCTTAAGCTTGTTGTTGAAAGCCAGGCAACTATTCCAGCCAATGGCGGGTTATTACCCGTTGGCCCTTATCTGCTAACCGGGGCCATCAGGCAGACTGGCGTTATTCTTTTAAGCAACCAGGGGAATGATCTTAAAGTAAGTAATCAACCCAGGGGCGAGATCATCAGCCAGGAAGTTAGCGCCCAGGATAAACAGCGGGATTCGAATGTTTTTGCATCGTTTCGGTATTGGAATCATCCTGTTCATGAAAAGCCCGGTGCTCTTACCGGGGCTAATTCACTTTCCCTACTCGATCTTCAATTGGATTTGATAAGGGGTGTGTTAGAGGTAAAAACAGTTCACACAGTTCGTCTGGCAAGAAAAGAAAACAATCAATGGTATTGGAACATCACGACGAATTTTGATTGCACCCCGGTTCGTACCGGAACTGATAAGGTTGAAATACGCATCCCAACGGGGATGGTTTATGATGAAAACAAGGGCCCCATACCCGCCAATATCGTCCGTGATGTGGCGTTTGACGGAAAAGCCGGGAAGTTGGTGGTGCAATTTTCGCAGGAGTTACTTAATCCTTTTCAATTTTCGTTGGATTTTCACGAAGCATTTACCCCAGAAGAAACTTCCCGAATTTCGCTGCCCTTCCCCGTGCAAGTCCGGGATAGAGGTGGCCAAATAAGTTTGGTCACGCCTGATGACTTTCATTTGTTGACCAATGAGAAGCTTAATACTTCGGTTGAACTTGTAAGCAATGAGACCCATAAGCAGGTTTGGAAATCTGAAAAGTTCAGCCAAAAAATTGATGTCATCCTAAAGCCAGCAGATGATAAAACCCAGATCAGGCAAACCATCGATATTCAACTCAATGGGCTTGCCGCCCTTTGCAAACAGCAAATGCATCTGCGGTTTTTAGGCAGGGTACCCACGATGTTGGAATTTACTGTTCCAAAAGAAATTGCGGAGAACCTACATCTGGTAAAAGGTGGGAGGGTTGAGGGATTCAATGATAAAACAGGAATTTTATCGGTCGCGTTGATGGGTGCCAACAAGGAAACCGACTTGGAATTTGATTATGAATACCCGATCACGCCTGAAACTGCAGGTTTGCAACTTCCATTTTTAACGCTTCTTAATTCCAAGCAGGAAACGGTAATGCAGATTTGGGCGAAACCCGGAGTAGTCATCACCACCAAGGACAACCAATGGAAAGAACATCCACTTGAAGCGGTTGCGAAAAACATCCGCCTGCCCAACGCCTCTTTTCGTGGAGAAAAAACTTCCGGCGCATTGGAGATTGAGTTGTCTTCCGGGTTGGGCGCAGGCCCGGTGATCGAAAAAACACTAGCCCGTGTGAAGCTTGATCGAACACAAATCGTATACCGGGTAAGCTACTATTATAAAAACTCAACTGATCAGATTCTTGATTTTTCCATGCCTGTTAATTTTCAAGATGCAAGGCTTACCATCAACAACTTGGTATGCAATTGGCAATATGTAACCCAGGGGAAAAATCTGACACGGGTCACCCTGCCTAAAAACATAGCGGATAAATCTTTTGTTTTGGAATGGGAATATATGGTTCCCAGGTCGCAGGGCATCTTATCTTCACTTCATAATACGCTTGCCATTCCTTTGCCAGCCAACCATGAAATCTCCGTAAATTGGTGGGTCAAACTTTCTCCGGGTCGAATTGCTTTATTGCCTGAACCAAGTTATGAGACATTAAAACAATGGCACTGGAATAACCTATTCCTTTCACTTGACACACTTATTGCCCCGGGGGAATACGAAGGCTTGCCTCAAGCGGATATAAATACGACAGATTCGATCCTTACTTCTTCCGATGTTCTTATTTCCAATTCTCCACAGTCTTCGTTCATTCTTTTTCATCTTTCCAAGGTTGCATTGCAGTTGTTGTTATCGTTGCTTTTATTTTCTGTGCTTTTGTTTTGTCTTTACATTACGAAATTAAAAGCTTGGATTATTCCGAATGCCCCTTGGATTTCATTTTTTATTATCGTGGTTGCAGCGGTGTTTTATGCACTGTTGCCATTGCTTGCATCGCGGATTTTCCTCGGCATTCAACCTGCGCTTTATGCTTTGATTATTGGTTTTTGTTTCATCCAGTTGAAGAAGATACTTCTAGCCTATCAATCAGCGAATCTCGCTTCGTTCAGCCGAACCAAAGGTTCTTTATCGACGATACAACCAAATTATAAGAAATCACAATTCGGAACCGCCCAGCAACCCGTTCCCAAAGACTACAATGAGTCTACAGGGTATTGGGTACGCCCTGATCCTTCGATGCCGAGCAAAAGCACTTCCAATATGCCTGCTAGCAAGGCCCCCTTGGTGCAAGATGTTCTGCCAGATTAAAAGAGGTAATATCATGCAAGCCGGGAGAATCACTCGCTGCATGACCGGTGCATTAGTGATCATGGCATATCTTGTGATGGTATTGCCTGGCAGTAGCCAGGATAATTCGATGGATCGAATCGTGGATCCTCAATTTCGGATAGTGGTGGTTCCGTCTGGTCAGACCGCAAAGTTTCTGGAAAAGAATGTTCGTGAAGCGTTTGTTCCCATGCCTTCATCTGAATTTGAAAAACTGACAAAAAATGCAAATTCCAACATAGTGCCGCCTTTCACCCCCGCATTAACCCAGGCTGGTTACCAGGCGGAGTGGAAAGAAAATGGAATCATAGGAAAGGCAACCTGGGTTTTTAATTCAAGTTCAAAAAAACAAAGTTACTTTCCCATTCTGCCGTTTAACTTGGCAATTAAAAAAGCGTCATGGAAAACCGGCGAGGCCCTTCTGGGTGATTTTATCCAGGGCACAACTTCACTTCTTATTCCTGAAAATAATGAATCTGCCTGTGAGCTTGAATGGTCGCTGAAAACAGAACAGTTGCCTGATGGCCATCATCTTTCCCTCCGTATTCCCCCTGCTGCTTTGCAATCTTTTGAACTAACCATACCGTTTAATTGGAACTTTATCCTTGGTTCGAAAGGTTCCATCGAGGCTCTTTCCTCCGCACCCAACAGCACTAAAAAAGTTTTAAAAATAATCGCCAGTGGTGAAACAAAAATTGATCTATTACTTCAGGATCCTTCGATGCATGGCAGATTCGATGGGTTGCGGGTTGAGAAACTCCAGGCAAGCCATGAGATAGCCCCGGAAGCGACATATTCCGAGTTTGCATTTTCGTTTGATGGCCTAACCAATGGGTCAAACCTTCTTGAATTTGAATTTGCAGATGGGTTGAAAATTCTTGAGGTGATATCTAACCAGGTCAAAAGCTGGAAAATTCTATCAAGGGATAATTCATCTGTTTTGGAAATAATGCTGCACAATAATTTATGCAGGCCCGATAAGATATTGGTCAAATCGCTTGATTCTTCCGTTATTAAAAAATCATCCCTTTGGAAAACACCCTGGATGCGGTTTATCGCCCTTCCCTCTTATCGCGAGGAAATTAGCATTACTGCAAATGCAGGTATTAGATTGGAAGATCTTTATATGGGTGACTTTCTGCTTGCTGAGACGGGCATCAAACAAATGCAAGGCACGGACCTGAGATTTATTGGAGGCGGGTTGGTTTCTCAAAAAGGTAAAACATATCCTTCAATCAAGGTTTCGGTTGGAGGCGCCCAGTTTCGTACCCACCAGGAGGTTTTTTTCCAGCCCACACTTTCAGGCGCATCACTGCAAGCTAATATTTCTTATTATCTTTTGAATGGCTCGATATCTTCTCTTTTGGTGCAGCTACCCGCAGGTTGGGAAGTTGAGCAATTATCCCTTAATGCAGATACCCACATAAAGGATTGGTCTGTTTTACAAAACCAGGGGAAACAAATACTTAGGGTCGAGTTGGATACTCCTTTGGTACCGAGCAATCCAAAAAGCTTGGATCAAAATAAATCCAGAACCCCTGCGCTTGTAGTCCGATTGTCTCCTGATACTAAAACAAAAAAAACAAACCTCTGGGGTTTTCCTGCCATACAACCGGTTAACTCCATTTTGAATGAAGGGTTTTTTGCAATTCAATACGATGCTTTATCGTATCAGGCAAAGCTGAAATCTGATCTGATTGAAATCGATGGCCAAGGCGAAGGACAAAATTTTAAGCAACCCTTTAATCATTTGTTCAAATTTGTTGAGATCCCCCCTTCGGGAAGCATCGAATTGATTCCACTTACAGGCGTTTCCAACCTGCGAATGAATTCAACCATGGTGTTTGAAAATGATCGGATTGATAGCAAATTAGATATTTTATTAGGTTCCGAAAACGGGCAGGTTGATAAGTTCGATCTGCTTCTTCCAAAAGGGGTGAACCCTGAAAGTTGGAAATGGATTTCACCAAATCGCAATATTAGCTTTAAGAAAATTGAAAAAATCAGTATTTATGATTATGCCGGGGTGTTGGCAGGGCTAAGCCCCTTGCCGGGAATCTCGCTTACAAACCTTTCTACTATTATATCCCTTTCAGATTGTTGGCGTTTTCATTTAATCCAGCCTATGAGTGGCAAGGAAACCATCAATTTTAATGCGACATTCAGCACTCCGCTTTCCCAGGGCTTTATGGAAGTGCCTTTGATCGGATTTACTTCTAATCAGCGGTTTACGGCGTTTCTTCAAGTTGAATCACCAAAAACAAGCACGATTGATTTTCAATTCAAAGGTTTGAAGCTGCTACCTTCCACAAAACCAAAAATCAAAAACTTCGTCTATGATTCTTCATCCCCATGGCTGAGTGTTAAAACTGGGCGAGAAGTTGATGCCGCCCCTTATGGCATCATTGAGCAGTCAATCCTTGAAAAGTCTTTTCATGCCAATGGAAGGATTCAAAATCAACTTAAATTGAAAATCAAAGAATGGGATAATGATTTTCTAGAAGTTACATTGCCAGTAAAATCAGACGTAACAGAAATTAGAATCAACAACAAAATCGTATCCAACTTTGTTTTTAAAGAGAATAAAATTCGGATCCCCTGCCTTGCAACTTCGTTTGCCAATCCATCTTCAATCCAGTTCGTCATTATTTATCAAGAAGATGCCCCCAAAGGTTGGTTGTGGAAAACAATTGATTGCAATTATCCCGGGTTACCCGTGGCGCCCCTGGATAACAATATTTACTGGTTGATCCCTACAGGCATGGAATCAATTGCTTTTGCAAATACCAACGGAAGCGTAAGGGGTTTAAACGGTGGTGAAAAACCGAAAGGGGTGCTCGATTATTTATTTCCTTTAAATTATTTGTTGGGTTCCAAGCCGTTGAATTATGACAATTCTGAAGATGCCTATGCCTTGCTTAAAACCATTGTGCAACAAAAGCCAGTATTAAAAGCAGCAGATTCCGGTAAATTCAACGAGCTTATAAAATCAATGCAGTTGTACCTGGTTAAAAATGATTATTCCCTTGTGCTAGATCATGGTTGTGCGGAAATATCAAGTCTCGGCATTGCGGGCATTTTGCCTGATGTATCAAAAACAATCTCGGAAAATCTTGATATACTCGGGCTTAAACTTGTGCCAATCTCTAATGTCATCCTTTTGACCAATAGCAATACAGCGGCGTTTTTTAAAGATAATAAATCTGCGCGCTTTGCCATTTCACCGGTCTTGGAGGATGCGGTTGCCCAGGGGATGGATAAATCAAAACGTTATGTGTCTGCTTGGAAATGGGTTCTTGATTTTCCAAATCTGCCCCAGGTTTTTTCTTCTCTTTCATCAAGCCAATCTGTAAATGTTTCAAATAAAACCCGCTTGCAATTATTTCAGGAAACCGAACCCCTGACATTGGTTGATGCCCAACATATTCAGGCTGCCGGATTGGTACTCGCTTTTATTCTCCTTGCATTTCTTTCCATTCAAAAAATACCATTCATGCATTTTATCGAGCCCGTTCTTGTACTATTGGCAGGGTTATTACTAAGCTGGTTGCCCCCGCCTTTACTGCCTCTTGTTTGGTGGTTTTTTATCGCTTGGTGTTTGAAGAAATTAGGCCAATATGCAATCTTTATTGCAACTTATCCCATAGGCCAGTTATCCCAACAGGTAGTTCCCGCAAGCTTAAAATCGGCATCCTTGTTCCTGGCATTTTTATTTCTTTACACCAGCTTGTATGCCCAGCCTGCAAAACCATTTGATGTCTATTTGCTTGCAGAATCTGCTTCTTCTGTAAATGAAGCAACTTATCTTGTTCCTGAATTGATGATTAAACAATTTCGCGATAAAAGGCTGCCAATAACAATTGGAAAAGCCTTCATCACCAATGGGCAATACGAAGGAATCATAGTTGATAACAACGTTACATTTAAAGCTCTTTGGATTGTTCATTGCACTGGCCCCTCTAATTTGGAACTTCCTGTTTCTGGAGGATGGCTCACAGATAAAGTTTTTTTAAATGATCTACCTGCCTACCCCGTTACCAGGGAAAACGGGATGATAACCTTGGCAATACCCAATAAAGGGGATCATGTTTTAAGAGCTGAATTTAAAGTAGGGGTTTTAGAAAAGTTATCAGAACGCACAGCGACTTTCAGGCTTCCCATATCCCCCATCAATTCTTTTCAAGTTGAATTTCCAGCAAATGCTGAGCAACCCACATTAGCTGGAAATTTGGGAGCCATGGTGGTTGCGCGGTCTGGAAATGTAACCAAGTTGAATGCTGATCTTGGAAAAGTTTCAGGCACTTTAAGTTTAAGATGGAGCAAAGGGCCGTTACCCCCAAAATCTAAACCCATGATTCAGGAGGCTTACCTCTGGGATATCGCCCTTGATGCCAGCAGATTGGAAGCTTTTTGGGACTTGAAAATTCCAGAGGCGGGCACGGACTTTTTTCAAATCGATTTACCACCAAATTTACTGCCTTCCACGCTCAACCCGATCATTCGCCCGGGTCTTGCACCCGTTGCCCTGACCAATTGGAATTTAAAACCGATACCAATGGGGCAGAGACTTACCCTTAATTTTTCCAGAAGAATTTCAGGTGCCTTGCAAATACAGGCTTTCTTTCTGCCAATGAATGGTTTGACATCACGATGGCAACTTCCACTTCCCACCCCGGTTGGGGTATTTCTGGACGGGGGCAGTTTTCTTGCTTATAAATCAACGAATTGCAACACCACCAGGCAGATTCTTCCTCTTAGATTGACTGGGATTAATTCAAAAAGTTTTGCCCCCTTCTGGCCTGAAACTGAAAAACCAGAACCCGAGACCCTGGCCTTTGCCTATTCTTTCCGAAGGGAACCCAACAACCCTCCCGTGCTTACCTTGGATATCTCTCCCGCACATTTCAAATACGATGCGACCCAGGCCATCAAAGGTAATGTTCAAATTAAATCCAGTCAGTTTTCCATCAATGCCACCCTTAAAAGCACACTTCCGAATATTTTATTTGTGGAATGGCAGATTGATGGATCCGCAAAATATATAGTCTCCAAATTAGTTGGTGATGGAGTCCGGTCTTGGTCGCAAAATGGTTCTAAAGTAGTCATCTGGCTGGAGAAACCAGTAAAAGAGTTTTCGTTTGTAGCTGATATTTTGGCGGCCAATACCACTATGAATGAGATTGCCAGCGTTGAAATTCCGAGATCTACTTTTCCTTTCGCGACCACCTTGGTCACCAATATATTTTTATCACACGACACCAATGTTCTTTTGAAACCAATTAATCTTAATGGTTTTGGCAAGTTCTCTGATCCCATGAAACTTCTTTCTGAAGGAAAAAATTATCAAGCTCAATTTGAAATCAAACCCTTGCTGCCCTCAGGAGTTGCAAACGTTGTTCTTTCGTTCGAAAATAAAGATAAAATCACCAGGGCCAGGGTCGATGTAGAATTAAACAGGACCAAGGATGACTTTTCAAATTATGAGTTTTCAATCAGGGGATGGGAGGAAGAGGATTTAAAATTTGATCTGCCACCCAACATCAAATTGGAGCCTTTAAGTAATCAGGAAAACATTAGAAAGTGGTCGTTGATTATTCCTGATACCCAAAAAAAGGGTGTTATTAATTTCAGTATTTATTGCGACATAAGTAAATCGTTGGCGACAGAAGTAGCAAAGATCCCAGTGTGGAATTTTACGGGTGTGGAATCAATATCTTCATGGATTTTCCTTCCTAATGAAGTATTAAGCATGGGTAATACGCAAGGGTTAATGAAAGTATCGAATTTGGGTGCCATGACAGAAAGCCCGCTGATAAAGAAAAAGTTAGCTGGCAAACCCGCAGAATACTACAAGGTAAATTCTAAATCCTGGGGCTCGAATTTACGGTTGAACAACCAAAGGTTGAATCGTGAAGAATCACTTATCGTGGTTTATGCCACCCTTCAGGGTGAGGTGCAAAAAAACGGTGCGATCAAGGGAACATCAGAATTTTGGTTGTATTTCCCGGTTCAAGGGGCATTTAAAGTATCGTTGCCCAAACCATTGGAATTTATGTCCTGCCATTTGGATGATGTGCTTATTTATCCGGAAAACATCGAGGAAGACCAAAGGTATGAGTTCAAGGCTTTAAAGTCCGGGTTTCAAAAATTGAAAATATCATTTCAATCCTTGGTGGGTGATTTGAGATGGGTCGATTTCATAAATAAGGCGCCTGTATTAACTGCGAAATCCGGGTTCAAAAAAACAATCATAATTGGAACCAAGCCTTTTCAATCCTGGAAATTGGAACCATCCGCATTGTATGTGCAGGAACTAGCCGTGATGGAAACCCAGGCAAGGTCCTTACTTGAAGTCTCAAGGAGTATAGCAAAAGAAGCATCATCAAAATCGCAGGATTTATCATCTTTGCAACCGATTCAAGATTTGTTTTTTCAGATTGTTGCAAGGGCAAATGTGTTGGAGTCTCTTACGGAAAACGGTACGGAATCTCAGATCTGGGAAGAAGAGCTTTTGCAAAAAAATCGAGATTCAGCAATCGAGTTAAAATATGAGCCAATTGCAGCAATAGCTTCGCTAAATGCGGATAAAACACCATTCAATGACATATCAAGCGCTGTAGATAAGCTATTTAATCCAAAAATGTTTGTGCTATCTGAACGTGAAACCCCACCCGACCTGGGTATTATCTTGAAGCGGGGTCCGGAGGTTCGTCTTGCGCCCCTGATATCTGCGGTTTGGATTGGTTTGATGATTGTTTTATATTTTTTTAGTTCCTTGCGGAAGTTTCATAAAATAATCGTTGTAACGTGGCCCGAGCAGTTTTTGTTGGTGGGGATTGGCGCATATATATTTTTCGGGTTAAATATAATAGTATTAGTGTGTTTTATTTCAGGTGTTGCAGGCAGGATTTTTGTCTTGCTCTTTTTTAGAAAAGTGTTGATCCAAAGTCTGCAATTTAAATAAGTCAAACGAAGGTATATTGATGATTGATTTTAATAGTTCACCTGATTCTGGCTTGGATTTGGGAATAGGTGATGGCAACATTGCGATGCTTGAATGGAACCATGGCAATTTGCAGTTAAACCATTGCTCTGATGATTTTTTCAACCAGCTTTTCAAGATGCTGGTTTCGTTGCAGAAAAGAGCAGACCTTAAGGGGCTTATTTTCACAAGCTCGAAAGATGACTGTTTTTTTTGCGATTATTACTGGGCTGAGCTTCGTTCTAAAAATAGCAATCCCGGGTACGAAAGCAAATTATTAAACACCGCCAGCGACTGTTTGAATTTGCTCGAGAACATGCCTTTTCCCACCGTGGTGGGAATAAACGGGCCATGTATTGGAAGTGGGTTTGAGTTTATCCTGGCTTTTGATTATCGGATTGGCTGTGTTAACCGCATCACTACTTTCGGTCTTCCCGGAATCAACATGGGCATTCCTCCCGTATTGGGAACCGCATCCAGGTTGCCCCGCATCTGTGGTATTGATAATGCCCTGGAAATGATTGCAACAGGATCAACTTATTCCACTTCATGCATGATTCAGAAAAATGTATTGGATGAGGCCGTCAACCCGGATGTGTTAATTGAAAATGCAAACAGCCTCGTGAAAAATCTATTTGCAAGCCAGGTTTGGAAAACCCGCAGAGTCGCCAAGACTTCGCCATTCCCGATTTCCCAGGATCAGCTCAAGCTGGTTGCTGCAAAGTTTTTGACCAAGGAATATGTTGAAAATGAACAGGAAAAAAAAGTCATCAATTTCGTCGTGGGTTCCTGTAATCAAACGACAGTTGAATCACAGGCATCGAATGTCAGTACTTTTGTCGAGGCATGGAAATCAAATTATGTGAGAAATAGTTTCACCCTTGAGGAAACGCGTAGCGAAATTGTCAATTCAAAGCAATTTGGTGAAGCAACGATTTCCACTTATCTGAACAATGTGGGGGTTATTGGTTCCGGGGCAATCGGGCCTTCCATTGCCTTGCTGATGGCGAAGCGGGGAGTTCCCTCGGTTTTGGTTGATGTGGCCCCTTTGAATCTGGGTTTGGGAACCACCGCAATCATGAACCAATTGTACGCCAAATTAAAAAGTGCCGCGGTTACCATTGAGGAACTTTTGCAAGTTCTTGGCAGATTAAGCACTTCGACAATTTTAGAATCCGTGAAAGATCGCAAAGTCATCCTCGAGGCGATCATCGAAAGTGAAGATTCGAAGCTTCAATTATTTCGTCAGTTGGATTCCATGCTTCCCGAGGGAACGATTATTTGTTCAAACACCGCAAGTATTTCACTCAAGAAACTAGGGGCATGTTTGAAAGACCCATCTAATTTTGCAGGCCTTCATTTTTGCCCTCCATTGATACACCCCAATATGGTTGAAATAATCCGTACCGATGTTACGAGTGATGAGTGCATCGCAACTTTAATGGGTTTGAGCATCAAACTTCAAAAAGTCCCAATTGTTGTAAATGATTCTCCAGGATTTTTAATCAATCGTTTATTGCTTGTTTTATGCCGCGAAACACAGGAAATGGCTGTCGATGGAATGGACCCTTATTTGATTGATGAAGCAACCGTTCGGTTTGGTTTTCCCAAGGGCATTTTTGAACTATCGGACATAACAGGAATTGATAACCTGGTTTACCTTAATCAGATTATCGAAAAGAATTTGGGGGGTTGGTTTGCGCCCGCAACCATTAATAAATGGATGTTGGAGAAGGGGCGGCTAGGGCAGAAAAACAGGATGGGATATTACAGATATTCGGAAACAGACCAAAAGTTCAAAGACCCTTCGTTTCTTGAAATGTTGACAACCCTCCAGAAGGGTTCGATAAGTTTGTCGGATGAGGATGTTATGGAGAGGCTTTTAATCGTGTTGTTTGTTGAGGCTAATAGGCTTCTTGGTGAAAATGTCGTGCCCTCTCCAGATATTATTGATTTGGCCTTGAACCTTACCTTGGGTTTTCCCAAGGAGTGGGGCGGAATATTTAAATGGGCCGATATACTTGGATGGGATAAAATCATTTCTCTTATCAAAAAGTATACCTATCTGGGGGAAAGGGTTTCCTCCTGTGCGTTTCTTTCGCAAAAAATAATTGAAAAATCGCCGTATTATTTTTAATAACTCATCATCCTTTAATCCTTTTTTTGTTAAATTTAATTCATTGTGGACTGGTCTTGAGGTTTTGATTACCTTTCTTCCTGTCTGATAGTGAAGTTTCCTCCCGTATTTCCCAAGTCATAGGAACGATCATGAATTTGTTCACCAAAATTCGATGCGGCCTGGTGGTTGCCCTTCCATTAACAGCTATTTCTCTTTTTGGTGTTCTTGATGCACAAGAACCAAGGCGCGATCAAAATAAGAATAACCCCCCCGCTACAAGTCCTTCGCAGGAGCGCCCTGGAGTACCAGGACAAAACAATAATGGGCCACGCGATTGGGGCAAAGGCCCCATGGCTGGAAAAGATGGTAAGGGTTGGGCAAATCCGATGCTTCCCCCAAAACCTGATAAAGAACTTGAAGCTTGGATTAAGATCCTCGCTGAAAAAATGACTGATCGAAATGATGACATCCGCAACAGTGCAAGAAAAGCTTTGGTAAGTGTTGGACCTGCTGCGATGTTTTCTCTTAAGGAAATGACCGAAAGTAAAGATGCTGCCACTGCGGTTGCTGCAAGAAATGTAATGATGGAAATTGGCCGTTCTTCAATGCAACAGAAAATGATGATGCAAAGAGGTGGTATGCCATTTGGTGCTCCTCAAGGAATGCCGGGCATGGGTGGCTGGGGAAAGATGAATCCCCAAGATATGAGAAAAATGCCGGGCATGGGTGGCTGGGGAAAGATGAATCCCCAAGATATGAATAGGAGGG
>CAZYAY010000060.1:15844-17976 GCA_964646215.1 uncultured Candidatus Kuenenia sp. | reverse complement strand
ACGAGGGTGATTTTGCGCAATGGTTCGTGAATGGTATCTTGAACCCGTTTGTATCGTTCTGCATCAACCCGGTTAAGTTTGAATTCCCTCAGAATACGAGTGTAAGCTTCTAAAATTTCATTGGTGTTGGCCAAGCGGGTTTCCAAATTGCGATCTATTTCATCGCAGCGGGCAACCATTGGGCCAAGTTGTTCAACTTTTACATTCGCAGCAGAAAGATCAAGGCTGGATAAACCGAGCCTAGATTCAGATTCAAGCAAATGCCCCTTGGCCTGTTCCAAAGCAAGCTTGTGTTTTTCTTCTTCGCGGGCGATTTCTGCAAGCAAATCATTTTCCGAGACTATGAAAAACATATAGCGTTCTTTGCTTGTAACCAGATGCGGGCCGGTTTCCACATCATGATCAAGAGCCTCGAGCCAGAACTCCATGCGGTATCTGGGTTGGTAGGCGTTACTGCCACCCGGCACTGCAAGGCCTAATTTCCCGAGGGGAAAATCGCTTTGAACTTCTTCATCAATTTTTTCAAAGGTATCGGGTTGAATCTGGAAAGAGCGAACTGCTTGTTTGCGCTCTGATAGCTTTTTAGATTTAGAAAGCTCTTCTTTGATTGCTGCAAGTGTTTTGATTTCCCCCGGAGTTGATTCGAGGAGTTTTTGAAACGAAGGCAGTGAGAATCGCCTTGCTTCTTTTTCTGATTCCTTGGTTTCAACTTTCTTGCCCGAAGGCATAACCGCACCAAGGAAAGTAACCCCGCCAAGCACCGAGCCATGGGTTCCAATCATTTGTGGAATTGCAGAAAGCAGAAAGAGATCCTTCACATTTAGATTTTCGGATTCAACTTTTTTTACCGTGAGCGCGTAACGGATATCACCCAAGCCGTGGGCATCGTTGGCATTGCCCCGGAAGGGAAGTCGGGCAACGGGAGTAACCATGAAACCATCCTTGGTTCTGCGCAGTGCATCCGGCTCGAAATCAGCATTGGGCGCCTCATCTGCATTGGGTTTTAACAGCATGCCCCTGCGACCAAGAACGCCTTCCTGGTCTTCGTACTCCAGAAAGAAACTAATTTCTTCCTTGAGGTTTTCGGTGGTGAAAGTAAAGGATCGTTTATTAACCAAAGTGGGTTTGATTGCATCAATTGCGACCCCCGCCTTGTTCACCGCCCGAACCGAGGCGAGATCGATATCCGCCTCCCCGGTAACAACAAGACTCGTGCCTTCGGGAACGGTAACCCTGCTCATATCGGAACCGGATTGCAACATATCCTGCGCATCAAACCTCTGCTTCAATCCTTTAAGTCCGGAAGCAGATTCACCAACTGCGGAACGATAGTAAAGATACGCGGGGTGACTTTCTTCCACCATCAGCTTAAGAAGCATGGGTGGTGGTACAAGAACCAGGCGCTTGGTTGCGGTGCGGTAATCCAGGGCCTGTGCTGTAAAATCAATGGTTTCACGCAGGTCTGCGATCTGGCCACTGTATTCATTGCTGGCGCCCCGCTGCAGGGTCATGGTGTTGTTGGAAGAGTTGCCCCAAGATCGAAGAACAATATTTTCGGGGACAGCCATCACCCTGAATTTCCTGCGATAAACTGCATTGCTGCCCAATTGCTTGAGTGCATCATGGCAGGCTTTCAAGGAATCAATAATTTCGGAACTGACATCGCTGGATTGTTTTTCAAGAAAATGTTCGATCTCATCAAACGAGAGTGGGTCTTCAGGCCTGGTAGGTTTTAGTTCTGGCGGAAGAGAATCAAAGGCGGGGATTTTCACGGAGATCCAGTCTTCAAGATCAAAGAAGGAAAGTGCGCGCCAGCCTTCAATTGGTCTGCGATCAAAGCGAACCATTGCGGGTGCCTGGTCAATATTTTTTAGGGCTAGGTAGGCTCGGAATTTAGCGACAGCTTTTTCAGAAGGCCTGCCAGCAACCAAATACTTGACAGCCCGCACCTTGACTGGAAAGGGAGGTGCATCGCGACCTACCCGCACCTGGCCTGATTCGGGAAACCCAACAAATTCAAGATAGGTATGTCTGGGCCAAATGACATTTTTTAATGCAACATTGCGATCTGCCCAGGTAAGTAAAACCTCGTGAAGCGATTGCGTGCTGGAAAGGGTGATTTCATCCACTCC
>CAZYAY010000060.1:0-15744 GCA_964646215.1 uncultured Candidatus Kuenenia sp. | reverse complement strand
GCGATCATTCAACCTCTCGGGAAATTTGTTTTCGAGCACCAATGCCAATGCATCATCCCGGTAATCTTTGTTCAACCTAAGAGCGATGCGGGTTGCAGTAAGAACAATCACGCCAAGCGTTAGAATGCCAAGCAAAAAGATACGAATGAAGCGGGGAAGGGATTGAACCCAGTCGATTCCGAAAAGCCTGTAGGAACCGTAGTCAATGAAAAGATCAAGCCACATCCACGCCGATGCAAAGATGATGATGCCAAGCAATGCTTCAATGATGACATATTGGCGAATGCGACCGCGTAGAAACACAAGCGGACCCGAAAGGGCAGGTTGCTGGTTCAGATGCGGCGATTGATCAGCCATTGAAACTTTATCTCCGTGTAAAAATCAAGCAATACGCAACAGTTTGCGAGTCAGCCATTCAAACGAAAGCAATCCAACCACAGCAAGAAGCAACCATGGCAGGATCACTGGTTTGTTATCTTTGCCGGTCCACATGGTAATACCGTTATCCCAAAGATCTCGAACCGGGCCACGGTTACGCTGTTCCTTGATATCAGTTTTCATGCAAAGAGGGATAAGGCTTGCAGAACGAAGATCGAAAAACAATCTTGGGGGCTCTTCAGCACCCTTCGAAGTTTCAGAACCTGTATTTGCAACAGGGGATTGCAAGCGTTGTTTTAGGGTGTCGCGGTCCGCATCAGAAAGCCTGGGCAGAACCATCTCAGCGGGGCTTGCAAGTTTATAGAGGCTTGCGAAGTCGGGGCGGGTGTTTTCCTTTTCGGGGTCGGGTTGTTCCACAACAATGTAGTTGCCTGAAAGCTTATCGCCTGTTTCGGGTACATCAAAAACAACCTCGTACCTTCCCGCACTGCGCAGCATAAACCGAGCCCTGAAAACGCCCTCACTTCCCGGCCTTGGGGTCATCAGGATTTCCTTGGGAATTTCAGACTGGGCAACGCCAGCGGGTGGATTGATTAAAACTCTGGGGGGCTTACCTGCTGAACCCAAAGGCTTGCCACCTTTATCATCAATGCGAGCTTCAAATTCGATGAAGCGGTTGGCAAGATAGGGCCCACCAAGGTAGGGCGAAATCCTGCGATTCTCCTTACCTGTTGCTGCAGCGCTTGCATAGCGGGCCAACTTCATCCAGAATCGTTCGAAATATTGTTCACGATATTGCCTGATGCGCCAAACTTCACCCGATCCAATCCAGACAACGCGTTTACCACTTGCAGGGTCACTGATAACAATGAAGGGTTGCTCCTTGCCATCCTTGCTTTTTACAAGAGGGTCATCAAAACGAGCCACAACAATAGAGCCAGTCTTGGCTTGTTCAACAGGGTAGAAGTTATAGAAGCCCCGTTTAGGCTGGCCATCTTTGGCATCAACGTTAAAGAACTGATCCCAATCTTTAAGGAAGGGGAGTTGATCATCTTCGTCAAGGCGCAGGAATTCCATTTCAGGAGTGGCGCCATCGAATCGTAATGGCTTTGGTGAATCGGGCTTTCGATCCATTTCCTCGATGCGGATATCTTTTAAAACAACGGGATAAAGATCAAGGATGGGTTTAAGCTTTTCCTTTTCGGCGCCAGGTCGTGCAAGCTCCAAGGTATGCAACGGGCCTGCGATCACAATCAAACCGCCACCTTTATCTACCCAAGTACGCAGCAGGTTCATGGAAAGATCATTGACTTGTTTCCAATCGGGATCGAAAGCAACAATGACATCATAAGAGGCGAGGTCATAAATTTTTTCGTTGGGGTCAACCGTTGTAGAGTCAAAGAGATCAGGGAAGCGGGTGAGGAGTTTTTCGGGGGGGATATCTTGAACCACGCCCGGTCGTCTTTCGGTTTTACCAGGGGGGTTCTGCAATAAGATGGCAAGTTCTGCGCGCTTTCGTTCGGTCTCCCTGACAAAAAGAGTACGCACAAATTGATAATCGCGCATGGGACCGCTTGCAACCAAAAGAATCCGCAATGGTTTATCCATCACGCGCATTTCCACGGGCCCGCGTTTATGTTCCTTATCCAACGCAATCTCAGATTTATCACGGGGAACTCTTGCGACAAACCTTATCTCGCTATCGGGGGTTTCTGCAAGCACCCACTTCTTGCCTGCAAGATCAGCTTCGCGACCCGCTGCCTTTGCGAGGGTTTGCGCATCCACCTGGAACTCGACTTCCGCCCTCGGAGGGTTGCCCTTGTCGTAAGTTGCAACAGGCGCAACGAGTGTGATTTTATTTCCAAGGTTTATTCTTAGCTTATCTTTTGATCCCTTAGAGCCAGCCTCTTCAATCGCAACATCCAGAAGCTCTTCCTTGCCCGACTGATTTTTTCTTACATTGGTAACATCGAGGAATGCCTGAAACTCTTTTTCTGCAAGACCCTCGCCCACAACTTCAACTGCGACACGAAATCGATCATCAGGCTGAACCCGCCCCGGAACACGCAAGTCGACGATTTCGGTTTTAACCTTGGGGCGGTCTTCACCAACTGCGACAACAAAAATGGGGATGCGGGCAGCAGTCGCCCTTTCTTCGAGATCCTTCAGCGCCTGCAATGTTCCTTCGGTGCTGCGACCATCAGAAAACACCACGATGCCCTGAGTCATCTGGTTCATTTCGCGTTGTAGAATACCAACCACGCTATCAACCACATTGGTAGCGTTAAAATCACCCGCTTCGACTTTATTACGTCCTGCGGTGATCATAGTTTGCAGTCTGTTTAGTTCGGATTCTGCTGCGCCTTCTTTTGCAGGGATTAACTTGCCTGGTTGCAGCCAAGCTTGCCAGGCTTCAGCTCCAAGCATTTCTGTTTTGAATGTGAGATTATCTTTCAAAGCTTCCTTGAGTTTCTCGCGATCTTCCTTGGTAAGGCATGTGCCCTCTTGGAATTGAAGGAAGTTTTCATCCAACGATCGACCAAAGCGGTAGGCAAACACCGGGTTGGTTTTTTCAAGTGCGCCCAGGAAGTCGATGGTGGAATCACCTAAAAACTTGATCACTTTTTCTTGACGGGTTGGCAACTTGTTCAAAGGTACCGATTCAGAGGGAATATCATCAATCGTGTTGGTCATGCTGCTTGAAGCATCAAATGCAATAACGACCTTGGATCTGGAAGTGCTTTGCTCCCAGGTTTGTTCTGCAGGAAGAAGAAAAGCAAAGGCGAGCAAGCCATAAACAATGGCGCGCGAAAAACCAAGAACCATTGCCCAGAGAATACCAATAGAACGGCTATCGCGAAGATACATCCAGCCGATGAAAACAAAGGCCAGCAATAAAACAAAGGTAAGAACCACCAGCCAAACCGAAGGGGGAAGTTCTTTAGAAAAGATGCGCAGGGGATCTGCGAGCCTTCGGAAGACAAACTCGGTCACCTGGATGGGAAGGTTTTCGTTCATGCTCCCAAACTTCTTGCTAGGGTCAAGGGGGCTTTTTCGCTGCCTCGCAGATGATAACTCAGATGAACCGCAAGGGCCTGCTCAGCAATCAAAATGATCAAAAACAAAAGATAGAGCCAGGGCGATTCAGAAGCATCGGGAGATCTATTTTTAAGTGAGTCATAATTATCGCCTGGCGACCATAAAGCTATTTTCCCTGCGCGAGGATCCGAAGCAAAGCGGTTGGCTTCAAGTTTTTCGCGCGAAGTCCTGCGCAAATCTCCCTCTGCTTGCGCATCAACATTAAACGCATATGCTTCTACTTCGGTTGCAGGAGTATCCTTGCCATCGGGTGGGGCATTGGGGAAGAATTCAAAAAACCATGAACCTGGTTTTGCGGTCTGGTTGAAGGTGAAATCGAGCAACCCTTCCCGTTGCACCAAAGGTTGTTCTGCAATGCGAACAGGATTGGCGCCTGCAGCAGCGCCCGGATTTGAACTAACTTCCATTAATTGATAAGAGCCGGAAACCCTGGGCTGATAGCGGGTGGAATCAAGTGAAAGCTTAAGATCATCTCCCACGATTTTATTGCGATCGCTTCCCTCACTGGAAAGATAACGCTGTAAGTCCATGATAAAAACGGGATAGCTCCAGGAGACCGGGTTGCCTGAGCCCCATTCATTCCAGCCATCGGTTGCACCCGGTACGGTTGGCCTGGTGCCCGCAGGAGTTAAGATCGCAGCCACTTTTCCTTTGCCTAGTTTTCTTGCTATGGCAAGAGGGTCGCCAAAGAGAATGTTCTTGCGGAATTCTTCGTACTCGCGAGCAAGCGGCCTAAGCAATGGTTGCGCCCAGAATTCCTTCATGCCCGGAATGTTTTGCGCTGCATCGCCCGGATCATTCAGCAGGGCTTCCAATGCCTGGCCCACCCGGTATTGCGAATCTGCAGCTAAACTTTCTTTGATTGCCCGTTCGTGTTTGCGCAATAATTTCTGAAACTTTTCCTGTGCGGGATCATCGTAGGGAATACGGCCGAGAAGCCCACGGGCCCGCTCTTTATAGGAATCCCGCTGGCCATCATCATTCCATTTCCGGTTAGAAAGCAGGATGATTTCTTCGGTCGCATTGCCCGAGGGGTCGTAAGTGAATCTAGGTCTGGCCTGAAAATAACGATCGATAAGAAGAAAGCGCATTGCACTTTGATTACGCGATAATCCAAATATCACCGGATGATCGGGCGTGGGGAACATGATCTTTGGCTGTTCATCACGCTGCTTCATTTCCGAACGAATTGCTTCGGGTAGTGCATCGGTTGGTTTGTCTGCAAGCAAAATTGGGAACAACCCTTTTTCTTTTTCAAAAAGATTGTTGAAGAACACGGGTTTGCTGCGATCGCCCAGAAACCAAACAAGACCACCACCTCGTTCAACAAAGGTACGAAGCTTGTTGATCACTTTTTCTGATTTGATTTCGGGGATGTTAAGAAGATAGATGGAAGGATAGATTTCGAGATCTGCTTTTTCAAGATCTTCGAGTGTGCGGTGTTCGACCTCGTAGGCCCTTGCTGCAGCGAGTGCGAATTCGACATGGAAGGAATCGCCCCCGGGCAGACGGCCGTCCGCACCAGCGCCATCAACCACAAGAACAGGAACTCGAGAGCGTACTTCGAGCACCAATTCCCGGGCGTTATCAGAAAGTACACCGGTTTTCTCATCTTCGGTTATTTCAGCACGGATACGAACAAACTCGCGATCCATGCGCAGCTTGCGATCGCGCTCATCCGATTTATCTGATGATTTTAAGGCAGCGCCTGCAGGTTTGTTCTTGCGTGTAAGAATAAGTGAAAAACGCTTTTCAGTGCGCTGGCCCGAAGGAAGGCTATCTACCGGTTGTGAAGCGCCAAAATCTTCCTGTCCATCAATCTTCACATGAAGAAAGGTTTTCTTGTCTGCTGCGCCAAAGTTTTGAATACCAACGGAAAACTCAACCGCAACACCCTCTGCCGCAAGCCTTGACTCCGCCCGGAAATCCACGACCGAAAGATTATCATGATGAATCGTCAATTGCCTGTTTTCACCGCGGTAAGGATGGGCGACATCAACCAGGCTTAGATTGACACCGGATTCGAGAAGCCTATCAACACCCTGGCGAAGTTTTTCTTTATCGGGCCCTACCGACCAATCCACTTCGCGGAAATCGCCCGCAAGATGAAGTGTTTTCGTGCCCACCTGAATGCCACCAAAATATTCGCCAGCAGTCTCCATCCCCTTAAGCGCATCACGATGCAAAAAACCAGGCTTCAAGGCATCAAGCTTCAATGAAAGTTCTTCAATCGCCTGCTCATTGATGCTGCCTTCAAACACTGCTGTTGCAGGATCAGAAAGTAAAACAACGCGCATCTGCTGCACGCCGTTGGCCTGCGAAAGCTTGCGTGCTATTTTTTTTGTCTCTTCCACTGCAACCTTGAACGAGGTGGTTTCGCCATTGGGTTCAGCCCAGCGATCGGTCATGCTGAGGGAATCATCCAATAATAAATAGTGAAAACCAGAAGATCCTGCACCACGCCCGAGGGTTTCGCCCACGAAGCGTGCGACCAGAAACCCGGTCAGCAACACCAGAAAGATTCGCAATAACAAAAGCAGCAATTGTTCGAGGATGAGTTTGCGCTTGTTGCGCTTCATGGCTTCGAGCAGGAACTCCATGGCGGCCCATTCAACCCGCTTGTAGCGAATGCGGTTGATCAAATGAATGATGATAGGGGCACTGATAAGAAGTCCGCCCAGTATCATCGACCATGGATTAAGAAAAAGTTCCATCTACCCTCTATTCCAAAAGTTTCCTGACGTTAACCTCTAGCGTACTGCGCCACCATTACCCCGGGCATTGCGATCATCGAGCCTCATGTTCAAGAATTTACTAAGCACGGCATCGAGGTAATCGCCCGTGGTCACCATTTGGTAATCGATACCAAGCTTGGTGCAACCCCTGCGCACATCGACCAGATATTTATCAAGCGCCTCCATATATCCATCACGAAGGGATCTGGGGTCGCAAAGTAAATCGGGTTGTTCTTCCATGCCTTCAAATTTGGTGCTGCCTGTGAACGGGAAGTTGATCTCATCGGTATCTAGCACATGAAAAGCAAGGATGTCGTGCCTTCGATGCCTGAGCATTTCAAGGCCCTTGAACAATTCGGGCCTGTCAACCAGGAAGTCGGAGAACACGATAATCAACCCGCGTTGGCCCACCGATTCTGCAACCCTGCGCATCACCTGCGAAAAATCTGTTTTCTTTGCGGGCTTGCTTTGATGCAAACCCATCACGAACGCATCAAGATGAGACATTTGCGATCTTGCTGGAAGAATCGTGCGCACTTGCGAATCAAAAGTAACTAAGCCAACGGCATCATGCTGCCTTAATAAAAGATAACTCAGACACGCTGCAGCGGTGCAGGCATAATCGTATTTGTTCATCGCGCCCGCGCCATATCGCATCGACTCGCTTACATCAACAATCATGGTTGCGCGAAGATTGGTTTCTTCCTCGTATTGCTTGATTACATAGCGATCGGTTCGCGACCAGACTTTCCAATCGAGATGGCGGATATCATCGCCATGCGTGTATTCGCGATGTTGCAGAAACTCGATGCTATGGCCGAAGACCGGGCTTTTGTGCAAGCCAGCGATGAATCCTTCCACCACTTGGCGGGCGCGAATCTCGAGCCTTCCAATGCGACCTATGGTCGCAGGGTGTAAGAATCTACGGGCATCTTCCTGTGGTGATTGTGGCACGGGTGTTTAAATCTCTTGAGGTTGATCAGGAAGCAAAGATTTTCTGGAATCTTTCATCTTTCTTCAGGTCACCCTCATGGCTTGGGGTTTCCTGCACAATCCTCTCTATCACCTTATCGGGAGTCACCCCTTCGCTTGCAGCGGTGAAATTGGTGAGAATACGATGCCTGAGAACAGGCAAGGCAAGCGCCTGAATATCTTCCACAGCAACATGAACCCTGCCATGCAAAAGCGCACGGGCCTTGGAACCAAGAATAAGATTTTGCACCGCACGAGGCCCAGCACCCCACGAAAGCCATTCCTCAATAAACTTGGGAACACCCGGTTCGCCTATGCGGGTTTGCCTGACAAGCGCAAGCGTGTAACGAATCGCATGATCGCTGACTGGAACTCTGCGCACCAGATTTTGCAAATCCATGATCTGCTGACCACCCAAAATAGGCTTCACATCGTCAACAAATGTTGAAGTGGTCTTCGAAGCAATTTCAAATTCTTCATTAAAGCTTGGGTACTTGACAAACACCTTGAACATAAAACGATCTTGCTGCGCTTCGGGCAAGGGATAAGTACCTTCCTGCTCGATCGGGTTTTGTGTTGCCAATACGAAGAAGGGGCTTTCAAGTTTATGCCTGGTGCGACCTACGGTAACCTGCCTTTCCTGCATGGCTTCAAGAAGGGCGGCCTGGGTTTTGGGAGGTGTACGGTTGATTTCATCCGCAAGAACAACATTGGCAAACAAGGGGCCTTGAAGAAATTTAAACTCGCGCCCACCCGTATCCCTGTTTTCCTGAATGACTTCAGTGCCTGTGATGTCGGAGGGCATAAGATCGGGGGTGAATTGGATTCTGCTGAACGAAAGCGATAGGGTGCGCGCAAGGGTGCTGATCATCAGGGTTTTCGCCAACCCCGGTACCCCTTCAAGCATGCAATGCCCCTTGCTGAAAAGGGCAATAAGCAATTCTTCGATGACTTGATTCTGCCCGACAATCACCTTGGAAAGCTCGGCTTTGATGCCATCGAATGCGGAGCGAAGCTTCTTTGATTCTTCGATATCATTCTGGTCGAGGGCTCTTTGCTGGCCAATTTCATCGCGATTAAGTTTTGTAGTCACCAATGTCGGCTGGATTGAATCACTCATTCTTAAGAATCCTGAAAGAAAAGAAAAAGGTAGGTTTCCATTATCGCTGATAAATGGGCAGCACTCCACCATCAAGTTGCAAGATGGTTAAATGCACCGCAGTAATAAACACGGGGCCAACATGGCCGCCCGTCCAGGAGCCATCCGCCCCCTGCGATCGAACTAGAGTATCAAAAGTCGCCTTGCGATACTTCTTCCAAGTTAATTTATCGTTATCTTTTGTATCACCAAATAGTTTGTTCCAGCCATCATCCCCAAGGCTATACAAAGCCTGGGAATAATAATAATGGGTGTATTCATCATGGCCATGGCGTTGATTACCAAGCGAACCAATATTATTAAGGCAGAACTTGAACCATTTTTTAATCAAAGGGGAGTTGTAATCACCAGAGCTGAAACCACAGGAAATAGCCGCAGCAGTAAGGGCGGGCCGACCTTCACCACCACCACCGCCACCCAGGCTATAGATAACCCCACCCTGTGCATTGGTGGATTCTTCGAGGTAGGCGACAGCTTCCTTGATCGCTTCCTGTGGAACAGCAATGCCAGCGTTACGGGCCGCACGAAGCGCCTGAACCTGGGTGATGGTAACCGAGCCTTCATCAAAATTGTTACCTTCCTTGGCGGAGACATATCCCCAGCCACCCAAGGGGGTTTTGTTATCTTTCATGGAAACCCTGCGAGTCTGGGCATCGCGTGAAAATTTGCCCGCCCGCACTAGAATTTCTTCAAGCTTGCGTCTGCGGTCGCCTTCTTCTTCTTCACCATAAACAGAAGCCAGAAACAACATCCCAAATCCATGTCCATACATGTAACGGCCTGCTTCACCGGGAATATTGGGATTACCAATCATCCCATTGGCCTGACAACGAGCCATGAGAAAATCGACGGCCCTACGAATGTTATCGCGATATTGGCCTTCGCGTATTGTGCTGCCTTCCATAAGCATGGTCATGCCGCCAAGGGCTGTCATGGTTATGGGGTATTGCCCACCCGTGGCTTCCCAATGGCCATCTTTATGCTGATTGCGAGACATCCAAGTCAGGCCTTTTTTAATGGCGTCTTGGTACTCTTTGGGGATTTCATCGCCTTGCAAAGAGGGCAGGGTAATGCCCACAAGAAGCAAGGCAACAGAAAAGGTTTTAAGATTCATGTTTTTACCCCAATGTATGACTTTAATTGCTGGTATAAATTAAGGCCCCTGCAATAAAAGAAACACCATTTAGTTGTAGACGATGCAGATTACCCGATCTAACACAAAATCAAGAATTCTTTTTACCCACCTCTTGGATGGAAATCCCAGCAGTATCGTTCCCAAAGCGGAAGATGATCTTTAACTGGTAGTTAACAAACTCGATTTTCCCATTTTTAAGGTCGAGATTGATGTTGTGAAACTGGATGCCATTGGGAATGTTTTCGTTATCGTAGATAAGTTTTCCCGTGCGTTTATCGATACTTTTGGCGGCAACAATCTGCATGACATTACGAATGGGCCCGTTGGCAACCATCTTGTGCATGCGTGAGGTAAACAAAACCATGGGGATTTCCTGGAATGATTCAAGCACGACCATCTGGTGGGAAACAGGATTATGCCAGCGCATTTTCCCGGTATCCCGTTCGAATGCGAAAAACTCGCCGTTAACCGGTTGGGCTCTCATGCCACTGCCCGGCATCAGGTTGGTTTGAATCCCACCCCAAGGCATGATGTTGGCATTCACCGGGTTATTAAACGCGACATAAAAATTTGATTTGTCAGCCAACAGCAACGCAGCTCCACCCTTGACAATATACTTGGGATCAAGCTTGGTGGAAAGAACTTGAGTTCCCTCGGGGATGCGCCAGACGCGCACTTTACCATCGGGTTCGACCACGCCTGTGAAGCCGGGATGCTCATCCGACTTGATAACCAAGGTTCCCGCAGGGAAAGATTCCTTCCAAGTATCCTTACCATTGATGATGTCGTAAAGCCTTAAGCTGGAAGAGCCATCAGCAACAGTTTCGTTAAGCAATAACTTGCCCCCGATGATGCGTTCCCGTTTGGCAAATATCGGGGAAAAATCAGGAACCTTGACCGAAACACCATCGTAGGCCCTGATAGCCCTGGTAGCGGAAGGGTTGTTTTCGGGTGTCATGTCGACCACAAAAATATGTTTGCCATCGCTGAAAAGAATCGAGCGGGAATTAACATCCGATCTGGTCCAAAGGGTTTTCCCAGTCAACGGATCAACCGCAACCAAGCCATCGCGTGTTTGCAATGCCGCAACCCCTGCAGTCATCGGGTTCGAAAGCCCTATTCGCTGAGCCCAGCCATCGGGGTAAAGTATTCGGATTGAACCATCAGGATCCACATTAAGCTGGTTATATCCCGGAGGCGAAGTAGCAGCCTGCCCAGGCAAAAAGCCCATCGGGTTGTAAAGGTTCTTCTCCCAAAGTATCTTCTTCCCAACAGGGTCGATCGCAAAAACCAAATGCCCCAAAGGCAGCAACACCAAATGCCCCTGTGCCTGCAGCGGGAAACGCACCAGATGTGGCTGGCCGTTGCCATACACCAGGTTTTGGAACAAGGTGCGGGTGATGTTCATCGACCATTCTTCTTTACCCGTGAGGGTATCGTTAATTTTAAGGGCGTGATAATCAAACCGTAAAGCAAGCCTGTTGCGCTGGAAGTAAGGCAAGGGAGACTCGGGCTCTTCAAACCGGTAGCTTTGGGTCTGCTGGTGGAAGTTGCCTCGTTCCTCGGTAACCGTTATCTTGCGGGCCTCGGGAATCAACTTGGCTTCCGAAAGAAGCGCGATAAACTTCTTATCGGCATTGGCATCCTTGAGGAAATCAGCACCCTTCCTACCATCGCGGATAACCACATCCCCATATTCTTTGCCGAGCTTTTTGTAACACCAGAGTGCATCTTCAAGCAGATTTTTATTGGTGTAAATACGGCCCAAAATCTCATAGGCACGGGCTGCAAGTGCGGGGCTTTCGGATAACACAGGCTGCAAAACCTGCTCTGCAAGCAACATCGCACTGGGAGTGGTATCTTCCAGTAATCGTTCTGCAAGCTTCAAGCGAGCTTCCCGGCCTACATCAAAAAGTGAACCTGAAAACGCCACAAACTTCTTAAGCTCATCAAGCGTTGCACCTTTTTTCTGAAGCTGATCCCAGTTGGATTGAATTTTAGCCTCGAGGGGCTTTTTGTTTTCAGGAGAGGCCTTGGCAACCATCGCTGCAATGCGGCCCTGCGACCAAACCTCGCCCGATGCCCTTACCGAAGGCTCATCCAAAACAGAAATCAAATCATCAGATTGCGAGGTTGCAGCAAACTCCTGATATTTATCAAAGGCATCGATCAAACGGCCCTGGCTTTCGCGGCCCTTCGCAACCAAACAAAGGAAGTTTGTCTTGCGCCTGCGCCCCTCTGCTTCCATCTCAAGCCGTTCTTTTTCTTCAGCACCTGCACGAATATCAACCTTGCAAAGCGCCTCGTATTCCGCAAGGAATGGCTCTGCTGCATTAAAATCCTGCTGGAAGTAATCGGTGAAAGCCTCAAACAACTTACCCCGGGCCCGATCTTTGATTTCTGGCGTGATGCTTTGTACAAGCACTTTTTTCAAGTCATCGATCGCGCCTTTTAAATCGCCTTTGTTCAGCCTTAGTTCGCCCCTCTCGGTCAGGCCCAGCGGATCATTGGGGTTGGCCTTGATAAGCAAATCAATCTGCTCGAGCTTGATCGCAAGTTGCGGGTAGACTGCAACATCGCTCGTGGTCTGGGAAATTACAGCACCCTCATGAAAAATCAGATTGCCCGCTATTTCACTTTTACGAGACCTCGTATGTGCCAATATCTTTCCCCTGGCAACATCGATTGCACAAACCTCAGGCTCCTTGGATCCGTTCGACTCCTTTATGGGCAGGTAGTAGACATTTTCCGATGCCACACCAAGGCCCGAAGGCACTCCGGTTTCCAATGTCCATGCCGTATTGCCATTACTTACATCGATACCCCTGCAGGTTTTTCGACCGACCACAATAGCCATCCCTGCATAGACACCGCCAAAGTATAGATCCTCTTCCTGCCGATTCTGCTTCCATACCTTTGTGCCATCCCTTAGATTCACGCAATGAATAGCCCTGGCATCAGGTGCGGTGAAAATAACCTTCCCATCCTGAATGACGGGCGCAGTCACCTTCCATTGATTATTGAATGAGGGATTCATCAGGGCACCATTGCCCCTTCGGGGAATCATGCCGTTAATTCTAGGGCGGTTTGGATCAAGCGCATTGTCGGGGCTTTCGGTTTTATCCCGGTACATATAGGCCCAAACAAGGCTTCCAGTAAGAAGATCAACGCCCAGTAACGCCCCGGAATTTGTGGGGCAAACCAAAATACCTTCGCCATAAGATAGATGCGCGGCCTGGGTACGCCTGCCCACATCCTGCTCCAACTTATCCCGGGTGGTGACCAAAGTTTGGATACCTTGCAGCTTGCCAGTCGCGGGGTCAAGAGTCACCAGCCTGAGTTCCTGTTGCTTTTCGGTGAGCACAAACAACTTGCCGCTAACAGGCACGGGGGGCCCGAGAAAATGCGTATCGCCCAGCTCGCTTTTTTCGTCGCGTTCGCCTATCTCCCAGCGCAGCTTCCCCGTCACCAAATCATAAGCCTGCAGCTTGCTGAAAAGAATCGCATCGTTGACTTCCTTATTGGGAGCCCTGCCATTATTATTCTGGATACCATTAATATTCATGTATGGGTTTGCTGAAGGAGGGGGCGGCACCGAAAGGTCTTCCACGCAAAAAACATTCCTGCCATCGGAAGACAAACAACCCAGCGAGGTGTTTTCAAAAAGAATGCCGGGCCGAAGGTTGTTGCTCACATATTGGTTGAGCCATTGATTGAGAATATCTTTCTTTTTATCCTGGGAGATTGCATCAATGCCCCAATCCGATCTGGCCTCCCATTCCAATTTGCCCGTCTGCACCTGCACAGCATGAACACCCCAGTAACTGCGATAAATAATCAGGGGGATTTTCTGCTCGTTCTTGGTGATGGTGGTTGCTAATGGGAAAAAGCCGGGAAGCATGGCCTGTTGGCGCTGAAGCACCATGTAGTTTTCCGACATCTTCAATGCGTTTTTAGATTCATTGGTCTTTGCAGTGGTTATCTTCCACTTGGGCTCCATGAAAGGAGTACCGCCGGGAGTCTGGGCATTGCGCTTTACATTTCCCGCAAACATCTGCCAATCAAATACACCAACCTCGCCCGCACGATTCTGCTTGATTGCCACTTCCTTAAGACCATCCAATGGCGTAGAGTTTCCATCAAGGTTCAATTCACGCAATCCCCTGGCGCTTAACATCACCCATAGCTTCTGCCCACGCGCTGCATCGCCCGATTGAAAGAAAGCGTAGGCAGCTTTAAAAAGTGTGCGGGGCGAAAGCTTTTCACTGCCTTCGCGGTCGAGCAACTTCTCATAGCACAACGATGCCGCCATGAAGTTCCCCCGGTCAAGCTGATAAGTTCCCAATAGAAGTGCGGCCTCGGAACCGGGATCGGTATGCAAATAAAGCTTCATGACCTGGGCCAGCATGTTGGGGTCGCTGTTGGCCTTGGCTTGTTTCAACAGTGCTGCTGCACTTGGATTAAAGGTGAGCTTGTAAAATTCCAACCCTTTTGCAGGAAGCGATGCAACCAAACGATTTGCCTCGGTGCGTACGCTGACCAGTGCGGTTGTCGCTTTACCATCGGCATCCTTGCGCGAGATTTCTGCAAATACATCTTCCTTAATCTCAAGCAGTTTCTGAAGAACATTGCATGCTTCCGCCCAATCCCCAGACTTGATGTAATCCTGGGCAGCTTCGATCCTACTTTTCATTTTGTTATCGCGGGGCAGGCTTACCGCAGAGTTATCGGTGCCATCAATCGGGGTTTTGGGATCGGCTTCGGGCTTACCGGGGGCAATCTGGTCTGCTTGTACTTTAATCTCGACAGGGGCTTTTTGCTGCCCAACAACCCAGTTGGTTGCCAGGCCCAAAAATATCAGGGATATCATGTGCCATATTTTCATCTTTTGGCCCCAAATTAGACTATAAACGTTGAACCTATTCATTATCACATCTTCTTCACATTCCTTGCAAGAAGAATGCCACCCATATTTAAGACGATCCATCCTATGGCCCTTAACCTTGTTGGGATCGGGATTTTCTTCTTTATCCGCCCCTATTTAAACGCTAAAATCATAATAGTTAAGAGACTTGCTTTAAACCCACCATTTTGAAAGGGCTTCTCGTGTTTAAACATTTGGCCAAATTCTCGCTATTTCTAGGCTCGCTTTTCTTTTCTGGCGCTTTATTTGCCCAGGATGCACTTTGGGTCACCTATCAAGGTTCTGAAGGCCTCGGAAAAGGCAAGAATGTCGTCTTAATCGGTGGCGATGAAGAATATCGCTCCGAAGAAGCCCTTCCCCAACTCGGGAAAATCCTAGCCAAGCATCATGGGTTTAACTGCACCGTTCTTTTTGCAGTTGATCCAAAAACCGGCCTCATCAACCCCACCGTTAATGATAACATCCCAGGCCTCGAAGCACTTGCTAAAGCCGACCTCATGATCATCGCAACCCGATTCCGCAAGCTTCCACCCGAACAAATGAAACATATCGATGACTACCTTAAAACTGGTAAACCCGTGATCGGAATGCGCACCGCCACCCACGCCTTCAATTTCCCCAAGGATCACCCTTACGCCCGTTATGGCAATGGCTATAAAGGCACCGAAAAAGATTGGACCGATGGCTTTGGTAAATTAGTTCTTGGCGAAATGTGGATCAGTCATCATGGTTCCCATGGCAAACAAAGCTGCAGGGGCATCATCGTCCCTAATCAGCGCGAAAACCCAATCGTCAAAGGCATCAAAGATGGCGACATCTGGGGCCCAACCGATGTCTATGGCGTTCGTCTTCCTTTCTCAACAGATTACCAGGCTGTTGTTTTTGGCCAAGTTCTTGAAGGCATGAAAGTCGATGATAAGCCAGTTAATGGGAAAGTAAACGAACCAATGATGCCAATCGCCTGGACCAAAACCTACAAAATTCCCGAAGGCAAAATAGGCAGGGTTTTCACCACCACCATGGGCGCTTCACTCGATCTTGAAAGCGAAGGCTTTCGCAGATTATTGGTAAACGCAACCTTATGGTGCCTGGATATGGAAAGCAAAATTCCTGATAAGGCAAAGGTCGATATCGTAGGCAAGTTTGAACCCACGAAGTTCAGTTTTAATGGTCACAAAAAAGGCTTGAAACCTAAAGATTATGCAGGCTTGGATAATTAATCCGCCCTAAGCCCACCCACTGCGATGGGTGGGGCGGCCTTATCTCTCATCATTCAAAAACAAGAGCCCCATGGAACGCAGTCCATGGGCTTTTGATTTTTCCCCAACCTCCACCACTTTTA
>CAZYAY010000059.1:0-17983 GCA_964646215.1 uncultured Candidatus Kuenenia sp. | reverse complement strand
TGATCAATCCTGCAGATGGTCAGGCATTGGGTTCAGATTTTAACTAATCGGCCTGTTATTTTCGAATTTTCAGGCCTAGGTGCTTAATAGCACCTAGGCCTTTTTTTTGATCTCAAACGATTTTTATGTTAAATTATATATGGTGATGGTTACTTTTTAATTCATGAGGCTGGTATGAATCTTTTTAAAAAGCGAAAAGGGTTTACGCTAATCGAATTACTTGTGGTAATTGCGATTATTGCCATATTGATTGGCTTATTACTGCCCGCAGTGCAGAAAGTACGCGAAGCGGCGGCTAAGATGACCTGCACTAACAATCTCAAGCAAATGGGACTGGCTTTGCACGGGGTATTGCAATTAAAAGGCGAATTCCCCGCCCTTAATGAAACCAACAATGGAACGAGAAGCACGAATCCGCAAGGAAACGAAGGTCGCAATTCGGGGTTGATGCACCTGCTACCGTTTATTGAGCAATCTGCTGCATATACCATTATGAGCGATTCTGGAACCTTTGGTGGTGTAAGTGTTTATCCGTATGGCCCGATTCGGGACCGATCTAATTACCCACCATATGTAACGCAAATAAAAGTTTTTGTCTGCCCTAGCAATTCAACTCCAAATCCTATTTGGGGAACCGCCGCTTGGGGCCCTCGAAGTTATGCTGTTTCTGTTGGCGACACAATCGTTAACAATCATTGGAACACAAGTAATCGTGGTGTTTTTTCGCGTAATGCCACCCGTATTTCTGAGATTTCTGACGGCCTCTCAAATACGCTTTTTATGGCTGAACGAGCATTCGGAAGTTCAAATAATAGAAGCATAAAGGGGTATTTTGCCAACAATGTTGCAGGCTTGAATACCATGCCGATCAATTGTTTGAGCACCGCGAATAATGGCATATTCCTTACGACACAATCTGTCATGACTGACCGCCCGTCAGGGGTGCAATGGTTTGATGGTTATCCTGCATTCACTGGAGTTTGTACCATTTTGCCACCCAACAGTCCCTCTTGTGCCACTGATAACTGGGGCGATAGTTGGGGTGTTTTTAGCGCAAGCAGTAACCATAGTGGCGGAGTAAACGGCTTGATGGGCGATGGTTCCGTTCGATTTATCAGCGATGCAATCAGTACCGGAAATTTAAGCTCTGCAGAACCTGCCTCAAGTGCATTGAGTCCTTATGGCGTCTGGGGCGCAATGGGTACCAAAAGCAGTAATGAAGTTTCCAGCGAATTATAGTTTTATTAATCAACATGAAAGCCATTGTGATGAAACAAAAAATTTTCACTCCATTGAATCTTGTTTGTAAAACGGTTCTTTTGTTTATGTTCATGGTTGCTGCTGGCTGTGGGCAGGGTTTGCCTGCAACGGTTGCTGTAACAGGTGAAGTCACATACAAAGGAGTTCCGGTAGAAGGGGCAAATGTTGTTTTTGGTCGTGGTTCTCGTTCTGTGCAATTGGGGGAACTTGCAATAAGCAAAACAGATAGTAACGGCCGTTTTGAGATGATTTCACATTTTGGTGGCCAGGCAAGCAAACCAGGCGTAATTCCCGGCGAATACAGGGTAACTGTATCAAAGTATATCCCTCCTCCAAATATGACCATGGCCCAATATGAAAAGCTTGCATCTGCTGCAAAAAAAGCTGGTGAGACGGGCGAAATGGTGCCTGTAGACAAGCAGCCCCCGCCATTGGTTGATATGTTCCCGCCCCAGTATTCGGTAAGTGATAAATCGAACTTAAAGGCAAATGTTACCACGGCTGGTCCTAATAATTTTAAGTTTGCCTTGGATTAAAGTCCGAATATAGTCAATCGGATGTAACCCAAATATTGGTATGGTTTTAGGGTGCGTTTTTGAGGTTGATGATTGGCATGGTTTTGGAACAGTTAGAGTCGTTTCGTTTTTAGCAAAATCTAAATGCCGCCTTCTTGAGTTTGTTATAATGAAGTGCAGGATTTGAGTTTTAGAGCTTACATTTTTTATAGCTTTCTCCGATGGGGGCGGGTTTAATTCGAAGATTCGCTTGTTAAATGTTTGTGTTGAAAGTAAGATTTGAAGTCGCACTGCAATTATTTCATTTCATTTCATTTTAAGGGATCCCACCATGTTTTTAAGTTGTAAACGACGAAAGCGAATGGGTTTTACATTAATTGAATTGTTGGTTGTGATTGCGATTATAGCCATCTTGATTGGTCTTTTGTTGCCCGCAATCCAAAAGGTGCGTGAAGCCTCCAACAAGATGTCTTGTAGCAATAACTTAAAGCAGATCGGTTTGGCTGTACATGCGTTTCATAATGTAAACGGTACATTGCCTGCTGGAGGAGTTTCTGATAGTCCTCCGATCGGTACGGGTGGTGGTTGGGGAAGTGCTTGGACTGTTTGGATTTTGCCTTACATCGAGCAGCAAAATCTTTTTAATAGGTTTATATTCACGGGGGGATCTGGTTGGGGGAACGCCAATAATTACACCGCGTCTTCCAATGCAAAAATTCCCACATATCTTTGCCCTTCCAGCCCGGTTGGTAATGTTGCACCAAGTCCTTTTTCAGGTACCAATATTCCCAGCAATCATTATG
Organism: uncultured Candidatus Kuenenia sp.; assembly: GCA_964646215.1. Classification (GTDB taxonomy): domain Bacteria; phylum Planctomycetota; class Planctomycetia; order Gemmatales; family Gemmataceae; genus UBA969. The sequence goes on along the minus strand of CAZYAY010000059.1, from coordinate 15,405 downwards.
TGGGCATTACGGGGGCAGCGCCAAATGTTGCAATCGGATTTACTGAAGCTAGGTCTAATCAAGGAAACACAGGAACCGCAGGCTGCTGTTCAGGTGGAATATCCTCGGCAGGCGGCGCCATGGTTGCTGGAACCCCAACTCTAACCATGGCTAACATTGCAGATGGAACCAGCAATGTAATTATTGTCAGTGAGCAAAATGATTATCTTACCACCCTTAATAACAGTCGCGTGGTCTGGGGTGCTGGCCTTCTGCACGGATTCATGATTGGATGGCACACTACCGGCACGCCTCCCAATGCCTGTAACAATGGTGATTGTCGGACATTTCAAATGACAACAGTTCGGTATGCCATCAACCAAAAATCTGGCTGGACTAATGCGCCCGGCAATTGTGGTACCCAGGGGGTTTGTGATAACATGGGAACCAATACACCATTAAACTCCGCGCATTCTGGTGGCGTGAATGCCGTTTTTGCCGATGGTTCTGTGAAGTTCATCAGTGATAACGCCAGCTTGTTGACTCTTTCACGGTTGGCAACTCGCGACGATGGCGCCCCTCTTGCTAACGACTATTAAACCTTGGATTGATTAATACTAACCGCAGGTATTCCACGTTTTTTATCACCTCTTGTTTTATCGGAGTTTGAAATGTTCCGTAATCTAATGGCATTCGCAATACTAATGGCTTGTTTTGGTCTTAATCTAGGATGTGGCGGTGGTAAAGTTCGGGTGCCAACCAAGCGGGTTCCAGTTTCAGGGACTGTAACTCTTGATGGAAAGCCACTTACCACGGGAAGGGTGACATTCGATGCTCAAAACGGAGAGCCACCTACAACTTGCGATATCTTGAATGGGGCATTTAATGGTGCTGTGATGATTGGAAAAAACAAAGTCATGTTGATTGCCACCACCAAGATGACGATGAAGGAAAAGATGAAAATGGATGGCCCCGGTTATGATGAGATGGTTGAATTTAATATTCTCCCGGATCGTTACCACAGCAAGAGCGAAATAACCAAGGATGTGGCCGACCCTGGTCCCAATAAGTTTGATTTTGATTTACAATCAAAATAACTAAAGCGCCTTAAGCGTAAATACACTTAAGTGCTTTCAAGTTCATTGGAGATGGTATTAAATAAGCACTTGAATTGTTTTAATGGTTAAAGGCTTGATCAATTTCTTTTAATTGCATCTGATTTTTCCGTGTGGAATGCAATAAGCCTCATGGGTGAAAATCCACGAGGCTTATTGGAATAAAATGACTCTCAGCTTTAGCGGGCTGCTTCAGTCTGGAAAACTTTTAAATACGATGCGATGTAGTCACCATACATTTCACGCAATTCTTCTGGCATATCCTTGTAGCCTGAGATGGAACCTCTGCACTTTTTTGCATTGCAAAGGCATTCTTCAGGCATATGGTGGATCTCGTATTCAAAGGTGGCATAATCAAAGGTAAGTTCTTCGTTTGGTTCAATGTGTCGAAGAGCATGAGCCTCGGTGATCTGCTCATCCGCCTTGATCAAAAGGCCGCAATTTGGTTCGCAGGAGTGGTTGAACCATCCAAGGGGGTGATCGGGAACAATGTGGCTATCAGGAGAAACTTGGATTGTGTGCATGGTGCGCACAGTGGTGGGTTTGCCCCAGGCCTTAAGAATAATTTCGCCCGGAACAAGATTATCTGTGGCAATGATTGCCTTACCCAAAGGGCCATGAATAATTTTGATTTTAGAATTTTCAACCCGTTCACCACTGTCCATTTGTATCTCCCTGCCGTTACTTTCCTTTAGTCGCGTCGAAAGGAAATCAACCGCATCATCAACCGAATCTGGCTGAATCACCAACAAATCACCGGGTAGACATTTTTCGAGGCCGCTCTTAAGCGCAGCTACACCGCCACGCACCTCTTCCACATCTTTAACCCGAATCCCGTCATTTAAGCCTTCGCGGAACAAAGCGAAAATTTCGCCAGGTTCTCTGCCACGAAGGTAAGTGTCTTCATAAAGTACGACCCTGTCGAAATGGTCGCCCAACATTTTTCCTTGTTCTATGATGTCACTATTACGACGATCACCTGCGGCGGAATAAACCACACTTCGTCGTAAATGGGGCAAATGTTTTATTGCCTCTATCAGCCTTGATAAGGCCGAAGTATTGTGCCCGTAGTCTAAAACCACGGTTACACCATTTATTTCCATAATATTGAAACGGCCGGGCGCTTGTAACAAACCACCGCCAAAACTTATCAGGCCTTTTGTCATGGCAGGGATTGTAACCCCACAGGCCCAAGCCCCTGCCACCGCTGCCAAAGTATTTTCAACTTGAAATCCCACCAAGCCCCCATGAGTAATTGGCACTTGGTTAATATTTAACAATTGTTGCTCATTGGTGCCATCAGCCAGAATTATGCTGCCATTATTAATAAACACCGCCCTGCCCCCGGACTTGCGATGATTTTCGACAATTTCATTTTCAGAAGATTGAGAGAAGAAAATAATCTTGCCCGAGCAGTATTGTTGCATCCCGACCACATAGGGGTCATCTGCATTTAAAACAGCGTAGCCATTGGAATGGGTCGCAGCTACCAAAGTGCTTTTGGCGTAGGCCAGTTCTTCCAAAGTTTCAATATCGTTAAAACCAAGGTGGTCGCCTTGGCCAATGTTAACAACGACCGCAGCCTGGCAGCGATCAAACCCAAGTCCTTCACGAAGCATGCCCCCGCGGGCGTTTTCGAGCGCAGCACTTTTTGCCATTGCGTGTTGCAAAGCGCATTTAGCGCTTTTGGGCCCCGAGCAATCCCCCGTAAACAAGCGCTGGTCACCAAGATAAATACCTTCGGTGCAGGTCATTAATACTGGGGAATGTTCCTGGGCTAATAAGTGGGCGATGAACCGGGTGGTGGTGGTTTTGCCATTCACTCCGGTAACGGCTGCCACGGGAATTCTACCTTCATCCCCTTCCGCAAACAGTAGATCGAGCAAGGCGCTTGCAGCATGGTTCCAGGCTGCATCATCTTTAAGATAATAGGAAATATCAGGATTAGCCCGGATTCCAAGAATGGTAAAACTTGAATCACCGGGGTTTACATCCAATTCGAGTTCTGCAACATCAAGGCCAACCACTTTTGCGGCCATAAGAACGGCTTGGCTGAGTTCTCTTGAGTAATCAGAAATTGGTTTCGGTACCCATGCACCATCGATGTCTTCAAGATAGGAGGCGATTTCAGTACCTACAACCAAGGCATAAACTCTTTGACCATGGTACATGGTTTCGGCAAGCATGTAGTGGGTCTTGGCTTTGATCTTTGCAAAAATCTCGCTGAGGTTTTCAGGATTTTCAATTGAAATTGCAGGATTGCTGCGTGAGGTGTAGCGGGGCCTTAACAAGAAAGGAAAGCCCATTTGCGAAGCAGAAGCTTCAACTTCTGGAAGTTCTGAGACGGGAATGTTTGGGGGGACAGGTAAGCCTACATCCGCAAGTAGCTTGGAAGCGGTAAACCAATCGTAGGCAATCCAGGAGGCGACCGCGCTGGTATGATCGGTGAGCGACCCCTTGATGCGCCTTTGCTTGAATCCTTGGCCCAGTTGAATCATGTCTTGCGCTAAGATTTGGAAAGGGATGCCCCTTTTTCTGGCCTGTTTTCGCAGTGCTTCCTGTAAAGGGGTTAGTTTGTATTTTTCGTAGCTTTGTTTGATTTTTTCAAGCCATGAGTCGATTTCTGGGTCGGTATTATTAATCGCGGCAAGGCAGATGTTTTTGGCAGCTTCGAGGGCGAGTTTTCCCGTGTATTCTTCCTTGTATTCAATTGCAACTTTGTAAACACCTTCTTGATGGGTAAGACGGGTTTTGCCGTAGCCTACCTTCATGCCAGCAAGGCATTGAAGTTCAAGCACCACATGTTCGAGGATGTGAGCAAGGTAGGTGCCGCGTTCTAGGCGCTGAAAAAAGCCACCTGGTTCGCCTACGCTACAACGATGTTCAAAGAGGGATGGAATCCAGAGTTTGATTCTTTCGTTAAAGCCCGGAAGTTCAGCGGAGGAGGAATCTTTGAAGGTTCCAAGGTCTAGCCAGGCCTCTAAAACAGGAAAGGTTGCCCAAATATTTGGCCCACGCAGGGCCAAAATCCTCTGAAATTCCATTGTGATGCGTCTTTCGATTGGCCAATTGGATCTTATGGCTGCTTGGGAGCACGACCCCCAATACCCTTACAGAGCTAATAAAATATAGTTGCAGACTAAACAAGTTATTTAAACCCAAGGAGATAATCAAGTTCTGCCTCTTCTTTGATTATTGCTGAATATTGAAAAACAACTTGATCGGAACTAAAAAAGATCGGAAAGAAAGTCGGTCTCCAGATGTTAAAATCGTTAAAGTTTGAACCTTGGGTTTAATTGGTTTCTTGAAAGCAAGTAACCTTTTAATTCAATGGAATGGCGTCAGGTTTTTACTTTTTTTGTCTGTTTTTCAAGTACAATTACTTATTCTAAACAGTTTGAAAACATAGGGTTACCTTTGAGCAGTAAATCTCTTTTTAATTCTGGTGAAACTCCCGGGGGAAAACCTGCTTTTGTTGAGTTGGAAATCGACCTCGACCATAATCTGTGTTTTCATCCCGTCTACCTGAAGCTTCAGGAAAACAAACTGGTTTGTCATAAAAACAAATCCGATCCCAATGATTTTCAAGAATGGACACTTGGGCCCGATTCGCAATTTGAAGCCAGCTACAACCATGGGTTGGGTACCCTTAAAATAGCCCCGGGTTCGGGCGTTGCGCTGTGCTGGAATTTCACCACCCAGAAAAAGCCACAGGTTCATCAATTCATTCAGGATTGTAAAAAAGCCCTGGGAGTGGTTGTGGAGACCATCACCACCATCTGCCCGGGTTGCGGTGGCATCCTGCAAACCGATGAACTCTGCCTTACCTGCAATCCGCTTCCTGCCCAAAAAGGTACTTCGCTTAAAATGCTGCTGCGACTTTTCGAATTCTCGAAGCCGCAAATGCCGCTCATCATCCTTGGCTTTTTCCTGACCCTTATCAGCACCCTCGTGGGCCTGATTCCGCCCTACCTCATCATGCCACTGACTGATGATGTGCTAATTCCAATGCAACAGGGCAGGTTGAATGAATTCTCTCCCGTTTTTTATTACATAGGATTGCTGGCTTTGGCGGGCGCTGCAACCTGCATTCTTGAATGGGCCCGTTCCTTTTTCTCCAGTTGGGTTAGCGAGCGCATCAGTGCCAGTCTGCGCATGAAAACCTATTCTCATCTTCATACTCTTTCGATGGAGTATTTTGGAAGCAAAAGAACAGGCGACATCATGTCGCGCATTTCCAGCGACACCAACCAGCTATGTAATTTTCTTTCCTCGCATGTGGTTGATTTTGCATCCGATGTACTCATGGTTTTACTTACCGCGATCACTCTTTTTGCGATCAACCCTTTTCTTGCACTGGCCAGCCTGATCCCATTTCCTTTTGTGACTTTTCTTGCATATAAAATGCGTGGGCACCTTTTGCGTGGCTACCGAAAAGGCAGTATTGTTTGGGCAGATATGACCAGCGTGCTTGCAGATACCATTCCGGGTATCCGTGTGGTAAAGGCTTTTTCACAGGAAAAACGTGAAATCCAACGCTTTGATCATGCCAACTCCGTGGTGGTTGCCGTCAACGATCATATCAACCTCTGGTGGGCCATTATCTGGCCCCTGATTACTTTCATCACCACGCTTGGCCTTTTGATAGTTTGGGTTGCAGCAGCGTGGCAGATTTTCAAAGGCCATATCACTGTTGGTGTTCTTACCGCCTTTCTTGCCTACATCAGCAGATTTTATACCCGCAGCGAATCAATGATCAGGTTTATGTCTTATGCGCAGAGAGCCTCTGCAAGTGCGGGCCGTTTGTTCGAAATCCTAGATCGAAAGCCCAGTGTGCCTGAACCTTCCAAGCCAATCGCACCCAATAAACTCGGGGGCGATATTGAAATCCGCAATCTGCGATTCAGTTATGGTTCACGCGAGGTGCTTCACGATATCAGCCTTTCGATCCGCAAGGGCGAGATGATTGGTATTGTGGGCCCCAGCGGTGCCGGAAAGACCACACTCATCAATCTTATTTGCAGATTTTTTGACCCTTCCCATGGCTCAATTTTTGTTGATGGCACCGATATTCGCAGTTTCCCGGTTTCTGATTACCGCCGAAACATCGGCATTGTTCTTCAAGATCCGTTTCTTTTCTTTGGATCGATTGCAGATAATATTTCCTACGGGAAACCCGATGCAACACGCAAAGAAATCATTGATGCTGCACGTTTTTCCAAGGCGCATCCCTTTATTCTCAACTTGCCAGAAGCCTATGATTCCTTGGTGGGTGAACGGGGGCAATCTCTCTCCGGCGGCGAAAGGCAGCGAGTTTCCATCGCCCGTGCACTTTTGGTTAACCCTGGAATTCTTATCCTTGATGAGGCTACTTCCGCCCTGGATGCAGAAACTGAAAAAGAACTTCAAGCCGCCCTCGAAAATCTGGTTGAAGGCCGTACTACCATTGCCATCGCCCATCGCCTTAGCACTCTAAGGCGTGCAGACCGCCTGATTGTTATGGATAACGGCACCATAGTGGAAACCGGCACCCATGCCGAACTTTTGCAAAAAGAAGGCCTTTATTTCCGGCTTCATCACGCCCAGCAAATGCTTGCAGCAGGATACACCATATGATGCCTTCACCTGATAACATCAACCAGCCACTTTTGTGGGCCGAGCCAGATTGCAATATCTGCGTCCGCCTTGGAAATGGTACGGTTGTTAAAAATCTGACTCCTTTAAGTTTGTTTCCCCTTTCGGAAGATGACAAAAATATTGTCCTTCTAGATGCAAATCAACAAGAGGCTTTTTATATCGATGATTTGCGCAAGCTTGAACCCTCACTTGCAAATGAAATACAAGTGGCGTTGCTTCGAAATCGGTTCATTTTGAAACTCTACAAAATCCACAAGGTCAGCAGTCTTCGGACTCCTTCAGAATGGAAAGTTCTTACCGATCGTGGTGAATCCTCGCTTGTTTTCTCTTCTGAAGAAGCCATTCGCAGGCTTCCTGGTGACGGAGCATTGATTCAGGATTCCCAGGGTATTCGTTACTTGGTAGCAAAGATCGGTAGTTTGGATTCGGTTTCCCGTAAGGTCATTGAGTATTACATTTAAACAACCATGAACATTAAACCCATGCAGAATATGAGATTCATCAAAGGCCCCAGCGCTTGGTCCAAGCATCAGGTTTGTACCTTTTTTCTTGAAGCCACACAGATCAAACTCCCTGACGATTCCAGGTTGGTTCTGTTAAAAGAGCTTGATCTGCCTTTGCCTGCTAACGCATCATCATTGGGTTTATGGCTTGCGCAATTGGCGGGCTGCATACAGAAGTTTGCTTCTTACAAGGGGGATTATTTTTTCTGTCGAACGCTCGCTTTAAAAGATACCAACGAAAACTCCATGGTCATTGCATTTACATATTTGGAGGAAGAGATTGCCAGAGATTCTCTGTTGTGCGCTTTGTATCTGGCGCAGGTATCCACGCAATTACCTTGCGGTGGTTGCAATAACATCGCCAGCCACCTTAGAAAGTTGGGTCATAAAGTTAGTCTTGGGCCCAGCACTCATGCGATATGGGAAGCTGCTGTAGAGCAGCAAATTCCCGTATGGAAACTGAGCGATTGCAGTTTGCTGCAGTTGGGATTGGGGAATCAACAACAACGGGTTTGGACTGCGGAAACAGGGCAAACGCCATTGCTTGCAGAAAATATCGCACAAGATAAAGATTGGACACGCCAACTGCTTGAAACCGTAGGCGTTCCGGTTCCCCAGGGTAGAGTTGTTGTCTCGCGTGAGGATGCTTGGACCGCTGCCCAGGAAATTGGGCTTCCCGTTGTCGTAAAACCCCAGTTTGGTAGCCAGGGCAATGGTGTGTCCATCAATCTCCTTTCTGAACAACAGGTGGTCGATGCTTTTGATAATGCCAGCGCCTTTAATTGTTCGGTTGTAACAGAAAGTTTTAAAGAAGGTGCTGACTATCGTATCTTGGTGATTGGCGACAAGATGATCGCCGCCTCTCTTCGTGAACCTGCACAAGTTATAGGCGATGGGGTTTCCACTATTACCCAATTGGTAGCATTGGTGAATCAAGACCCCCGCAGAGCCGAAAGCCATGCCGGTGTTTTGAGTCCAATCCCGCTTGATCCTGTTTCGCTTTCTGTTTTGGCCTCGCAGGGGTTTAATGTGGATTCGATCCCAGATAAGGGCGTAAAAGTCTTGATTCGCAAAAATGCAAACCTCAGTACCGGTGGCACTGCAAAAGATGTTACTGACTTGGTTCACCCCCAGGTTGCAAGCCTTGCGATTTCTGCTGCCCGCCAATTGGGGCTTGATATTTCAGGCGTTGATATTATCTCCAGCGATATTTCCAAGCCTCTTGCTGAAACCAATGGCGCAGTTGTCGAGGTTAATGCGGGGCCGGGCCTTCGCATGCATCTTGAGCCTTCTGAAGGTAAAGGAAGGCCTGTCGGTAAAGCTATTGTCTCGATGCTTTTTCCGAAACCCGCTAAATCGCTTATTCCGTTGATAGCTATCATTTCTGCAAACAAGGCAGGTTCAATTTCTACCCCGATTTTTCGGAAAGCAATGCAGTGCTTTGGAACTACGGGATTGATGGGGGCCGAAGGCTTGTTTGTTGACGAGATGAAAATAGCAAAACGATCAGCGTGCGCTGGGGCGGATGTTTTGAGATTATGCCAGCATCCTGATTTAAAAGCATTGGTGGCAGAGTTTAGCTGGGGTGAATTCGCTTCTCAGGGCTTGGGCCTTTCATGTTACTCATTGATTATTTGCGCAGATGCCCCTGAACCAGAGTTTTTTACCCAATCGGAATTGCTGCAGGAGGTTCGCCACGGATTATGTTCTTCGGGTAAGATTCTTCTTCCGGAAAAGCTTGCAAATCTGGTCCCTTCCCAGCCTTCTTTTTGGTCTAAAGCCTTGCTTTTTTGCAGTTCGCCATGGAATCAGTGTCTGAAATATCTGGCGCTAAATCCCAGCGGTATCTTTCAGATTCATGATGATAAGTTAAGTTTTTATCGTGGTGAATCTAAAGAATCTGAACGCAATTTGATCGGCGTAGCCAAGGGCGATTTGGCTTTATCCGCGGTAGCTGATTATCTGCTTGAGCAAATTGGCGCTTAAATCCACGCAGGGTGAAATCTTATTTTGTTTTTAGCTGCCCATGAGTTTTTATGGAAGCCAAAATTTCGTTGGAAATTTCAGAAGCGATGCGGTGTTGCTGGCCGCTATCTTTCAACCCGGAGTTGGACACCACCATTTTGGATGCAATTGCGACGGGGTTGAAGCCTGCGATAACGGCTATCGGTGCGGTGCCTGGCATTTTTCTGCCACTATCCGAGGTGTCCATTAGAAAGAAGGGTTGGCCACCGCCTGTTGTTGGATCGGAAAGCGCAGCATCCACTGCTACTTTTTTATTACCAGCGCCAAACCCGATTGCATTTTGTGCCGCTTTGTTACCTTCATTCATGCTGATAATTTGCCCAGTCAAGCGCCAGCCTTCGCCTTGTGGGTAGGTCGGTTGATTCCAAAACACTGCTGGCAGTCCCGCTTCTGCAAGATTTTTGGCAACTTGCATAGCAATGCTTTGGCCAATCGGAGTGTTTCTGTCGTGGCCTGTTACCGCGTCGGTAACTCTTGGCCTCGCCTCTGCTGCTTTTCGTATCGGTCCTTTGGGGATAAGGGAATCATCTTTCGCCAGTTCATCCGCGAGGGCTTTATCCATGGAAAAAGGCAGCACATAAATTTTGGCGGGATGTTTGGTTGGCCAAGAAACCGCTGCTTTTTGCGTAGCGCTTTTGGTTGGGCCTTGGGCAACGGTGATGCTGGTTATTAAACAAGTGAAAAGCATGATTGAAAAAAAGCGTGTGAAAGTTTGATTCATTTTAATCTTCCTTGATCGTATGGATCGTCTGTTATTTAATAATTCTAAATTTTTATCATAAGTAAAATTAATCAATGTAAACAAGTCCAATTGGATTTCGATCGGTCGATTTGAAGCTTATCAAAAGTATGTGAAGGCAATGGGCATATTCGTGTAGAAAATTTGGAGTTTCTGCCCTGCTCTTTTCAGAGGTTTTATCAAATAATTTGTGTGAATTTCAAATCGTTTCAACTATTAATGCCTCCGATTCCGGAGGGGTTCCCATTAAATATTCTTCTTTGAACTCCGTAGTAAGCCGGTTTCGATCTTGTCGCTTGTTTTTATTCTGGTTGATAAACGTACCTGATTAATCATTGGGGCAACTATTATTTATCAGGTACGAAGAGTTCTTCGCTGAATGGCCTGAATATCAATGCGGGATTAAGCTTTGCCATGTAGCTGACATTCCAGGCATCTTCAGCAAGAACAACAATTCTTCTCCGGTGATCCTCTACAAGCCGGGAACTGTTGGTCAGTGAGAACTTGTCCAGATCAAGGCGTTCACCTTTGACCCATGCCGCAGCTTTGTAACGCAGCGGTTCGATTTCTGCCTTGACTCCGTACTCCACATCGAGGCGAGACCTGACAACATCAAACTGGAGAACCCCTACCGCAGCCAGGATCGGCTCGCGTACATTTGCTGGGTCCTCAAAAACTTGAATCGCCCCTTCGTCTGCAAGCTGTTCCAATCCATCTGCCATTTGTTTTCGGCGAGAAGTGTCGAGGCATCGAATGACAGCGAAACATTCAGGGCTGAATTGTGGCAAGCCTTCGTAATTTAGCGCCTTGCCTTCGTGGACTGTGTCGCCTAGTCGCAAGCCGCCGGTGATGGCCATCCCCACGATGTCGCCAGGAAATGCTGCGCCAACTTCTTCACGTTCACGCGCGAATACCCGGTGTGCGCCTTTGATGCGGACTCGCTCTCCGGTGCGAGCGTTCTTGGGGCGAGTTTCCTTGGTGAATATACCAGAGCACACTCGCACAAAGGCGACCTTGTCTCGGTGCATCGGATCCATGTTAGCCTGAATTTTGAAAACAATGCCGGCAAAGTCGGAACGGTCTGGCGGTATCAGGCCATTGTCGCTTCGACGCGGGCCCGGAGGTGGGGCCAGCGCCAGGAATGCGGAAAGGAATGCCTCCATTCCAAAGTTGTTCATGGCGCTGCCAAAGAATACGGGTGTCATCTTCCCGGCCAAGAATGCTCCTTGCTCAAAGGGAGCTGCTGCTCCGTCGAGAAGTTCCAGATCTTCCTGGCATCGATGGGCCAACGATGGTTCCGCATGATGCTCAAGTTCTTCAAGGTTTACCCTGCGGATAGGCACTTGCAGCGAGCCACTGTCTGTCGGTTCGAAGAGGACCGCCTCTTTTTGCAAGCGGTCATAGACTCCGCAGAATTCCGGCCCGTTGCCGATCGGCCAATTGACTGGAATAGCTACGATTCCCAGCACATCTTCGATTTCGCCCAGCAAGGCCAGCGGGTTTAGGCTAGGCCGGTCCATTTTGTTAATGAATGTCAGAATGGGGATTTGACGGACGGCGCATACCTTGAATAGTTTTCGGGTCTGGGCTTCGATACCCTTGGCAGCATCAATCACCATTACAGCGCAATCAGCGGCGGCGAGAGTGCGGTAGGTGTCTTCACTGAAATCCTGATGCCCCGGAGTATCCAAAAGGTTAATAATGTAGCCTTTGTAAGCGAAACTCAGGGCCGTCGAGGAAACGGAGATCCCCCGTTGTTGTTCAAGTTCCATAAAGTCGGAGGTAACTGTTTTACGAGTTTTTCGGCCTCTTACAGTTCCGGCTACATCGATACAGCCTGCATACAGCAGGAATTTTTCGGTGAGGGTGGTCTTGCCAGCATCAGGATGGGAGATGATTGCGAATGTCCGCCTTCGGTTTGCCTCGAAGGCGAGCGGATCGACTTTTGCCGTTTCTGCTGCAGTTTCGGGAGAATGTTGCGGATCGATATCAGTATTCAAAAGTCAGACTCCATGGGAATTCCGCATTTGGCAGTAGCGAGAATAAAAGGGGCAGGTTTCTTTTTCGACCGTGCCCCAACTCATTCTTGATTTGGGAAAAGATGGTAGTTCTCAGGTTTCCGCGATTGAAGACGTGGTACCGTCCGCCTATTTTATCTGCGCATGGATGTAAGCCATGTAAAAAGAGACCTGACCCTTTATCTTACTGCAATAATTAACTCACCTAGTAAGTTAGCATCCCACCCTAAAAAAGCAAGGGAGTTAAAAAGGTTGGTTTTGGCCTAACTTGGCTGCCTTAAAATGAAATCAGGTCTTTTTATGGGGATTCGGAGGCTTGGCTTGTTAAATTAGACGGTGCGATTGAACAGCCTTTATGCTGGGTTGAACAAGGGTGGGTGCCCTGTTAAAGTTTGGGTTCATAATCTTAAGAATGGCCCTAGTTCAGGCAAGCATGTATCTTTGGGTTTTAGGTGTTACATGATTCAAAATGTTTTTTCTAACCTTAATGTAAGCAATAGTTCAGTTGATCAGTGCGTGCTCCTGGTGCAACTTAGGTACAGAATGTATCCATGCCCTGCTATCTTCTTTTCTTGGGTTATGGGATTAGATGATGTCAGAACAATGGTGAACAATCCTTATTGCCGAGATTGCTTGCCAAGTAGGGCTACAAAGATAGCGGGTTTGCTCTTCATAGTCTGCGCCAATCACGGGGTACTGCCGGTGTTGCCTCTATGCTTTAAGTTTTTGATAAATCAAATAGTTTCCAATTTGATGCCGGGTATTTTGAATTTAACAAAGCTGGCGTTATTGAAATGCTTGGGGTAATTAATCACGGAAGGGCGGAAATAATAAGAAAACCCCAAGGAATAATCCTCAGGGTTTCTACTACTCATAGATGGGCATTCATATGAGTAGATATTAATTATTGAGATATCTTAATTAAATGTCAAATTGTAATTGTTGGTTTTGGTTGGATTTTGGTGCTTTTGTTTGATGTTCCTGAGGGGCGTAGCGGTTTTTCTTGCATTCTAGTTCTTTGTTGTTGGTTCCATGGCCGCCAATCCGGTAAATTTGCATTTGTGTGGATTGGGTTCTTTCGCTTTCAGTGTGTTGGGGTTTAAGTAGAAGTAATCGATTATTAAACCTGTGGCGTGTCTGGCATATTCGTAGTTGCTGCTTTAGCTTTTATGGCGGCCCTACGTTCTTGTTCCTCTATTATTGCTTTCAGTGATCTTTCGATTACCGCTTTCTTCGCCTGCGCTTTCGCCAGTCTGTATGCCGCTTCCTCGACAGCTTTCAATGCCTCGCTCATGATGCTTCCCCTTTTGATTTGTCTTTTTCGTAACTTTTAAATTGTAACAAGCATTGCCGTAATCACTATAGATTTTTGGTTGATTACCATGTTGCCTTTTTCTTTTAGATAATCGCCAGAATAAAAGGATTGTTTTAGTTGGCAGCGTAATGGGAGTATGCGTTTTGGTGTGTATTAGAAAAGCAGAATGGCTCTTAATTGTCCCTGGTGAAAATCGAAGCTTACATATTTGTAATTTGACATTTTTTTGTAGTTAAATCATATTTGCTTTGTCATTAGTAAGTTTATTGGGTCACTGAAAATGACGCTTTCCCCGATCTGTTCAATCGGGGCGCCCCCGTATTCCCTCTGCGGGGGCAAATTTGTTTTTGGATTATTGCACATACTTCAAATCTTCAGCAACTTACCTTGTTAGAGTAATGGTTTGTTTTTCGTGACAAATTGTTTTTCAACTAGTACAAAACAAAGTTGCTCAGATTGCTGGGCAAAATTTCTGGCATGTTTATGGGTTATGTGTGCGGAGGATAATTTTGTTGTAAACGGGTAATTCCTTTAAATGCCCCGATTTTATTGTCGCGATTAATGGAAGATGAGAAACGCTGAAGAAGCGTAACACAATATTGGTTGCGCTTAAGGCTTACCTGGTTGCAATTCAAAAGGCTGATTGACTATTTCTTTTCAAGAGTCAGGTATATGGCTGGTACACCTGCTAGCGGGGCATCATCTTGGATACGGGTATCGCGTATGAAACAGTGCTGGAGTAATCCTTGTTTATCAATTCCAAGGCTTCGAACATGGTTTGCTGGGACTTCCTCTTCAACAATTTTTTTTGCGATCATGTAAAGTTCATCCAAAGTTCGTGGCTCTACAGTTTTTGTATGAGTACCGATGTCTTTTCCGGTTTCCGTCCACTCCAGTTTAAGCGGAGCTGGCTTCCCAAGAAAATTTGGAGTGCCTGTTTCGAGTTTACGCTCCACGACTTTGTTTTTTTTCACAACTATCGTCGTCTCGGCCCGGTGGCCGGTAAAGCTTGAAATAATTACCTTATAGCTGTAATTACCTCCACAATCCTCTTTGGCTTTTGTCCAGATAGCAAGGCTTTTGGAAAGTCGTTCAGCATCTAGTGTGTCAGATGCTTTTTTAAGTTTTTCATTTGGTGGGGAACCTGGTTTGATTGCTTGTGTAGGATCACTTTTCGTGCCACCTACTTTATCTTGGCCAAACGCATGGCAACATAAGCAGCTTCCAAGAACAGAAACGGTAATTAGTAGGTAAGTCTTCAAAGGAGTACTCCTGTAATTAATGTTAACTCCAGCCCGCCAATGTTTAATAAACTCATGAAAGTGAATATATAGCATTTATTAAACCGTAGAAGAAGAATTAAAGGCTATTTTCGCACTCGGAAAAATTATAAGACTGCATCAGGAACCTTGGTTGTTACTCTGCCAACTATTAGAAAATGCAAACAGTCACAAGGTTGTAAAAGTAAACTATGAAAATATGCGGTGCAAATCGGGTGCAGTGCCGTGTGTTTTCTGTTGAAATCGGGAAATGAATCAAGCAACACGGCTAACAAAATAACCCCGCAAGTGGTTGTCACTTCCGGGGTTATGAGGCTTGGTGAGAGATAGGGTAAAACTAAGAATGGGCGCTACAGGATCCGAACTTAAAGCTGTAAGTGCTATATCTACCAACGACTTAGGGAAACATGATGATTCAAGTGGTGCAAAAAGCGGTGCAAATAGTGTTTTGCTGATTAATTTAATTACCAAGCTCGTTAGCCTATCAGAATCCGAACTTGCGAAGCTTTCTAGCGCCTTGGTCAATTCCAAAGGTAATTCCTAGAACATTGGATTTTTTGGATTTTTTGGATTTTTCTACCTTCATGACAAAATGGCAGGCAAGTGACGGAATTTCCGACTATGGTCATTTTGGCAGGGCGAAGGGTAGGCGGGGTGCTAAGATTGGCCATCAAGCGCCGGTATCTCCTTGGGCCGCCAGAAGTTTATCGCTGATGTTTTTTCAAATTTGAAATAGCTTGCAAATTACCGGATTGAAATTATCCTAGAACTATCTGAAATCCAACAGGGGAAAT
>CAZYAY010000058.1:0-19681 GCA_964646215.1 uncultured Candidatus Kuenenia sp. | reverse complement strand
TTAGGCCACAATACCACTTTGATCTTTTATCTTTGACCTTTTATCCTTGAGCCAGGGGAGTCTTTCATGAAGGTTGGAATGAATCTGCTGTTGTGGACTGCTTATGTTACCGAAGAGCATTTTCCTATCTTGGAAAAAATCAAGAAGACCGGTTACGATGGTGTTGAGATCCCGCTTTTTGATGGGGATGCTGAACACTACAAAAAAATTAAAAAGCAACTCGATAACCTTGGGCTTGGTTGCACTGCGGTTACCGTTGTTAATGCAGATACCAATCCGATCAGCCCCGATGCAGCTATTCGTAAGGCAGGTTTGGAACGCATCAAATGGGCGTTGGATATGACTAGTGTAATGGGTGGCGATGTTCTGGCAGGGCCTTATCATTCAGCATTGGGAGTTTTTTCAGGCCAGCCCCCGACAGCAGACGAAAGAAAAAGGGCGGTTGAAGTTTTAACCCAAGCCGCTGATCATGCACAAAAGGTTAAAGTCAAAATAGCAATTGAGTATCTCAATAGGTTTGAATGTTATTTTTTGACCAATGCCTTGGATGCAAAGAACCTTGTTCGGGAAATTAACCACCCTTACTTTGGTACCATGTACGACACCTTCCATGCCAACATCGAGGAGAAAAATATCTCCCAGGCAATTGCTTCGATGGAAGATACTTATGTTCATGTGCATATAAGTGAAAATGATCGAGGTACTCCCGGAAGTGGCCATGTGCATTGGGACGAAACTTTTAAGGCTTTAAGGAAAGCCAAGTACGATGGGTGGTTGACAATTGAGGCTTTCGGGCGTGCTTTACCCGATTTGGCAGCAGCAACCAAGATTTGGCGTGACATGTTCCCCTCGCCCGAAGATGTTTATGGCAATGGGTTTAGGTTCATTAAAGAGAAGTGGGAAGCGTTTAAGTAATTAAAAAAATGGGTATTTGGGCGAATCAGTCTTTTCCCAAATACCCATTTTTATTAGATTCGATTTTATAAGGACTAATTTGGGTCGATCCAAGGAGGGTTAAGTGGCTATCATTCGCCATGCTTTTATAGCATTATTTTTCGGTTTGGTTTCTGTAAATGCGGCTACAGCTCAGGCATGGGCTGACAAAATGTTCAAGGACGGCCTTGTTCATGATTTTGGTGTGGTGCCAAAAGGTGCCCAACTTTTCCACCGCTTTACCATCACCAACATATATTCAGTGAAAATGGAAATCGTAAACATCCGCAGTGGATGCGGTTGTACGAGTGCGACTTCTTCTGTGAAGGTTTTGGAACCACGCGAGTCTGCAACCATCGATGTCACCATGGATGCCCGAAGATTTTCCGGCTCGAAGACTGTGATTGTTTATGTCACGGTTGGTCCGGAATATGTTTCAACCGCTGAAATCAGGGTTACAGGCAATAGCCGAAGCGATGTTGTTTTTAATCCGGGGCAGGTGTCATTCGGAGTGGTTTCCCAGGGGCAGAAAGCTGAACAAACCATCGAGGTTGAGTATGCTGGCACCCAGAATTGGCAGATTACGGAAGTGATAGCCAAGGATACCCCATTGGAAGCTACTTTCAAGGAAAGTTATCGCAAGCCAGGGCAGATCGGATATCAGGTGAGTGTCACCTTGAAGCCTGATGCACCTGCGGGAAATCTGAAAGAGTTTATCCATCTGAAAACCAACGATACCGGCACACCTTTGCTTTCGGTTTTGGTGGAAGCCGCGGTTCAATCCTCGATAAGTGTATCCCCAGCTTTACTTTCGCTGGGAACAATCAAACCAGAAGAAAGTTTGACCCGCAGGGTTGTGGTTCGTGCTGGAAAGCCGTTTAAAGTTTTGGGAGTGGATGGCTTGGGCGAGGGGATAGAGTTGGGAACCCAGCCTGCAAGCGAGCCATCGATGGTTCAAACGGTGACCTTCAAGTGTGCAATTAAGCAAGAAGGCCAGTTTAAGAAACAACTTAAAATTAAAACCGACCTGCAGGATACGCCCGTTATGGTAACCATTGAAGGAACAACGGCCCCATAACAGCAAATTTTAGGCTGCAGAAGTCGAGCGGGTGGTCGATTTTCTGGTTTCTAAAACGGCATCCCGGATGCGAATGAATGGTTCGGCAAGATCGATATCCAAACCTTCAAAAAAGTTGGTGAAAAGCTCTGCTTCTTCAGTGGTTCCAGCCAGATGCAAGCCGACTCCTCTAGGACCGGGGATGACATGGGTGCCTTCCGGAACGGGGTCTTCTGCTTTTGCCAGGCAAACCACCGGGATATCAAGCTTTTTGCGTAATCCAAGAACTTCTGGAAGGTCTGTAATTACCAAGTCGACCAGTTGTGAGCTTTTTTCAACAAGGGTCTTGGCAATAACTTCCGAATAAATGAAGGGTTTTAGCCCTTCACCGTAAAGAATATGCTGAACTTTATTGGGTTGAACAGCGCTACTAATGCGGAATTCTATAGGTCTGGCCCAACGATTAGTAACAAGATAAGCGCCAAAATAACCATTGGCATCCTGATTAATCGTAAGGAAACCATAGTGAATGGAATGTTGGGGGTTGAGCAAATCCTTCGTCACAGTCACCCTAAGCCTCTCATCAAATGTTGCAAATCATTACAGGCGAATAGTTTCCCCGCATATTAATGAAGTTCGGATGAACTCGGTTGGAACTTGAATAGTATGAAAACAGCCGTGAAAAATAAATATTTGTGAGGATTATTGCTGATTGAAACGCTCGATTCATTAAAGTTGGTTGATTGTTGGACTGGAATTTAACGATTAATCCGCCTAAATTGACAAGGTAAGGATTTGAAGCTTTTCCTTTGGTAGGGATTAAGCTCTTTGAAGAAGTAAACAGGTACGTTTTTTACTAACCGGAATACAAAATAATGGCAAATGAAAATGAGACTGTTGCTGATGAAGTTCCCGCAAGCGGCCGATCCGCGGTTGAAATTATCAAGGAAAATAGCAGGTCACTGCGTGGCACGCTAAGCCTTGAACTAGCCAGTGCGGATGATCATTTTTCTGATGATTCCAAACAATTATTAAAGTTTCACGGTTCCTACCAGCAGGAAGATCGGGATGCCCGAAAAAATCGCAGATCCGAAGGTTTGGGCAAGCACTACATGTTCATGGTTCGGGGTAGGATTCCTGGCGGGAAAATGACCGCTAAGCAATACCTTGCCCTTGATCAATTGGCAGAGTCTCATGCCAACGGCACTATCCGCCTCACCAGCAGGCAGAGTATTCAGTTTCATGGAATTCTTAAAAACAATCTTAAAGGCGTTATCGCAGGCATTAATGATTGCATGCTTTCCACTTTGTCCGCATGTGGCGATGTGAACCGTAATGTGATGGCTTGCCCCGTACCGATGAAGAACGACAAGGTGCATCAATCGCTTCAGGATGATGCTTATGCAATTGCGATGCATCTGGCGCCTAAATCCACCGCTTATCATGAAATCTGGCTGAACGGGAAATCGCTTAGCGAACCTACGGCTGAAGATTTTGAGCCAATTTATGGAAAGTTATATTTGCCTAGAAAGTTTAAGACCGGCCTAACCGCCCCTCATGATAATTGCATCGATGTTTACAGTCAGGATCTTGGCTTTGTTGCAGATATTAAAAATGGTGAAGTGGTTGGGTATGATGTGCTGGTGGGTGGTGGCATGGGGAAGACCCATGGTAAGGCAACAACATTCCCCCACTTGTCCATTCCCATTTGTTATGTGCCAAGAGAAGATCTGCTTAAAGGTGCGGAAGCTGTGATCACTCTTTACCGGGATCATGGTAACAGGGCTGATCGTAAGAGGGCCCGAATCAAGTATCTGGTTGCAGATTGGGGCGTTGAGAAGTTCCGTGATGTTTTGAAGGGCTATCTGACCAAACCCCTGGTCTTGCCAAAAAATATCAAGATCACAGGTTATGAAACCCACCTTGGCTGGCATGCCCAGGGCGATGGAAAGTTCTTTTACGGCGTAAGCGTTGAGAGTGGCCGTATCAAGGATGAAGGTGATTTTAAACTGCGCACCGCTTTACGAACGATAATCACCAAGTTTGATACTGAAGTAAGGCTTACCGCTATTCAGGATATTTTGATTTGTGATCTTCCTGAGAGTGCGAAGCAGGAGATCGAGTCTATCTTGACCAGCCATGGGGTTAAGAAGCCACAGGATCTTTCAAACATCCAGAAGTATAGCCTTGCCTGCCCTGCGATTCCGACATGTGGGTTGGCGATTTCTGAGTCAGAAAGAGCGCTTCCTGGTGTGATAGATGAGATGGAAGTGGCCCTGAAGGAACTTGATCTGGCAAACGAAATTATCAATGTTCGAATGACAGGTTGCCCGAATGGTTGTGTGCGCCCATATCAAAGTGAAATAGGTTTTGTGGGTAGAAGTGGAGAAAAGTACATGGTGTTTGTTGGAGGCCATGTAAATGGCACCCGACTGAATTTCATGTTAAAGGATTTGGTATCGAAGTCGGACATAGTTCCGATGTTTCGCCATCTTTTTGTTGATTTCAAAGGTAAAAGAGAACATGGCGAAACCTTTGGAGACTACTGTAATCGATTGGGCAAGGATTATTTGTTAACGCTTCTCCCTGCCAAGGCATCCTAAGAACGCGAGAGCTGCAATGAAAGTTTTAGTAATAGGCAAAGGCGGGCGAGAACACGCCTTGGCCTGGAAGTTGTCGCTTTCCCCGCGTGCAAAGGCAATCTTTTGCGCACCGGGCAACCCTGGCACTGCATCAATTGCAACCAATGTTCCAATTGCATCGGATGATATCAAAGCCTTGGTGGCCTTCGCCAAGGCTGAGAATATTGGGTTGACGGTGGTGGGGCCGGAAGATGCATTGGCCCTTGGAATTGTGGATGCATTTAAAAAAGAAGGGCTGCGCATTTTTGGCCCTTCGAAATTAGCAGCCACTTTGGAATCTAGTAAAGCCTTCGCCAAGACAATTATGCATGATGCGAATGTTCCCACCGCAGACTTTAAGATTTGCGATCACCCTGACCAGGCGAAAACTTGGATTTCTACCCGAAGGTATCCGTTGGTGGTTAAGGCAGATGGCCTGGCTGCTGGTAAGGGCGTGATTGTTTGTTCAACCCAGGAAGAAGCCCTTAAAGCGGTTGAGCGTATCATGGTGAAGGAAGAGTTTGGCAGAACCGCAGGCCGTCAAGTTGTGCTTGAAAAACGCATGGTTGGACAAGAGCTTAGCGTGCTTGCAATTGTTTCGGGCAGAACCATCATCCCGCTTGAACCTTGTCAGGATCATAAGGCAATTTTCGATAATGACCTTGGGCCCAACACCGGCGGTATGGGGGCGTATTGCCCTGCGCCCTTGGGCACCAAGGAAATACTTGATCAGATCGATACTGAGGTTTTGGTTCCGACCGTACATGCGATGAAACGAAGAAGAATGCCTTTTCATGGTATTCTTTATGCGGGCATCATGGTTACTTCCCAAGGCCCGCGGGTGCTCGAATTTAATTGCAGGATGGGTGACCCCGAAACCCAGCCCCTTATGATGCGGTTACAGACCGACCTTTTGGATCTTCTCGAAGCCGCAGTTGAAAATAGACTCGATGAGTTTGAAGGTAAGATTTCCTGGGATCCCCGACCCGCAGTTTGCGTGGTTCTTGCTGCAAAGGGTTATCCTGGGCCTGTGGATAAAAATCATACAATCACAGGGCTCAACGAAGCTGCAAAGCTAAAGGATGTTCAGGTTTTTCATGGCGGCACCAGATTTGATTCAAGAAATATCGTCACTGATGGTGGCCGCGTGTTGAGCGTTACCGCCCTAGGGGATGATATCGTTGCTGCAAGGGCAAAAGCCTATGAAGCAGTGAACTTGATCAAATTTAGTGGCATGCAATATCGAACCGATATAGGTTTGAAAGCGCTTGAGCCATTGCCTTTCCCCATCAAGGAGGCCACTCCTGAAATTGCAGAAGAAAAGGTCATCGAGCCAGAGGCTTGATCAATATCAGGCTTGTCCTGTAAATCCCAAAGCATTCATCATCAACCCATGTACATTGGTCATGGGCATTTTTCCCAAAGGCGGGGCAGGGCCATCTCCTGCCAATAGAGCACAATCTTCATCGTTGTCGCAAACCAAACCATGGCTTCCCTTCACTAATGAGTGATCCAAAGGGATGACATCCATGAGGGTGCGGAATCCAAGTTTTTTACCCAGAAGTTTTCTGATAACTTTAAGTTTGGGGAAAAGTAGCTTGGGATCGAAGAATAATTCGCAAGGGTCATAGCCTGGTTTTCGGTGGATATCCACGGTGCGGGCGAAATCTGGAGCCCTGCGCTCATCGAGCCAATACGGATAAGCAAACCATTTGTTATTTTCAGAGAGTGCTACAAGTTCGCCTGAACGCTGATGCGCCAGCCCCATGTTTTTCTTTCCTTCCTCATCCAGAATTATTTTGATGCCTGGTGTTTCTTCAAGAATCGCCCTTACTTTCGGAATATCACCCGCATCTTTTACATAGATGTGCGCCAGTTGATGATCGCAGACAGCGAATGCTTTGCTCGCAAAAAAATCAATGGTCTCGCCAAAGGGCCCGTCTCTGCACACGAGAAAGCCGTTTTTTCTAAGCACCTTGTTGGGTTCTATCGCGCTTTGCACATTGCAATGCCCGTATTCGCTTACGATCCAAACTCTCGCACCTTTGGCCTTGGCCGCATCTAAAATCGGTTCGCAAGCATGATCCAATTCCTTTGTAAGTTTCGGCATATCTGAGCCAGCAGGGCCAAAGCGTTGGGGGTCATAATCAAGGTGTGGCAGATAGGCCAGCGTAAGGTTTGGGGTATCATTCGTAATGATTTCTGCAGTTGCTTGAGCTATCCAGCTTGTGCAGGGCAACCCCGCCATTGGCCCCCAGAATGAGGGGAACGGGAAGGCTCCCAGCTTTTTTTCCAATCCCTCTGTAAGTTGTTGTGATGATCCTGAAATGCCAAAGGCCTTGTTGCCATCGGCGCCATAGTAGGGCTTTGGGGTAACGCTTATATCAACATCAGCACCTTGATTAAACCACCAGAACATTTTGGCGCATTTGAAGGATGAGCCTTGGGCGTGAGCAAGTCGGGAGGCTGTTTTGTAGATGGGTTCAGCTTGAATAAGGCGGTTGGATTGTTGCCAAAATCGAACTTCTGCAGTATCACGAAAAAGCCAGCCATTCCCAACTATTCCGTGGACAGAGGGCTCTTTCCCGGTAAGGATGGTTGCCTGACAGGTTGCAGTGACCGCAGGAAGCGATTCTTTTAATGGGCGCATCCAGCCGTTTAATGCAAGTTGTTGCAGTTTTGGCGCGAATTTGAGAAGTTTTGGGGTCAGACCAACGGCATTGATCAAGACCAGCGGTTGGGGGTTTTTCATAAAAGCCTTTTTTCTGCAACTCTGATATTGGTTTTGTACCCATTCTTTTCTTATAATCTCGTCACCGTGACGGAATATGATTGTTTAACAAAACGAGGAAGATTGTGAACCAGAATTATCTCTTTACCAGTGAATCCGTTTCTATGGGCCATCCTGACAAGGTTGCCGACCAGATCAGTGATACCATTTTGGACTTCTGCCTGCAGCATGATCCCAAGAGTAGGGTAGCATGTGAAACCCTTGTTACAACAGATTATGTTTGTGTAGCGGGCGAAATAACCACCACTGCACCACTTACCAGAACTGTAGTGGATAAGCTTGTAAGAGGCATTATTCGTGAAATCGGCTATGTTGATCCAACGATTGGTTTCGCTGCTGACACCTGCCAGATTGAATGCAAGTTGCATTCCCAATCGCCTGATATCTCGGTTGGTGTGGATGGTGGTGGTGCTGGCGATCAGGGGATGATGTTTGGTTTTGCCTGTGAAGAAACCAAATCGTTGATGCCTTTGCCTATTTTTCTGGCACATCGCCTGGTTGAAAACCATGCGAAGTTAAGGGAAAATGGCAAGTTGAAGTTTGTCCGCCCTGATGCCAAGAGTCAGGTCACCATCGAATACAAACCCGATGGCACCCCTAATCGAATTCATACCGTTGTACTTTCCACCCAGCATGATGACAGTGTTGTTGAGGTGAAAAAGAAGAAGAAAGTCTTCTCTGATAAAGCTCGCGAAGAAATTCTCAATACTTTGATCATCCCCACCTTGAAGGCGGAACGGCCTGATTTGGTTGATGGTAAATCCAAGTTTCATTTTGTACCAGTTGGCGAGTCAGGGAAAAAATATCCCAGCGATGTCATTTTGTGCCATATCAACCCCACTGGTATTTTTCTCGAAGGCGGCCCTCATGGAGATTGCGGCCTTACTGGAAGAAAAATCATTGTGGATACTTACGGCGGCATGGGTCGTCATGGCGGTGGTGCTTTCAGCGGCAAAGACCCAACAAAGGTTGATCGTTCTGCTGCTTATATGTGTCGTTATATCGCCAAAAATGTTGTTAAAGCAGGCTTTGCATCAAAGTGCGAAGTTCAGCTTTCCTATGCCATTGGTTACCCCGACCCAATCAATATCTGGGTTAGCACCTTTGGTACCGCCAAGCATGGTTTGACCGATGATAAGATTGCTAATCTTATCAGCAAGACTTTCCACCTGACGCCCAAGGGTATCATCGAGTCATTGAATTTGCGCAGGCCAATCTACAAAGAAACAGCCAGAAACGGCCACTTTGGTCGTGAGCACGCAAACTTCACCTGGGAAAAAACTGATAAGGCCGCGGCATTGCGTTCTGCTGCAGGATTAAAATAAGCGCTGACGATGTTTGTCAACGCTGAAGATGTTGGTTAAATCAAGGGCTTGCGTTGTGAGGTGTTTACTTCCGACGCAGGCTTTTTTTCTTTGGTGGTACCGCAAGACCCACACCCGCCACCACTCCCGCAAGTACCGCATCCGTTTTCTTTCGAGCCGCAATTGCCAGAACCGCAGGATGAGGTTTCTTCTTCTACTGACTCTTCTTCTTGATGTGGTCGAGATATGTTTTCCACATAGATATGGAGGTCGAAATCTTGGGATAGTTTTGAGACCAAATCTCTAATTTCAGTTTTTGGGTTTGTTGCGAGATGAATAACGGCATGCCTGCCATCGAAAAGTAATTCGACCTCGATAATAGAAACCGGCAAAGCCAAGTCGATGCAGATTTTTTTTGCGGCTTCAAATAAAAGAGATGATTTTAAATGGCTGAGTTCAAGTAGCGAATCATCTTGGGCGTTGAGTGTGCCGTAAAGTTTGCCTACGGTGGTGTTTGGTAGGAAATTCGCGATAGTGGGTCTCGAAGGGGAAAGAATTTCGCCCGTTTCTTTACCCCTGTGGGTTTCAATGATAACGAGATCGCCTTTGAAGAGTTGGAGAGGTTTCTGGGCGCGAAACCTCCCGAATTCTCCTGTTTTGCCGTAGCGAACCAGATATTCCAAGCAAAAGCTATCCATGATTATTCTTGGGTTAAACCGAGAAATTCATGCATGTATTTGTCGTACTCGGCTTGTCCGCGTTCAGAACTTAGATCGAGCCTAAGTTCATTGATAACCTTGATGCTGTAATTTTTAACCCATTCGCTCCAGCAATCGGCGCAGATGGCTTCAAAGATTCGTTTTCCGAGCTCATCGTTTAAAGGTGGCGCGGGAAGTTTTCTAGCCCTTGAACCAACCATGCAACCAGGTCGGGTGCACTGCATGTTCCCCATGGCATCGCCTGCACCAGTGTTGATTGGTGCAACAGTTTTTTTTGATTCAGGAACAGGTTCGCCTAATTCTTTAAGCATGCGAGCCATTTCGTCCCGCGGCATATTGTCGCCACGTTCATCAGCAATTGTGAAACCTTTTTGCAGGGTGGTGACCGCTTCAGCTTTTTTATCGAGTGAGAGAAGCGAGTTGCCCAGAAGTTGGAAAACCTTGGAGAATTGCGGGCTAAGGATCAAGGTTCGGTTGAAAGAAGCAACTGCTTCTTCGAATTGTTTGTTTTCCATATAAAGTTGGCCCAGGCGATAATGGCCCAGTTCGTTATCCGGATCATCGTTTGCCATTTTTTGAAACTGCGCGATACGATTCTCTAAATCTGACATTATGAAAAACTCCAATGAATATTCAAAGTACAAATAATAAGGGAAGGCCAATAGACCCTCCCTTATCATTGTAAAGAACTATTTGCAAAGAGAATAACTATTTAGGTTCGAGAACGAGAAAAGGTGTTTCCTGCTTGATGGTGGTTTTGGTTCGAGTCAGGTTATCGGTAACCGAAACTTCGATTCTAAACCTACCCGGCCTATTTGGTCGAATCGGCACGGAAATGGGGAAAATATCTTTGAATTCTTCGGGAATATCCTTCGCTTCGCCTGTGAAAGGCTTTGATAAGGTTGGTACCCCTGCCTCATCAAGAATGCGTACGGTAAAGGAGAGATTGGGTTTTCTAGTTTGGGCATCAGCTTCAAAACCAGTTACACAAAAACGGAGAATAAATTCCTGGCCGGGTACGCCAACCGGAGGGGCCGGGAAATTGTTTTCATAAGTCATATGCCATAACACAAATCCCAGGGACTTAGGCAAAACCTCAAAAGATTGAGTTAACATCGCTGTTCTTTTGTCGGTCAGATCGGTGAGGATTAATTTGTAAGTGTAACTTCCCGGTGGCATTTCCAAGCTTATTGGTACAGCCGCATATGCAGGCAGCCTTGAACCTCCCAAAGGATTGAAGGCTGCAGTCTCCTTGGGGGCGGTTTTTATTATGCTTTTCCCCTCTTTGTTGAAGAGTTCTCCAGCAAGGCTGTAAAATGCCTGGCCTATAGCATCAATCTTCAGGCCGTTGATATCAAACGCCAAGATAAAGTTATCGCCGGGATGATATTTCTTCGCATCAGGCCGGTTGGCACCATAAATCCCCATGGGCGCACGAATATTTAAAAATTCGAGCGGCGCAACTGCTTGCTGGCCGGTTGTCATAAAAGCTATTAATGCAATAGACTGCCACATGCCTGTCACCTCATGGCCACGAAAGATCAAGCCCAAGCTTATTGTGTTCTCTGAGGGCAAAT
Source organism: uncultured Candidatus Kuenenia sp. (assembly GCA_964646215.1). Taxonomy (GTDB): domain Bacteria; phylum Planctomycetota; class Planctomycetia; order Gemmatales; family Gemmataceae; genus UBA969. Next base: position 8,679 of record CAZYAY010000058.1, on the reverse strand, counting down.
CTTAGCTAGATCAGTTTTTGGTTTGATAAAAACAATTCTTAAAAATATTCAAACATAACTTGTCAAAACCCACTTTTAGGTGCTATGAATAGTTTATATCCGTTGATGAATTAGTTTCGTTGGCGGGTAAGGATCGCACTAGCGTGGTGTGATTTACAGAAGTCCCGAGTCAGGGCAATTGGGTTTAGCCCGGGTAAGGGAAAGTTCTAGCGAAAGGGAGGTGTTCGTAATGTGTAAAAAGATCCAGGTAAGGCTGCTTTAAGGTGGCTGACGGGCTGCCCGTCTAAGCAGCCTTGATACGATAAGACCCCAGAAGATCTATTCTGGGGTCTTTGGTTTTTATAGTGCAAGATTTTATCTTCACGAAGCATTGGCCAAGGGATTTTCCCCCGCACTTTTTTCAAGCAACATTCTCTTTATCATTTTTTCCTGATATGCAAGGGTATAAGATCCACATTGGGGGCAAGGGCATGATTCCTGCCTTTGCTTTTCAAATATGGTGTTGGATTTGGGAACATCCCAACTCTTCCCACAATGCGAACAAAGAATACGGCTTTTTGAAATACCCATTTAACCACCATTAAAAAACTTAAGACCTTGAATCAATCGAGGTGCATATAGCTATTTAATCGGGATTTTACAATCCAATCTTGAGCCTAATAATCAATAAAGGGAAGATGTTTGCTTTGAGTAGTTTAGGGCGTTGCCCTGTGCTCTTTAGAAGTGCCCTGGACTTCCTTCAACTTTAAACCCTTTGAACCCGGTACAAAACTGAAATTGCCAAACGCTGATCGGTTGCCCGTTTTCATAATACACAAATGATGGTAATTCCTTGACGCTTTCAAAAGCTTTTCTCGCCTTTGGAGAAACAATTCCGATGACAAGAAAATCTTTTCCTATGAACTCTTCAGGATGGTCGATGGGATTGTGCCAAAGGTCGTACTGGCTGTGCCGATCGCCATTGACCAAGCCGATGGAGTAAGCTTGTGGATGCCCTTCGCAATAGAAGCCGATTTCTCCAGGTACGTTCCAACTGCCCCCTGCAAGAATTGGTTCCCGGCCTGTGGAAGAGGTTATGTCGTTGCGTAATTTATCGATTTCCTTGGCGACGGAAATCCATCCACGCAGTCTGCAAGTGGGGTCAAATTTTCGAAGAGGGAAGGGGTTTGCCTTTGAAGGTTTTTCAGCGACCAGCAAAAAGAGTGGTCTTATCCATTCGGTTTGGTGCATGAAGAGGGAGATCGCAAGGCCTAGTGCGATGAAGGAAGGAACAAAAAACTTGCAGCAGTTTAGCAGGAAGCGGTTTTGTCCCGCCAGGATTTCCTGAATTTGGAAAATAATAAGCACCAGTCCTGAAAGATAGGCTGTAACGGGCCAGTTCATTTCTCCACCCCCGGTTTTTGGACTGAATCCAAAAAACACGAGGAAGGTGATTGCAGACATCCACCATAAATATTGTTTTACAGCGTTTTCTTGCAACCAAGGTCTGAAATGCCACATGGCCCAAGCCCAGAGAATAAACCAGTATCCCAGAAGCAGGCCAAATTGTTGCCCAAGATAAGTAAGAGGGCCCATCCATTGAATTCTAGGTCCTTGATGCATGCCTGCCAGGGCGCTGACATGATGAAACGAAACCCAGTTGTTTTGAATGTTCCAAATGAGAATGGGGAGTGAGAAAAAAGCTGCTGTGAAACCGAGAATCCATGGTCCCGGTTTAAGGAAGTAAATTCGATATTGTGGCGTGAACAGAAAAAAGCATGCCAGCGACCCTATCCATAAAATCATCGTATATTTCGCGAGAATTCCAAATCCAACCGTTGCACCCGCAGCAAACCAAGCCCAGCTTTTATCCTCAAATAATGCCATATAACCAAACACCAGAGACCATATCCAGGCGCAGGTGTAAGGTGCATCGATGGTAATCAAAGACGAGGCGGCGGCAATGGGTGGTAGGGAAATCGCAATGATCACTGCAGCGAGTGATGCTCGGGCATTTGAAGTTGCTTTTAATGTAAGAACAAAAATACCCCATATAAGCAGGGTGCCACATATCACTGCGGGAAACCTTACCGCAGGCATTTCAGATCCAGACAGCGCAATACTAAGGGGGCCAAAAACTTCGCGGCCCATGCGGATAAGCCATGCCACCATCGGGCCTTTGCTGTAGTAACTCCAATCCAGATGACGCGACCAATCCCAATAATGTGCCTCATCAGGCGCAAGATTCAGGGGGCAGAAGAAAAGCAGATAGAGCAGATGCAATAATCCTGAACCGATGATCAGTGCGTAAGCGATCCGTTTGGTGCCAATTTGATCGTCTTGTTTATCCTTAAGCATGAGTTCTCGGCTATCTTGGGCAAGTTTCATATATATAGCGCTAAATAATAAGCGATGATTGCTTTTACGAAACCTGTTCGGGCAAGGTCAATACGGTTAAGTTGGTAAACCACAAAAATAGCGTATTGGGCGAAAATGGGTTGTTTGCTGGCGATTTAAAAGTGGTCTGGTATATGGGTGGTGCCTTTGGTAAGAACAGAATATCGGTCAGGATTAGTAGTTGGTTGAATTTGTAGACTTAGAAATTTAGAGGCGATAAATCATGCGGAATCTTTTAGCACTTGCGGCTTTTGGTTTGATTACTTTTGCAGCAGTTGGATATTTTCAAGGCTGGTACATGGTGAAAGCTAATATTTCCACGGATGGGAATCGCAACCTGAATATTGATTTTAACACCAAAAAAATCACCGCTGACATAGGCAAGGGCACTGAGTTTGTGCAGGAGAAAATAAAGACGATCGAAGAGAATGAAAAGAAGAATGTCAAGTCATCCGAATAAACAGGCATACCGTCTTGGTATCAATCCTTCAAATAATTTATAAGCTTGCGGGCACACGCTTCGCCAAACGCAGGATCGTTGATGTGTACATCCATCTCGATGTATTCCACATCAGGGCTTAACCATGATTTGAGGCTCTCCCTTAAGGCATGATTTGCCTGCGGCCACCAAAACGATTGGCCCATGGCATCCAATGCCGAGATTCCACGCAGCGGGAAAAATATCGCAGTGCGTCCCTTTGCAGCACTTGCTTTCAGGGCGATTTCCCTGCCCAATAAATCATTTTCTTCGGGTGTGGTGCGCATGAGTGTGACGTTGGAATTATGGGCATGAAGCATTCGATTGCGGAACTTTTCAGGCACGGTATCCATGGGGCCAAAGTTAACCATATCCAACGCCCCGACTGAAATCACCTGTGGAACGCCCATGGTGGCCGCCCCAGTCAGCCTTTCGTTACCCGCACTCAAAATCCCGCCAACCAATTCGTCAGCAAGTTCGGTGGTGGTGATATCCAATACACCTTTGATCAGGCCATCCCGTATGAAAGATTCCATGGTCAGCCCACCTGTTCCGGTGGCATGAAAAACCAAGACTTCACTGCCCGATTGTTCAAGGATATTTCGACCCAATTCAACGCAGGGCGTGGTGACTCCAAACATGGTGGCTGCAAGGAGGGATTTTTCCGAGTACTTGTTTGTGGCGGGGGCATTAAGCATACCTGCCATTGCATGGGCGGCGTTTTCAATGACTTTTGTACTTATGCGATTGAGGCCGGAGATATCAACCACCGAATGCATCATGGTGATATCTTTGACCCCGACAAACGGGCGAACCTGACCGCTTGCCAAAGTGCTGATCATGATTTTAGGAACACCAAAGGGCAGGGCGCGCATTGCAGAAGTACCCAGGGTTGTTCCCGCTGAACCACCCATGCCAAGCACTCCTTGGATTTTGCCTTGATTGAAAAGAGCGAGGGCGATCCTGGCTAAACCTTTGGCGGCGGCTTCAACCGCCTTGCCCCTGTTTTTTTCGAGTAGAACTTTTTCCAGTGTGGTTCCCGCTGCAGAAAAAACTTCTTCGCGAGAAATATCCGGAGCCAGGGAAGGCGTGTTTAAAACCCCGGCATCGGCACAAATGCATCGAATCCCCTGCTGTTCAAGAATGGATTTAAGAAAGGCAAACTCGATGCCTTTGGTGTCGAAGGTTCCTGGTAGAAATACATTCATGCGCATACCTCTCCTGATCGTTCAGAGAAAGTATACGCATTTGATTTTGTAATTGGTCTGAAAAGTTATAACAAAGCAAGTTTATCAAAATTAATAGCGGATAATGGTATCAATGCTCATGCGGAAATCTTGAAGGAACTGGTTTCCTACGACCGCCCAATCAAGGCCAATACCTGATTGAACTCTTTCAGACCATTTGTAACGAAGGCCTGGCCCTAAAGTGACGACGCTTTTTCCGCCAATGGATTGCCCACCAAAATTGACGAGATCAACACCATCAAAATTAAAAGTGCTTTCCCCACCCTTGGTATATACGAACCAATTGAAATTCACCATGGGGTAGAATCGATGCCAGTTTAAAATGTCGTAGTCGATTTGAGCGCTAAGATTTAAATAGTTGGAACGGGCGTTGTTGGTTGAAATATTCCAGTTTAGAACGCTGAGAACATCAAAGCTGCCATAGGAACTGCGGCCAAAACTGTGGGCTGCAGAGACATAAGGGGTAAGCGAAAGATTGCCTGTGTTTTGAAAAGCCCTTTGCGGGCCGCTGGGGATTTCAAAAGTAAGCCCTGCCGCCGCGACAAGGTTGTTCTTTTCATCGCGCCAGAAAGTCCATTTAGGCCCAAGCCATAATTCTGAAAAACTGAGGTCGCCATTGAAGCCCGCTTGTTGATCAGTCGGGTTGAGCGAAATCCAGCCAAACTTGTTGATTACAAAGGAAATCCGCTCGGTGATTGCAACCCTTGCCTGACCACCCAGATAATTTACATTACCGCCTTGAAGAGTGTTATTGCTACCTGGAATTGTCTGGTACATGTACATAGGCCGCACTTCGGTAAGAGCCCGGGGGTCTTCAAAGAGAAAAAGATTGGTGGTGGGGCTGGCGAAATTATCGAAGGCGTGGTCGCTTTCAAAAAGCTTCCTGCTCGTGCTTCCCGAAAAAGGGCCATTGCCCATGTACTCACGTGCCGATTCCAGGAAATTTGGATTATTTGTTGCTGGTCTATCTAACGGCATGCCCGTTGAACCAGGCACATAGGGAGAATTATTTCCAAACCCTGGTGGTGGCGCATTCCCAAACCCTGAAGGAGGCGGAGGTGTATTGCCAAATCCTGAAGGAGGCGGTGCCGATCCAAAACCTGGGGGTGTTCCATTGCCGGGTACCGCAGGTGGTACGCCTGGGGTTAATGCTCCTTGCGGAACAGGCGATGGGTCGACGCCCTGGGTCAAAATGATTGGGCTGCTATTGGTTTTAAAAGGTACAGAAATCGGTTGGCCTATCGCAGCTCCACCTGCTGTCAGTGCGGGTCTGCTTTGGCCATTCCATATCCCTTCCTGGCTAAAAACAGAGCCGGAGGAAACGAAAAGGGCCAAACATGCCACTGTTTTTTTCAAGTACTCATTATTACACATATTAATATCTCCGTTGAGATTGATATAAAATCAATTCCCAAGCAATCTTTAACCGATGAGCAGAGGCTTTTGCCACACTTTTTCAAAGCTCTTGCTTCAATCTTCCGTATTACCCAATACTTGGCACATTATTTAGGTAAACTATCCCAAGTAGGCGCCCTCTTAACTTTTTCTTAAGGATTGACAAGATGAAAAAGCTTCTAATTCTGAGACTTTTTATTCTGTTGGTAATTGGGGCAAGTCTGGCAAACCTGGCCCGCGCATGGTGGGTGAACGGGCATGCCACCCTCGTTGAAGCTGCAGCTTTTGCTCTTCCTGATGATATGCCAGAATTCTTTCGCAAGGCGGGTAAAGCTCTGGGGCACTTTGTTGGCGACCCTGATCGCTGGAAAAATCCCACTGCCAAATTTCTTCGCGCAGGAACTTCCGCTGATCATTTTCTCGATCTTGAAGATGTAGAAGGCAAAGACCTTCCCTCCGATAGGTACCAAGCGATTGAGTTACTGCAATCGATAAAAAAACGGCCCGAAAAAGTCGGCATGCTTCCTTACGCAATCATGGAAAATTACGAGCGACTTGCCTGTGCCTTCTATGATTACAGGCAGGACCCTGAAAACGAAGCCATCCGTTGGAAGTGCCTTTTGCATGCAGGAGTGATGGCGCACTACACCACTGATCTATGCATGCCATTGCACACCACCGTGAATTACGATGGCATGAAAATAGATGGAAAAATCAAGCAGAAGGGTATCCATGCAAGGCTCGACAGTTTTCCTGAGAAGTTCAATTTCAAGGCGCTCGACCTTGCCAAAGGATTGAAGCCAATCAAAATGGATTCAGACATGGTTTGGAATAAAGTCATTGAATCGATTCGTGACTCACATAGGCATATTTCAACTTGCTATGAACTGGACCAGAAAAATGCATTCACCCAACCCACCGAAGAAAGCAGAATTTTTGTAACAGAACGCTGCAGGATGGGAGTTCAATTAACCATGGATATTTGGTACAGCGCCTGGTTGAAAAGTGAAACGATGCCCAAGCATTATTAAAAAAAGAACCCCTAAGGGAGTCTGAGGTTCTTCTTGGGCAGACAGTATTAAAAAAAGAACCCCCAATGGAGAGTTGGAGGTTCTTTTCGCCCAAGTTGTTTAAAAGAACCCCCTAAGGGAGTCTGAGGTTCTTCTTGGGCAGACAGTATTAAAAAAAGAACCCCCAATGGAGAGTTGGAGGTTCTTTTCGCCCAAGTTGTTTAAAAGAACCCCCTAAGGGAGTCTGAGGTTCTTCTTGGGCTGGGGGGTACAACTAAAAAGTAATTTCCATGCCAAGGGTGATTCCTTGCAGCCAAAGGTCGGTGCTGTTGAAACTGAAGTTGGGCTGCCCATTTCCAACATTAAGGTCGATGGTGGAACCAGGCCTTGAAACACTCGACCAATAAATAATGTTGTAACCAACATAGCCTTTGACACAATCTCTGAAGGCATAGCCCACATTCACGCCCAACTCTGGCACAAAAGTAAACTTCTCTTTCGAGTACTGCCCGATATTGGTATCTGCCGCCAGAAATCCAGTGGGGGCCGTGGATGATAAGCCGCCGTTGGTAGTATTCGTGATCCCGGTGATATTCACTGACTGTTGGGTACCACCGATAGCCAGTTTGGGAAGAACCGTGGCGAACCATTTATCTTTGCGCAATTCGATGCTTGCGCCCACCTGCCCGCCGTAAAAATCACTCGTGGTTTTAAAACTATCGGTCGAGCTGGAGATAACCGGGCCGGGCAGTGGATTGAAAGAACTTCCCGTGATATCGAGGCTTTCCTTTAATCCGAGGTACCTGAATCCGAATAATCCATCCACTGACATGGAAACACCGCTGATGAAGTTGTGTCGAAGGTTTCCTTCTGCGCCCCAAAGCTTACTATCAAAGCGGGAGGAAAACGATCCTGCATTAGTTGCAGGGGAGGAAAGAACCAGCGCGGATTGATTTCCCGTGGTGACATTAGTGAAGGGCCTGGCTAGTAAAGGTGCGCCGGGCGAAGAAACATCAAGTTGGTTCACCTGGGTTTCTAAAAACAAAAAGTTTGCTTCGAATGCCAGATTGTGTTCTCTGGAGAGCCAATAAACCATGTCAAATCTCGCGCCACTTCGAAGCTCACTTCCAAATGATGTGTCGCCAAAGAGGATATTGGTTCCCGGTTCGTTAAGAATACCAGTGGGTCCAGAGGTGGAGAGTGGCGCAACTTTGTCGCCTTTCATCCACCAAAGAAGGTACTCTGCACTAAAGGAAAACCGTTCGGTATCGGAAGTATGTTTTGGGATTTCCAAAAGCGGTGCGACTTCGCCTTCCTTTGGGTCAGCTTCCTTCCCGACATCGAGGATAATTTTTTTTGCCTCTTGGGAGGCCTTTAAATCCGTGGGTAACTTGGTTGGAATTTCATCTGCTATCAATGCTGATGAACTTACCCCCAACGACAATGCCAATACCAAACTCCATTGCTTGCGCATGGAAATATCCTCCCTTAAATACACGCCATCATCCTTGAGGGCGTGTTGAATTTGAACCCTGACTGTCAGATTCCCCCCGGAACCAGTCAGAGTTTTATGTCTACCTTGTAAATCGTCTTTGTGGTTCCGATGAAATCATCTGAAAAGGTGATAGGCCCTGTAGGAGTTATGCCGGGCGGTCAATTAATCCATTGATCCACTAGAAAAGGAATGGTCGCTAATTCAGTTAAAGGCCTAATGTTCAGCAAAGTTTGCCAAGTTTACAGCATAAGTAGGTGACTTTTCCGATTATGCAGGGTATATTGAATACCCTTGCCAGTACCTTAAGGAAGAAATGAGCATATGGAACAGAATAACCCGCCCAACCCATTAGACCCTAAACAGGTTAAAACTGCATTCAAGGCATTCAAAAAGCGCCTCAAACTTACTCAATTGGATGAAGATTCCAAGTTGGGTAGGTCCCCGATGTCGGGAGGTAGCCATTCTTCCATCGTAGCGATCCAACCCCCTTCCGAGTTTTCACATGAAATCTGGCAGGAACTGGTCAAGCAGGGAAAATTGAAGCCCGCGGGTAGGGGAATGTTTGAATTGGTCAAGGAACTTTAACTTTAGCTCAAAGGTTTGTCATGAAAAAATCCATCTGGTCCTTATCTGTTGCAGGTGCTTTGTTTATTTCCCATGCCCATGCTGAATCTTGGA
>CAZYAY010000057.1:0-19767 GCA_964646215.1 uncultured Candidatus Kuenenia sp. | reverse complement strand
CCGATACCGAACAGGGTGCGGGGATGTTGCTGGCGCGCGTTATCGTCAACCGTGTTTGGCATTATCATTTTGGCAGGGGCATTGTTGCAACCCCCAGTGATTTTGGCGTGCAGGGAGAAAAGCCTTCCAATCCAGAATTGCTCGACTGGCTAGCTTCCGAGTTTATACGCAATGGCTGGAAACTCAAGGAACTTCACAAGTTGATCATGACCAGCGCTGCCTACATGCAATCCTCCAGCGTGGATGAACCCAGACTGTTGAAGGATCGCGAAAACAATCTCGTTTGGCATTTTCAATCCCGCAGGTTGGAAGCTGAAACCATCCGTGATTCCTTATTGGCAGTTTCGGGAACCCTTGATGCAACTCCTTTTGGCCCTGGCACCCTGGACCCAAATCACAAGCGAAGGAGTATTTATTTCTTTGTCAAACGCAGCAAGCTGATTCCGATGATGATGCTTTTTGATGCACCCGATTCGCTACAAGATCTCGCCCTGCGCCCCACCACCACCATCGCGCCCCAGGCCCTGCTTATGATGAACAGCAGCATTGTAAGAAGTTATGCGGATGCCTTGGCGGCCAAGGTCATCAAGGATGCGGGAACAGGGGTCGAAGCCCAGATTCATCGCGCCTACCAACTTGTGTTATCCAGAAATGCAAAACCCCTCGAGTTAAAAGAAGGTGTTGAGTTTCTAAAGGAGCAGGAAGGTTTTTATAAAGCCGATAAAAAACCCGAGTCACTAGCCTTGGCCGATTTCTGCCAGGCATTGTTCAGCCTTAATGAGTTCGTTTTCCTCGATTAATTAGGATTATTTCATGCCATTCAATAATATCCCTCATTTCAATGCGAACCCAAGTTTCGTGCGCAGGCGCGATTTTTTGAGCCGCACCGGTCAAGGCATCGGCATGCTCGCCCTCGCCAACCTTCTTCAAGATAACGAAGCAAAAGCTGCGGTTGATCTTTCCCTAAATCCGCTTGCACCCAGGCAGGGGAACTTCCCCTCGAAGGCCAAGTCGGTGATCTGGTTGTTCATGAATGGCGGGCAAAGCCAGGTAGACACCTGGGATTACAAACCCGCACTTGCAAAGTATGATGGTCAGGATCTTAAAGGGTTCGACAAGTTCACCGGTTTCTTTTCCGGGGAGGTCGGCCCCTTGATGAAGTCGCCCTTCAAGTTTGAACAAAAAGGCAAGTCAGGATGCTGGGTTCCCGAGATCTTCCCCAACATGGTGGACCATGTGGACGACATGGCTTTCATTCATTCATGCTTTACCGAGACCAACAATCATTCGCCTGCATTGTTCCAGATCAACACGGGTTTCAGCAGGATGGGTTTCCCTTGCGTGGGGTCTTGGGTCACTTACGGCCTGGGTTCGGTAAGCCAGAACCTGCCGGCATTTGTGGTCATGTACGATACGCTGGGGAGGGGGTTGCCCAAAGGTCATGCTTCGAATTGGGGCGCTGGTTTTCTACCCGGCATTTTCCAGGGCACCGCATTGAATCCACAGGGCCAGGCGATCGACAATCTTTCCCGCCTACCGCACATGAATGAAAAGGAACAGCGCAACCAGCTTGATCTGGTAACCAGATTAAACAAGCTTCATCAGGAAGAAGCACCGCATGAAGCTGCATTAGCTGCAAGAATTGAAAGTTTTGAACTGGCCTACCGCATGCAGATGTCTGCACCCGAAGCGTTCGACATTGATTTGGAACCTGAGCGAATTCGCAAAATGTATGGTCTTGATAATAAGAAGTGTTCGCATTTTGCAAGGCAGGCACTGGTTGCCCGCAGGTTGGTCGAGCGGGGATCGCGCTTTGTGCAAATCTACTCCGGTGGCATGGAAAACGAACGAAGCTGGGATGGGCACCGCGATATCGAAGGCAACCATAGGCAGTTTGCGGGTGAAACCGACCAACCCATTGGCGCGCTTCTTACCGACCTCAAACAACGCGGGCTTCTTGATTCCACCCTTGTCATCTGCTGTGGCGAGTTTGGAAGATTGCCCATTGTTCAGAAAACGAAGGATAAAAACTTCATGGGTCGCGACCACAACCCCCATGCGTTCACCACATGGATGGCAGGCGGGGGTGTCAAGGGTGGGACACATTATGGCGAAACCGATGAGGTTGGATTTAAAGCTGCGGTCAACAGGGTTAGTATCAACGATTTGCATGCGACAATTCTTCAACTTTTGGGAATCGACCACACCAAATTAACCTATCGTTATAATGGCAGGGATTTCCGCCTGACCGATGTTGCAGGCAATGTGGTGAAGGAAATCATTGCTTAGTCTTATTTCAAGTATGTTAGAAAGCCCAACTCATCATGTTTAAAAATGTATTGCTGGTTGAATGCCGGGATATCCCGGGGTTGATGCATAACATCACAGGGGTATTGTTCAAATATAAATTAAACATCACGATGAATCAGGAATTTGTAGAGTCAGATCAATTTTTCATGCGTACGGAATTCGAAGGGCCACCAGTAGGAACACCTTTGATCGCTGAACTTGAAACCATTCTACCCAAGGGCTCTATCATCAGGCTGGGAGAACATCGCCAAAAAAACATCGTACTGATGGTTTCAAACGAATCCCATTGCCTGGGCGACATTTTAATCCGGCATGAGTTCAAGCAATTACCCGTGCGCATTCTTGGGGTGATCAGCAATCACAATTCACTGCAAAACCTTGTCCAAAAGTTTAATCTTCCCTTTCATTTCGTTTCGCATGAAAAACTTACCCGGGAAGAGCATGAGGCGAAAATACTCGCATTGGTCGAATCCATGGCGCCCGATTACATCGTGCTTGCCAAGTACATGAGGGTGCTTACACCTGCTTTTGTAAAACGCTTTGATGGCAAAATGATCAACATTCATCATTCATTTTTACCCGCATTCATCGGGGCAAAACCTTATCAGCAGGCTTTTGATCGCGGTGTTAAAGTGATAGGGGCAACGGCTCATTTTGTCACCGAGCAACTCGATGATGGCCCTATCATTGTGCAGCAGGTGATCAATGTCAATCACACCGCCAATGCCCAGACCATGGCGCAATCGGGCAAAGATGTGGAACAGATTGTATTATCGAAGGCGCTGAAGCTGCTTTGTGAAGACCGCATTTTTCTTGCAGGCAACCGAACCATCATCTTTGATTAAAAAAAAGAAGCCCGGATTTCTCCGAGCTTCCTTTATTTAATTCCAAGAACTACGAATTACTTCTTAGCTGCTGGCATGATTACTGCATCAATCACATGGATTACGCCATTGCTGCATTGAATGTCAGTCTTTACCACTTTAGCTTTGTCTACCATCACGCCAGCATCGCTTGCGGTGATCTTAAAGGAAGCGCCGTTGACGGTCTTTGCAGACTTCAACTTTACAGCGTCCTTGGCTTCAACTTTGCCTGATACTACATGGTAAGTAAGAATTCCAGCAAGCTTTGCCTTGTTTTCTGGCTTAAGAAGTTCTTCTACCGTGCCTTTTGGAAGCTTGGCAAATGCTTCATCAGTTGGAGCAAACACAGTGAATGGACCCTTGCCCTTCAAGGTTTCGATCAAATCTGCAGCCTTCAATGCTGCTGCCAAAGTCTTGAAGCTACCAGCTTCTACTGCGGTATCTACGATGTCTTTTTCTGCTGCTGCAAAAATATTTGCAACCATGAATGCAGATGCAACTACAAACGCGCCAACTCGGAATAAACTCATAACAAAAACTCCATTTGGTAAAATCGATAAGTAACACTTACCGGAACATATTAAAACCTGATATACAAAGAATGCTGCAAGCGCTTGCAATGGTTTGAAATTACATTCTAAGAAGGTCTTAATTACTTATAGACCCTATCTTTCATGTAAACAAACTAAATCCAATAATTTTCCAAATAACGCCGATTTTGTTGATATGAAGCCCTCATCTCATTACAGTTGTTTCTTTAGTCCTTCTTGGTTTAATGAGATTTATTGCAATGAATGCCTCCCTACCTTACTTTTTAATCTCCGCTTTGCATTTTCTTTTTGCCCTGCCTCAAGTTGAACCTAGCAAGCCCAACATTGTATTCATCTTGGCGGATGACCTCGGGTATGGGGATTTGGGTTGCTATGGGCAGACGAAAATTCTTACGCCATGCATTGATTCTCTCGCAAAGGATGGGATGCGGTTTACCAATTATTATGCGGGTTGCACGGTTTGCGCCCCTAGCAGATGCGTGTTGATGACTGGTAAGCATATGGGGCATTGCAGGGTTCGGGGTAATGGTGGTGGACTTAGCCAATCGCTTCGGCCAGAAGATGTGACGATAGCGAAATTACTTCAGAAGGGTGGTTATAAAACGGGATTATTTGGAAAATGGGGCCTGGGTGACGAAGGGGTTGCGATGGTAGGCAGCCCGACCAGGCAGGGGTTTGATGAATTCTATGGGTACTTAAACCAACATCATGCCCACAATTACTGGCCTACTTTTTTAATCAAAGGTGAAGCAAGGGTGCAGCTTAACAATGAGGTAAAACCGATTGGCAAAGATGGGGGCGGGATTGCAACCAAGAAGGTTGATTATGCACCCGATTTGATTCTTCAGCAATCCCTTGATTTCATCAGTAGGAACAAGAAAGAGCCTTTCTTCCTTTATTTTTCAACCACTCTGCCTCATGCCAACAACGAGGCAACCAAGGAAACGGGCGATGGTTGCGAGATTCCCGACCTGGGAATTTACAAAGATAAAGACTGGACGAAACAAAACAAAGCGCAAGCTGCGATGATCACCCACCTCGATACCCAAGTGGGGAAAATCTTAGATCATTTGAAAACGCAAGGGTTGGAACAAAACACCCTCGTCTTTTTCACCTCGGATAACGGGCCACATAAAGAAGGTGGCAATAACCCTGATTTCTTTAACGCATCAGGGGGCCTTAACGGAATCAAACGATCTCTTCATGATGGTGGAATTCGCGTGCCCATGCTTGTTCGCTGGCCGGGAAAGATTGCGAAAGAAACAACCTCCGCCCACATTTCCTACCATGGCGACTTCCTTGCAACCGCTTGTGATCTTGCGCAGGTGGAAACACCAAAAGGTCTGGATAGTATCAGCATGAAACCCATTCTGTTGGGCCAGGACAATTCCCAAAAAAAACATGAGTTCCTTTACTGGGAGTTTTATGAGGGCAAAGGCGCCCGCGCAATTCGCATGAATAATTGGAAAGGCGTGATGAACTCTTTTAATCAAAACCAGCTGGAAGTTTACGATCTTGATAAAGATGCAGATGAAAGAAACAACCTGGCTTCCAAGGTGCCTGAAATAACTGGGAATTTGCTTAAAGCAATGAAGGAATCCCACGAAGATTCAAAAGACTGGCCCAATCCCGGTTCTCTCAAAAAATAAAATTTCTTTTCCCGCTTTTCATAGCTCTTAACGAGTCTGAAACAAAATTTTCATCCTGCTGGGCTTTTCATTCAAAAAAGTCAGGTTAGGATGCTTACACATTCTTTTCTACTTTCTGGGAAATCTTTTGTGGGAGCGTTCGAATAAACTATGCGGATTAGTGGGGGTGCGGAATTCATTCTTTAAAAGGGGGGATGATCATGTTTGATCTTGCTGAAATAATGAAATCGCAATTGGCTCTTTTTTGTAGGGGAAAACTGAAAATCCATGAAAGCGAAATCCTTACCGATTTGGTTGAACAGATTATCAAGGCCCATGGCCGTGATTCCTGGGTCGAATCAGGCTTTCCCGGTTTAAAACAGTTAACCGTTGAAGAAGCTCTTAAGTACCTCTCGGGTGAAAGCTTCAAATTAAATGATAAGTTCCTCAAGGCGGATGATGTTGAAATAGGCATGTTTGTCATCATGCACCATAGTAAATTCCCCAGGCAGCACCTTTGGGGACATTCGTACAGGGTTGCTGGCATAGAGTTCCCCTATGTTTTGCTGGAACCCGCGGTGAAATCTCTGAACGATCAAGAAATGCTGGTTACGGAGTTCAACAAGGTGGCTTTAAGAAAGTGCTCGGAAGCATACTTTCAGGCCCAAAGGACTGGGAATAAAACAGATAAAGCTGAGAAAAAGGGATATGTTTCTGACGATTTATCCCTGCCTTTCTAGTTATTTGAGTGAATTCCTATTTTTGTGGAAATATTTTCGGTCGAGCTACGAATAAGTATTATAAGTCCCGTTATTACTTCAAGGAGGTTTTCATGGCTTTTCATTATGCAAGCGCGATTCACACAAACGCAGCTCAAAATATGAAGTCATTGATTGCCTCCCAATTTAGAGTCTTATCAAGTCCTAAACGCAAACCCATGTTTGCCTACGTCCATTCCAGTTAAAGTTTCTAGCTGCTAGCAATCCAGTAATCTTGTGATTCAAACTTGGTTTTAACAAAACCGATAGGGTTTGTTTCACTTCATATGTGTTCCTAATACCGGGTTTTCCAAAGTGCTTAAAGGGCCTTGAATTGGCACAAGAGGGTGCGTACCCCCTCTCCTTAATCACTTTTCCCCAAATAGGAAACAATTTTACAGTCATGGTAATGGCACACGAGGGGTGCGTATCCCTCGACTTGAATTTATACGCCGTTTTCTTCTTTCTTGGCCCCGGAGGATTTAAAATGAATGCGCCTACTTCCAACAATCCCGATAAATACCCACTTAATGTTCTTACCTTAAAAATGTACGCGCATCTTGATAAACAGGATAACGAGTCGGCACAAAGAACTCTCGATGACATCATTTACCTGCTTACTCCACCAGCAAAAGGTTATATTTACACCAATATTCACAGGCCTTATCTGATGGAATTTGAGGGCGAAATTTTAAATGATTTATGGATGGCGCTTTGGCAGAATGCGAACCGCCCTTCGATGCGTTGGGATTATTCCAAAGGCGCAGTTTTTCAAACTTGGGCCATCGGCATCCTACATAATAAAATGAGGGATCGGTTACGTAAGGAAAAACGACAAAATCGTATGATATACATGGCGACCATAAAAGATGATTCTGCTGGAATGGAATTACAAATTACCGATCCCGAACCGATGGTGCTGGATCAGATCATCAGCATGGAAAGTTCGGAAAAGGTGCGTAGTGCGATTAAGAAGATGCCCCCAAAATATCGGGAAATTTTTTGGCTAAAGTACATCGATCACATGAAATCACGCGATATTTACCTGCAAACCGGCATTACGGAAAGCACGATCTGCAAACGACTTACGAAAGGAGAAAAGATTCTCGCAGACCTGCTGCATAATAAGTGGGATTAGCTTTTTTTATTTTTTATCATTTATTTTGACATTAAATGGAAATATTTCGGCCCCACAATCGAACCATATATAGTCAGGGTGTTTAATCCCACCCACTGCTTCAGCCCGGCGACGCCCAAGCCGGGTCTGATTAGCTTGGAAGTTTTAAAAAATCCGGATTTTGATACAAGCCAGATTATAATTCCCGAAGGATAGTCAAAATGCATCATCAAGACCCTTCAGATCAAGTGACCTCTTATAGGATTTCAGATGCGTTGTGCAAGGAAAACTGGACGGCAGATGAAATTAATTCCCTGATGGAAGAATCAGGTATTGCTCAAAAACTTGATTGGATTGAAGAAAACCTATGGTATCCCAAACCCATGGAGCTTTTCAATTTCATTTTTCAAACCAAACTCACACCCGAACTCGGGGATGATATTCATTACCACCTCGAAACCCTGGAGTGCGCTCGAACCATCAGGCTGATGAGAACCATGGTTCAAGATCCGGGGATGAATCTGTTAAGAAAACTTCCCTCAGCAAGGCTCATGAATATTTTCAGCCATCTTGCTTTTTCAAAAACTTGGATCGCTTCCCTGCATCCAACCGAAAAAACAACAACCCAAACTTCTTCGCCCCAAACCCTTTTAAACACCCCCACTGATTATTCCCTGCCCATCAAGCAAATGAAGGGCGACTCTTCCAAAAACATCATCTTGGATAATTTCCCGATCCGAATGAAACGCTCGATGCAGCCCAATGGTGAAAGAATCACCCTCTTATTTCCCAACCGAACCTATCCCTTCCCAAAAGTAAGAGTGATGGCGATTAATGAATGCCACGAAATCGTCATGGATGAAGAATTCGCACTTGATGCGGGAAGTAAATTCTGGAGCGTTCGTTTCAAGGCGCCCATTTCCCCAAAATACATGCTGCTGGTAAGGCCCGTTGATGCTTCAGAATGCATTGCAGAAAACACCCCCATCCTCAACTGACATCAACATTTTATTCATGGCTTTTTTAACTTTATAAATGCAGTCTTCTGCAAAAGAAGTTATCCTTGGGGTATTCATCCACCTTGCAAGGAATATTCATGCAGAAAATTTCTTTTAATGAAGATCGCTCTGCTGTTTGGCTGGCGTTTCTATTCATCGCTATCGCACTTTGCCTTCCTTTGGGAATGGGAAACCTTCTGGGCTGGGTTCTTGGCGTCAAGGTTTGGACCGACCCGCTAAACGCCCTCGCTCCCCTAAGCAAATCTTTTTCCCACATTCCTGGCTGGGTAAGCTTGATCGCAACTCTTGCCTTCATTGCTCTTTTGCTTCTTTGGGAACGCAGGCGCTTTGCAGAAAACAAAAAATCTTTTCTTTCTGCCCTTCTTATCGTTCTGACACTCACCATGTTTGCCTGGGTTCTAGGCCATGCAGGAATTATTGCAGCAGTTCCCAACGAAAGAGAAAAACTCGGGCTGAAATGGTCCATGGGGCTGACAGGCGAAGCAGGTTATCTTGCCGCTTTATTCATCGGATTGATCATCGGGAACTTCTTTACAACATTTGCAAAGTTTCTTTCCCAGGCGGCACGCACCGAATGGTTTATTAAAACCGCGATTGTTTTAGTTGGGGCAGGCGTTGGGCTTAAGGGGCTCGAGCAGGCAAACCTTGCTGGCACGGTTTTCTTTAGGGGCTTGGCTGCAATTGTCGAGGCCTATTTAATCTACTGGGCCCTGGTTTACCTGATGGCCAGAAAAGTTTTTGGATTCAGCAGGGAATGGGCCGCGCCTTTGGCATCAGGTATTTCAATCTGTGGCGTATCCGCTGCCATTGCAACAGGGGCCGCCATCCGCGCCAGGCCGGTTGTACCAATCATGGTTTCATCCCTGGTGGTGGTATTTTCCGTGGTCGAACTTTTAGTACTTCCTTTTCTGGCCCATACCATTATTCCAGAAGAACCCATGGTCGCTGCAGCTTGGATGGGCCTTGCGGTAAAAACTGATGGTGCAGCTATTGCTAGCGGGGCAATTACCGAGGCACTTTACATGGCACAAGGGGGGTTTCAAAAAGGCTGGATGCTGATGACCACCACCACCGTAAAAATCTTCATTGATTTATTCATCGGTGTCTGGTGTTTCATACTTGCCTGTGTCTGGGTCTATGGGATTGATCGAAAGCCGGGCGAAAAGGTTTCGCTTAAAGAGGTCTGGGATCGATTCCCAAAATTTGTGATTGGATATTTCTTTGCATTCGCACTGTTCATCATACTGGGGCTTAGCTTCCCTGAAAAAATCAAGGAGCTAAAAGAATCTGCAACAAATCTTGATGCCTTCCGGAAATTCTTCTTTGCCCTCGCTTTTTTCAGCATTGGTTTGTCTGCTGATTTCAAACGACTTTGGCAGGAGGGATTAGGCAAATTAATTCTGGTATATGTTGTATGTCTATTTGGATTTGTCATCTGGATTGGGTTGGGAATATCCTGGCTCTTTTTTCACGGCATAATGCCACCCACCGGAGTTACTCCATGAACAATCCCCAAGAATCTGAAAAACTTGTTGATGAATTACACAATCAACCTTATGAACCAATGGTAGCTGCGGAAATCTGGCTTGTATCCCTGAGTCTATTTACAGGAATCAGTATTCTGATCATACTGGCATTGGTTTTAAAAAATTAAAACGCTTGCGGACTGCAACAAAAACAGGCAGATTTCTTAAAAACAAGCACAGCACGGCTTTCCTTCCTTCTTTGGTCCATTTCTTCATTAAATACACGCCAAACCCTAATAATAAGAACTTAAACCCTTGCTATACTTAGATTTGCATAGGGCTCGATTTTAAATATCAGTAATTTTTGTCAGGCAATTTTTATCTTTTTGGTAATTGCCCGGCATTGGCATGGTGTTTGCTTCCCTTATGTAGTTCTGAAAACTTTTATTGGGTGAACTTTAATTTTACAAATGGGGAAAGTGATGAAAACTTTGCATCACGACTTTACTAATGTAAAAGTTCTTTACTCCAAACCCTCCAACTTTAAAAAAATCATGAATGTGAAGTTTTCAAATGATTGGTGCTCTATGACGATGATTACTTGTTGGCGCCCTGCCTAAAATCTTAATTTTTAGTGTCACACACAAATCATTTTGATTTAAGGGGTTAAATTTAATGTTTTCTATATTCAAAGCTTTTTCATGGACAGCATTGGTTTCAGTACTGGGTTATACCTTTGTCGATTCCCCTGAATTAATCTACCTGACAATTAATCAAAATGAACCTCGGGCCCAAATTGAAGCTTTGAATGAAGCATTTGACAAAATGAATATACGGGATCAAATTCTAATCCAACGGCTTAATTTAAAAACCCAGGTATTCAATGCCTTTAAGCAACGTGAGATTTCCATCTACGAAGCTGCAAGTTGTTTTCAAACAATGATCCTTTATTCCAATGATAAAAAAGAAATAATTCCCCACGGGCACGAAAAGTACACCTCCGACATTCGTGCTTGTTTGGGCTTAATTCTTTGGCTGAAGGATCCTGAATTCAGGGGAACTGATTTTGAAATTGTGATCGATGATTTCATCGACATTGTAGATATCGCAAGGAATGGAGGATATGAAATCAAGCTGCCTCGCCCACCCGCCAAGTTGCTTGCAGACTACCTTTACTAGTGCATTTTTTCACGCACGGTATTATTGAGGCTTAGTGCACGAAGTTTATTTGATTATAACCTTTTGACTTATTAGGACGTTGCGAATTTATAGGCCATTATTTGGTACTTATGATCAGGTGGGCACCCTGGATATTTTCGAACTTTGAAAGAAGAACCGTATCGGAATCCTGGGTGGTTTCCAGCATCACCTCATTAAACCCAGAACCGTAGGTGCCCCGGTTTTTCTGAGACATCACTTTTAAAACAATACTCTGCGGAGCTTTAGTTTTCCCGCTGTAAACAAGAATTTGCACCATCTGGCCTGGCTTCAACTGGTTGGCTTGCGACCAATAGGTTGAGTAAACCGTGAACGATACTTTCTTCCCATCGACGGAATCGATGTAGCCCTCCAAGCCTTCTCTTGCCAACCTGGAGTTCACCAACGCCATCTGACTGGCTTTGATTTCTTCAAGGCTTGCCTCATCTGCAATCTGCATGGCTACTTTTTGTTTTTCTTTCATGCACCAGGTAAGGTAAACGGTATCCCCTTTTTTCAAGGGAAGAGTATCCACCAACTTTCCCAACTTCCATTTCCTGCATTCGGGGCTGATGTTGAATTCTGAGATGTTGTTATCAAGTGGCTTTTTATCCGCGATCACCCGGGCCTTGAATGTTTTCCCATCAACTGCATCCCCGGTGATCTCCCAGATATGATTATGACCCTTCATCTGGCAAAGCTCATCTTGGTAATGAACCAGATAGCCCCGGGGATGATTTTCATCTGCATTGAAAAAAAGGTTCACCCTCTCGCCCGGAAGTAAATCGGCTGGGCTTGCGCCATAAACAAGATACCTATAAGTGGTAGCCCAGGGTAGCACCCTGGTCTTGATGATTTCATCCGAAGATTCACGGGTAACCATTGCGGTCATGGTTTCGGGGTCGAACGATTTCCAGATATACCAACCCCGCGTGGTACCAACGCCACCGGGAACACCAAACTTGCGCGGATGAATAATGGAAGCCGTGCCTTCGGGCGAGATGGGAATCTTCCTCAAGCTTTTATTGTCAACACCGGGATGGCCTTTGAAACCCTTGATGCCAACCTTGGCATGGAAGATTCCATTGGGACCACCCGTACTGCAAAAAATTTCATCATGGTCAGGCCCACCAAAAGCGATGTTACTAACCACTTGGGCAGGGATATCAACATAACCAAGCACCTTCTTTTCAGGGGAAACAACAAGGATGCGACCTTGCTTGGTTTCGGGACGTTGAAAATCAGCAACCCACAAATTACCCTTGTTATCGAAGGCGCAACCATCACCGCCACTGCCTCCAAGATCGTAAAAGAGTTCGGGTTCTGCGAAAGGTTTGCCTTCCTCTGGAATTAAATAGCGAAGGATTTTCTTCGATTGCGATTCGATCACATAAAGAAACCTGCCTTTTGGATCAACATCAAGGCCATTGGGAAAAGCGAGGCCTGTTGCAATCCTGGTCACTTCTCCGTTGGGAGTTAATCTGAAAATATTTCCTATGGGCTTTTGCAACGATGAGCCGGAAGGGTCGGACCAATAAATATTACCCCTGGCATCAAGGGTGAGATCATTAAGGCTGTTAAGGGGTTTATTTTCGAAAGAATCTGCAAGAACATTAAGCGAGCCATCGGGTGCGTAATCAAGGATGGCCTTATGTTTGTTATCGCAAATAAGCAGATGGCCTTTGGCGTTTAGAATCGTGCCAGCGGGATTGATATCGAGAAACTTTTCGGCTTTGCCTTCCTTGTCAACCCGCATAAGTGATCCACTGCAGAAGAAGAGTTCGCCATTCTTCCAAGTAGGGCCTTCGGAATATCCCGGGGCTTTTGCGAATTGAACTGGCTTGATGGTTTGAAGTTTCGAGTAATCGGCCTGCCCGATGATGCCAAGGAAAACCGAAGTAGTAATGATGCAATTGTTAATCATGGGATATTCTTTCAAGAGAACCAATTGTAAAAATTCACTGGGGACTTGCAGGTTCGTCTTCGGGTGGGGTGGTAGTTTTAGTAAAACCAAAAAGTTTATAAATAGTGCCACCAAAAAAAACCAATACAAATAAAATGATTTTCCATCCTTTGACAAGAAACGCAAGTATAAGTGCGAAAAAACCAAGCTTCTTGGCTGCAATCCCAGCAATGAGCGCAGCCAATCCATACTCTGCAACCTTATCAACTCCGGGTTGATAATCCTCATAACGCTTTCCCGGATTGTAGGTGATGTTAGAAGCAGCGCTCTTGGCAAATTGTTTGATTTTGGAATTATCCACGCTGCCCAGGGCCACCATCCGAAGCAAGGTATCCCTTCCCAGCATATTCTGGTTGTAATTGATCGATGGGCCGTTGTCAAAATCGACTGTATTGATGGACCAGATCAGAAGACGCTTTGGCTGATCATAATAAGGAGTTTCATCCCAGCCCACAACCTTCAATTCACCTTGATTTTTGTTTTTGCGTTCAACATTGGCAGCCTCGGTTCTGGAGCGAATAGATTCCAAAATGGCATTAGCATCCAACTTGTTGGCATCCGCATCAAGGATGTGACCAGACGTGGATGATTCAAGAACAATCATGATATCCAAGTTCCAATCATCCTTGGATCCTGGAATTATCATGCCTAAAACTTCGCTTGAAAAAGTATTTCCCAAAGCATTCATAAACTCTTTGGTTGTATCATGGGGTACAAAACAAGAACCTGGTTGAAGATCCAGGGAAGCCAAAGAGCCAAGCGGAACTAAGCCAGGTTTTGTAACAATGGTTCTTTGAATTTTTTCAAACGCAAGTCTTATCTGAGGACTTAACTGATCGCCTTGGGCAAAAACTCCATCCACAAAAATAAAAAGAAAGACTACCGCAAAAACATTGGATTTAGACATGGATTCGGTACTCCAGAAAAAACCGGGAGACGGATTTAAAATAAATCGAGAATGGGTTCACCTTCTGCAAGAAGGTTATATGGCCTGCCTTCTTTATCATGGGCTTCAAGATCGGAAATACCCATGGCATGATAGACGGTTTTCGTAACATCTGCTGGGGTGACGATTTTTTGTTCGGGGAATTCGCCTCGCTTATCAGAGGAACCATGTACCTGCCCGCCTTGAATCCCGCCACCTGCCATCAGAACACTTAGGCAATGTGTCCAATGATCACGGCCTGCGCCATTGACCCCGCCACTGCGTGGATCGCCCACTTTTGGTTTTCGACCCATTTCAGAAGTAACCATGAGCAAAGTGGAATCAAGCAGATTGCGCTGCGAAAGATCTTCGATAAGTGCCGAGAAACCACGATCAAAACCAGGTAATAGATCTTCTTTTAAGCAGTTGAAGTTATTGCCATGCGTATCCCAACCACCGCCACTTTTGCATTTCTTGTTAAGGTTTTCATCACCCAACCAGAATACGGTGATGAACGGAACCCCAGCTTCAACCATTCTTCTTGCAAGCAAAAGCGACATGCCATTGGTGTTATTACCATATCTTTCACGCATACTTACAGGTTCATCTGCAACATCGAAAGCCTTGGTGGCTTTTGCGGAAAGAAGCAATGACATTGCTTTTTCCTGAAGCTTGGTCCAGGTGGTGCTTTTGTTCGATTGATCAAATTGCCGCCTTGCACTGTCAAGCTTGTTTAATATTTCCTGCCGAGCCAGCAACCGTTTGGGATTCATGCTTGCATCAAGACTAATGGAGGGCGCGGTGAAAGAAAGGGGTTTATCGATGGTTCCCAAAACATAAAGGGGATCGTATTCCACACCCAGCCTGGCTGCAAACTGGCCCGGCCTGGTGTAAGGGGCCTTACTTGGTTTTTCAGGAAGGGTGATTGCGTTGGGCATATACGGATGCGGCGGGCGCTTTGCAGAGATCACACTTCCCATGAAGGGCCAGTCATCCGGCATGGGGGTACGATTATTACCCAGCGAAAGAAAACTTTGATCAGGCACATGGCCTGTCAGATTGTAATAGTATCCCGCATGGTGATCATTGGTGTTGACTGTGCTTTTTACACCTTGGATTACTGCAAGGTGTTTGGCCTGCTTTGCAAGCAGGGGAAGATGTTCGCAAAGTTTAACGCCCGGGGCAGTAGTTTCAACCTGCTTAAATAGCCCGCGGTATTCCTCCGGGGCATTGGGTTTCATATCCCAGGTATCTATATGCGAAGCACCACCCGAAAGAAAAAACAGGATGGTTGATTTGGCTTTACCCTTGCCCGATGCTGCAACTGCTTGAGGTGCAGCTTTTAAACCGGCTGTACCAAAACCAAAACCAGCTATTCCTGCAGTGGATGCAACTACAAAAGACCTTCTGGATTGATTCATAGCAAAAACCATTGGGGCATGCTTATTCAAAGATAATTCATTTTCATTTCAACAATATTAAATGTCAACAGGGAAATAGGGGTGGAAATCCTCATTTATAAAGGGAAAGTTCTTTTCCCAATGGGCATAAGGATGATAAAGTCATCTAGTGATGAACATTTAGAAATTAGGAAACAAAATGGCAGTTAATTTTGAACAAATGTTGCAGGGAACCATGACCTTGCTGGGAAGAATTTCAATTTGTGCGATTTTTTTTTCCAGTGCCATTGGTTTCAACCTCCCAAACTTTGAAGACTCCATCGCGGCCATGGCACGCCAGGGTGTACCCATGCCAAGGGCTGCGTTGGTAATATCCATAGGGATACTTCTTGCAGGCAGCCTGATGGTGATCATTGGCTGGAAGAGTAAGGTAGGTGCGGGCTTATTACTTTTATTCCTGTTCATAGAAACTTATTATTTCCACGATTTCTGGACGATGCAGGAATCAATATCGAAAAAACTGGAAATGGTTCAATTCATGAAGAATCTTTCGCTGATGGGAGCCATGTTGTTTATCATAGCCAACGGCGCAGGCCCCTACAGCCTTGATGCCCGCAAGGGTGGTTTTTCCGCATCTAAAAAATAAACCCGGTGACTTGATGTCTAAAATCATGATGATGTGTTCGTTCGTTGTGCTTTTTTTCTTATCAGTTTCGCAATCTGCTGAAGTCGCACTTCCCAAAAAGAATTTCAATCCAGCAGCGCTCGAGGAAATGATGCTGGGATTCATCGCAGAAAACAACCTTCCCGGTGCATCAGTTGCTGTGGCGCATGAAGGTAAGGTTGTATTCGCGGCAGGGTTTGGTTACGCAGAACTGCCTGATGAAAAGAATGGGAACCGGGGCGTTCCCGCAGCACCAAACTCCTTGTATCGCATTGCCAGCATCTCGAAGCCCATCACCTCAATTGCAATCATGCAACTAGTGGAAAAGAAAAAGCTCAACCTTACGGATAAGGTCACAGACATAATCAAGTTTGATCCATTTCTAGAAGGTGATGCAAAGCCTGACATGCGCTGGAAAGAAATCACCGTTGCTCATTTATTAAGCCATATGGGTGGATTCGACAGGGCCAAATCCTTCGACCCGATGTTTAAATCGGTGCAAATCGCCAAGGCATTCAACAAGGCTGCACCCGCTTCCAAGGAAGATGTAATCCGCTATATGATGGGCAGGCAACTCGATTTCAATCCAGGAGAAAAATTCGCATACTCCAACCTGGGTTACTGCCTTCTTGGCAGGGTCATCGAAAAAGTCTCGAACCAGACTTACAACGATTATGTCGCTGAAAATATTTTCAAACCCCTAGGCATCGAAGAAATCAAACCGGGTAAATCTCTTGCATCCAACCGACAACCCAACGAGGTCGTTTACTATCCGCCCTCCCCTGCCAAAGCCAATAGTGTTTTTCCACCTTACGAACCCGTGGATATCGCCTATGGCACCCATGATCACGAATCACTCGATGCAGTGGGCGGGTGGATTGCTTCTGCCCGCAGCCTGGTGCAACTAGCTTCGAGCCTTGATGATGATGCACTTACACGGGTGTTGGGAAAAGAAGCAACCAAGATAATGTTCAGCAAACCTACACTTCTTAAAGAAGAAAAACCCGCACCCTCTTTTTATGCCCTGGGTTGGAATGTACGCCCCATCGAAAACACCTCCAAGGCAAACATCTGGCATAACGGCGCCCTCTCAGGCACTTCTACTCTTTTGGTACGAAGGCACGATGGCTATACCTGGGCGGTCCTATTCAATGGCAGCAAACCTTCAGGCAAAGATAAGCCCGCCTCTCCCTCAGGCGCAATCGATCCACTAATGCACAAGGTGGTGGATGCAGCAGATGCACCTTTAAGGGATGAAACGCCTTTGAAGTCTTCAAGATTAAAGCGCCTCAGACTTTTTAATGATTAAACAACTTTAACTAAAGGATAAACATCATGCGTAGTTTCAAAGTGTTATTTACTCTCGGTCTAATATTTTTGGGAAACCTATCTGCCCATGCGGCAGATGAAATCAAACCCTTGAAAGTCTTCATTCTTGCTGGGCAGTCCAACATGGAAGGGCAAGCCGTTGTTGATCTTGATGGCAAAAGTTACAACGATGGTAAGGGAACTCTCAAATCACTTTTCAACGATCCTGATAAGCAGAAAATGGTCAGGCACCTCAAGGATGATTCCAACGGCTGGAAAGTTCGCAATGATGTGTGGGTTCGCTACCAACGCGAAAAAAGCCCACTTCTTGCAGGGCCTCTGGGCGTTGGATTTAGCGTTTATGGTGGCAAGCACCACTTCGGCCCTGAATTGCAATTCGGCCATATTGTTGGCGCTGCTCTTGAGAACCAAGTGCTTCTAATCAAGACCGCATGGGGGGGCAAAAGCCTTTACAAGGATTTCAGACCACCAAGCTCCGGAGGAGAAGTTGGCGCGTATTACAAAAAAATGATCGAGGATGTTCAATCGTCCCTCGCGAATTTGAAAACCGATTTTCCCGCATACGATGGCAAAGGCTATGAAATTGCAGGCTTCGTTTGGTATCACGGATGGAATGATGGAGTCGACCCGAAGAACGCAGTGCCTGAATACGAAAAGAATCTTGCAAACCTGATAAGAGATGTCCGCAAGGATTTGAAATCGCCAAAGCTACCTGTGGTAATCGGCGAATTAACCGGCCCTTGGGTGGAAGCACCCGGTGCTTGGACAACGCTTCGAAAGGCCCAAGCTGCTGTTGCAAAACAGCCTGAATTCAATGGTAATGTTGTATTTGTTGAAACACACGATTTTGTGCGCCCCGCAAAAGATTCCCCCAACCCTTCCCATGGCCATCACGAATTTGGAAATGCTGAGACTTACTTTCTAGTAGGCGATGCACTCGGTAAAGGCATGCTGAAACTGCTAAACCTAAAGGCAGATGAGAAACCTAATCTCAGCTTCAACGCCTACCAGGCACAGGACAAAAAAGAATCAGAAAAACCAACCTCGCATACCAAGAGAAATGTCGAAGGCTGGACTGTCCGGGTTGATGATCGTCTGCTTAAACCGGAAAACAAAGATAAGCTTGATCGCGCCATCCGTTTTCTCGAAGCCAAACTGGTTGATATCAAGATCGTTGTTCCAGAAGACAAGGTGAAAAATCTGCAGACGATAAACATCGTACTAGATTTAACCCATGGCAAACTCGGATCCATGCAATATCATCCTGGCGCTGGCTGGCTCACAACCAACGGCTACTCCGCAGACCTTGTCAAATGCGTTCACCTTCCCCGTATTGATGATATAGTCACCAAGCGTAACACCAACGAGCAACCCTGGGTTATTCTTCACGAACTGGCCCACGCCTACCATGATCAGTTTCTTGGCTTCGATGAACCCAGAATCAAAGATGCCTATGATAATTATAAAAAGAGTGGCAGAGGCGACATGACTCTTTTATACAACGGCAAACGGGTCAAGCATTATGCCCTTACGAACCAGATGGAATTCTTTGCTGAAATGACCGAAGCTTATTTTGGCACCAACGATTTCTTCCCTTTCAACCGGGGGGAACTTAAAGAATCAGAACCCCAGATCTATGAGGTTCTAAAAAACACCTGGGACACTCCCTCGCCTAAAAAGTAACACTACCCAAGGATCTTTCTTCAATGAACTTAATACCTTTTGCAATTTGTTCGCTAATGCTTGGAATAATTGCCAGTCCAAGCTTGGCTGGGACACCAACCACAGTGAATGTCTGGCCGGGCAAACCTCCGGAGGAAACCAAGGATCTTCCACCCGAAGTTGATCTGACTAAAGACACCGACAAGTTGATTGCAGGCAAACGCATCATCAAGCTTGGTAATGTTTCCATTCCCCAAATAGCAGTTTATAAGCCTGAAAAATCCAAGGATACTGGGGCATCCGTCATCATCTGCCCCGGGGGCGGCCATCATATTCTTGCCTACGATCTCGAAGGAACCGAAGTTGCAGAATGGCTTAACACCCTTGGCGTAACAGGCATCGTATTGAAATACCGGGTACCATTTAGGAACCCTGATAAACGCTGGAGCGCTGCGGTTGCAGATGCCCAGAGGACTGTAAGCCTGGTGCGAAGCAAAACTAATGAATGGAATCTTGACCCTGCTCGAATTGGTATTTGTGGTTTTAGCGCCGGGGGTGAAACTGCAGGTTTAACCTCCCTGTTTCTTGATAGCAGGCAATACACCCCAATGGATGATGTTGACAAGGTTTCCTGTAAGCCTGATTTTGCAATCCTTATTTATCCAGGCGGCTTTGATACCAAGGGGCAGGCGCAAATCCGCGAAACCATCAAGGTTACAAAAGATACACCGCCGATGTTTTTAGTCCACGCGTTCGATGATCCAGTAACCGCCAACAACTCACTCGCCTTGGCTGTGGAATTAAAGAAAGCTGGTATTCCCACTGAACTTCATATCTATGATGCAGGCGGGCATGGCTATGGCCTACGGCAGGTAAAAACTCTACCCATCACCACCTGGCCCAAACGCTGCGAAG
>CAZYAY010000056.1:13102-19961 GCA_964646215.1 uncultured Candidatus Kuenenia sp. | reverse complement strand
CCTTCCTGATTAACCTTCCTTGTCTTTTTTCAGAATATTCCAATGCACCCTGGCAATATCACCCATGTAATGATCCAAAGGCCCAAGCTTGGCTGCCTTTTCCATATGTTCAGCAGCTTTTTTCTTATCATCGATGGATTCGTAATAAAGCCCGAGGTAAAGATGAGCATAGAAGGGGGCGATTTTTTCCTGATCTGCAGGGGCGTTTGCAGCGATCTCAAGAATTTTCTCGGGAGCAAACTTTCCCTGAAACATGGAATAGACTTCTGTCATGGGAACCCTGCGATCGCCTTGGATGGGCAGCATTGCTGCACGTGCTTTTTCCCGGGTTTCAGCACGGGCAAAACAAAGATAATGCCATACGCCATTCTCAACATCGTTACTTTCCACTTTTTGGTAGGATTCAAATTGTTCCTTTCCTTCCTTGAAACGGCCAAGGTAGTAAAGAACGATACCCCTGCGCCAATGCCCGGGATATTCATCGGGAACAAGTTTGACGTATTCATCGAAATCAGCGCCTGCTTCTTTCATGTTGCCCAAACGGAAGTTGGCACTGCCTCGTTGATCGAGAGCGTTGTAAAATTTGGGGTTGGCCTTGAGGGAATTATCAAAATCTTTGAGGGCGGATGCATAATCGCGCAAGCCAGAGTTGGCCAAACCTCGAAGATAAAAAAGCCTTTCGTTCTTTGGGCTTTTAGCGATGGCTTCATCAGAAAGTTTGACTGCTTTTGCAAAGTCTTTGCCACGCAGGGCCTGATCAACTTTAAGCAGGTCTTCGATACCTTCGGTTTGAAAAGGGATTATTAAAGCGAAGATGAATGGAATAAGTTTCATTACAGGAACCTTTCAAAACAAAAAAGTCAAAGCTTGCGCAAAAGGCGCAGTGCGTGGATATTGTTCTTATACACAAAAGTAATTCTACAACGAGGAATGCATGAGACCTACAGACATCACGATAAAAAATGTAAGTTTTAGCACCGAGGATTTTTCGTACCGGACAATGATCAAGTTTGGTGGTGTTGCGGTAGACCGGGTTACGATGCTGAATGCAGAGGTTGAAGTGGAAACCTCGCGGGGAAAACGAAGCGTGGGAAAAGGATCGATGCCTTTGGGAAACATCTGGGCATTTCCTTCAAAAACCATGGTTTACGACAAAACATTAGGGGCGATGAAAGCGGTTGCTGCAAGTTGCGCATCGGTTTATGCAAAAACGAAAACGAGTGGTCACCCGATTGAAATCACCTGGGAGCTGGAAAAAGAGCTGATAAGTAATGCAGAGTCAGAAGGCCGTAAATTAAAACTGGATGATCCAATTCCACCGCTTGCGACCCTGGTTTGCGCCAGCCCCTTTGATGCTGCGTTGCACGATGCCTATGGTAAAGCCCATCAGTTAAGTTGCTACCACACCTATGGTGGAGAATTTCTGGATAACGATCTTGGTCGCTTTTTGGGTGGCGATTTCAAGGGTGTGAAGATTGAAGACCATGTGATGAAAGAGCCGGTGGCAAGCCTGCCCTTATATCACTTGGTAGGAGCGCTCGATCCGCTGTTCAGCGAAGATGTGATAAAACCCGTGGGCGATGGGTTGCCCGAGACTTTGGGTGAGTGGGTATTGTTTAATGGGTTGACTCATTTGAAAATCAAGTTGAATGGTGATGATTTGGGTTGGGATGTGAATCGAGTAATTGGGGTGGAAAAAGCAGCGGAAGTAGCACAGAAGCAGCGGGGGCAATCTACCTGGCATTATTCGCTCGACTTCAATGAAAAGTGCAGGAATGTGGAATATCTGTTGGAGTTTCTGGGGCAGTTGAAGGAAAAATCACCCGCAGCTTTTTCCCGCATCGCCTACATCGAGCAACCCACTGGAAGAGATTTAAAAGCCAGCAGGGCGAACGTGATGCATGCCGCAAGCAAACAGATACCCGTGGTGATCGATGAATCGTTATTGGATTTGGAAAGCCTGTTGATGGCACGGGAAATGGGATACACAGGCGCAGCGTTGAAGGCATGCAAGGGGCAATCGCAATCGGTTGTGCTTGCGAGCGCAGCAAGGCACATGAAAATGTTTTTATGCGTGCAGGATCTTACTTGCCCTGGTGCATCGTTAATCCAAAGCGCAAGCCTTGCCGCACATGTAAAAGGGGTTAGCGCAATCGAGGCGAATTCGAGGCAGTATTGCCCTGCTGCAAACACTCCTTGGGAAAAAAGCTTCCCTGGAATCTTCAAGATCACCAATGGATCAATGCAGACAAGTTGCTTGAACGGCTTGGGCCTTGGCGCATACCCCAAGTAGAGCCTTAATCGGGTAAAGCCTGGCCCTTGGTTTCACGCATAAAGGGCAAAAGCAGAAAGCCTGCGAGATAGATGAAACTCATGGTGGCGCAGGCTTTGCCGTAATCGCCACCAAAGACATCGTTCATCAGGGCGCCTGTTTGCAACGAACCAATTGCGGCAAGAATACGGCCAAAGTTAAAACCAAAGCCCTGGCCTGTGGCGCGTATGCGGGTGGGGAACAATTCTGGGAGATAAAGAGGCAACCAGCCATAGAACGCAGCGGTGAATGCGCCTGCGGTAAAGATTGTGAAAAGAAACCAAGGGCCGAAAGAATCATTGGTGCGGAAAAAGAGTTGCGCAGATCCCAGCGATATAAGGCATAAAAAAGCATAAGTCCAGCGCCTTGAAAAACGCTCGCCAATGATTGCAACCACAAAACATCCTATCGCTGCACCCAACGCAGAAGTTAGCTGTGTGTATTGCTTGGCATTCGCCATGCCTTGGGAAAGTTTATCGGCCCACGGGGCAGACCAAAGAACGGATCCCCAGGTGCCCAGAAGAGCGACACCCGATAAACCCGCAGCGACCATCATCATGGAGATTGTGGCTTTGCGAAATTCAGCAGTTTCATTATTGCGGGAAAGATAATTGCGGATGGGCCATAAATAGCCAAAGGTTACAGCAATCAACAAAATGCCAGTTCCGACGGCGCGCATAACCCAATCACAATCGATGGCCCAAAGATAAAGGATACCAAAGCATGCGAAAGAGCCAAACAAGACTCCGATAAGATCGATGGTGGCCCAACCATTGGTACGGCCCTGCTCTTTTTCCTGTTCCCACTTGTGCGATTCAGGAACAAAAAACCGAATGATCATCGTAAGGAAAGCAGGAAGTATGCCCATGAGCATCAGCAATCTCCATCCTGAATTTGCGGTAAGGGCGTTGATCCAGTTCTGAGGCACATGGGCTATTTGCAGGAAACCTTCGAGCGCGGTATGAACCTGGGTTAGAAATAAACTAAGCATCGCCACTATGACATAACCCAGGTTTCCTGCTGCCCCAATGAGGCCCGCAAGCAACCCACGCGATTTACCCTGCCATATCTCCATCACCAATGCCACGCCCAGCGACCATTCTCCACCCATGCCGAGGGCTGCCAGAAAACGAACTGCAACAAGATGCCAGGGATGTTGGGCAAACGCCCCAAGTGCGGAAACGATGGCATAGGTAAGAATACTGATAGTCATGGCGCGAACCCGGCCAATGCGATCGCCCAGCCAGCCAAAGAGAACTCCGCCTGTGGCAGCGCCCACCAGAAAAGCCGCTGTGATTACGCCATACCATCTGCCAAAGAGCGCATCAGAAAATTGATCACCCATGAGTTCTTGCAAGGCAGGCCTGGCAACCACGGGGAAAAGCCCCATTTCAAAACCATCAAACATCCACCCCAGAAGGGCGGCAACAAGGGCTATATATTTACCACGATCGCCTGTAACTTGATTCATTGCTGATTCTCATTGAAAAAAAGAAGTCTTTACGATCTTCAGCATACGGCACGATTTGACCGGGTCAATCAAATGCATGACTACCAGGGATATTTTTTAAAGAATATCCGCTGGCATAAAAACCCTTACTCTTGGTAAAAGTAATCTGGTGAATTTAACAACTGGAGATAGCATGGCTGGATTAATAGTAAGTGTTTCTGGAATCCGTGGCATCGTAGGTGACACTCTTACGGTGGAAGTGGCAATGCGTTTTGCACGCGCATTTGGCGAACAACTTGGAAAAGGTTTGGTCCTTGTAGGCACGGATGGCAGACCCAGCGGCAGAATGTTAAAGCATGCTGTTTGTGCGGGGTTGAATGCAAGCGGTTGCCAAACCATGGATGTGGGAGTGGTGCCCACACCAACCATGGGGGTCGGAATTACAGCATTAAAAGCAATTGGTGGAATTCAAATCACTGCGAGCCATAATAGCGCGCCTTACAATGGCATGAAACTATTCGGAAGCGATGGCAGAGTTGTTCCCGCAGCGCTTGGCGAGGTGGTCAAGAAACGTTACGAATCCAATTCTTTTAATCATGGAAAATGGGATGAAGTTCCGGAAGAAGTAAAATCTGTGGATGTTATTGAAAAGCATGTGCAAAAAATTCTTGCAGTTACTGACAGTGCAGCGATCGCAAAAAGTGGCTGGCGGGTTTTTGTGGATGCCAACGGAGGCGCTGGTGGACCAATTGCTGAAAAATTGCTTGGGGCACTTGGTGTTGAAGCGATTTTGATCGGGCAAAAAGCTGATGGAAACTTTACACATGAGCCCGAGCCCATCGCTGCAAACCTTACCACCATCGGGCCGATGGTTAAGAAAGCCAAGGTTCATGCCGGGTTTGTTTTAGACCCCGATGCAGACAGGTTGGCGTTGTTCAACGAAAATGGAGAATTTCTGGGAGAGGAATTAACCCTCGCACTTGCAGCATGGGCAAGGCTCGAAGAAAAACCCGGCCCCATGGTTGTCAATATGTCCACATCCCTTGCCAGCGAAAACGCTGCAACAAAGTTCAAGCAACCTTGCTATCGCAGTGCTGTGGGCGAGGCTAATGTGGTGGATCTTATGATTGAAAAGGGGGCGGTGATCGGGGGCGAGGGTAACGGAGGCGTTATAGACCCAAGAATCGGCTGGGTGCGCGACCCTTTCATAGGCATGGCCCTTATCCTAGGGTTGATGACAAGAAAAAAGAAACCTCTCGGCGATTTGGTTCGCGAGATACCACCCTTTAATATTCATAAAGATAAAATCGATATGAACAGGAGCACACTGGAAATCTGGTATGAAAGGGTTGCAGAAGCTTTCCCAGATGGGGGCACCGATCGCACTGATGGCTTAAGAATTAGCTGGCAGGAAAAATGGATTCACCTCAGACCCAGCAACACCGAACCCATTGTCAGGGTAATTGCAGAAGCACCAACCATGGAAGAAGCAATTGGATTGTCTAAAACTTGTAAAACCCTGGTGCCCTGATTGCATCCATAAGGTTTGAACAAGAAAGAACCTGCAAATCAAACTAATTATGATGATGCGTGACGGTCATTCGAATTGCAATTGGTTTGTCTTCAACCGATAGTTCATCCGGTACGGTATTTCTGATCAATTCGCCACGGACGATGGAAACATTATCCGGGGCATCAATGCCAACTCGAACTTTGTTCCCCGATACTTCGAGAACGGTGACAACAATATCGTTGCCAATTCTAATTTGTTCGCCAGGCTTTCTAGTTAAAACTAACATGGTAAAAACTCCTCCTTGAGATAAAAAACTTCAGATCATCGGGATTCAAGATACAAGGCCCCTTCGCCACAACCCTCACATAACATAAAACCGCACACCAAACATTTAGACAACCCACCCAGGGAAACCCATTGCCCCGTGCACAACGGACAAACTTTTGAATGTGCAGGCAAAGCATTCCTTTCCAAGGCCGTGTTATCGCAAGATTGCGATTGAGTTTCATTGATCATGAAAAAATCCTTAAATAACTATATGCAACTTCACAAATGTTCGTTTGTACACTATACATTATTTTTTGAACATTAGCAACCGCAGCAGAATTACTTTCCATTAACTATTACCATTTATAGACTTACAACTTTCCAAACAATCCTTGGAGCAGGCAGGGATCGGGTTGAGGATTATCTTATCCTTCATTAGACACCTTGTTTTAAGGGTTCGGTTTGCAACCTGGGGACATCCTCGCATGGCAATTAGAAAAGAAAAGGTTGGCAGGTGAAATTTGTTTACAACATTCCTTGCTTCCTTCTTGAATCCAACCAAGACTGCCCTTATAAACAGTTATTCGTGAGATGAGGGGTATTATTTCCCGCCTTCGACTTTTATTTTCAGCGAAACAATTTGAGGAGTGATTGATCATGCGCAAGTTTGGACTTTTCGTATTGGCAATTGGGATGGTGACCTTGGCAACTGCGCAGGAAAAAGAAAAAGCAGTTCCCCGAAGCGCGGGTGAATTAAAAGCAATCGAATCACTTCGAAAAATGGGTGCCTTGGTTTTAGAAGTGGCCCAAAATGATAACCACCTGGATATCTCCTACCTCCAACCCGATGATAAATTTGGTGATGCCCACCTTGCTCCTCTTAAAGAACTTAAAGGCATTGTGCATCTTAATCTGCGCAACCAACCAGTTACTGATGCCCTTTTGGTGCACATTAAATCCGTGGACAGCCTTATCCAGTTGCATCTGGAAAAAACCAAAATCACCGACAAAGGCATTGCGGAACTTAAAGGTTTAAAAAACCTTGAATACCTCAACATTTATGGCACCGAAGTAACTGACGCGGGCGTTGCACAGCTTGCAGAACTCAAGAAACTTAAGAAAGTTTTCCTATGGCAGACCAAGGCAACCAAGGAAGGCGCAGCCAACCTTGCAAAAGCCATCCCAGGAGTGGATGTAAACATGGGCTACGATGATATCAAGCTTCCAGAACCAAAAAAGGAAGAACCCAAAAAAGACATGAAGAAAGAAGAGAAGAAGAAAGACGCGAAGAAGGATGACAAGAAAGATGATAAGAAAA
>CAZYAY010000056.1:0-13002 GCA_964646215.1 uncultured Candidatus Kuenenia sp. | reverse complement strand
GATGATAAGAAGGCCGAGGCTGCCAAGGATGTTAAGAAGGAAGTAAAGAAAGAAGAAAAGAAGTAATCATACTCATGTTTAAAAAAGCCTCGCACCCAGGGTGTGGGGCTTTTTTTACGTCCACTGCCTCCGAATCAAAACTGCGATTTGGCATACAAAAGGAAAAATAAAACGCATTTATAAGTTGGGAGTGAAATAGAATTATTTTTATTTAAACTCAAGACTTTCAATGCAACTCTTTTGCCTATACTATGTTTTTCATCATGCAACCTTATCTTCAATTAATCAGGCTTCCTTTATCACCCTCCGCCTTGGGCAACATATGCCTGGGTGCGATTAGTGCTGGAATCAGCCAAGATGATGCCATCAGTTTCATCCTGCTTTTGTTTTCATCTGCGTTTCTTTACGCATCGGGGATGGCTTGGAACGATTATTTCGATGCGAAAATTGATGCAATTGAAAGACCCGAGCGCCCGATTCCATCTGGAAAAATAAGCCTGAAGAATGCCGCCATCTTTGCAACCATCCTGATGGCACTTGGAATCGCCTGTGCCCTTTTGGTTGAATTATTGCGCGGGTTTTCTGGAACTACTTTTACAATTGCGCTGGCAGTTGCATTCTTTATTTTGGCTTATGATGGCGGGGGAAAGAATTTTATCATTGGCCCGATACTCATGGGGTCATGCAGGTTTTTCAATGTACTTTTAGGCTGGTCGGTGGTGGGGCAACCCTTCACCGAGATCGCATACCTCCAGGCAGGGATCATAGGCATCTATATTGTCGGGGTCACCTGGTATGCAAGAAATGAAGCTGAACAAAGCAACCGTATTTCGCTGGTAGCAGCCAGCCTGATCATAATGTTCGCCCTTTTTATCGGGTTGATTTCCCCAACTTTCAAACATCAAGAAAATGAAACCACATGGCTATACCCCTACCTTTTCTTTCTACTCATGGCACGACTGACAAAGGCACTTTTGAAGGGGATCCAAGATCCTAGCCCTAGAAATGTTCAACTAGGCGTGGTTACCTGTTTAAAATCCCTGATATTACTGGACTGCATTTTAACAATTGGAATAGCAGGATGGGTTGGCCTTTGGATCCTTGTATTGCTGCTACCAAGCCTGATTATGAATCGCTTTAAAAAACTATATTCAACCTGATTGGATCAGTAATTATTTATCTTCAAGTTCATCCAACTGGGCGAGGATATCCCTCAGGTTTGCACCATCAGAAATACGAATCGAAGAATTGGTTTCGTTAAGAGGTGGCGGGTCATTGCGTCCTCGTAATTCAACAAACTCATCGCTTCCAACAGATGTTTTCTTCTTTTTAGGATGAGACCTTTGCGATTTGGGAGGCGGTTGCTCTCCTTGGATCGGGATGATGCTATCGCTATCATCAGGCGAAACACCAAAAGAATTGCTTGCAGAGTTTGATTCAACCTCTGGAAAAAGCTCGAGTTCGTATTGTGATTCTTTTTTGGGAGCTTGATTTTTAGAAGGTTTCACAGGATCAATCGGGGGCACAACCGAGGTTGGGATCATCACCCTGAAGGATATCGGCCCGATTAAAAGCAGATCGCCTTCGCGAAGGATCGTACTCTTGGAAATTTTCTCACCATTGACATAGGTGCCATTCACACTTTGTAAATCAACAATGAAAGCAAGTCTGTCTTTGAGGGTTAATTTGCAATGCTTACGGCTAACATTAGAAGAAGGGATGCGAATCTTACAATCATCGGCACGACCTATATAGCTTTCGCCATCCTTGACAACAATGCGTTGCTTTGGCCTACCATCCTTCAGAAGTTCCAAGAAAAGACGCATGAAGATATTTGCCTTAGCGAGAACAACAAAACCTAATCCATGATAACAGAACAAACGCAGGTCGGCCAAACTTTAATACAACCGGTTAATAAAAAAGAGGGAAAAAGCCTTCTTGGGCTCTCCCCTCTAAATATGGGTTGAATTACAAACTAATTAGCCCCTGGAATTACAGAACTATTGACCACCGTTGCACCAGGCTTGATGTTTGCAGTGCTTTCAAAAACAGGGGTCACTGAAACCCGCATCGATCTGCGGTCTGAGGAAAGCACAACCTGGGTTGTCATATCCATGGCATTTTTCATGAAAGATTGAACCCGGGTTTGATAAAGGATTTTATCGTTTCCATCATTCTTATTAGAAGCAGGCGCTTCCATTTCAACGGGTATTGCACCACTAGCAATCGAAGTTCCGCGTTGAAAACCAGTGACTTCAGGATCCGCAATATCGCGGAGTTGGGTTCCAACATCCTTCGAAACCATGCGTATCTTTTCAGATCTGCTGCTGGGCCTTAATGAGGGAGGTGAAACATAAGCAAGTTCAGTCCTACGACCTTCATCAACCTTCACCACCAAGGGGGTGTTCTTAGTCAGGTCTATGGAGAAGATATCTTCATGCTGCTGGGCGGTGCCTTGATTATGTATTACACGAACCTGAGCTTTGTCACCCAGGGTTTTGCCCCAGACTTTCTTGACTCTGATTTCGTAATTACCCTTGAATGCTTCCGCAGCGGTGTAAGTTTCCAAGCCTGCTTCGGTAAGGGAGTCGCCCAAAAACACACCACCGCCAACCGTCTGGGTGTTGGTTGGGTTACAAACACTTCCAACAGGCTCTTTTACTTGAAGATCCAGATCAGCATCACCCTGCCAGGCAAGCTTGATTACAAGATCTCTTCGGCCTTTTTCCTTGATGCTGGCAGTTGCATTTTGAGCCTGCTCACCTGGCTGCCTGAGTTTTCGGGCAAGTGCTTCAGATTTAATCCGGGCAAGTTCTTGAATATCTTTATTATCAGTAGGCCAATCCTGCTTCATCAGGTTACTTGCAGCCCAATCCATCGCCTTGGCATCATCTGCAAGTTCCGCAAATTTAATTGCAGCTTCAAAGGGTGCAGAAGTGTTGGGTTCAAGATGAGCGGCTTGCTTGCAGAAAGCAAGAGCCATGGTGTATCGTTTCATTTCAGCCATGGTGTTTGCAGCTTTAAGGAAGCCATGACCATCCGCAGGTTCAAGGTCGATTGCTGCAACCTCAGCACGCTCGATCTCAGCGGGTGAGCCGCCACTTTCTCGCAAGGCGATGGCAAGCGCTTCGTAAACCCAAGGCTTTACAACAATGCCCTTGCGGATGTTAGCCTTGAGAAAATCTGCCGCATGATCGAAGTAGCGATTCATTGCAAGGAAATCTGAAATCGCAATAACCATCGAAGGATTGTCACCTGCTTTTTCAAGCGCTTCCTGCCAATAGGCTTGGGGATCAATCTTCAGCTTGGTTGGATCAAGTTTAGGAACAGCAGCCACAATGGGTTTGCCTTTATTGTCGAGCTTGTTTTCAACAATCACTTTGCCATCTTTTGGTTTTTCCAGTGCGCCCATACCCGCTGCTGCACCACCAATGTTGATTATTGGTGCATAAGCGTTTGTATGAACTCTGGAAGTACCTTTGATAACCAAGGCATTCGCAGTGGAGTAAAAACCGATTTGATTTTTTTCAGGACCAGCGTTAGGGTCTGCAAGAGGATCAGCAGGAGCCGCCCCGGGAGCAGCAAGTGCGGTAGCCCAATCTTTATCGCCGTTACCAACCACACCACGAATGATGGTGATTAGAACATCGGAAGAATTCCCACCTTGTTGGCCGAACTGCGAGCCTGCATTTCCGAACTGGCCCTGTTGGCCGACTGCTCCGTTTTGCCCGAAGTTTCCGCCATTGCCTGCCATAGCCATACCACCACCAATACCGAGTCCTGCGTTGCCACCTAATAAGCCGGCACCACCAAGACCACCACCAAGACCACCAAGCGCACCTTGGCCACCACCACCGCCACCGATGGCACCGATACCGCCCGCCAAGATTGCATTATTAAAACCTTGGTTTTGAACTGCTTGTTGTTGAAGACCAAAGCTACCTGCTTGGCCGTAAAGAGTGGCCTGCTGAAGACCAATCTGCTGGTTAAACGCACTTGGAGGTGGGTAAACAAGATCTGCAACAGGATAGATACGTACCACTTTTTCAGCGATGGCTGCAGCACCCGTGGTTATTTCAATGCTTTCTCTTCTTATCATGAAAGTCGCAGTTGAGCCTGCAGGAATTCTCGCAAGAATCTTTTTCAATACCGTGGATACAGAACCGTTCACGGGTGGAAGCGCCTTATCTGCTGATGCAACTATCTGGCTATTAACATCCATCACACCATCAGCAGCAAAAGCTTTCTCATTGATGTCAAATTCAAGGTTATAAACTCTACTGAGTTGTTCCAAGACTTCAGACAGCTTGAAATCGCCATCTTTAAGGCCAGGCCATCGAACTTGTTTAAGTAGGGTATTTTTAAGTTCCAAAGTCCTGGGAAGTTGTTCATCGTTTCCAAAGGTCGAGGTGCCATACTTGGCCTTACGTTTTTCAGAGAAATCAGCCCAATCCTTGTATTCTTTCCTGCGGGCATAATACGAAGCATCTGGGAAAACAATTTCTGGTTCATCAGGGAAAGGAATGTGGGATCTTTCAACTTCGAATAAAGTTGCAAGCCATCTGTCATCGCGCAAACGTTGCAAGTCTCGCATTTCCCGGAGGTAAAAGCCTCTTTGGCCAACCGTGTAAGCTGCGCTTACAGCCTGTGGAACAGGCAAGCCGAGGTTAACCATGTCCTGACGTATTCCCTGGGCTTGTTTGCTGGCTTCGAGCTCGCGTGCCTGATTCATCAAATTGTGATAAACTCGCATTCTTTCAGTGATGCGCTCTTGCTGATTAACAACCATTTTTGCCTGTGCACTTCGAGCATCTGCGTTCGCAAGCAACTGAAGTCTTTCGTCTTGGTCGCTCTTAACCCTGCGACCTTCGCGCTTCACCCCTTGCAAGGCGCGCTCAATTCGCCCCACCAAATTGTTCTGCCCTTTGGGGCTTAAATCAGGGTTGGTCTGGGTTGTATCCAAAATACGCTTAAGCATTTCGTAAGCACCGTCTGGATCTCGGGTGACCAATCGATTTGCATTGCGAATGATTTCGTCCACGGTTTGGGTAGCCTGCTGATCTGCGACTGCCCTTCTAGCTTCGGTTTCCTTGAGAATATCGCCTTCGTTAATTCCTGCAACAGGCGCGGGCAACACTGGCTTTTCAGGAGCATTCTTTTCCACAGGCACTTGGGCCACGGGCACCCTTGTCTTTTTGCCCTGGGCTCCAATGCGTACGATGGTTTCGCCCTTCGTAGGCTGGACTTCCTTGCGAATCTGCTCAAGAGTCAACTTGCCATCACGCAACTTCTGAACCATCTTCGAGCCATTTTTAGCTTCACCATCCTGAGGATCTATTTCAAGCGCCTGATTAAACAGCCTTGATGCTGCATCAAACTTATCTTCCCTCAATGCCCATTCAGCCTTCTCCTTCAGATCGCTAACCGCAATTTGGTTTTGCTCCGCAGCAAAAGCCAGGGCCCTATCCGCTTGAATCAGAGCGGGCGTTTCTTTCACACTCTTCCACTGCTGCACAACCTGAAGCAGGAAGTAATTTTCGGGTTCGGATACGGGAATGGTTTCGCTGACACTTAGTGAAATATCTTTGCCCAACTGTTTGCCATCAAGCTTGTATTCAAGGGTTTTCCCTGCTTCAAGTTTACCCACTACAAGGGTCGGGGAATCCGAACGCAAGGGTGGCAACTTCGAAGGGTATACTTCCGAAACTTCCTTGGGCAATTGCAACGATGCAGAATAAAGAACGGGAACTTCAATTGCAGATTGAAGCCGCTTGTGCAAATCTTCGACCCAATCACCAGGCAACATGCGCATACATATGCCACCCGTGCCCGAAGCCAATCCGTGAAGATTTGAAGGGTCCATCCTCGAACCAATTGGCACAGGGAAAAACACGACTTCCTTGCTTGTCATTTCTTTGCAAAGCCCTGCACGATCAGCGCCATCAATCGGCCCCGCGATACTCATGCCGTCACCCATGAAAACCAAAACGCGCTGGGTGCCTGCTATCGATTCAAACGAATTTATTGCATCGGAGATTCCCTTTTTAAGGTTGGTGCCACCCGATGCGTATTCCTTTGCCAACTCTTTTACAGAGGCAATCGCATCTTCCTTCTTGCGAAATCCCCTGCTGATTTGTTTGGAATCATTACTAATGGTCATGATCGACAGACGGTCTTCAGGCTGAAGATTATCAGCAAACAGCGCAGCCACTTTCCGGGACATTTCCAAGGGCGCAGAAGCCTGGCTGGCGGAAGTATCCACTAAAAGCAATATGTCACGGGGCATACGGGCGTTTGCCTGCAACTTCGGTTGCACTTGCAGCGCAAAGTATGTCTCATCTTTCTGGGTTTTGTAGGTTACCAGGGGGTGACCTGTAAAACGGCATTCCGAAAACTTCATTTCGAATTGCCTATCTTGGTGAATCGGTTGCATCAGGCCCGTGCTACGGATATCCTGATCCTTTTTACCCTTGCCTGCTTCTCCCATCACTTTTGTTGATGCGATGATCGCACCCAGACCCAAAATTCCAGCAGCTCCAATTGCAAATCGAT
Source organism: uncultured Candidatus Kuenenia sp. (assembly GCA_964646215.1). Taxonomy (GTDB): domain Bacteria; phylum Planctomycetota; class Planctomycetia; order Gemmatales; family Gemmataceae; genus UBA969. The sequence continues at coordinate 6,450 of CAZYAY010000056.1, read as the reverse complement.
ATCGAATCATGATCGGCCCCTGTCTAAAGTACACCGGGCAGGGAATCTGCCAAATGTATCTAACAATTAGATTCTAAAATATGAATGGCTTGCGCTACAAAATATTATCTTTTTGATGCCCTTGTTTTGCATCTTATTTTCGTCACTTTCGTAAGAAGCGGTCTATTTGCACCCCTTTACAGCAACAATCAAGGTCCTCAGGCTAAGTATACCATGAAAAACCACCCTTATTGCAACCTTTAAATCAGCAACCGAAAAGGCGAATTGATTTTTTCCACCAGACATGGTACGAGGCTATTAACTGGTCTTTTTTAGGCTCAAAATTTGGCCTGCGGAAAGGATTCTGTCAGACAACATGTATTCGTATATTAGTTCCATATGGTCTTATCGATATTTCTGGTTTTCCTTGGTGCAAAACGACTTGCGTCAAAGGTATCGGGGTTCGATTTTAGGTATGGGTTGGTCCCTTTTGCACCCTATCGCCATGACCGTTATCCTTTGTGTGGTTTTTGGTAGCATCTTTCAACAAGATTACCGCTTCTTTGGCCCGTTCCTTCTTGCTGGCATGGCTGTTTGGAACTTCCTAACCCAAAGCATCACAGCAGGTTGCAACAGTTTCTTCATGGCTGAAGCTTACATCAGGCAACAACCTATCCCCATGGCCATTTACCCGCTCAGAACGGTTCTAGGGCTCGGGTTTCACTTTCTCATTGGCATGGGCTTAGTTGTCGCACTTAGCCTTTGGTTCTTAGGCTGGCCAGGCATAGCCCCCTTCTTGTCCATATTGCCCAGCATGCTGCTTATCTTTTTGTTTGCATGGTCTCTTTCCTGTATTTTCGGCCTCGCAACTGTTTACTTTCGTGATACCAAACATCTTTCTGAAGTTGGGCTCCAAATCCTCTTCTACCTTACACCCGTTATGTATCCACCCGCAGTTTTGGAGGGTAGGAGGCTTGGCATACTTCTTAAGTTCAACCCTCTTTCTCCTTTCCTGGAACTGATTCGCGACCCGTTGATTTACCAAAAGCTTCCAACCTCTGAGACTTTTGGCGTTGCCTTTGCGCTTACTTTAATTGCCATGGTCGTGGCATACTCAGCACTTAAGGCTTCTGAAAAGCGTATCATCTTTCATCTTTAATTTATTTTCTGGATTGGAAAACATGGCGAGAATCGAGTTAGACAACCTGAGCCTTACTTTCAAGATGCGTGCCTGCAAATCCATCACCCTCAAGGAATTCCTCCTGGGGAAGATTTTTTCCCGCAAAGCACCTCCCGATATCGTCGTCGATGCGCTAAAAAACGTAAGTTTTACCGTCGAAAAAGGACATCGTCTTGGCATCATTGGCCATAACGGTGCTGGTAAAAGCACCCTCTTAAAAACTCTTGCGGGGGTCTATTACCCCTCCAGTGGCAATCGTATTGTTGAGGGAAAAATCTCCTCTCTTTTCGAAATCACCCTTGGCTTCGAACCAGAATCCACTGGCTGGGAAAACATCGCTTTTCGTAGCTACCTTCAAGGCGAAACCCCTAAAACCATCGCTTCGAAAAAAGACTCCATCGCAGAATTCACCGAACTTGGCGACTTTTTAAACATGCCCGTACGCTTTTATTCCGCAGGCATGCTCGTCAGGCTCGCTTTTTCCATCGCAACTGCCATCGACCCGGAAATCCTTCTGGTTGATGAAGTCCTTGCTGCAGGCGATCTCGCTTTTCAAGCTAAGGCCAGGCAGCGCATGAAAGATATGATGGCCAAGGCGCATCTTATGGTCATGGTCAGCCATGATTTAGGCTCTATCGAATCGATTTGTGACCAAGTTATCTGGATGGATCATGGCTCGGTACGCATGTTTGGCCCTTCTGATGTCGTTGTCAGGGCTTATCAAGATTCCGTTCAATCTGAAGCGCTTGCTGCTTAATCTTTTTGTCGAGCTACTTATGAATCAACCTCTTCGATTTCATGCTTTTTCTCGCCCCATGGTTTGGGGTGGGCGAAAATTAGCCTCTCATCTTGATAAACATCTCGCCAACGAAGGCCCACATGGCGAATCTTGGGAACTTAGCGACCACCCAAACCATCTTAGCATCGTTACCGATGGCCCCTTCAAAGACAAAACCCTGCGCGATCTAATGACTGCCCACAAAGAAACTATTCTCGGGCATGCCACCTCCAAACACGCCAGATTCCCTTGGCTTATCAAATACCTCGATGCCCACGATTGGCTATCGGTTCAAGTTCACCCTGATGAACATAAGGTAAACGATCTATGGCCGGGCGAAGGCTCCAAAAACGAAGCTTGGTTTATTCTCGATGCCGCCCCTGGTTCCAAAATTTATGCCGGCCTTCTTCCTAATGTTTCCGAGGCCCAAGTTCGTAAAGCTTCACTCGATGGCACCATAGGCGATCTTTTACACCAGTTCTCTCCCAAACCCGGAGACTTCCTTTATCTGCCTGCAGGCACCGTTCATGCTGTTGGAGGTGGTATTCTTATTGCTGAAATCCAGCAGACTTCTGATGCAACCTTCAGGCTCTTCGATTGGAACCGCAAAGATGCCTCAGGCAAAGGCAGAGATCTTCATCTCGAAGAATCCATCGCCTGCATCGATTGGGCTAGTGGCCCTAAAAATCCTGTTATCTCGGGCTATAATCCTTCAAAACCTTCGAGCATCGCGATCAACAAAAATCTCGTGGATTGCCCCTATTTCAAAATTGATTTCCGCCACGAACCAAAAACTTCCACCATCAAAACAAACGGTTGCATGCAGGTTGCCATGGTTCTCGATGGCAAAGGTTCGCTCCGCAATAACGATTCCATAACACCTTTGAAAAAAGGTGAAACTCTGCTTTTCCCAGCTTCGATGAACGATCAAATTTGGGAAACCATGGGTGGACAATCTCTTTTACTCGCCACTCTGACTCACTCATAAACAAGGACTTTTTATGCTATACAAAGAAGGCGCGATCGATGGCATCATTTGGAAAAGCCTTTCCATCTACAAAGATCAACGCGGTTGGCTCTCCGAACTTTTCCGCCACGATGATCTCCCCAAAGAATTCCACCCTGTCATGGCTTATATTTCCATGACCGAACCAGGCATTGCCCGTGGACCCCACGAACACTACGAACAAGCCGATTGCTTCTGCTTCATAGGCCCCTCAAACTTCAAAGTCTATCTCTGGGATGCAAGAAAAAACTCCCCGACCTATGGCAACAAACAAATCGAACTCGTTGGTATCGATAGGCCAATGCTTCTTATCGTTCCACCAGGCGTTGTTCATGCTTACAAAAACGCAGGAAACACCCAGGGCCTCGTTTTCAACTGCCCCAACAAGCTTTTCAAAGGCTGGGGTAAGAAAGATCCCGTAGATGAAATCCGTCACGAGGAAGTCCATAACAGCGACTTTATTCTCGATTAATTTTCTCCGGCTCTCGTATTGACCCGATTTCTCTATTTCGTTTACATTACTATCCAATTGGTTCTTTTTAACTCTTGATCAAGGATGATCTTTAATATGTCGAACAAAACCCAGAAAACCGCTCTTATCACAGGCATTAACGGCCAAGATGGCAGTTACCTCGCCGAACTTCTTTTATCCAAGGGCTATCGCGTTACAGGTATCGTTCGCCGTTCCAGCACCGAAACTCAACAACGCATCGAACATATCCGTAGCAAAATCGAAATCTACCAGGCCGACCTTCTCGATCAATCTTCACTTGCTAAAGTCTTGGCCGATGTTAAGCCCGATGAAGTCTACAACCTCGCTGCAATGTCTTTCGTGCCAACTTCTTGGCAACAACCCGTCCTTACTGCAGAATTCACCGCTGTAGGCGTTACACGCATGCTCGAAGCTCTCAGGCAATCCTGCCCCACCGCTAAGTTCTATCAAGCTTCCAGTAGCGAAATGTATGGCAAAGTCCTCGAAGTTCCTCAAAGCGAAAACACTCCATTCTACCCTCGTTCACCCTATGGCGTTGCAAAGGCCTATGGCCATTACATCACCGTCAACTACCGCGAAAGCTACAACCTCTTCGCTTGCTCGGGCATCCTTTTCAATCACGAATCTCCCCGCAGAGGCCTTGAGTTCGTAACCCGTAAAATCACCGATGCCGTCGCCAAGATCAAACTCGGTCTCCAATCTGAACTCCGTCTGGGCAACCTCGATGCTCGCAGAGATTGGGGCTTCGCTGGAGATTATGTTCGCGCCATGTGGCTTATGCTTCAGCAAGATACCGCTGATGATTTTGTCATTGGCACCGGCGAAACCCATACCGTTCGCGAATTTGTCGAAATCGCCTTCAACCATGTTGGGCTCGATCATCAAAAATATGTCGTTGTTGATCCCAAATTTTATCGACCCGCCGAAGTCGATCTTCTTTTGGGCAACCCCACTAAAGCCATGAAGACTCTCGGCTGGAAGCCTGATGTCTCCTTCACACAGCTTGTTACCATGATGGTCGATGCTGATTTGAAACTGCATGCGCAAACCAGCAAGGAAAACCTCTCTAAAGTAGCGTGATTACATGATCTGTAACTTTAGCAGGCGATCTGGAATTGATGCCCTCGCTGGCAAAATCAGGAACGGCGTTAAAATAGAACTTGATGATATCCGGGTTACCAGCCCGGTTATCATCCCTAAACAAAACAGCCTGGCATTTGCCCCGGTTGAACACAAAACACTTAAGCATTTCATCTTCAAAATCATTAAATCCCCCTGGCACTTTTTAAAGTCCAGGATCGAAGCCCTTATCGATTTAAAATTACTTGCCCTACATCAAGAAATCCAACTGCTTAATAAACGGATCGAAATACTCGAAGTTAATAACCCGCCCCAGAATTTAATCCATCGAAATAAATCCTGGAACTCCTCGAACCAGAATATTTAAAATGCGACTAATCATCGATGGACAACCCCTTCAAAATGTAAACTCCCGCGATAGCGGCATAGGCAGATACACCAGCAATTTCCTTAATGCCATTTCCTGCCTTCCAGGCAACCACGAAATCTCTCTCGCTCTTCGAACGGATTTATTACCCTGGCCCTGCCCTAACCCTAAAGTGAAACTCCTTTTTTACACCCCACCATTTCCCAACCCCGCAGGCCTCAATGCAGACCATATGAAATGCGAACAACATTATGCGAATTGGATCACTAGTTGTTCACCAGATGCATACATCAACACCGATAATATGAACCCTTGGTTTTTAGTGCCCCGCTTCGGCCCGAATAAACCCATTACCGCTAGCATCTATTACGATCTTATTCCCCTGCTCTTTCCAGATATTTACCTCTACGATATTAATGCTGTGAATTTTCACGCCATCCGACTTCGTTCACTCATCAAAAACGACCTGATCCTTTCCATCTCTGATCAATCTTCCAGAGATCTCACCCGCTTATTCCCAGAAACCAAAAATAAGCTCATCACCATTCATGGCGCAATGGATCACTACTTTACAGAAGAAATCAGCAACCAATCCCCAGCAGTTTGGGACAACCTAAAATCCAAACTCAACCTCAATAAACCTTACTTCTTTCATGTGGGCAGATGGGAACCCAGAAAAAATCTAGAAGGCGCAATCGAAGCTTTTGGCTGCTTCAATCTCAAGCACCCAGGCGAATTCAACCTAGTTCTCAATTGCACCCTTAAACCTGAACAAGACGCTGCTCTCAAACAATTATCATCCCAATTCAAAGTGGAAAACCAAATACGTTTCACAGGCCGGACCAACGATGAAGAACTCAAGATGCTTTACCAAAACGCAAGGCTTTTGTTCTTCCCATCGTTCTACGAAGGCTTGGGCTTACCCATCTTGGAATCCTTAGCTTCAGGCACCCCGGTTGCAGTTTCCAACACTTCATCCATGCCCGAATTCGCAGGACCAGATGCCGGTTTGTTCGACCCCTCAAACCCAGAAGAAATGGCCCAATGCCTGGAAAAAATGTTGGCAATTCCCAAGGAGCAACTATGCGAGAGTGGCAAAAGCTTTGCCCGCTCCTTCTCTTGGGAAAACACCGCAACCAAGGCCTTAAACGCAATCCAATCATTAATTCAATCACCCAAAAAAGCCTTGAAATCCTGCTGCCTGGTAAGGCTTTGGCCCATCCTTCAACCTTCAGATAACAACTTGGTGCTGGAAACCATCAAGCAACTGCAAAAAGATTTCACCATCCAGCATTTTGTTTCCGAATCTGAAATATATTTTGATGCCGGGGTGGCTAATCAAGCTCCCATTCATTCCATTGAAAGAATTAGCGATTTTTTAAGAGAAGACCCTGCATCAGTGATAATCTGCTGGCCCAGATCTCAGAATGAACTTGATTTAACCAAGGGTCTTGAATGTGAAGAAAAACACATGTTAATTGATGATGTGAACAAAAATCTTTTCTGCTCTGGATCCAACTTTGAAAGTAGAAACAAATTATCAGATGAAAATCTTCATAATTTCAAA
>CAZYAY010000055.1:6336-20336 GCA_964646215.1 uncultured Candidatus Kuenenia sp. | reverse complement strand
CATGCGGTTTCTCCTTATGTATTGGTAAAGGTGCATACTGATCAGGGTATTGTGGGATTGGGAGAGGCAACTATTTCCGGTCTGTGGTCGGGTGAAACCCAGGGAAGCACCATCGCTGCAATTCGCGATTACATCGCCCCGGTTCTTGTAGGAAAAGATCCGCGCGATATCACCCTCGCAAGGCGGGCGATGGATTTCATCATCAAGCTTAATCCCTTTACCAAAGCTGCTGTAGAAATGGCGCTTTGGGATATATCAGGCAAGGCTGTTGGTCTGCCTGTGTATCAGTTGCTTGGTGGGAAAGTCCGTGACAAGGTTCGTATTAAATTGGTGGTTTGGGCCCGCGATGTGGCTGGTTCAAAAATCATGGCAGAGCAGCATCTGAAGCTTGGTGTTGATTGCGTTAAAGTGAAAGTGGGGCTTGATCCTGAAACCGATATCGCAAGGGTCAGGGCGGTTCGTGAGGTATGTGGGCCAAATATCCCAGTTACCATCGATGCCAATTGTGGTTGGACTATTCAGCAGGCACGCTATTGCCTGCGCGAACTTGCAGATGTAAAACTCCTTCTTGCAGAGCAGCCTATTCCAGCAGGCGACCCCGTTGCACTTGCAGAACTTCGAAGGGATACCATTGCGCCCATCATGGCCGATGAAAGCGTTTTCACTCTGCAAGATGCCTGGCATCTTTCCTATCATCGTGCTGCAGATATTTTCAGTGTCTATCCTGGGAAGCATGGCGGAATAGCTGCCACTGCTGAAATTATCGCCATCGCCAAGGCTGCAGGTATTCGCTGCACCATAGGCAGTAATCTTGAACTGGGGGTTGGCACTGCAGCGATGCTTCATGTTGCAGCGGCGTTTCCTGAAATTGATTGCGATACATTTCCTGCAGATACCATCGGACCGTTTTATCACGAGGGTGAAATCATCACCCAGCCACTTGATCTCGGGCCACCTCATGCGATTGTTCCGAACGGGCCCGGCCTAGGTGTTGAACTCGATGAAAAAGCAGTTGCTCGATTTCGCATTAGTTAAATAGTAGTTTGAAAAAATGTTGTCATCAGCCCCGCCACTGTTAGACTGATTCTTGTTCAAAGATTCACACCATACGAGTACAATCATGATCCGAGCCACGGTTGATTATTCACTTCAAGGTAGGCAGTTTGGCCACCTTTACATTCCCTACTCCTACAACCTTGCAGGCTGGGCCAACCTGATGGTTCCCATTGCTGTGATCAACAATGGACCCGGCCCCACTGCACTCGTACTTGCAGGAAATCATGGCGATGAATATCCAGGGCAGGTTGCAGTGATGCGCTTGCTTCGAAAGCTTCAGCCCGAGCATGTGCAGGGAAGGATTATCCTTATCCCTACGCTTACCATGCCGGGGGCTAAGGCCAGTACCAGGCTTTCTCCACTCGATGGCAAAAACTTCAACCGCTGTTTTCCAGGCAACGCTGAGGGCACGCCTTGCGAAGCTTTGGCGCACTATCTTACTACTGTGCTTTTCCCGATGTCTGATATTGTGATTGATATTCATACAGGCGGCAGGGGAGTTGATTTTTATCCCTGCGCACACATGCATCTTGTACCCGATGGCCCTCAAAGAAAGAAAATGCTCGAAGGTACCGAGGCGTTCAATACCGATTTTTGCTTCCTCTATTCTGATATCGCTGGAACGGGCCTTCTTCCGGTTGAAGCGGAAAACCAAGGAAAAATTGTCATCACCACCGAGATGGGTGGAAGTGAAAATGTAACTGCAGCGGTGCATTCGCTAACGCAGTCGGGTCTTACCAATGTGTTAAACACCATGGGTGTTCTTAAAGGCAAACCCGCATCGCGTAAAGAGCTGGGGCAGAAACCCACGCGCTGGGTGCAGGCCCTTGATTGGCAGGATTATCGCTTTGCTCCGGAATCGGGAGTGTATGAAAACATTGTTCCCTTGGGCCATGATGTAGAAGCGGGAACTGTGGTCGGAGCCATTCATTTTTTGGAGCGCCCAGAACGCGAACCCATTGAGGTAATTGCACCTTCAAATGGCGTACTGATCGCAACCCGTGCCCCTTCCATAGTAACTCAGGGTGATTGCGTTGCAGTGATTGCCCACGATGTAGATCCGAGGAAACTCCCATGAAAATAACTGAAGTCATTTGCCAGATTCTTCGCATTCCGAATGTGCAGGCGAAAACTGCAAGTAGTCAGGATTCTGTGCTGGTTCGAATCCGTACTGATAGCGGGCTTGAAGGCATAGGCGAAGCTGATTCATCACCCGAGGTTGTCAAGGCGATCATTGATGCGCCATTCAGCCATAATATTGCCTGTGGATTACGCAAGATATTGATCGGGGAAAATGCCCTCGAGAACGAAAGCCTTTGGAACAAGATGTACAGGCGTACCATGTACTTCGGCCGAAAGGCTGCAGGTATTACAGCGATGGCAGCAGTGGACATGGCACTTTGGGATTTGAAGGGCAAGGCATTCAATCAGCCGATTCATCGATTGCTGGGTGGGCAGCATCATAAAAAACTGAAGGGCTATGCTTCGATTCTTTTTGGCCGTGATGGGAACGAGACCGCAGACATAGGTAGGAAGTGGGTCGATGCAGGTTACAGTGCGGTTAAGTTTGGGTGGGAACCGATGGGCACTTCGGAAGCGGTGGATATTGATTTGGTGCGAGGTGCAAGAAAAGGTTTGGGCGATGCCACGCTGTTGATCGATGCGGGATGTGTTTACGATGCACGCACTGCATTAAGAAGGGCCAATGCCTTTGCAGAGTTTAAGCCCGAATGGTTTGAAGAACCATTACGCGAGGATGATATCGAGGGATATGTATGGCTAAGGGATCGTTCACCTATTCCGATAGCGGCGGGTGAGGGAGAGTGTGGGCGGGAATCGTTTAGGCCATTTATTGATCAGAAGGCGCTCGATGTTTATCAGGTTGATATTTCGCGATGTGGTTTTACAGAAGCTGCATATATTCGTGCAAGGGTTGAAGAAATAGGCGCCCGCCTTTGCAACCATTGCTACACGAGCCCGCTTACTGTTGCAGCCAGCCTTCATTGGCTTTCCACTTGCAAGGATGCATTCTTGTTCGAGGATTGCGTTGAAGATTCGCCATTAAGGCATGAATTGACTTTGGAGAAGGTGCAGTCGGTGAATGGCTGGATCGAGGTTCCGGATAGGCCGGGATTAGGGGTGACCCTCGATGAAAAGTTTGTGAAAAAATATCTGGTAGCAGAATCAAGATAATTAACATAGGGGTTATAGTATGAGCCGTGCAAAGAGCGAGTATCGATACGAGAAACTTACTTGGCCTGAGATCAATGATGCGGTCGATCTGGGCAAGGTCTGCATTATTCCATGTGGTGCGGTGGAGCAGCATGGGCATCATCTTCCACTTGATGTTGACTTGGTTTGCCCGGTGGGGATAGCGAATGGAACAGGGCGGGAAATCCCAGATAAGATGCTGGTTTTGCCTGTGGTTGCTTATGGTTACACGGGCCATGTGATGGATTTTCCGGGCACGATCAACCAAGATTTTGAACACTTCATGCACCATGTGCTTGATATTACGAAGTCGCTTGCCTATCACGGTTTTAAGAAGATCATCCTGTTGAACGGGCATGGGTCGAACATGCCCAACCTTGATCTGGTGGCACGTAGGACGAACCTCGAGACTGATGCGGAATGCAGTGTCATCGCTTGGTGGAACCTGCTAACTGTGGACAAGCAATTCATGCCTCGTTGGAGGCAGAGTAAATTCCCTGGTGGTTGTTCCCATGCCTGCGAACTTGAAACCAGCCTTTATATGTATCTTGATGGCGACAATGTTCGTAAGGATAAAATCAAGAGTGGCACCATAAGCTTCAACAATGAAGAGAGCCCGTTCAATTGGGTTGATCTTTTTGCTGCAGGGCCTGCGACCGTGGTTTCGTGGACCAGCAGTTATTCAGATACTGGCGTGCTGGGCGATGCAGAGCTTGCAACCCCCGAGAAAGGCCGTGAGGCTTACGAGGAAGCTGTGAAGCAACTTGCGCGCTTTGTTCCTTGGTTTAAAGACCGACCCAAGGATGTCAGGCAGGATTTTCATCGTAAAAAGCCGACTATGCCCATGCCTTGGAATCAACATTCGATCTAATCCTATAACCCTATTTTAAAAATTCATCCCTGGAGATTTTTGAATGAAGATTGTTGACTTGCGGATCACGGGACTAGCGGGTGGCACCGTCGAAGGTGGTTGGGCCAAAGAGCTTACCCCCGAGGATAATGTTCACACCATTGTTGAAGTGCTTACGGATGAAGGTTTGGTTGGCATAGGGAGCACCTTTACCAATAGTGAATTAGTGCGGGCTGCTGCCAAGTTGCTCAAGCCTTTTTTGATAGGCGAGCGAATCGATGAGCCTGCACGCATCAGCGAAAAACTTCGTCAGAATATGTTTTGGCAAGGCAGAGGAGGCAGCATAGAGCATGCCATCAGCGGTATTGATATCGCCCTCTGGGATTTGTTTGGGAAAATTACCAATCAGCCTGTTTCAAGGCTTTTGGGTGGAAACTATCGCACGCAGATTAAACCCTATGGATCGCTTCTCTTCGATGAGGTAGAACCGCTGAAGGAAAAGCTTAAAGCTGCAATGAAGAATGGGTTCAAAGCGATCAAGCTTGGGTGGAAGCCATTTGGTCGCAGAGATTTTCAGACTGATGAACAGTTGGTTCGCACTGCAAGGGAAACCATTGGGCCCGATGTTGAACTCATGATCGATGCGGGTGGTAGCGAGGCTTTCTGGCCACATGGTTATAAGTGGGCCCTGCGCACTGCTCAGATGCTTGCTAATTATAATGTGGTTTGGTTCGAAGAAGCACTTCCCCCGGATGACTTCGCAGGGTTTAGCGAATTACGAAAACATTCTCCCGTGCCCATTGCAACTGGTGAGGTGCTTACACGCAGGCAAAGCTTCAAACCCCTTTTTGAAATGCAAGGTGTGGATGTTGTTCAACCTGATTGCACCAAGTGTGGCGGGCTGACGGAAGCTTGGCGCATTGCATGGATGGCGTACGATCATAATGTGCTTTGGGTGCCCCATGGTTGGAATACTGCAATCGGGTTGGCAGCCGATATACATCTTGCCTGTGCTATGCCTGTTGCTAAGTATGTGGAATTTCTAACGCCATCGCCTTATGTTGATAATCTGATCAAAACGCCTTTCCGCCCTGATGCGAATGGTTTGTTGACCCTGCCTGATAAACCGGGATTGGGGATAGAATTAAACCCTGATGCGTTAAAACAGTTCGGGGTGCATGGCTAATTTGTTGATGAAGAAGTATGAATAAATAGGTAATGAAATAACATGAAGAAAATTAATCGCAGGGCAGCGATGAAGGCAACTGCTGCAGGGCTTGGTGCTTTGTCTTTGGTCCCAAATACCACGGTAGGGCAGGCGCCCGCCAAGCCTTTTGGAACAGAGTTTCCAAATTTGGAATCGCTGACTACGGGTAAATGGTGGGTGCAGGAAGCCTCACCAAAAAACCAGACGAAGGGTAAGGCCAAAGGCGGTGGCGCAAGCCCTGCCCCTGCCATGAATGTTGCCCGGGAAAAGGTCGTTGCATTTGCTTTGTATACCCATCAAAACGGGGTGCTCAAAGTATCTGCACAATTATTTCCATTGATGCCCGAGGAAGAACGCATCGCCCGATTCGAATTATTGCAGCAGGGCAAATGGGTGGAGGTTTCCCGTACGGAGGTTTTCTATCCCGGTTGGGATGCGCATTTTCGTATCGAAAAATGGGACAACACCAAAGATGTTCCTTACCGTGTGTGTCATGGTGAAAAAGCAACCTTCGATGGTTTGATCCGCAAAGACCCTTTGGAAAAAGAAGAGATCATCGTTGCCAACATGTCGTGTAATTCAAGTCGCACTGTTGGCATGAGACCCGAGATTATCGAAAATCTGAAGTTGCAGAACCCAGATCTTCTTTTTTTTGGTGGCGACCAGACTTACCGCCATACTGAGCATACTGCTGGTTGGATTGAATTTGGCTTGCAGTTTCGGGATATCATTCGAGATAGGCCAACTGTTTGCATACCAGATGATCATGATGTCGGGCATGGAAATGTGTGGGGCGAGAACGGGAAAAAATCAGTTACGCCCGGCGATGCTGATGGTGGATACCGATACCCTGTTGAATATGTGAATCAGGTACAAAGGCAGCAATCGTGGAACCTGCCTGATCCGGTTGATTCCGCGCCTGTTGATAGAGGCATTGGGGTTTATTTCACACGCATCACTGTTGGTGGAGTGGATTTTGCAATTCTTGAGGATCGAAAATTCAAGACAGGGCCTGACGGGAAGATTCCCAAGATGGGACCCCGTCCTGATCATATCAATGATCCTAAATATGATCCCAAAACGATCGACCTTCCGAACCTGCAATTGCTAGGTGTTAGGCAGGAAAAGTTTTTGCAAAACTGGGGGCAGGATTGGACCGGTGCACAGATGAAGTGCGTTCTTTCCCAGACTGCTTTTTGTGGTGCGGTGCATATGCATGGCGGGAGAAACAGCAGGTTGCTCGCAGATTTGGATTGTAATGGTTGGCCCCAAACCCCGCGCAATAAAGCCTTGGAACTTATTCGCAAGGCATGGGCTGTTCATCTTTGTGGCGACCAGCATCTTGCAGTAACTGTAAAACATGGAATCAAAGAATTTGGAGATGGACCTTATGGCTTTACCAGCCCTGCCTTGGTAAATACTATTTATGGCCGTTGGTGGCATCCTCTTGATGAGAAAGCTGGCCCCAATCCTGTGAAAGGTAGTCCGTTGCCATGGACGGGAGATTTTCTTGATGGTCTGGGCAACAAGATATCAATGATGGCATATGCCAACCCCGAAGATATCACGGATGAAAAAAAACGATCTGATGGTTATGGCATTGCCCGGTTCAACAAGAAAGACCGCACGATAACATTTGAATGCTGGCCCCGATTTAGCGATGCCAAAATGGGCGCAAATGCACAGTTCCCAGGCTGGCCCATCAAGGTAGCCATGGATGCCAATGATGGTAGAAAAGTAATGGGTTATCTACCTGAGATAGTTTTTGAAGATGGTGTGAACGGTGTGGTTCAGGTGGTGGAGGAGAAAACTGGCGAGGTTCTTTACACGGTTCGTACCCAAGGTGGTAAATTTTCTCCAAGGGTTTATTCGGAAGGCAAGTTCACCGTGAAAATTGGGAAGGATAAGCCCGATGGTCAAACTATACTTGGATTGGTATCTAAGCCAGATGGCAATCCTTTACAGCAAAAGGTCAAGCTGTAGGATATTTTTTTTAGTGAGAGAATAAAACATGAGTTTTTTTACTATTAGCAACACGCCAACCAAATGGGTGGGCCATTTGATTTTGTTGATGGCTCTTATTTGTCGGATGAATTCTGCTATCGCAAATGGGGAAGATATCGCCTTGCCCAATCTCCCTGAAATAGTTCGTAAAGCAGCTGACAAAGCCGCTCCAAATACGAAATGGAACAAAGCGGTAAAAGATACGGATGGAAAAGATACTTGGTACGATATAGAGGGAATCGATGCAAAAGGTCGGAATGTTTGCGTAACAGTTGAGCCCAATGGTGATATTGAGGAAATCGAAACGGAAATAAAACCGCAGGATACACCTAAAATAGTTTTGGCTGCACTTAGGGACAGGTTTCCAAATTTTAAAATTTCTGCTGTCTATGAAATTCGTGATGACGAAAATAAGGTCATTAGGTACGACTTTGAAGGAAAACGCCTTAAAGACAAGAAAGATATAACCATATCATTCTCTGGGGATGTAAAGTTCATAAAGATCAATGATTGAATATCCGAAGAATTCTATTTTGGTTTTTTGTTATGGTTGACTACTAACGATTGAACTTGAATCTTGATGTTTGATCAAACTTTTCTCTTTCCCATGTTAGCCATTTTCGCTTGCTCGCCTGATATCTAGAGTTTATTTAAATTTGTATTGAATGATAATTAGGCGCAAATATTGCCTCTTATTTAATTGAAGAGGTTGGATGATAGTGCTAAATTAGGATTTGCTGATCTTCATTCAATCTGCTCCGACCTCCAAATGCAAATAGAAATTCATTAGGGTCATGGTTGTTCGACAACAGTATTTGTCGTTTTAGTTTGCTTTCAGGAAGAATATTAGAAAATTTTTTCATTGCTTGGCATTTAATAATGATTCGTTGATGCCTGGATAAAGCTTGAGGTTTTGTTATGCGAATTGCAATAATCGGCGGTGGTCCTGGCGGCTTGGTGACAGCCTATTACCTTCAAAAGCGTATTCCTGGAACTTGCGACATCAGTTTATATGAAGCCAGCGGACGATTAGGCGGGAAAATTCTCACGCAACAATTCAGTAAGGCTCCTTACAGGTACGAGGCTGGTGCAGCTGAGCTTTATGATTATTCCCAGCTTGGCCCTGACCCTCTCAAGGAATTGATCGCAGAGTTGGGATTGACCACCAGCCCTATGAAAGGGCGTACCGTGGTGATGGATAACCACATCCTCAATAATTCTAAAGATATTGTGTATGCTTTTGGTAAAGAAACGAATGATGCCTTGCGGCGGTTCAGGCGCAAAGCCAGGGAAGCGATCAGCCCTGCGGAATACTATGAGTCTGATTGGAAGCAGGATAATGCCGACCCTTATTCAAAACACTCCTTCCGATGTTTGTTGAACAAAGTGAAGGATGCCCACGCACGACGGTTAATTGAAGTTGCAGTCCATAGCGATTTGGCCACCGAACCGGAAAACACCAGCGCCAGTTATGGCATGCAAAATTTTCTGATGGATGAGCCGGATTACATGAAGCTTTACACGATCGATGGCGGTCTCGAGCGCCTGCCCCAAGAGTTGGCAAAACAGCTTGATGCGAATGTTCTGCTTAATAGAACCGTGTTGAAGGTGGAAGGCTTGGCAAACAATACCTATGCGATAACCTCGCGCCATCAAGGTAAAGTTACAAGCGAAACCTACGATTATGTTGTGGTTGCGTTGCCTAACAATTGGTTGATGGGAATCCAATGGGGTGGCGAACTTCTGCAAAAGGCAATGCGGAAACATCATGCGCATTATGATTACCCCGCCCATTATCTTCGGGTAAGTATACTGTTTAAAAAGCCCTTTTGGCGCAGCGAGATTTCTGGTTCATACTTCATGATCGATGCTTTTGGTGGATGCTGTGTCTACGATGAATCATCGCGGGAATCGGAAGGCGAGTACGGGTCGCTTGGATGGCTTCTTGCAGGGGAGCAAGCTTTAACCTTAAGTAATCTTAATGAGTACCAACTAACAGAACTTGTTTTGGATAATCTGCCTGCCTGCCTGCAGTATGGTCGATCGCTGGTAATAGAGTCGCGGGTGCATCGCTATTCGGGGGCGGTAAATGGTTTGCCGGGTGGTCGTCCGCTTCGCGAGACCGATTCCCGCCATATTCCAGAACCAACCCAGCATAACCACTTGTTTGTAGTGGGCGATTATCTTTTCGATTCCACCATCAATGGGTGTGTCGATTCCGCGGATGTCGTGGCTGAATGCATCATTGAAAAAATCAAGTTGCCCCAGACTCCGGTTGTAAATCCAATCCCCATGGTTGCAATACCAACGGGGCCTATTCACTCGAAAAGCTGATTAGGGGATTTTGCAATGGTTGCCGATATCATGCGCGTAGGTTTTGTAGATGAAGTCCCCCCAGGGGCAAAAATTATTCGGGAATATTCCCACCCCAGAAAAATCTACGCAATAGAGGCTTTACCTGGCGATGCCCATTCAGGGTTCGAAGTTGTGTTCGGCGAAGCTACAACCCAAGCTTCTTTTGCGATTTTGGTAAAGCAAGACAACATCGCAATTACCTGGCTACGAAAACAGGTTCATGTTCTATGCCCTTTGGAATCGCGCTTGGATGTGCTTGCCGCACTTGCTGATTTTGGATTTTACGAGGGCGAACTGCATCGTCTTGAATCTGATGTGGAAGCTCAGGAGTCTCTGGCGGAAAAGGATGTGGGTTTCGCACACCGCATCCATCATAGCAATAAGCAGCATTGGCAACGCTTTGGCGAAACCATCGAGCGCTTCACCCGTGATCGATTAATCTATGCCCGACTTTGCGCACAGCTTGGACTTCCTTCGCCCACCCTTTCAACCAAAAGCAGGCAGATCGTTTCGAAATTATTGCGGGAAAGCAATATCGAAGATCGGCTTGAACTTTATAGCGATAGGTTGGAGGCAATGGAAGAACTGTATGAAGGCGCGAATGATCGTGTTGCGGATTATCGCTGGTATCGTGGTGGCCATATTCTCGAGTGGACAATCGTAATTATTCTTGTTTTAGAAGCGGTTGCAATGTCTATTGAGTTGGGCCTGCATTTTTATGAATTTAACAGAGATTCCAAAGCCGAAGCTGCGGATTTATCTGAAGAGTTTGAGGCTAATATCACCCAGATCAATGTAGATCGTGTGACATTCATCAAAAAATCCTCGGAGCCAAAAACACTTGCCATAGCTAAGAATCTGCGGGTGCAGGAAGGTCGCATGGATCGTAAGTCTGGCGAAGTCACCCAAGGGGTAACCTTGGAAAAAGGGCTGACTGATGAAACCTTTCAAAACATCCCTGTTGGTGGAATCAAGGCAATGTTACTGACAGATTCCAAGAATGAAAAGATTACTCAAATCCAGGTGCTGCGGGCAGGCGGCAAAAAAGCAAAGTGAAATCCCTCTGGCGATCATAAAAAAGCAAACGATACATTATCAGAAAATGATCATCAGGCTAAGTTGCTTATTGAAAGCATAACGCCTGCTGAGATCGGTCGCACTTACTCGGGCTGATTATATTGGGTTTGGGCATTACCATTAAAAAAACATCCTTGCTAGTATGCCTCGTGTCTTGAATAATGGAATGATGTTGTTCAAGTGAGATTTCATTTAGGAAACTGAATTATGCCAGTTATTAAAAAGTTATTGGTGATTGTTGCGTTATTGGGCATTCTGCCTATGTTTGCCCGTTCCGAGGAAAATACTTTATCTGAATCAGAAAAAAAAGCAGGGTGGAAGTCCCTCTTCGATGGTAAGACCACAAAGGGTTGGCGTAATTATAAGAAACAAGAAATCAGCAATGGTTGGCAGGTTAAAGACGGTGCCTTGACTCGTGCGGATAAAGGTGCGGGCGATATCATTACCACTGAAAAATACGAGGAGTTTGAACTGTCGCTGGAATACAAGATTTCCAAGGGCGGAAACAGTGGCATCATGTTTCATGTGATTGAGCAAGCCGGCCCACCCTGGCATTCAGGCCCTGAAATCCAGATTCAAGATAATGTGGATGGGCATGACCCGCAGAAGTCGGGCTGGCTTTATCAGCTTTATCAACCCGCAAATGATCCCAAGACCGGCAAGACCTTGGATGCCACTAAACCTGCAGGGCAATGGAATCATGTCCACTTGATCATCGCCAAGGACAAATGTGAACTGAACATGAATGGTATCCGGTATTGGACTTGCAAGCTTGGCAGCCCTGATTGGAATGAAAAGCTAGCCAAGAGTAAGTTTGCCAAGCTCGAAATGTTTGCCAAGGCTGGCCAGGGTTTTATCTGTCTGCAGGATCATGGCGACATGGTTTCTTATCGCAATATCAAGATTCGAACTTTGAATAGTGCCGCTCCGATTGTGGATCCGGTTGATGGAAGAAAGAATGTTTCCCTGGCTCCTGCTTTTTCCAATGCCAAGTGGGCGGGTTGGGAGGAAGTGGATGACAAGGGTAAGGTTCAGCCTTTAAGGCCGATTATTGTGACTCACCCTGGTGATGGCACGAACCGCGTTGTTGTTGCAATGCAGCAGGGGCAGATTCATGTGCTGCCCAATAATTCCAATGCGGATAAATCCAAGATCTTTCTGGATATAAGTTCGAAGGTGCGCTACATCGATAAGGAAAATGAAGAAGGGCTTTTGGGTCTTGCGTTTCATCCAAATTACAAAAAGAATGGAGAATTCTTTGCCTATTACACGGTGAAGCACACGCCCCACTTGTGTGTGATTTCCCGATTCAAGGCTTCCAAGGATAATCCTGACCAAGCTGATTCTGCCTATGAAGAAGTGCTGCTTGAAATCCAACATCCTTTTTGGAATCACAAGGGAGGCACCCTCGCGTTTGGCCCGGATGGTTATCTGTATTGTGCGGTTGGTGATGGTGGCGATGGAAATGACCCCTACAACAACGGGCAAAACCTAGGCACTCTTCTGGGTAAAATCATCCGTATTGATGTCAATAAAAAAGATACAGGCATGAAGTATTCCATTCCCAAGGATAATCCTTTCCTTGGCCAGAAAGCTGCGCCCGAGATTTTTGCCTATGGGTTTCGCAATATATGGCGGATGGCTTTTGATAAGACTACGGGCAATCTTTGGGCTGCTGATGTGGGTCAGAATCTTTGGGAAGAAATCAATATTGTGAAGAAGGGTGGCAACTATGGTTGGGCTCTTCGTGAAGGTGCCCACCCTTTTGGTAATTACGATTCCAAGGCGGCTCAAAATCTGATAGATCCTGTTTTTGAATATGATCACCGGATGGGTAAATCCATCACGGGTGGTTTTGTTTATCGGGGTAAAAAAATTCCCGAGCTTCAAGGGCATTACCTTTATGCGGATTATATTTCGGGCAAGGTTTATGCTTTGAACTATGATCACAAAACCAACAAGGTCTTGGGTAATTATTCTATTCCAAGCCCCATGTTTCCCATCATCACCTTTGGTGAAGATGAGGAAGGTGAGGCTTATTTCGCAGTCGTTACGGCAAATGGTAAGGGTATCTACAAGCTTTTGCCCGGTGCAACAGATTCTACTTCAAGCAATAAAGCTGCTGTAGAAACCGCTGAGGGTTCCGTTATGAAGAGGGAACGCCTTGGCAAACTTAAATATCTGTTGAGTAGGCTTAAGAAGTAAGCAGGTAGATTCTTTTGGATTTTTATTTATGAACTCGATTAAAGTTGCGGTGGTGGGTACCGGTTTCATGGGATGGGTTCATATTGAGGCACTTCGAAGGCTGGGAATCGGCATCGCAGGTGTGCTTGGTTCGAGCCCGGAAAAAACCAAGGCCTTTGCCCTTAAAACAGGTATTACAAAGGCCTATGCTTCCTATCAGGAAGTTCTTACGGATCCCGATGTCGGGTCTGTTCATCTGGGTATTCCCAACAAGTTTCATTTTCTTATGGCGAAACAAGCCCTGGAAGCGGGCAAGCATGTGCTTTGCGAAAAACCCCTCGCAATGAACACTGAAGAGTCTGCTGCATTGGTGCGGATTGCAGCGAAATATCCCAAATTAGCCGCGGGAGTGAATTACAACATCCGCTATTATGCCCTTTGCATCGAGGCTAAAGATCGCATCCGTAAAAAAGAACTGGGCGATATCTTCCATATCACGGGAAGTTATTCGCAGGATTGGCTGCTTCACGATACGGATTACAACTGGCGCGTGCTTGATTCTGAAGGTGGCGAACTTCGTGCGGTTTCCGATATTGGTACCCATTGGCTCGATCTGATTTACTTCATTACCGGGCTTGAGGTTGAATATGTTTGTGCGGATTTGCAAACTGTTCATCCGGTTCGTAAACGGCCCAAGGGTGAGATCGCAACCTTCCAGGGTAAGGGCCAAACTATTGTTGATACCGAAAACATCCCCATTTCAACAGATGATTACGGTTCCATTCTTTTGCGGTTCAAAGGTGGGAAGAGGGGCTTGCTTTGGGTTTCGCAGGTAAGTGCGGGGCATAAGAACTGCCTGAGGTTTGAAATTGCAGGTTCGAAACAATCTGCAAATTGGAATAGTGAAAAGCCCAACCAGATCATGTTCGGAAATCGCGACAGGGCCAATGAAATTCTGCTTCGTGATCCTTCACTGCTTGGAAACGATGCGAGAAAGTTTGCAGATTATCCGGGTGGCCATGATGAAGGCTATGATGATTCCTTCAAGATGTGCTT
>CAZYAY010000055.1:0-6236 GCA_964646215.1 uncultured Candidatus Kuenenia sp. | reverse complement strand
AGAAGTCAAACGGCTTGCTTCGCAGTACAAGATAAATATCAGTGGGCTGGGTTATTATCCAAATCCACTGTCTCCTGATGATGCCGAGGCAAACACCGCCTGCACTCACATTAAAAAGGTAATCCAGGCGACCGCGCTATTGGGTATGAACCAGATGAACACTTTTGTGGGCAGGGATTACACCAAGACAATAGATGAGAACTGGCCTCGTTTTATTGCGACTTGGAAGCCTTTGGTTGAGTTTGCGGAATCATTGGGAGTGCGCATCGGGATAGAAAACTGCCCGATGTCGTTTGGGCGGGATGAATGGCCAGGTGGTAAGAACCTTGCAACTTCGCCTGCGATATGGCGTAGAATGTTTGCGGACATTCCCAATTCGAACTTTGGTTTAAACTTTGATCCTTCGCATTTTCCCTGGCAGATGATGGACTACCTCAAGCCGCTCAATGAATTCTCCAAGCGTATTTTTCATGTGCATGCCAAGGATGTTCGCATTGATAGGGAGCGCCTTGATGAGGTTGGGATTCTTGCGTACCCGATGCAATACCATGTGCCCAAGCTGCCCGGGATGGGTGAAGTGAACTGGGGGAAATTTTTCTCGGTGCTGGGCGATGCGGGTTATGAAGGGCCCGTTTGTGTAGAGGTGGAAGACAGGGCTTACGAAGGTTCTTTGGCATCGCGCCGAGCTGCGCTTACGCAAAGCCATACCTTCCTGCGTAACTATATTCCAAGGCGCAAAGCTTGATGTCTGCAAATCAAATACTTGCCGGGATAGATCTTGGGGGCACCACTATCACTGCGGGCCTTGGCCATCGCACGGGCAATATTTTGCTGCAGCGTAGCATTCCCACACTTTCAGAAAATGGGCCTGAAGATGTATTGGAGCGAATTGCCGCCCTTGTAAAAAATCTAGCGAAAGAAGTAGACTGTAAACCAGGCGCCCTTGGGATTGGTATCCCGGGCTTGGTCGATCCTGTGTCTGGAAAAACCTTGTTTCTTCCCAACATGCATACACAATGGCGGGGTGTTTGCGTTCGTGAAATACTTGAAAATTCACTGGGGTGCCCGGTTCGTATTTTGAATGATGTTCGCGCTGCAACCTTGGGCGAGATGAAATTCGGGCACGGGAAAAATATCTCCAACATGGTTTTCTTCTCGCTGGGAACGGGCATAGGTGGAGGTGTTGTAATAGGTGGCAAACTTCTTCTTGGACCACTGGGTTCCGCAGGTGAAATAGGGCATCAAACCATTCTTCCCAACGGGCCTTATTGCGGGTGTGGGAATCAAGGTTGCTTGGAAGCGCTATGCAGTGGGCCAGCAATCATTGCAGAGGGAGTCAGGCTTTTTAAAAGTGGACAGGCTCCGAAGCTGGTTCATATTTGCTCCAGCGATATTAGGAATGTTTCTCCGGAATCCATGGCCCACGCTGCCAGGGATGGTGATGAGGCGGTGAGCGCAGGCATATTTCATATTGCGACTCTTCTTGGCATTGGTGTAGCCAACATGGTAACTTCATTGCATCCTGAACTGGTGGTGCTGGGTGGCGGGGTTTCAAAAATGGGAGACCTGCTTCTTGCCCCGGTGCGAAGCGTTGTAAAACAACGGGTTAAAATGTTTCCAGTGGATGATGTTCGGATTGAAATATCATCGGTCGGAGAAGGTGCGGGGTTGTTGGGTGCGATTGCACTTGCGGAATTTCAAAACTTAGGAGCAGGAACAGATGAACTACACTTATAAAGATATTTCAAAGATGATAGATCATTCGCTTTTGACCCCTACCTTGACGGTCAAGGAGTTGGAAGCGGGGATCGCCCTTGCAATTGATTACGATGTTGCAAGCATTTGCATCATGCCATATTACCAGAAGAGGTGTGCGGATCTGCTAAAGGGTACTGGAATAAAGGCCAGCACCACGATTGGGTTTCCCCACGGCGCAAATACTACTGCGATAAAGAAACTGGAAGCAGAACGAGCCATTGCTGATGGTTGCGAAGAACTTGACATGGTGGTGAATATTAGCCAGGTGTTGAGTGAGCGCTGGGATTATGTGCGCGAGGATATCAAGGTGGTGATTGATGTTGCTCATAAGGCGGGGCAGAAGGTGAAGGTGATTTTTGAGAATTGTTTTTTGAAGGATGAGCACAAGATAAAGCTATGTGAAATTTGCAGCGAATTGAAGGCCGATTGGGTGAAGACCTCCACAGGGTACGGTTCAGGTGGTGCGACAATCGAGGATTTGATTTTGATGCGCAAACATTCAGTGCCTACGGTTCAGGTTAAAGCAGCGGGTGGCGTCAGGGACTTTGCAAAAATGCTGGAAGTCCGTGCGTTGGGTGTCAGCAGGGTGGGTGCCAGTAGAACCAGGGAAATGCTGGAGGAGTGCAGAAAGGTAATGGGGCTGCCTGTTTTGCATGGTGCATCAGTAACCGCTGCGGGTTATTAACCGTGGATAATAAAGCAGAAAGACAAAGATAGTTGTTTTGCCATCCAAGCCGCAAGACGCTCTAAACTTTTTAATCGTTAGAATCGGCATATCTTTCAAATACATGCTATCATGCTTTAGGGATATTGCGTAGACTGTGCAAATAGGTGATGCAGTTACGCTAATAAACCGAATAGTGGGATGTGGTAGACAATTTTTTGAGGTTATGAACGATGCAGAAGATCATTCGCAATGTTTTCTTTTCCGTTATTGCAATTGCAACTTTGTTTGCGGGAATTTCAAAAAGTGAAGAGGTTGTGAAAAAGATCACGCTATCTGAAGCGTTGGAGTTGATGAATCAAAATCATCCAAGAATCCATGCGGCTGAAGCGAGTTTAAGGGGATCGGAAGCTGGATTACGCGGTGTGCAAAACCTTCCTCTTTTTGCCAAGCTTTCTCCAGATATGAAGTTCAGAAGGCAGCAGTCTGAGTTGGGGATAGAAGTTGCGGATGCAGGGTTGAGGCAGGAAATCAGGGATACATCCTACGGTGTGGCCCGAAGTTATTTTCTGGTTGTTTATTCCAAGCAGCAACGGGACTTAAGCACTCAAGTTCTTGATATTCTGGGTAAGAACATCAAGGCCCTTGAATTAAAGAGGGCTCTCAAAAAGACGCCTGAAGACGAAATCAAAATGCAAAAATTACAGTTGGGGCTTGTTGAGGCCAAGCATAAGAATTCCCTCGCTACCACGGGATTTGAAAGAGCCAAGGCGTTATTGATTGAAGAAGCGGGTGGCAGAAAGAAAATCGGCCTTATCGAACCCATGGAAACAGAGTTTCCCAGCTATGATCTTTTAGGGTTGCTTACCCCTGAATTTATTGAAGAGATGATTGAAAAAACAGTTGTTATCCGCGAAGAAGTGATCAAATCTTCTAAGGCGTCTCAAATTCTTGCCTTGGAGGTGAACGCCCAGAGATCCGCAAGGTTCAACCCCAAGTTCAGAACTTTTGCCAGTGGTTCTGATTTGCATTACATTCCGATAGGCGTCCAGGGCAGAGGCGAAAATTTTACTCCTGAAGTCATTACCATTGAAATGCCCTCCTCCCTTGTTGGTAAGAAGACCGACCGTGTTGCAAGGGCACAGGCATTTGCAGACCGTGGCGCTGCAGTTGAGGAAAGCACAAAGAACTTGATCAGGCTTGAAGTGCGAAATGCATTCCAACTTCTGTTGGAAACCCGCACCAGTTTCAATGAATTAAAGAAGGTTGAGCCTGAATTGAAAAAGATCATCTCTGAATTGCATGATGCCCCGTTGAAGTTTTTGAATGCTGATAATGCGGAATTGTTTGAAAGAGCTGGAAAAATGCTTGGCAATTATAACCATGCTAAATTCATCACCATGGATAATCTTGCAGATCTCGAGCGCATTACCAGTGGTACTTTTAGTGTGGGGCTGACCTGCCCTGCGACTTTCACCAACGATGGGAAACGAATTAAATAAACCTGTTCATTACTTCATGCCCAAGATAACCCTTCATGCGGATGGCGTTGTTCTGCCCATAAGGGCCCAGCCTGGTGCGCGAAAAAACAGCATCAATGGCGTGCATGATGGCGCCCTTAAAGTTTCAGTCCAGGCTCCCCCTGAAGATGGCAAGGCCAATGATGCCATCATTGAATTGATGAAAAAAGTTTTGGGAATCAAAAGAAATCAGATTGAAATCCTATCGGGCCAGACCTCCAGGGATAAGAAATTCCTGATTAGGGAATTGAAGCTGGAGGAGCTGGCGGAAAAAATCCGCTCATTGATCTAAGGGCTCAAGTATTACCCTTTGAATTCGTGTGCGGTTCTTACGAAAGCTTCGAAATTGGCAACGGGGGTGGTACGATCCACTCCATGGTTGAGATTTAAAATGTGCCTGACCCCGCCACCTTTACGCAGACATTCTTCCACTGCGATTTTCACCTCCGCGGGTGTTCCCGTGCGTAGGATATTCTCATCCACATTTCCTTGGAAGACGAGGTGGGGGTATTTCGTACGGGCTTCCTTAAGATCGTTTCGCTTGCCCAGACTGATGATATCCGCACCTGATTCAACTTGTTTTTGCAAGTAGGGGCATTCCTTGACAAAAAGAATTCGTGGCGCACCGGTGGCCCCAGCAAGAATTCTGCGATGAAAATGCTGGGCCCATAGATCGTATTCCTGTTCTGTAAGCATTCCTGCCCAGGAATCGAAAAGTTGGTATGCACAAGCTCCATGTGCAATCATGGTTTTTAGAAAACCGATGGTTGCGGAGGTAAGCCTTTCGAGAAGTTCATGCCAGATGATGGGTTGTTCCTGGATGAATTTGCGTGTTGCGTTGATATCTTTACCCGTGCCTATGCAGTAGGTGGCGACGGTGAAAGGTGCGCCAGCAAAGGCCAGTATCGGCATGGGTTTTTCAAGGGTTTCTTGAACACGCGTGAGCATGCGGGTTACATGTGAATAGGTTTCGGGCTGGGGATGTGGGTTTAGTTTTAAAACTGCTTCGAGGGTGCGGACGGGGGAAGCGGGCACCGGGCCGATATTGGGTTGCAATGAAAAAGGCAGGCCCATTGATACAGGCAGGGTGGTGATATCGTAGAAAAGAATCACCGCATCAACTCCAAACCTTACGGGCAGGATGGAGGCTTTTGCTGCGAGTTCAACATTTTCCGAAAAATCGTAGAATCCAAGTCCCGATCGAATTTTATGAAACTCAGGATCCCAGCGCCCGGCTTGGCGCATGGCCCAAACGGGAACTCTTTCAATTGCCTCTCCTCGTGCAGCGCGAACCAACAGGTGATCTTTGTTTTTCATTTCTGCAACAGCCATGCCATTACTCCTGATCCCAGGTAAGAACCTAGGATTAATTTATTAGGTTGGAGTTGATTTGGTTCCGCAATAAAGGGTTGCGATGCCAAAAGTGAAGGGTTTCCAAGTAACTTGGAGTAGCCCTTGGTCGCGCATTTTCTGGGCAAATTGATCACCATCGGGGAATTGCAGTACGCTGTTGCGCAAATAATGGTAGGCATCGTCCTTACTTTTGGAAAAAAGTTGACCTAACAGGGGAAGCATGCGCTGGAAGTAAAAAAGGTAGAGGCTGCCCAGAAACCAGCCTTTTGGGCGGGAAAATTCGAGAATCGCCACCCTGCCCCCTGGTTTTGTCACCCGTATCATTTCTAAAATTCCGGCATCGGTGTCTGCGACATTTCTTATGCCAAAGGCAACAGTAGTCAGCTGGAAGTGATTCTCTGAAAAAGGCAGGTTGAGGGTGTCAGCTTCGAGGAAGGATATTCCCAATCCTCTCTTTTGATTCTTTTTGTAGGCAGATTCAAGCATGGGAAGGCAGAAGTCGCTACCTATGATTTTGATTTTCCCCTTGGAAGCGGCATGGTAGGCCAACGCGAGATCGCCTGTGCCGGTACAAACATCAAGAATCGGGTCGTTTCCTTCCGGGGCTACCAATTTTGTCATGCGATTGCGCCAATAGCGATCGATGTTAAGGCTTAGAAAATGGTTGAGGAAATCGTACCAGGGTGCGATGCCTGAAAACATTGCACGAATACGCTTGCCATCTTTATTTAGATCCGTGGTCATTAAAAACTCCCTCTCTATCAGGTAGAAGACCGTAAAAAGAGGTTGAGTGCCAACAAAAAAAAGAAGAGGAGCGGTTAGGCTCCCCTTCTTTCAAGTGCACTCTAAAGATTAATTTATCGTGCTTTGAAAAAAGATTAAATTAAGCAGCCTTCTTAGGGGCGTCTTTCTTTTCTTCTTTCTTTGGTTCTGCCATTGGT
>CAZYAY010000054.1:20068-21148 GCA_964646215.1 uncultured Candidatus Kuenenia sp. | reverse complement strand
TTAAACAGATGGGTGCACTTCTTCTGCAGAAATGAACTTGGGCGGGCCATTCCAAAGCTCAATCAATTTCTGAACCGCAACATAAAACACAGGCACAAAGAAAACCGCAAGCACAGTCGAGGTGATCATGCCACCGAAAACCGCAGTGCCCAATGCCCTTCGACTTGCTGCAGCAGCCCCTGTCGCCCAGACCAAAGGCAAAACGCCCATGATGAATGCAAAACTAGTCATGAGAATAGGTCGAAAGCGCATTCGTGCCGCCTCAATCGCAGCTTCATGAATCGATCTTCCCTGAATTCGTAACTCACGGGCAAACTCCACGATCAAAATTGCATTCTTCGAAGCCAGCGCGATAATCAACACCACACCAATCTGCGTGTATATGTTATTATCCGTGCCTGTGAAATTAACCGCAGCTACCACGCCAAAAATCCCAAGGGGAACAACCAAAATCACCGCCAGTGGGAGCAACCAGCTTTCGTATTGCGCAGCCAGCACCAGATAAACCAGCAACACAGCAAGGGCGAAAACAAAGACCGCCTCGCCACTGATGCGCTTTTCCTGAAAGGCAATGCCAGTCCAATCAAACCCCATGGAGCGCGGAAGAACCTTGGTTGCAACAGATTCCATAACCTGCAATGCCTCACCCGAACTAACCCCTGGTGCGGCGCCTCCATTAATAGAGGCAGTTGGGTACAAATTATATCGGATGATGGATTGTGGCCCTATTCTAGTCTCGGGTGTGAGCAAGGTGGCCAAAGGAACACGATGGCCAGTGCGATTGCGAACTTCCAAACGCCTAAGCCTTGAAGGATCGGAACGGAATCGGGCATCAGCCTGAACCCTTACCTGATAAGTACGATCAAATTTATTAAAGTCGTTTACATAAACCGAGCCAAGGTTTGCTTGCAGCGTTGCAAAAACATCGCTAAGCATTACGCCCATTCGCTCGGCTTTAACACGATCGATGTTCAAATAAAGTTGTGGAACACCAGCCCGGAAGGAACTGGAAGCGCCTCCGATTTCGGGTGATTTTCTTGCTTCATCAATAACGGCTTGGGTGCGTTCTTGAAGAATTTC
>CAZYAY010000054.1:0-19968 GCA_964646215.1 uncultured Candidatus Kuenenia sp. | reverse complement strand
GGCGTTGTTCGCTTGGACCAATCCGACCAGGCAGCAAATGCGGTTGCACCATTCGAGGCGTTGGTTCCATCCAGCAAAGAAAACCCGCCAAGTACGAACCAATGTTCAACACCGGGGGTACTGGCAAATATTTTGCTCATCCGCTCGGTAACTTCACGGGTTCGATCAAGCGATGCAGCATCAGGCAATTGAACCGCAATAATCACATACCCTTGATCTTCGGTGGGAAGAAATCCCGTTGGTGTTTTCTGATACCACCAACCTGTGAAGATCGCAATGCCTACAAAAACAATCAGCACCAACCACCACACGCGCAACAATTGGCTAATACAGCAGGAATAGAACCATTCCAAGGGCTTATAGAAGAAATCAAATACACGGGTGAAAAAGTTCTTCCCGGTATAAGGCCTAAGATAAGTAGCGCATTGTGCCGGTTTCAGAGTAAGGGCATTTACGGCACTGATGAAAGCGGTGGCAGCGATGGTAAGTGCAAACTGGCGATAAAGCTGGCCAGTGATACCGCCCAGAAAAGCTGTTGGTAAAAACACAGCCATCAATACCAAGGTGATTGCAATGACCGGCCCGGTCACCTCAGTCATGGCTTTGATGGTGGCTTCGCGGGGAGCCATTCCCCTTTCAATATGGTGGGTGGCATTTTCAACAATTACAATGGCATCATCAACAACAATACCGATGGCAAGAACCAATCCAAAAAGAGTAAGCATGTTGACCGAAAAGCCCAGAAGAGGCATGAAGGCAAAGGCACCAATAATGGTAACCGGAACAGTGGTGGCAGGGATCAAAAGGGCCCGCCAGCTTTGCAGAAACACCAGAATCACAATCAACACCAAAAGGCCAGCTTCAATTAAAGTGGTGTAAACGCCACGAATTGCAGCCTCGACAAATTTGGTGGTATCAAACGGAATGTTGTATTCCAACCCTTCGGGTAAGGTTGGTTTTATCTTTTCCATCGCAACACGTACAGAACGGGCGACATCGATGGCGTTGGAACCCGGAAGTTGGTAGACAAGCATGTTGGCGGAATCCATACCGTTACGAGAGGCATACGAATCGTAGTTTTGCGCACCGAGTTCAACCCGGGCAACATCACGCAAATAAACCATCTGCCCTGAGGGACTCGACTTGATTACAATCCCTTCAAATTGCTCGGGATCTGAAAGCCTGCCCAGAGTGGTCACGGTCATTTGAAATCGCTGGCCATCAGGGCTGGGTGGCTGGCCCACCTGCCCCGCTGCCACCTGTACATTTTGTCTGCCCAACGCCGCAGTTACATCTTGTGTTGTCAACTGCCGCGATGCAAGCTTGTCTGGATCCAACCAGATGCGCATGGCATATGCGCCAACGCCCCGCACCAGCACTTCGCCAACGCCATCAACACGGCTTAGTTCATCTCGTAGGCGAAGAGTCGCATAATTCGACAAAAACAATCCATCAAATTTCTTGCTGGGTGATGTAAGAGTAACTGCCATGATAATATTTGATGATTGCTTCTTGACCGACAATCCCTGCCTGCGCACTTCTTCTGGCAGGCTTGGCTGGGCGATTGCCACCCGGTTTTGAACGAGCACCTGGGCATCATCCAGATTTGTTCCGATCTCGAAGGTAATAGTGAGGGCATAGGAACCATCCGCGGAACTTGTGGAAGTCATGTACATCATGTTTTCCACGCCATTCACCTGTTGCTCGATGGGTGCAGCGACGGTATCAGCGACAACTTTTGCATTGGCTCCTGGATAAACGGCACTGACCACCACCGTAGGTGGAACGATTGCAGGATAGCGTTCGACGGGTAAACGATAAAGCGCAACCACACCGAGAAGAATGGTAACGATGGCAATAACATTGGCAAAAACAGGGCGATCAATGAAGAACTTGGAAAGCATGAGGTACTCTAAATTCCTGCAATGCGGTGAAGGATTATTTGGCCCCGGCGGATTTTGGCGACTTAAGCTCCCATGGTTGGGGAACTACAGGCGAACCGGGGCGGGCCTTTGTCAAACCATTCACCACAACCCGGTCTTCAACACTCAACCCGCTTTCAATCGATACCACCGCAGGCAATTGCGTAATTTGTTCCTTACCTTCCGGCAGGGTGGCAGGGGCGAATAAAGTCCATCCCTGGGATTTCGTACTTTCAGAGCGAGCTCCTTTATAAATCTGGGGGCCGACTTGCACGGTGCGCTTCTGCACGATATCGCCTTCACCAAGCACATAAACAAACCGACCCTCCTGCCCCGTCATCAATGCATCTTCAGGAATTGCAGGCAGTGATCTGGGTTCACCAGAAGGAACCCGAACCCTGGCATAAAGGCCGGGGTATAAAAGATGCGTATTGCCAGGCGGTATGCGCGGATTTGGGATACGACCCCGCATACGAACAGTACCGGTACCAATATCGACCTTGTTATCACGGAAGTCAATTTTACCTGTATGGGGATAGCCTTCATCGGTGGTGACACCCACCTCGAGGGGCAGCGAGCCACTAAGAACATCAGCTTGTTTTCCAGCATGACGGGCGCGCTGAAAATCAACCAAATCACGCTCTGGAATATCGAAATATACAAACAGGGGATCCATGCTGACTATGGTGGTAAGCAAGGTCGCCTCATTTTGCCCGACAAGATTTCCTCGAGTTACCAAGGCGCGCCCAATCTGCCCGTTTATGGGTGAAAGAATTTCGGTAAAGCTGAGCTGAAGCTTTGCGCCTTCCAAGGCAGCCTGTGCCTGCAACATTGTTGCTGCTGCAGTATCGCGAACTGCAACCCGTTGCTCGAAATCTTCGGTACCAACCGCTCGCGTTCCAACAAGCCTGCTGCCACGATCCGCTTCAGAGCGATATCGTTCAAACTCAGTGGTGGCCTTGCGAAGATCCGCTTCAGTCCTTTTGACTGCGGCAGAATGTTCGCGGGGGTCGATCTTAAAAAGCAGGGCTCCTTTTTTAACTTCCTCCCCCTCGGTAAAGGCAATCTCGTTAAGAAACCCTTTTACACGGGCTTGGATATGGACTGTTTCAATGGCATCCAAGTTGCCGTTGTATTCATGGTAATTTTGAACAGTAAAGAGAATCGGCTTTGTAACGGCTACCACCGGGGGTGGAAACGCAGGCGGAGCCATCTTTTTTTGCTCACAGCCTGCCAGGCATATTGAAATGCCCAATAGCAGACCCACTGAAAACAGATGGCGATAGTTAATAATCAAGGGGTTGACTCCAAGCATAACCGGGGTGATTCCACCGCTTTACTTAATGAAAGCCCATGCCGCGCTACGTATTATCATACGGAGTTTACGCTTACTTGGATTACCAACCGTTTTACAGCAGTAGATGAAAAATAGTATCGCAAAGATAATAAATTTATCTTCAGAAGGAGTTTTTTTCCTGATTGAGCAAGAACTATTTATTCGGTGATAACAGCTTCATCATCGCCTTGCCCATGGATTCGCCTATCAAGTAATAAGTCTCGGCATTGGAATTCCAATGATAGCCCTGACCGCTGGGGGATTGTTCCTTTTCACGCCAGAAATTTTTGGTTCCCACAAAAGCGACATTGCCTTTGAATTCGGGTTGCTCTGCAACAGCAGCTTGGGCCTTCATAAGGGAAAGGGCGCGTGGGTGCTTTTCCTCGGGGCCGGTCATTCCGGTTTCTGCAATGACAAAAGGCATCTTGGGGACGCCAAGGTCTTTGCGCATGTCGCGAATAAAGTGGGCCATGTTACTCTGATATTCTGCGTTGAACTTATCGCTAATGCGATCGTTCCAACCTTGATGCCAGCCAAAGCCTGTAATTACATATTCTCCATCACTACCTGGAACAAGATCCTTGATGTTGGCGAGAGCAGATTTGGTAAGCGCCAATGTTTCACGATAGTATTTGCCCAGAATGGTGGGATCTTTTGCAATTTCAGCATCACTTTTCTCACCTAGGGAGTAAGGAAGTTTGCCCGCGCTAGGTGGGCGAAAATCAACCGCTAGGCTCTTACCACCCCAGGCACATTTGATCAATAGAACCGGTTCTTCGAAAGCATCGCCCACCACCCAGCCGAAACCAAGTTCGGGCCCTATTGTTTCTTTTTTTGATCCAAACCCAACCGTGAGGGGGCCCTTGCGATCAAGATAACTAATAAATACATCATCCCGGGTACGCCAATTCTTGGACGAATCAACAAGGGAAGAAAACTGCTTGGCAGTGGCTGCATCCTTCACAAGATATTCCAGCGAGCCCTTGCCACCGTTACGCTGCGGATCCGACTTTATAACGCCTGCACCTTCCATGTTTGATTGGCCTGCGAGGATGAAAACCTTGATGGGCTTGGCGGTTGCCTTATCGCAAAAGCCAATAGTAACTATTGAGATCATCATAAATAAAAGTGGATTTTTCATATTACACACTATCTCTGTAGTCAATGGTTTTATAAAGATAAAAATGGCAAAGTAAGCATAACCAGAGTGATTCCATCGGATCTTTGCTTAATGAAAGCCCACGGCACACCTTGCAATATTATACAGAATTTACACTAACTTGGATCACCAAAGTTTTACCAGAAGAAATGCAAAATAGTATCGAAAAGAGAATGATTCCACCTTTCGAAGGGGGAATTTATTTAATCCTTCCATTCCAAGATTAGCGACTCATGCACTTTTACTCAAAGGCTGGCACAAGGCCAAAAGCCTCCACCTTCACGCCACGACTGCAATGCACAAGATCGGGCGAACGGGCAATAGGAGGCAAGCCATCCCAGACCAAGGGAAGGTCGCTCCATTGGGTTGCAACAGCCGTGCAAATCTCGTAAGGGGAATGATAAACCTGGCCCCGAAGCAAGCGGTTGCGGTGCTTGGTAAAAAAGCTATATCGCTCTACCAAGTGAAACTCGAGTGAACCAGGCAGAGAGGGTTTCGGGGCGCCCTTCCCTTGCCAGGAAAAACATGCCGTATGCTTTTGGGTATTTCGGACACAGTTCATCTGAAATCCAGGGCGCACGGTAAATTTTGCAAACTCGTAAGGGAGGGAGAAAAAACTGCGGGCAAGCAGGACTGCTGGGCCACGATCACAATCAAGCGAAAGAAAGTACACCCCAGGTTCACCCGAGGCATCCCGGACATAAAGCCGGACGTTGAGTTCGTTGAAAGCTGAAAGCCAAGGCAAAGCAGGGAATCCCGCGGGCCGCACACCACGCATTTGAAAACCAACAATACCGATATGCGCAACCCCCTCATAGGTATCAAGAGTAAGGCCTGAAGGCAGCAACGGTTGCAACAAATCTACAGGGTATTCCCAATGCAGAAAGAATAAATCTTCCCAGCGCTGATACATCACCGGTTTTCGTGCGGGCCGTTCCCTTGCGGCAAGCAGCCGCTCGGTCATCTTTAATAAAAGTGGATTTTTCATAAATACCATTTATCCGTTAACTCGAATCTGAGGAAGAGTTTCAGATTACAAAACATTTATACCATTCTTGTAATCAATAAAGGATGAGCATCTTACCAAGCAGGAACTAGCGGTTAAACAAATATCGGTCATCCAGATTTTCCAGCGAAGAACAACCGAGCAGGCACATACCCAGGCGCAACTCCTCTTCAAGAATTTGCATCATCCTGATGATTCCAGCTTGCCCGCCAACTGCAAGTGCCCAAACCAACGGTTTACCAATGAGCACGCCGTTTGCGCCTAAAAGAATAGCTTTAATAATATCCGTGCCTCTGCGAATGCCACCATCAACAAAAATTTCCGTTTGCCCTTTAAGAACCTTGGCAAACAAAGGCAGCACCTCAAGTGCGGTTGGAACCCCATCAAGCTGCCTGCCACCATGGTTGGAAATGAAGATTGCCTTAGCGCCTAGGCTTGCGGCAATAGTTGCATCCTCGGGGTGCAAAACCCCCTTGATAGCCCAGGGAAGTTTTGTATCTGCAAGCATTGCTTCGAGCGACTTCCAATCCAACGAGGTATCAAAGTGGGCGGAAACACGCTCTGCGCCCGAGCCTTCCGACGCATGAAGGGCAAGATTGGATTGGTAATCAAGGTTTTCAAGTTTAAGTGGAGTCGGCAGGTGAAACTGATGCCTGATATCGGCTTCTCTTTTGCCTAAGATTTGCGCATCCACGGTAACCACAAGGCCTTTATATTTTGCTTGCTCTGCCCGTTGGATCAATGATTTGGTAAGCGCGCGATCTTTAAAACAATAAAGCTGAAAATAGGCCGCGGTATTCTTGGTTTCCTGGGCGACATCTTCCAAGGAGGTGGTCGCCATCGTGCTGGCAATGTAAGGCAGGGTTAATTGATTCATGGCCCTACCCACTGCGAGTTCACCATGCGGGTGCGCAAGTTTAAGCATGGCGACGGGCGCGGGGAAAAAAGGCAGAGCAACGGAATTGCCAAAGAGGGTTGTGCTTAATTCGGGGGTCGCAACACCTTTTAAAATTCTTGGCCAAAGCTTGATGCCGTTCCAGGAAGAGATATTTTCCCGAAGGGTGATTTGATCACAGGCACCTCCGGAAAAATACGCATGAGCCATGGGAGAAAGCAAAAGCCTTGCGGCAGTTTCAAATTCATCAAGGTTCAAAAAGTTTTGAAAATTGGGAGGTGAAGAAGGCATGAGATAAAACGAGGATTAAATAGTGTATAAAAAAACACGCCTGTTGGCAGAAACCAGCAGGCGTGCGAAATACTTAGGAAGCGTACTTTAGTTGGCAGCAACAGCAACTGGTGGAACAACATTAACGCGACGGCCATCGCGATCAAAAACAACCTTGCCATCTGCCATGGCGAAAAGGGTGTCATCCTTGGCCCTGCGAACATTTTTACCAGGGTGGAACTTGGTACCGCGCTGCCTAAGAATAATGCAGCCAATGGTTACGCTACCGCCACCAAAAACTTTGATACCAAGGCGCTGTGCATTGGATTCGCGACCGTTCTTTACAGACCCCTGACCTTTTTTATGTGCCATGTTTATAGCTCCAGTCAAAAAAATTTTCCGACCCTTAATTGGGTGGGAAAGGAACACGAAGATTTAGAAGTAGTATTCTACAAGAATTATTCTTTTTTGCCAGCGTCATCTTTATTGGCAATGCCAAGAGGCGGAATTTTGACGGTGGCAGCCCTGTAAATCCAACTTGCAGGGGGTATAAACTGGATTTCACCACTCTTCTGGTTAAACTTGTCGCCTAGCCGTTTGAAGTTGACCTGTAAGGTCTTACGGCGAACTACGGGCTCAATATCTGGGGGTATTGGGTCGGTTACGGCCCAACCGTTCGATAATCCGGTTATAAATATGCTAAAACGGTTGGCATCAGGGTCTACATCATCCCAAATAGCCACTCCCGTGACGGTTTTGGGGGGCACTCCGGGTTGCGAAGGGGGTATTTCTTCCTTGGCAATCGTCACCGAATTCTTGATTTTATAGAAGCCAGAATCTGAATCATCTGGGTCTGCAGTAGGATCTTCCAGCCTAATAACCGCTTTTTGAACTTTAGGCAGAATCTGATCTTTATGTACGGTGTTGGTATCCGTTGTGCGGATTTCGAAATCTGGAACAAACCTGCGTGGCTTATCCGTATTATTAATAACCTGATACCAGAGATACCAGCAAACTTTCTGACCACGGCCTGGGATATCGACTTTAACCAGCCTCGGGTCCTTGAATTTGAAGTCTAAGACCCAGATTTTACCATCTTTCTTGTTGATTTCGTCTTTATCTTGCGGGCTGGGGCCAGGCTTGACCGAGCGTTCATTGGGGTTAACAGCAAAGGCCAATCCAACCATTGAAAATGCAATGAGCAGGGCCAAAAAGGTTGGCCATGTGAACCATCTATATTGTTCGGCGTCCGGCTTTTTCATCCGAAACCACTCCCTGTTCTTTACCTTCCATTCAGACATCCATGCCTAAACGAAGCTAACTATTCATTTATGTTTATAACAACAAAGGAAAAAGGAGGTCAAGGCAGGATGTGCTAGAACATTAGGCACAGCACTTGTTTAGATGAATCTGGGCAAGATAGGCACAGAGTTTTAAGCTGAAAACATCAATACCAATAAAAATAGCTCCGGAACTTACTCCGGAGCTTTTTCTTTGTTTAACCCTTATTACTTTTTCACTTCAAACTCGGCATCGATGACATCATCGCCACCCTTGCCACCCGGTGCAGCACCCTGCCCTGGGGCAGCGCCTGGTTGGCCTGCATCGCCGGGCCCACCCGACATGTGCTTGGCCAACTCTTGTGAAGCAGTGATCAAATCGGAAGTAGCTTGCTTCATTGCCTGAGCGTCTTCGCCCTTGCAAGATTCCTTGACCCGATCGATAGCGCCCTGAACCACTGTTTTGGTGGAATCGGACAATTTCGAGCCATGCTCTTTAAGCTGCTTTTCAATCTGAAAGACCGTGTTATCAGCTTCGTTCCGAGCATTGATGATTTCCAGCTTGCGCTTGTCTTCATCGGCATGCAACTCGGCATCCTTGCGCATCCTGTCGACTTCTTCCTTGCTGATACCACTCGAGCCCTTGATTTCAACCTTGGCCTCTTTGCCTGTGCCAAGATCCTTGGCGGTGACTTTGAGAATGCCGTTGGTATCCAAAGCAAAAGTAACTTCGATCTGTGGTTCGCCACGGGCTGCAGGAGCAATGCCCTCAAGGTTGAATTCACCCAGCATGCGATTGCCTACACTCTTGGCGATTTCACTTTCACCCTGATAAACAGAAATGGTAACCGCAGTCTGGCCATCCGCAGCGGTCGAGAATATCTGTTTCTTTTCGGAAGGGATGGATGTGTTGCGCTCGATCAAACGAGTCAACCTGCCACCCAATGTTTCAATGCCCAGGGATAAAGGTGTTACGTCGACCAGCAACAATTCTGATTTGCTGCCCAGAAGAAGTTGCGCGCCTTGAATAGCAGCACCGATTGCAACGACTTCATCAGGGTTAACACCACGATGGCCTTCTTTGCCGAAGATATCCTTCACCAACCACTGGATCTTGGGCATGCGTGTCATACCGCCAACCATGACAACTTCATCGATATCAGAAGGTTTCATCTTGGCATCGGTAAGGGCACGAAGAACAGGCCCACGACATTTTTCAATCAACGGATCAACCAATTGCTCAAACTTGGCCCGTGTCATAGCCATCTGTAAATGCTTGGGCCCAGTGGCATCTGCAGTAATAAATGGCAAGTTGATATCGGTGGTAGTCTGCTGGGAAAGATCTTTCTTGGCGCGCTCTGCAGCTTCCTTGAGGCGTTGCAGCGCCATTTGATCCTTGCGCAGATCAATGCCATTTTCTTTCTTGAATTCTTCCGCGATGTAATCAATGACTACCTGATCAAAGTCGTCACCACCAAGGTGGGTATCACCATTGGTTGATTCAACCTTGAAAATGCCATCGCCAACATCAAGAATGGAAATATCGAAGGTGCCACCCCCAAGATCGAATACCGCAAT
Source organism: uncultured Candidatus Kuenenia sp. (assembly GCA_964646215.1). Lineage (GTDB taxonomy): Bacteria > Planctomycetota > Planctomycetia > Gemmatales > Gemmataceae > UBA969. The sequence continues at coordinate 10,522 of CAZYAY010000054.1, read as the reverse complement.
TTTTTCATTTGCCTTCTTATCCATGCCATATGCAAGGGAAGCAGCGGTGGGTTCGTTGATGATGCGCATACGCTGACGGGATTTGTTACCGGTCACGGGATCTTCAATTTCCCATTCGGTATCGAACCCAGCAATCTGCGCGGCTTCGATGGTGGATTGCCTTTGGGCATCATTAAAATAAGCAGGAACAGTGATGACAGCTTTACGAACCGTATGCCCAAGATAGTTTTCCGCGGATTCCTTCAGCTTGCGCAGAATCATAGCGGAAATTTCGGGAGGTGTGTAAGACTTGCCATCGATATCAACCTTGGCAGTTTCTTCAGGGCCACCCAATACTTTGTAGGGCACCAACTTTTCTTCACCCTTGACTTCGCTTACCCTACGACCCATAAAACGCTTGATCGAGTAAACAGTCCTTCGGGGGTTTGTTACTGCCTGTCGCTTGGCGGGATCGCCCACCAATCGATCGCCCTTATCGGTAAATGCCACAACGCTGGGAGTAATGCGATTGCCTTCCTGATTGGCGATGACCTTAACTTCACCACCTTCCATAACCGCAACAACGGAATTAGTCGTTCCCAGATCGATACCGATGATTTTTTCTTCAGCCATCACAGTTCTCCAAGAAAAGATTCAAGCAATATCGCTCGAAAATGTAAAATACCTTTAAATTATTCGCCCAAGCTAAACAGCTATTTGCACATTTTGCCACTTTAAACGATTAGAACCCATTTAAACCTACCTAAACTCAACAACAAACAGGACAATCCACTCTTAATTAAGTATAGGCAGAATTTCATTAAAATTAATTTAGCAAGTGTCATGCCAGAATCGAAGAAACCTCACTAATCAGCTTTAAGTCTAATAACAGTATAGAGATAAAATGATTTTCGAAAAATTTATAGTTATGGGAAGAAAGCCGTAAAAGGCCAACTTTTCAATCTAACCGCCAATTTGGCAGCACAATCGACTACTGATCTTTTGAGCACTATTTTAAATCTGAATATTTGTCAAATTAAGTGCTTTGCAAAACTTAGGTAATCTGATAGAGTGTTCCCAAGACTCTTTTGTTAAGGGTTCCGAGATTAATTCATTGACTATAGGTACTGTCCCCATATATTAACCAAACTTTTCGCAAAAAAGTATTCCTAACTGAGACTTATCATGGCGCGAAAAATAGAACCTGTCTCTACACCCAACCCTGCCAAAGCGCAAGCACTTGTCAAAAGTGTTCGCAATCAAATTGATAAACTCGATTTGCAAATCCTAAAACTAATCAACGATAGAGCCTCCGCAGCAGGTGAAGTTGGGAAGATCAAAGTAGAGAATGGCGAGGACATTTTTTCCCCCGCCCGCGAAGAAGAAGTTTTAGCCAATGTTTTGGAAGCCCATGCGAAATATCCCAATGCTCTTGATGTAAGCACTGTTCGGGCAGTCTTCCGCGAAATCATGAGTGGTTCAAGGGCACTGCAAAAACTCCTGAAAGTAACCTACCTCGGGCCTGAATACAGCTACAGCCATCTTGCAGCCATCGAACGGTTTGGCCAGGCTGTCGAATTCGTACCCGTTGGCAGTATCACTGCGGTATTCGAAGAAGTAAACAGGGGTCATGCCGATTTTGGTGTCGTTCCCGTTGAAAACTCCACCGATGGGCGAATTGCTGATACCCTTGATATGTTCATGCGCATGCCACAGTTGATCATCTGTTCTGAAATAAGATTGCAGATTCACCACAACCTAATGGCTAAGTGCGAAGCCAAGGATATCCGCAGGGTCTACAGTAAGCCCCAGGCTATCTCGCAATGCCGAAACTGGCTGGGCAAAAACACACCCCAAGCTTTACTTACCGAAGTTTCAAGCACCACGACCGCTGCGGAATTAGCCCAACGCGAACCCGGCGCTGCCGCTGTTGCAAGCAGGCAGGCTGCTGTTCGATACGGCCTGCGCATCTTGTTTGAAGATATTCAAGATTCCGCTGATAATGAAACCCGTTTCGCTGTTATTGGACACCAGAAAAGCGCCAAGACAGGCAACGACAAAACCACCATCATGTTTCGCATTCCACACAGCCCAGGCTCTCTTGCAGACGCCATCTCCGTGTTCAAGTCCAACAAGGTGAATTTGACTTGGATCGAATCTTTCCCTTCACGAATCGCTAAAAACGAATACATATTCTTTGCAGATTTCGAAGGCCACATCGATGACCCAAAAATCAGCAAAATGCTTAAGGCATTTCATGAAGAATGCACCGAAGTAACCGTGCTGGGATCATACCCTGTTGCGCAAATCTCCGGCTAGAACCCAGCGACTTCCCTTAACAGTCATTTTTGTTGAGCGATGTTCTATATCTGATTAAGAACCAATATTTTGTGGTTTATCATTTAAGATGCTGGCGGATAAGCCTTTTGTTCTTTAATATAACTCAATCATCAACCTCTTTTAGAAAGTCGGGCTTAACATGCGTAAGAAATTTGTAGCGGGCAACTGGAAAATGTTCACCGACCATGTCACCGCAAAAAAGCTGGCCCAGGAAGTTGTCGCACTCATGGCAGGGAACCATCAAGTTGATGTCGCCCTATGCCCTCCTTTCACCTACCTTCAAGCAGTAGGTGAAGTTCTAAAAGGAACCCATATCGCGCTGGGCGCCCAAAATTGTTACCACGAAAAAGAAGGCGCCTTCACTGGTGAAATCAGCCCTACAATGCTGCTCGACCTCGGCTGCAAGTATGTAATCCTTGGGCATAGCGAACGCAGACACAAAATGGGTGAATGCGATATTACTGTGAACAAAAAGGTTCATGCCGCTTTAAACGCAGGGCTTCATGTTATTCTTTGCATTGGAGAATCGCTCGACGAACGCCAAGCCAACAAAACCAATGAAATTCTGAAAAACCAACTGGATGGCAGCCTCGCTGGAATCGGTGCCCCCTGCTACAAATCGCTGGTACTGGCATACGAACCAGTCTGGGCCATCGGAACAGGGCATAACGCCACCCCCCAACAAGCCCAGGACGCACATGCATATATTCGAAGCTGGATTGCCAAGCATCATGGGGCCGAAATTGCAGACAAGATGGTAATTCAATACGGTGGTAGTGTTAAACCTGAAAATGCTGCAAGCCTTCTGACACAACCCGATGTTGATGGCGGTTTGATAGGCGGAGCCAGCCTTAAAGCGGATCAGTTTTTAGGTATCATTCGCGCTGGAATGTAACTCTATTTTGATATCGCCTTGATCGCAAGCCCGGCAGCATCAACTACCTCGCCTCGTTTATCGTTTTGCGCCTTCTTCAGTGCATCCAAGGCTGCCTTTGCATCGGGTCCAATTTCCCCCAATGCCTCTGCAGCCATCAACCTGACTTGATACGCAGGGTCTTCCAAGGCATCGATTAATTTTTCCACCGCAGGCTTCGCGAGGCTTTTCATCCTACCCAACGCCAAAGCAGCTTCCCACCTGATCGCGATGTCTTGATCATTAAGCGCATTAATAAGAGCGGGTATTGCTTTTTCTGCTCTTGGCCCCATCTGCGCCAGTGCGGTTACTGAACGAAACCTAACCTGCACATTTAAATCGGTAAGCCCCTTCATCAAAGAAGGCACCGCAGGGTCGCCCGCATGAAACAAAGCACTAGCCGCAATCTGCCCTACATTTGCATCTTTATCCCGCGAAGCAACCTGCAATAGCTCCAAAGCTTTTGCATCATGAATGCCAAGCTGCCCAACCAAAGCGACAACCTCAGCGCGAATTCCCGCATCTTCATTACCCGCAAGTTTTTCTAAAACGGGAACAAGCACTGGTGCCAGCCCCTTGGGATCCTTGGTAATTTCCAACAACGCCTCTGCGGCCTTGATCCGAATCAATGCAACATCATCCGTCAGCCTGGCTTTCAAATCCGGCTCCGCAAGCTTGGCATCGGCACCCATCATTGCAAGGGCGTTGATCACCCCGACCCGAACGTGCTCGTCTTCGTCCTGCAGGCATTTCAACAAAACAGGGAGGGCAGTTTTCGCGTCTTTCGTAATCCTATATATCGCCTGGGCAGCATGCCCCCGCACCTTAACATCCTTATCATTAAGGCTTCCCTTAAGGGCGGTAATTGCAGTTTTTGCAGGCTCGCCAATCATTCCCAAAGTCATTGCGGAACCCATGCGGGTCATCCGATCTTCCGCATACAAACCCAGCGTTACATCCCCCACCACATCTTTGCCCAAATGCGCCAAAGCCGCTGCGGCGCTTGTGCGCACCACAGGGTCTGGATCTCGTAGCATTGACATCAACGGCTTAACCGCAGCTTTAGCTTTTCGTAATGCAAGCTCTGCAGTAGCTTGAACCCGCAACTTGTTATTCTCGTCCGCCAATTGCTTGGTTAGCCTTGCAACTTCAACTGGATCGGGCTCTGGAGGAGGGGGGGGCTGCATGGTCGCGATCTTATTCATCACCTCCCCAAAGGGGAAAAGAAACTTTGCATTGCTGCCCGCTGCGGCTGCGGCTGCAAACATGGGCGTGAAAGGCGTGGCAGTTTCCTGATTTGGAATGTAAATATCATTATTGGAGCCCAGGGGCGTATTGCAATAACCCAGACAACCCCAGTATTGATTGTTGTTGGATCGCAGGGGGCCATTGCAATAACCCAGACAACCCCAGTATTGATTCGAGCTGATCGGAGGCTTGGTAACAGCCCCAACCTTTGGATTAACGGCATCACGCTGCCCATTCACATTCTGCTGCGCGAAGATCAATCCTACGCCAGCAGCGCCTACAAAACCGAGCTTCATAAATTTCGCAAACATGAAAAGCACCATTTCATCAGGGATAAGGATTATCATCAATCAACATTATTATATCAGGGCGGAAAGTGAGAGTATCTGTTTGTTTGACCGCAATTACTAGTTCTTTTCTTTCAAAAGATCCTCGGGCAACTTCGTAAGATCGTCCTTCTTCAACTCTTGAAGGATGGCTTGAAGCTCCTTCAACTTATCAGGCATTTCACCTGCAAGGTTGCTGGTCTCATAAGGATCTTTCTCAAGATGATAAAGTTCTGATTTTGCCCTGCCCTTGTACTCGATCAATTTCCAACCAGCACGATTGACAACCGATCCACTTGGATGCGGGATGTAAATATTCCTCGGCTCCGGTTTTAAAACTTTACCCGTAATCTCAGGCCATGCATCAATGCCATCCTGTTTGAAATCCAAAGGGCGTTTCCAACCCGCAAGGTTTGTCAAGGTAGGCATCCAATCGCAAGCATGCAAAGGCGCGGTAACCTTGAGTGGCTGCAGGGTTCCTGGCCAGTTTGCAAATGCACACACGCGAATTCCGCCCTCATACAAAGTATTCTTCTGCCCACGCAAAGGCAGGTTGCTGCTCAGCGCGGGAGTGGGGGGCACCTTGCTGACATAGGCATTACCACCTGAGTGCAAACCACCATTATCCGAGGTGAAAATGACCAGGGTATTTTTGCGCTGCCCGGTTTTTTCCAAAGCTTCGATGAATCCACCTATCTTCGTATCCAACTGGGTTACAAAAGAACCAAAGCGCTGCAAGGATTCATTCTTCGCTGGATCATCACTCAGCTTTGCGTTTTTGTACTTCAACTTGTATTCTTCGGGCGCATCCACGGGAATATGAACCGCATGAAAAGGCACGTAAATAAACCAAGGCGCCCTCTTCTCCGCGTTGATCCAACCCAGCACTTCCTTGCTGACCAGTTCCGTTGCATTGCCCTCTTCATCTATTCGTTTGCCATTGCGATGCCAGGTATCTTCGTACGGCCCTTTGCGATACTTGTGATTCCAAGGGTCGACCGCCCCATTAAGTGAACCGTAACTATGATCAAACCCATAATTCTGCGGCCCCCATTCCAGCTTGGAACCAAGATGCCATTTGCCCGCCATATGAGTGGCATAACCAGCTTGCTTAAGCGCAGTGGCAAGCGTTACCGTTCCCGGCGGGTAAGCCCTTAAGTTGGTGGGTGAAAGTACATGAGGGCCGAATCTGCTGGTAAACCTGCCGGATAGTAATGCTGTGCGGGTAGGCGAGCACACGGGCTGAACATAATGCTGGTCGAGTTCAACCCCCTCTTTTACAAGTTTATCCATCACGGGAGTATGAAAACTTCCCCCATGCCAACCAACATCTTTCCACCCTAGATCATCTGCAACAATCAACAGGATGTTGGGCCGATGGGCATCTGCTGCAACAAGATTATCGCTGGCAAGCAAAAGCAAAAGAAATGGGGAAAGGATTTGAAACATGGGTTTCTCACAAAGGATTCGATTAATTAATTCGATTATCAACCTTGGATTGTGTCAAAGGAAGAATCAAACCCATCAACACCATGAGCAAGCTTACGGTAAGCACCATCAATAATCCAAAAAACAACTCGGTCTCGCTTAAAGGCAACTTGGTAAGTTTATACATTCCCATGCAAAACACAGAAAATGCAGCAAACCAACTACCCATCCGCCCTACCTTGGCATCAAAAGATTGGGAAGTGATGGATCTAAAAAATTGCGACATGGGTATCTCCAGACTGAAAAATGATTCAACTGATTTAATGTTACCTCCACGGGGGGCATGACGCAAAACCATAACAATAAATTCAAAAATAGTCGCACAAACAACAACTCGCTTACATCAAAAAAAGTATAATGACATTATGCGATGTACGAACTGATTTTTCTTGAAGAACCTTGCGGACACCAATGCAAACATCTGCCGTCAGGAAAAATCATTTGATCGAACTGTTTGCCCTCGATCTCAGATCGATGGGTCTGTTTCGGATTGGTATCGCCCTGATTCTTCTTTACGACCTTTTACTCCGCAGTTTGGAACTTTCGTTTTTCTATACCGACCAAGGAGCGACCCCGCGCGAAGTGCTCTGGCACTCTCCGTTTCCCATGGGAGTTGTCTGGTGGATCAGTCCCCACATGCTATCAGGATCATTTGCATGGCAGGCGTTCTTGTTTGTGCTATCGGCCCTGGCTGGTATTGCCCTGCTGCTGGGATATAAGACCCGCTGGGCAATTGCCATTTCCTGGTTTCTGCTCATGGGTTCACACGCACGCCAACCCATGATCCTTCAAGGCAATGATGTTTTGTTGCGATGCGCACTTTTCTGGTCATTTTTCGTACCTCTGGGTGCCCGGTTCAGCCTCGACTCGCTTTCTAAAACCGCAACCACTTATAATTCCAACCGCGTTCTTTCCTGGGGCACTACAGCAATCATCCTGCAACTTTGCATCCTTTACTTCAACGCGGCAATTCCAAAGGTAAGCTACGAATGGCGTGGAGATTTCAACGCGTTATATTATGTCCTCAACATGGATTATTTCACCAATCCTTTTGGTTACTGGCTTTTGCAATACCCAGCCATTCTGGTGCTTTTGACCAAAGCCACCCTTCTCCTGGAAATTTCAATACCCTTTTTACTTTTAATGCCACTCGGTAATGCATACTTTAGATTGATCGCATTTGCAACCATGGTCGGCTTTCATCTCGGCATCTACATGTGCATGGACGTGGGACTTTTTTCCTTCATGTGCATTGCCTACTGGTTTGTATTTCTGCCCAGTTTGTTTTGGGATAAAGTCGCAACTATTGTTCCTTGGAAATTCCTTGGGTCTGTCACAGAAACTAATAGCCCTGAAGTTCTTTCAACTCCGGGCCCTCGCTGGTTAATACCCTGCCTGCTAATATTTGTAATGGTGATGAATTACCAACGGTACTTGAATCCTCCCATGGTTTCGGATGAAGCATCGATAGTGGACACGGTGGGCAGGATAACGGGCCTGGATCAATATTGGGCGATGTTTTCGCCGGGGGTCTTGAAGGATGGTTTGAAAATCTGGGCGGAAGGCACGAAGGCAGATGGCTCGAAAGTCAACCTGTTTAACCCAGGCCAGAATAATCGGTCAGCCGACAGGCGAATGGTTTGGACCAAGGAAGATTCTTACGCCCGTAAAAGGTTTCTAATCTGGGGCCTTTACGAATTTCCTCGAGACCCCTTCTCACGGGCCTTCTTGAAAATGATGCTCGAAGAATGGAACAAAAACCACGATACAAGTGATAGGATTGTTTCTGCTCAAATTGTGTCCCTTAAAACACAAACTTCGCCACCCTATGAGACTATTGAATCACCTACAATCAACGAAAAAATCCTGATGGAATATATTCCCCAGCCCCGGGATTAGGCTGCGATTCGAAGCGTTGGTGCCTGGGGAGTTTTAACATTCGAAGTTTCATCAATAAGAACTGCATGAAGTTTTTCGACTTGTAACTTCAAATCGGCAATTTGGGCTTCCAGAAGATTATTCCTGCCTTGGAGTATTTTGATAGCTTCAAGATTTAGCATTTTATCCCGCTCAAACTCCTGGCGCGTCTCATCGAAATCAGCTTGGGCAACAGCCAGATCGCCCGAACGAATTGTCAGTTCATTTTCCCTTTGGGCAAGATCACGGATCTGCCTTTCAAATAAGGCCGCCCCAGATTGAAGGTGGTTCTTCCCCTCCAAAATCATGGCGCGCTCCTCCTCGAACCTCAAGGCAATACCCTTGCGGATTTTTTCAAGCCTACGGTCTGCGCCAACTCCGTCCTTGCTGCCAGCCAGCACCTCAAGAGTCATCCTGCCAACCGCAAGCTCAGCAATTGCGAGGGATTGTTTTTGAAATTCGAGTTCGTGCAATCTGTTTTGGTAATCTTGCCAGATATTATTTGCGGACAGGCGGATCTCATCTAGGCGGATTCTTTCCTTCTGCAACTCACCGCGTTCCTTCAAACCTTTTTGGCAAAGCTCCTTGCGGGTTTCATGGGTCAACTGCCCAAGTTTTTCCATCGTTTCAGACCGCACCTTAAGTTCATGAATAAGAACATTGCGATCGGTTTCATACGAAGTCAATTGAAGCTTAAGAGTGGCTTGATCAGCCTCAATTTGTTTTCGCTGGAGGGAAAGCTGCTGTTCCTTGGATGACAGATTTTCTTCTTTTTGAACCAGGGAAAGCTCCCATTGCTCGATCTGTTTTTGCTTTCGACCAAGTTCGTTACCTGCAACATCAAGCTCTGATAGAAGATCGTTTTGTTGTTTTTCCCAAGCTATTTTGCGCTGTTCGAGATTATGCCAGGCTTCCAGCAACACCAACCGCTGATCATCCAGATGGCTTGCCATACCTTCAAGCTGAACCATCAAGGCGCCTGCATCTGCGGGAATGTTGAAGGTTGGTTTATTGGTTGCAACAGAGTCGGTATCAGGCAAGGGCCAGGAACAATCAGGAAGTTTCTCACGCAGATTTAGAATGCGTTTTTCCAAACCTTCCTCCTCAAGCTTAAGCCGGGTCAGATAGGTGTTCCAATGTTTTTCATTTTGTTCGAGAACCAATTGGTTTTGATCAAGCAATGAAAGTCTGGACGCAAGTTCTTTCTCGCGGTGCAACAAGTCGATTTCCCGGGTGGTTGCCTTGAGGGAGCGTTGCTGTTGCTCGCTATCCAACTGATCATAGGATTCCTTGAGTTTTCGATTTTCAGCTTCGCAATTTGATTCAAACAATTCCTGGGCAGAGGCCAGGGATTTTCGCTCTTTGACAATATGCTCATATTCCTTGGAAAGCTTTGCCATGGATTCATCGATGGCGGTGTTTCTTGTGGCAAGGATTGCAAGCTGCCTGCGGGCGATTGTTTTCCATCGGGATTTAAGTTTGTCGCGAAGTTTTTCGAAGCGTTTTTGTGCAAGGCGTGCAGCTTCGGTTTGCGAAACAAGATTCTCCTGCTGCTCTTTCATCGTGCCGATGAGGGCGGTTTCTTGTTGCTTTAATTTACTGAAGCGCGATTTCAAAGTACGCTGGATCTGCACCTGTCTCAAATGTTTTTCCTGAAAATACAACCCGAGTTGCTTTTCTTTTTCCTGTAGGGCTTTTTCAACTTGTAACAATCGAAGTTCTTCCTGAAGCAGTGCGGATTGCTGCGCAGCTACCCCTGCAGCTTGTGCCCTTAATGCCTGCCTTTCCTCTTCGAGATGATCTTCGGGCGATAATTTTTGCTGGGCCGACATCCCCGCTTCTGCGTACTCCACATAAAAAGAAAACGGCCCTACCGATAGCTCATCACCGGTATGTAATACCGCTTGCTCCACCGCTTCACCATTAACTTTGACTTTATCGCAATCATAAAGGTTGCGAACCATGAAGCCTTGGGGTGTTTCAACAATTACACATTGAAGCTGCTCTACCTGAGGTGAATTAAGACGAATATCGCAACCTTTTTCCTCGCCTAAAAGGGTCACCGCACTAGTCAGCGTTTTAATCGTACCGGGGTTTTTCCCGTTAAGCACTTTAAGAATGCACTGCCCAGGCCTGCCATAATCTGCCTGACCAGCCTTCGAATTAAGACTAGATACTTGCATGCGTGCTCTCAAATTTTAAAAATTATCCACTGCTGAAATCAGCCAATAGCATGAGCTTATTCTTTTGTGAAGATGAAAAGTGAAAGTATAAGGCTTACGATAAACCTGGTTATTTAAGCAGGCTTTGG
>CAZYAY010000053.1:0-22050 GCA_964646215.1 uncultured Candidatus Kuenenia sp. | reverse complement strand
TTCCACTGTAAGCCTCTACGGAATAGACACCTATGAAACGGAAGAAGAAAGCGAAACCGAAGTAAACATTCATGATGCCATTTTCATGGTGTAATACCTTTCAACCGTAAAACAAAAAGAGACCCAAGCCTTATGCTTGGGTCTCTTTTTTTATTCATGCATCAACAACAAAGTCTAGTTTTGTTGCGGTGCAGCAGGAATGGTCAAAGGAACCATTGGAGAAGCAGCACCATAAGGCATAACCTGCATCGGAACTTGATAACCATTCTGCATATAAACAGGGTAAAAGTTAGCGGGATTACCAGGAACCATATAAGCCCCTTTAATACCAGGATTGGTTTGCCCCATCGGCACGGGGGTTCCCATTGGCATTGAATTACCATTCATGTAATTTATATTGGCGCACCCGCCTGACATGCAATTACCTGGCATTGACATGATATCACCATTATAACCACCCACACAAACCGGGCTAAAAGCGTTGTAGGGGCGAATACAAACATTACATTTATTGCAAGATTTACAGGTAAAAAGGCCAAAAGTTCCACCAGCCTGAACAATCGGGGCTGCAACAAATGCAAGTGCCGCAGCAATAAGAAGCTTCTTCATGGTTTTTCCCTTTTCCTAAGAAAATAATACAGGCAAGGTATTCCGGGGAACCATCCTCCTGACGGAAACAACCAAGCCTTCTTAATTAGGAAACCCTACCCCATGATTTTATGATTGCTTAAAGCACAGCCATGAAATCAAGTGATTACTTCAAACATGCATCATTAGTTTTGTTAAACAAGGTTCAATCTGCCTGAATAGATCGGGCAACCATCTCCCCGAAAAAACATCGGGATTTTTTTAACTTTGATTAAAGTCGGGAAGGTTTAGAAAACGGTGGGCCTTATGTCTACATCAAGATTTGTAAAAATGCCCTGCTTCCATGCTTCCACCGAAAGAGCTGCCATGGTTGCGTTATCCGTACAGAGGTTTTTCTCTGGAAGGTAAAGCTCGATACCATTCAATTTGGTCTCTTCGAGCAATTGTTGCCTGAGTGTTTGATTTGCGACAACCCCGCCTCCGACTGCCAGCCTTTTCAATCCGGTTTTTTTCAAAGCTTGAAGAGCCTTGGAAACCAAAACATCCACGACTGCTTTTTGAAATGAAGCAGCAATGTCCGCCCTTTTTTTCCCCGCCTCGACTACCGCAGGCCTTGCCTGCCCCGGGGGCGCAATAGTATACAGCACCGCAGTCTTTAATCCACTAAAACTAAAATCGAGCCGGTCTTCATAAAAAAACGACTTCGGGAAGGCATATGCATTGGCGTTACCACCAAGCGCTTCTCTCTCAACTGCAGGCCCACCCGGAAAACCCAAGCCAAGCAGGGCTGCAACTTTATCAAATGCCTCGCCAGCTGCATCGTCGATGGTGCCACCAAGTCGATTCATTTCCAATGCAGTCTTGCATTCAAACAAAATACTATGCCCGCCACTCACCACCATGCCAACACAGGGAAAAATATCTTTTCCCGCGGACATTCTACAGGCATAGATGTGTGAGTGAACATGATTCACAGCAATCAAGGGAACATTCAATCCTAGGGCAATCATCTTGGCGGCGCTAAGGCCAACCAGAAGCGCCCCGGCAAGACCGGGCCCGTTATGAACAGCAACGGCACTGATTTGAGAAACAGGCATATTCGCATCTTGCAATGCTTGAAAGATTGATTTGTTTAGAAGTTCCATGTGGGCGCGCGCTGCCACTTCGGGCACCACCCCGCCAAAACGCTCATGCCATTTAAACTGTGAGGCGACCACGCTTGAGAGAACCTCAAGCCTGTCGTTAAATATTGCAACCGAAGTTTCATCACAGGAAGTTTCGATGGCAATGATATTCGCCTGTTTCACTTTGGGCACGGCTTTCAAACAAGGATTACTTTGAAAAATTCAAAAGGGCGAAAGGCTCCTGCCAGCGTGCAGATTGCCTGAAGAACTCAAGTGGGTTTTCATAAACAACCTTGCGAATCGCAGATTCAGGATGCCCACGCCTGCGCATTTCAAGAATTAATTCGGGCACCGCAAGAGGGTCGGACTTGCCCCAGTCACCCGCGCTGTTTGCCATGATCTTTTCCGTTCCCACCATTTCGATGATATCCACGGCACGGGCGGGAGTGCATTTGGTGGTTGGGTAAAGCGTCATGCCACACCAAAAGCCATTATCCAAGGCAAGCTTTACAGTATGCTCTTCGACATGGTCGACACAAACACGATGGGGTTTAACCCGGGAATCATTTTTAAGCATATCAACGATCATTCGGGTGCCTTTGTATTTATCCTCCAGATGCGGAGTATGAATCAGGATAAGCTCATCGGTTTTGGCAGCCAGATCCATATGCTCCTGAAAAATAGTTGCCTCATTTTTCGTATTCTTATTCAAACCTATCTCGCCTATACCAAGAACATTGGGCCTTTGCAGATATTCAGGAATCATGGCAATCACATCACGAGAAAGCGAAACATTTTCCGCTTCCTTGGCATTGATGCAAAGCCAGGAAAAATGTCGAATCCCGAACAATGCTGCTCTTTTGGGTTCCACATCCACCAAATGGTGAAAATAATCACGAAAGCCTTCCACCGAACCACGGTCGAAACCAGCCCAAAAGGCAGGTTCACTGATGGCAACGCAACCACATTGCGCCATGCGGTGGTAATCATCAGTTACGCGGGAAATCATATGAATATGCGGATCAATATACTGCATTTTTCATGCCTCGATAGTTAGTAGCGGGGTGCGGGGATTTCCCAATTTGCATCGTAGGGAAGCGAGAAAAGCTTTTGAATCTGCTCTGCTTTATGCGCAGAGCTACCCTGCAGAATTTTCAAAGCTTCCATGATTCGGCCTATTTTTACATCTTGATGAACAACGTCTGCAGCATCGCCCCGAGCTACACGATCTAATATTGCAGCTATGTCCAACAGTTTAGATCGGGCTTCGAGAAAACTTTGCTCCAAAACTTTCGGAGCCGTGACTGCTTTTATCCGGGGATCCATGATTTTTACTCCCACCTAGTCTTTGGACTGGTACTTTTTCATGATTTCTAGGGAAACCAATGAGTTTAAACTTCCCGATCGCAAGCCATCCATATCCAGTGTAATAAAACGGAAACCGAGTGCATGAAAATACTCGGAAAGGTTTTTACGCGCCTCCGGGTCTGCAAGTTTCGCAATATCCTCAAAAAGAAGCTCAATCCGGACAAGTTCATCATGATGAAGCCGAACCCTGCAATCACGAAGCCCCAACGATTTGAGATAGATTTCAGCTTTTTCGATTCGGGCGGTTCGATCTGCGGTTACGGCAACTCCCGGTGCTATTCTGCTGGAAAGGCATGGAGATGCTGGTTTATCCCAAACTTCGAGGTTCCAGTATTGTGCGAGTTCGCGCACTTCTTTTTTGCCAAGGCCCGCCTCTTGCAAAGGATGCCTTATTCCCCGCTCCTTCGCCGCCTGCAAGCCAGGCCTGTAATCACCCAGGTCATCCTGATTGGCCCCGCTACAAATTATTCGGGCATTCAGATCAGAAAGCTTCCTAAGAATTGTCTCATATAATTCACTTTTACAAAAATAACACCTATCGCCTGCATTTTTTGTGTAATCGGGGTTATCAAACTCGGAGGTTAAAACCGTTTGATGCCTCAACCCTATTGCTGCTGCCAACTTTTTCGCCGCCTCAATATCTTGGCGTGGAACACTCGGGCTGTCTGCAGTTATTGCAATTGCCTGGTCTCCGAGGGCCAGTAAAGCAGCTTTCGCCACCACCGCGCTATCCACCCCCCCACTAAGTGCGATGACAACGCCATCCATACTTTTAAGAATGTCTACAAGCTTCAAAGCATTCGAAGAAACCATGGTTTGCAAAATAAGCTCTCCAGTTTGATGAACCTCCCTCATTTTAAGGAGGTTATCAGGAAGGGAAAGGGAATAAGGGAGTTTGCCAGCCAGTTAAGCAAAATTTATCCGCCCTGCCAGCCTGCTATATTATGCTTTAGCCCTGCCAAACCGACAGACGACCCTGATTTCTATTGCAAAGTTGGCAGGGAAGCCACCTCTTTTAAGCCGCCACGCAACACGTAAGTCATTATATAGTAACGATATACAGCAATAAGACAAAACAGGCACGGAACTTGCTACTAAAGTTGCTCTTATTCATTTTGAGTCGAGCGGTGTTTTTTAAGGAGTAATTTTATGAAGATTCAGCCACTTGGTGATCGTCTGGTTATTAAACGAGTTGAAGCTAGCGATAAGAGCAAGGGCGGAATTATTTTGCCTGATAGCGCCAAGCAGAAGCCCCAACGGGGTAAAGTGGAAGCTGTTGGCCCAGGCCGACTGCTAGGCGATGGCAAAAGACAACCTCTTCAAGTAAAAATCGGAGATACGGTTCTTTTCACCAATTGGGCTGGTGATGAATTCAAAGAAACTCATGGCGAAAACATTCTTCTCCTCAGGGAAAGTGATGTTCTTGCAATCGTGGACTAGGTTGTAATTCTAATTTCAAAAGTAAAACATTAACTTTTTTTAAAGGCCAATAAGGGGACAACAGATGTCAGCAAAGCAAATCGCATTTGATCAAGAAGCTCGTGAAGCATTACGCAGAGGCATCCACAAGCTTGCCAAAGCAGTCAAAGTTACTCTCGGACCCAAAGGCAGAAATGTCATCATCCAAAAAAGCTTTGGTTCGCCAACAGTTACCAAAGATGGTGTAACGGTTGCCAAGGAAATTGACCTTGAAGACAAGTACGAAAACATGGGCGCCCGCATGGTGCGAGAAGTTGCCAGCAAAACCAGCGATGTCGCAGGCGATGGCACCACCACCGCAACCGTAATGGCAGAAGCGATTTTCAACGAAGGCCTTAAGGCCGTTGTTGCAGGCGTCAACCCCATGATGATGAAGCGTGGCATCGAAAAAGCTGTCGAAGAAATCATCGAACGCCTTAAAGAAAACAGCAAACCAGTAAAGCTTAAGAAAGATCTTCAGAATGTAGCAACTGTTGCATCCAACGATGACACCGAGATTGGTGCCATCATTGCTGAAGCTTTCGACAAAGTAGGCAAAGATGGTGTTATCACCGTCGAAGAAGGCAAGGCGCTTCAAACCTCACATGAGTTTGTTGAAGGCATGCAGTTCGACAGGGGTTATCTTTCCCCTTACTTCGTTACTGATCAACAAAAGATGGAATGTGAACTGGATGATCCTTACATTCTGATTTATGAAAAGAAGATCTCCAGCAACAAAGACTTGGTTCCCTTGCTTGAAAAAGTATTAAGCACCAACAAGCCTATCCTGATTATTGCTGAAGAAGTTGAAGGCGAAGCCCTTGCAACCTTGGTAATCAACCGCCTTCGTGGCACCTTTAAGTGTTCTGCAGTCAAAGCCCCAGGCTATGGCGATCGCAGGAAAGCAATGCTTGAGGATATCGCAAAGCTGACCGGTGGACAGGCCATATTTGAAGACCTTGGCATCCAACTTGAAGCAGTTGAACTTAAGCAACTTGGCCGCGCCAAGAAAGTTAAGATCGACAAGGATAACACCATCATCATCGAAGGTGCTGGTAAGAAGGATGAAATCAAGGCCCGTGTTGCAAGCATTCAACGGGAACTCGAAAAATCCACCAGCGATTACGACAAGGAAAAACTTAGCGAGCGAATCGCAAAGCTTTCCGGTGGCGTTGCCAAGATCAATGTTGGCGCTGCGACTGAAAGCGAAATGAAAGAAAAGAAAGCCCGAGTTGAAGATGCCATGCATGCTACTCGTGCTGCTGCACAGGAAGGCATCCTTCCAGGTGGCGGTGTGGCCCTTCTTCGTGCTTCTGATGGCCTTAAAGGCAAGGGCCTTTCCCATGATGAACTTATTGGTTACAACATCGTGGTTCGCGCCTGCAAGGCTCCTATCCAACAGATTTCCAACAATGCTGGAATGGATGGCGCTGTAGTCATGAACAAGGTTCTTGATAACAAGGACTTCAACTTTGGCTATGATGCACGCAATGATCGCTATGTTGACATGGTTAAGGAAGGCATTATCGACCCAACCAAGGTTGTTCGATCTGCATTGCAAAATGGTGCCAGCGTTTCAACATTGCTACTTACCAGCGATGCACTTGTTGCTGATATGCCCAAGGATGAAAAGAAGGCAGCAGGCCCTGGCCACGATGACATGTACTAAGCTTTAACGCTTTTGCTATTTGAGAGGGGGAGCAGGCTTATCCTGTTCCCCTTTTTCGTTTACCTTACTCGGATCAAATGGCTGAAACTGTTCCTTTAGCTTTTCTGGTACTTCTCCGCTTTTGTTGCTTCTTTTTAAACAGGGACATGTACTAAGCTTTAACGCTTTTGTTATTTGAGAGGGGGAGCAGGCTTATCCTGTTCCCCTTTTTCGTTTACCTTACTCGGATCAAATGGCTGAAACTGTTCCTTTAGCTTTTCTGGTACTTCTCCGCTTTTGTTATTTCAGAGGGGGAGCAGGCTTATCCTGTTCCCCTTTTTCGTTTGCCTTGCTCGGATCAAATGGCTGAAACTGATCCTTTGGTTTTTCTGGTACTTTCTCTGCTTCTGTTGCTTCTTTTTTAACCTCGGGTGCGTCTTTAGGGTCAACAGGCTTTTTAGATGCGCCATCATCCGGAGCCTTTTCCACCAACTCCGATTCCACTTTGTTTACCCCCCTGGTGTTTTCTGCAACTTCAATGGCACGAACCTTGGACCGTTCATCATGAACCGTGCCCTTTAATAAAATCACGCCTTCTTCTTTGCAGGAAACCTCAATTTTCTGATCTTTAAGATTTTTATCGGTACGAAGTCGAAACAACACCGCATCTTCAACTGAAGATTCTAAAATCTCACCCCGCATGGCCTGAATTCCCATCTCAAGTTTTTTTCGTGTAGGCGAAGCAGCACTTTCAAACTTTGATGTTATTTTTCTTCCTATATTTGCAAGAATTTCTTTATCCTGTTTGCCACAACCCGCAACTAAAAATAATATCGGGATCAAAACTATTGCTAATATTCTGCGCATGTTCAAGTCCTCCAACATGAAAGTATCCCGAAGATTGGCTTATTCAGTCAAGGGGGATTAATCTGCGCAAGCCAATCATTGATACAATGAGTATTCGGTCCAAAAGGTGCCACATTAAAGAATAAGGAAAACAATGGATAAGATTAAACTTAAAGTTTTCACTGATGCTGAAGTTACAGCAGAAATTGCAAATCGAGCCCTAAATGGTTGGTACCTCGAAGAAGGATGGCTTAAACGAAAATACACCACCGCAGGCTGGCAAACCACACTCATGCTGGTTAACACCATAGGTTTTATTTGTGAAGCTGCCTGGCACCATGCAGATATGGCTGTTACTTGGGGTAAGGTTTGGGTTAAACTAAAAACACATGACCACGGCGGAATTACGATAAAGGACTTTGAACTCGCCACAAAAATCGAATCTACGGTTTTGTGGAAGCCAAATCCCGAAAGTTCCCTCGAGGGGATTCCCAACAAGTTCATCAATGGAAACGCCTGAAACTAAAATGTCAACATTGCAATTAGGATCACTGACCCTTCCGAGCAGATTTTGGCTTGCCCCGCTTGCAGGGTACACCAACCTGGCATTTCGTACTTCTGTAAGGGAATTAGGCGGCCTGGGGCATGCCACCACCGACCTGGTCAACGCCAAGGCCCTTATACGCACATGCCGTAAAACCATGGATCTTATTCAGACATCAGACTTTGACAGGCCGTTTGCAGTGCAATTGTACGGCCATGTTATTGAAGACATGGTTGCGGCTGCTAAATGGCTGGAGGGTTATGGAGTAACCAGCGTAGACATTAACATGGGTTGCCCGGTTAGAAAAGTAACACGAAGTGGTGGGGGTTCTGCATTACTTTGCGAAGGATCAAACGCCATCACCCTGGTTCAGAAAATTGTGGAATCAGTAAAACTACCCGTCACGGTGAAGATGCGCCTGGGATGGGATAAGGACAACTTATCTGGGCCATGGTTTGCGCGTGAATTTGAAAAAGTAGGAGTTGCTGCGATAACAATCCATGGAAGAACCAGGGAGCAGGGTTTTTCAGGCAGCGTAGATCTTGAAGGAATACGAAGCGTGGTGGAGGCCGTGGAAAAAATCCCGATCATAGGTAACGGAGATGTAAAAAGTGTTTCCGATGCCAGGAATATGTTTGAAAAAACAGGTTGTGCGGGTATTGCGATAGGGCGCGGTGCCCTGCTGAACCCTTGGATATTCCAGCAATTATCGACTTGGGATTTAACAGGCGAACCATGCCCCCATGCAGGATGGAACGATCGATTACAATTCATGCGCAGGCACTTTAGGCTGCTGGTGGAACATAAGGGGGAAAGATTTTCGTGCCTGGCATTCCGTAAAGTTGCAAACTGGTACTGCAGAGTATTAAAACCCGGGCACGAAATACAGCAACAACTCGTGCAACTGGAATCGCCCAAGCACTTCGAAGACTTGGCAAATCAGATTGAGGAACTAGTAAAAATCAGGCCTGAACCAAATTGGCCCGACTTGGAATGCCCGGTCAAAGTACCCTCCGGCCCCATTTCCCACTGGTAATCAAGTTCGCACTAGACAGTTCCTTGGAGAGCGCTATAGTCCCGCGCCGGCTTGATTCTTTTTCAAGCCACACCTGTTAAGTCAGGTAACCAAGGAAGACTAGCGCAGGATTATTGCATGTCTATTAGCAAGCTGACCCCGGCTTACGAAACATCGCTTGGTAAATGTTACCTTGGGGATGCCTTGGAACTTTTAAAAAAGGTAAAGGATAACTCCATATCTTTGGTTCTGACTTCACCACCTTTTGCGCTGCGAAGACAAAAAGCCTACGGAAATGTGGATGCAGCATCGTATGTGGATTGGATACTTCCCTTCGCATGGGAAATCCAGCGGATACTAAAGCCTGATGGTTCTTTTGTGATGGATCTTGCAGGTGCTTGGAATCCGAAAAAAGGAACCCGATCTTTATTCCAGTACGAATTGATATTGAAACTATGCCAGAGGTTTCATCTGGCACAAGAATTCTATTGGTACAATCCCAGCAAGTTACCCACCCCTGCGGAGTGGGTAACTATCCGTCGAACCCGTGTGAAAGATGCGGTGAACATGGTGTGGTGGCTTTCCAAAACAGAAGAACCCCAGGCAGATAATCGTAGAGTGCTTAAACCCTACAGTAAATCCATGCAACGCCTGCTAAGGGATGGATACGATACAGCCATGAGGCCTTCGCAGCATGAAATTGGGCCAAACTTTCAGAAGGATAATGGCGGGGCGATTCCTCCGAACATGCTCTCAATTCCTAATTGCAGATCAGCAGATTCCTACATCAAGAGATGCAGGCAGGAAGGCTTGACCATACATCCCGCGCGTTTTCCCGAACCACTTCCGGAGTTTTTTGTCCAGTTCTTAACCAGCCCTGGAGAAACGGTGCTCGACCCATTTGCAGGAAGCAACATGACGGGAGCGGTAAGCCAAAAACTCGGGCGCAAATGGATAAGCTTTGAGATAAATGAAGAGTATGTTGAAAGCTCGCAAATGCGATTTGAAGAAAACCCCAAAACCGGAACCGGCCTTGGGGTTAAAAATCTGATGAAGAAAAAGAAGCCAGCCTAGACGGGCTTATTTCCCTGCGCGAACTTTTAAAAGGTTGAAGTGCCTTGAGAACTTATCTTCAAGGTACTTGAGAATTTCCATCGAAAGTACGACATCCATCATTGCAACACTTTGTCCATTGCTGAGAACGGCATTACCCAAGCCGATCTGATGCTCCATGTTTTGCAGACATTTTAAAACCACATTAATCCTGGCATCAATTTGATCTGCGCTCATGCCATCTTTAATGGAAAAGAACTTGCAAGCATCAGAAAAAGCAACTTCCTGCTTACGCCCATCCTGGAATTTTTCAAAGGCGATCGAATCCATGATGGCAAGGAGAATGCGGTCAGTTTCCTTGTTGGTACGAATGGTGGATTGCCTGGAAGCAGGCCTATCTTCACCTTTAAGTATACGCTTGACAACGACTAAACCATCCTTGGTCAAGGCATACATTTTCTGCCCGGTCTTAACAAGCCATCCCCTTCTGGCTAATCCTTTTTCACCCATGATACTCGCAAGAATTTTGTTGGAGTCGGGATACGATTCCACAAAACCCTTTAGCCCGAATGTCCGGGGATATTTTTGCCATGCCATCACAATCAAGGCTTCTGCACTAAAAGGTGTCTGGCCAGATTCCTCAAGCTGATTTGCAGCAAGCAATATTTTTTCGGGTACCGTACAGTCTTCGATCGAGATAACTTTGTTTGCCATTTGTATCCTGAAATTCTAAGGTTGTCACGCTGGTGAAACGATTCAAACACTTGTGAAGAGATACATCAAGAAAAATATTTCAAACTTCTAAAAGTTGGTGAAGAACGATAGTCAGCCCCCGAATTATTGTTTTATAATTTGTATTTTACATCTTTTAACATTCGGGCTCCTCGGCGGCATCCTGCTGGGTGATTTCCCGGATTAACTGTGTGGCATAAGCACCTGCAGGCAGTGAAAAAGTGAGCCTTACCCCATCTGTTTCAAACCCAAGATCCAGCTCTGAAACGGGATAAACCAAGCATCGCCTAGCACCCATTAAAAACTTCCCAAAGCCCTTCCATACTTCTTGTTTAAAGCCAAAAGATTCGCAAACCTGGGTTTCCAGCAACAAGGCTTCTTCAGTAGGCTTCGGATACATTTTCCATCCTTGCATCGGCCCTGTAACAGCCATTAACCCCTGGTCCACCCTTAGTTGATCCTCCTGCAAGTTCCGGGCATGGCATTTAGATTCCTGGGGAAGCATGCATAGAACATCACCAAGCAAAACTTTTTTATGCGTGTTGTTTGTGATTCGTAATCTTAAAACCTCATTGAACAATGCTGATTGCACCGCTGATAATGCTAATTTTCGAAGATAAAACGGCTTTCTAGATGCTTCTTTATCTTGGGCAAGCAGATCGAGGCCAATTTTTAATGTTTCCAGATTCTTACCGAACCTTTGTTCACCATAAAAGTTCCATAGACCCGTTGCAGTCACCCTCTCCACCAGTTTTTTCACCTTTTGCTGGTTCTGCTCATCCATGTTCGACCTGAGAAGAATATTAAATTTGTTGCCATGCAGGTGGCCTGTTCGAAGCTTATTGGTGTGCCGCGATTTTTCTAAAATCTTAAAACCTTCAATTTCTATTTTCTCAATCTCCTTATCCAAATGCCCGGGCACGCTTATCCACTGCCTTGCAACAGCCCTGCGATCCTTATACCCCGCCATACCTACCTCCATCGCGGGAATGGAAAGGGCCTTCGCAAGGGTTCGTGCCATGAATGGGCTTGAAAGATCACGTTTTTCAACCCAAAGGTAAATAAAATCACCCTCCCCTGCGGGTTCGTAGGCAGGTATTTCCTCAACGATAAAATCTTCAGGAACAGATTTTATTTCGCCCTTCACAGGCTCAAGCCCTGAGGTGGCAAGGGGTAGTGGCTTTATGTCCAGAAGATTTAACATGAATGCAGTTCCTTTTTCCAAACTTGCGTGCCCAGTGGGCGATTCTCGCCTAAGATAATTCACATGAACATTCAATTTATGGATAATCAGCAGCTTGCAGAAGAATTGCAGCTTATGCGCATCGCCCAACACCAATGGGAACAGTTGGCAATCAAGGATAAATTAAAAAAAGTTGAAAAGTTCAGACACCTTCTTGTGGAACACAGACAAAGGATTTCCAAAGCTTTGTTTCTTGATTCTGGGAAGCCCTACGAAGAAGCACTTGGGGCGGAAATACTACCCCTCGCAGAGGCATGCAAATTTCTTGAAAAAAACGCAGCACATCTTTTAAAACCAAGGAAAATCCGCTCAAGCGACACCCCTTGGTGGCTGTTTTTACAAAAATCCAAAGTACATCGGAAAGCCAGGGGAATTGTCGGGATTATTGGTACATGGAATTACCCGTTATTCTTAAATGGGGTCCAAATCATCCAAGCTTTGGTTGCAGGAAACGGGGTTTTGTGGAAACCTTCAGAAAATGCAAATGAAACCAACAAGATATTGGCCGAGCTTCTTCTTGCAACTTTTCCCGGAAATATCTTTAAAGAGCTTTCATCCTCGAGAGAGTCCGGGCCTGTTCTCATCGATTCAAATATCGATTATGTGGTCATGACTGGATCCGTCGAAACTGGAAAAGCCATTGCAAAAAAATGTGCTGAAAGACTTATCCCCTCGACTCTTGAACTTTCAGGAATCGATTCTTTGCTACTTTTGGAAGATGGCGATGTGGATCTTGCAGTAAGCGCCGCGTGGTTTGCCACGAATATCAATGCGGGGCAGACATGCATGGCAAGCAGAAGGTTTATAATTCCGGAAACCATGCTGGACAAAATTTCACAAAAGTTAATTGAATTGGCTGTGAAATTTAAACCACGAAAGATACTGCTCGAATCACAGGCAAACTGTGCCCTGCCCCTCGTTGAATCTGCTTTAAGCGGGGGGGCTGAATTGATATGGCCCCAAAACAAATCGAACATTTGGAAAGATGGGCTTTTTGATACTTCCATCTTGATCAATGTTCGACAAGAGATGGGAATATGCAATGAAGCTATTTTTGCACCGGTGTTATCTGTGCTTACTTATAAAACCATTGAAGATGCAATCCGGATTTCAAATGCCTGCCCCTTTGGGCTTTGCGCAAGTATTTTCAGCTCAAATCATGAATTGGCAGAAAAAATCGCATTGGATTTAAAAGTGGGAAGCGTTTCCATCAATGATGCTATTGTTCCGCACGCACACCCAGCAACTCCTTTTGGTGGGGTTGGTTTAAGCGGTTGGGGGGCAACGCAGGGAGAAGAGGGCTTATTGGAAATGACCAGGCCGATGTCTATTTCGGTTGTCAGTGGAAAATTCAGGCCCCATTATGATCTCGCAACGCCAAGGGCTGCCGATTCAATTCCAATTGTGGAAGGCATTTTACTTGCTCTGCATTCCCCAAATTGGCTCGGAAGAATCAAAGGTTGGATTCAATTTGTTTTTGGAATAAAAAAGAAATAAGCTTTAGATATCACCTTTGTAACTAAAGCCCTCTTTCACTTCTGGTTTCAATAAAACCAGTAAAGCTGTGATCCCCATGCCCAGCGAACCAATGTATTCAAGACATAGCAAAAACAACGGATGGGTAAACATTTGCAGAAGATCAAACCCTTCGGCTGGTATTAGTTGCATTGGATCTGGCTGAACTTCTACAGACCAAATCTTGGAAAAAAGACCTACGCAATTAAATGGAATTATCCCCATGATTGCACAAGCCATGGACCAATTATAAGACTCCAAGGCCTGCATTCTTACAGCAGCCATTGCTTCCAAGGCGTTGTAAACAAGGATAAGCAAAGAAAAGATAATCCATGAAATCCGGTAGGGAATCTGCTTGGTGCGGATTTCTTTAATGAAGGCCTGTTCACCGGGTTCAAGTGTAATTCCAGGATCGTCCGGCGTAATACCTAGTTTTTTCTGGCGCTCTGCAATCTCCGGGTAAACATTATGAGCAAGGATGTCGTGTTTAGCATCCTTGTCGATTTTGGTGGCGCGGTCATTAATCTTCTTTTGGATTTCGGGAGTGCCTTTTGCTTTTTCAGCTTCAATTTTGTAATAGGCCTTCAACGTTTCACGATAATCGAGAATATCTTCAGAAAATACAAAGGGCCAAACTGCAACACCAAAACTAAAAACGCAAAGAGCCACACAAAACATGCTTCGAAACATTATTTTATTGGAAGGTCCTAACAGCGCAGCTTGGGCAGGCCCACGAAGATCCTTGTTGGAAGTATCAAGGGCGTAATTTACCTTGGGCTTGGATTTTGCCTCTTGTTCAGGATTGGCAATATCTCGTAGGCCATAGAGCACGCCATCATCATCGTCATCATCGGCACTGCTCTTTTTTTTAGGCGGGGCTTCAGGGGCTTTTTTCTCTTCCTTTGGGGGGGCGGATGAGGACGGAACAGTGATAACCCCGGAGCACTTGGGACACTTTATTTTTTTTCCAGGTGCAATGGTGCCGGGCAATTTAAGGTTTGCACTGCAATGCTCACATTTGATTGATATCGAAGCATTAGACATAACTAATTCCGTTCATTGGTAAACATTCAACCTTAAATTATTGCACCTTCTATAGCAGGTAGT
Organism: uncultured Candidatus Kuenenia sp.; assembly: GCA_964646215.1. Lineage (GTDB taxonomy): Bacteria > Planctomycetota > Planctomycetia > Gemmatales > Gemmataceae > UBA969. Next base: position 7,809 of record CAZYAY010000053.1, on the reverse strand, counting down.
GTACCTTCTGGTGCAGGCTTATGCCATAGGCTGATTACCGCATTTTGGCCAAGAATTTGAGTTCTAAACTTCTTTTCTAATTTCCAACCCACATTTTCACACGCGGCCTTTATTGCTGCATAATCACTGACCAGCAACACAGCCTTACCATCGGGACTAAGAATTCGATTAAACTGGATCATTAGGCCGCGGTAAAGTTTATTGATATCCACATCTGAAGAAATCTGCTTGCCAAACGGTGGGTTGCAGATGATGCGATGCATGGAGGAAGAATCAAGCGGAAGCCAGCGTGCATCCCATCGGTTCAAATAAATTTTCCCAAGCTTCCTGGTATTTGCGGAAGCATCCAACAACGCAGCCTGTTCGATATCGCCCCCCCAGGCAGCTTCCCGGGGAACCCGCCATCCTTCTGCAAATAGCTGATATTCTCCTAAAATCGTCCCCGCACCGCACATGGGATCAATCATCCTGTGCTGAGGTTTAAGCTCTGCTATCCGGACCATGCAGGCCGCAACGGTCGGGCGCAGCGATGCCGGGCGGTGTGCAACCTTGTAGGTTCGATGTCTCATGGTTTTATCAGTAAGTCTGATACCGGCTACAGCTGTCTTCTCTTCGATGGTCAACCAAAATTCCACCGATGCGTTATCCTCGACCATTCTCCAATTTGGCGGGATAAACTTGGCCAGTCCCTTGGCAAACTCCTTTTGTGCATCTTTACGATGGTAGCCGTGCTCGCCATCCATTTGCGTGATAAAGCGATAAGTGGGCTTCCCCTTGGTTTTGGGCTTAAAAGCATGATGTTGACTGATAAGTCGGGTCCAATCGCCCTCTTTTGCAGTCCATTTTCTAATATCTTCCAAATCTTTAGCCCGATAAGTGAGAGAATCGGTCCCCCAGGCAAAAAGAAAGACATCCTCAGTGGTTTTAAGGTTAAAAACATCAGGATCTGGGCCATCAATCTTAAAAGTAACCAAGCCATCGGTTTTTCGAGTAATTTTAGCGTCTAACAGCAACTCTATTTCACGTGCGGCTATACTTTCCAAACCCGAAACAACCATCGCATAACAAGAAATCGAGCTCATAAAAATATCGCCCTATTTTCTAAAGATTTAGGTAAATTCACCCCACCTTACCAACGCCTAGCCAAATACACTTGATTATGGCCCTAATGTGAATATATTTACTTTTGAAGAATTGCAGGGCCAAAATAGTTAAAGCTTGACTTTCTTTATTGTCCAGAAACTCTCAAGCTTACTCAATCTTTCACCTTGATGTTACCGTTGTGGAGTTAAATTTATGGCTGACCAAATGCTGATTGACTTGCGAACTTTGATGGTGGAAAAAGAAGATTGCGATGCTGGCACTGTCCAGCAACTTCGCAATGGGTTGGCTCAAGGAAACCAACAATTCAAAAGCTTAAAAGAAGTTGTTCAACTTCTTAAAAAGAAAATTGAAACCACACCGGCTCCAGGTCAGAAAAAATATCAACTTAAACTTGGTATCGCTCTTTATTTCATGGGGCACACCGGCGAAGCCATCGAAAACCTTTCTCATGGCGAAAGCAGTCTGGCCTTCTTCTATCTGGGAAAAGCCTACCTTTCCACCAAAAACATCGATGATGCATCCAAAGCTTTTGATAAAGCTGAAAAACTTGGTTACAACATCAATCAAGTTCAACTCCAGCGTATCGACTTGCTTCGTCAAAAAGAAAACCTCAAGGAAGCAAAAGCGACTCTTGTTAAATTGGAAGAACTCGCAAGCCATAGTGCTGAATTCCATTTTCAAAAAGCCGGAATATTTCTTGATGAAGGCGAAAAAGCATCAGCTGTTAAACATCTTGAACGGGCTGTAGAATTGGATCCAACACACACCGGGGCCCTTTTTCACCTCGCTCAAGCAAACGATCAAGCTGGTAACGATCACGAAGCCATTGGTTTCTATGAAAAGTGCCTTAAGCACCCTCCGATTCATGTGGGCGTGCTCAAAAACCTTGGGGTTCTTTACGAAGACAATAACAAGTTTGATAAGGCAGTTGATTGCTACAAGACCGCTCTTCATTCTGATCCCTTGGATGATCAAGCCAGACTTTATCTGAAAGATGCCCAAGCCGCACAGACAATGTATTACAGCCCTGATGAAGACCGTGATAACAGCAAATACAATCAGGTTCTTGAAGTTCCTGTAACAGACTTCGAACTTTCCGTTCGCAGCCGTAATTGCCTCAAAAAGATGAATATTCGCTCCTTGGGTGATCTTACCAGGGTTAGCGAGGCTCAATTGCTTGCAAGTAAAAACTTCGGCGAGACCTCTCTCACCGAAATCAAAGAAATGCTTGTTGCCAAAAATCTTCGTTTGGGTCAGTCCCTCGAGGATTCCACACAGAGGGAACCTGTATTCCGACTCCCGCAAAACCTCACCGAGCAGGAAATGGCGTTGATGAACAGGCCTATTTCTGATCTGCAGCTTTCGGTTCGTGCCCGAAAATGCATGAGTCGCCTTGGTATCAACACCATGGGTGAAGTTATGCAGCGTACCGCGGATGAACTGCTTGAATCCCGCAATTTTGGCATGACTTCGCTTAGCGAAGTTCGTGAAAAACTGCAGGCAATGGGTCTTTCATTGCGAGGCGATTAAGCTCTTCTCTTGCCTGGATTTTTCGAATGAGTCTTTCCTTTAACCTGCTTAAAAAAGACGGAACGGCTCGCAGGGGTGTATTAAATATCAGGGGTATCTCCATCGAGACCCCTGTTTTTATGCCTGTTGGTACTCTTGCCACTGTTAAAGGCCTTACCTCTGACCAGATCGCTGATACCACCGCTAGAATTATCCTCGCTAACACTTATCATCTTGCCCTTCGACCCGGCCCTGACACCATTCAAGCAATGGGCGGCTTACACAAGTTCATGAATTGGAATGGCGCAATCCTGACTGATAGTGGAGGCTTTCAAGTTTTCAGCCTGGCGCATGATTGCAAAATTACTGATCAAGGTGCAGCGTTTCGATCTCATTTGGATGGTAAGCTTTTAGATCTCAGTCCCGAAAAAGCCATCGAAATTCAAGAAAAGTTAGGCGCGGATATTGCCATGTGCCTTGATGAGTGCCCACCTTTTGGCTGCAATACCGAGCAATTAAAAAAAGCGGTGGACAGAACTATTTTATGGGCCTCCAGATGCAGGAACTCAGCCAAAAGCCCAACGCAATCAGTATTTGGTATTGTGCAGGGAGGCACAAATTTAGCCCTACGCGAATATTGCGCAGAGGAACTTATTAAATTGGATTTCCCCGGCTATGCCCTTGGGGGGTTTAGCGTGGGGGAAACCCCTGCCCAAATGGTTGCAGTGCTTGGCCAAAGCGCCTCATTTTTACCAGAAAATAAGCCCCGGTACCTCATGGGCGTCGGCAGGCCCGAAGACCTTCTGGATGGGGTACATAACGGCATAGACATGTTTGATTGCGTCATGCCTTCGAGAAATGCTCGCAATGCCACGGGGTTTTCCTCTTTTGGCAAACTCAGAATGCGTAATTCAGAGCATCGTAGATCAGAAAAACCCCTCGAAGAAGGCTGCACATGCTATTGCTGCGTTCATCATACCAGAGCTTATGTGCATCATTTATTCATGGCGGAAGAGATGTTAGGGGCAACTTTGCTCACAATCCATAATCTAAACTATTACTGCAGACTGATGCAGGGAGCGAGGGATGCCATCGACTTGGGGCAATTTGAATCGTACAGGGCAGAATGCCTTGCACGCTTTGAAGCGGAAACTTAAGATCAATCTTTGAACACCGCCCAGTGGCATGCTAACAGGGTAACGAGGTAATTTATGATTCAGAATTTAATTTCGATCCAACTTTGGGCACAGGCAGAGGGGAAACCCGCCCAAACCCCAGAGCCTTTTTGGATGAATTTATTTCTGCCCATGGGAATACTGGTGTTATTCTATTTCATTCTTTGGCGACCCATGCAAAAACAGGAAAAAGAACGCAAAATCCTGTTAAACACCATGAAAAAAAATGATAGGGTTTTGACCTCCGCGGGTATTTATGGGACTGTAGTTGCTGTCAGCGATACCGAGGACGAATTAACCCTAAAGGTTGATGACAACACCCGGATTCGTATGACTAAAGGAAGTATTTCTAGAAATTTTTCAAACGAAGAAGAGCATCAAACCAAAACTAATGGTAAAGTCTCTTCCTAAGCCGTGGTTCTCAAGGCGGGGAACCGGCACAATATTTTGTTCCGCCAATGATGTAAAGTTCAAATTATGAAGCAGAATTTAAGCAGAATTGTCATCTGTCTTCTTTCTTTCCTTATTCCCAGCGCTGTGCTTTTATGGGCTTATGGAAAGTATGATAACGGACAGGGTGGTTTCCGCCTTGGGGTTGATCTTGTTGGAGGTTCCATTCTCGTTTACGAGGTGGACTCCAAGAAGACTGAACCAGGTACCAAGGTTAATATTGAAGAACTTGCTGCTTCGCTTAAAAGGCGTATCGATCCAGCAGACCTTTTTAATATCACCATCCGCCCCATTCAGGGTGATCCACCAAGGGTGGAAATCATCCTGCCTACCGGTGGCCAAAAGCAATCTGAAGCTGAAGAAAAAGCTTGGCAGTCAATATTGGAAACCATCCGCAAGGAATTCCCCGGCAAGGAAGGAACCAATTACCAGACTGTTCCCCGAGGCGATATCATGCGGCTTATTGCCCGAGTTGAAGATGCCTATCCAGACAAGGAAAAAGAAGCTGTCAGCAAGTCCATTCGTGATCGATTCTTGCAAAGCAAAGAAAAACGCGGCCTTACCACCGAAGAAGTTGAACGCATCAAAGACCTTATCGCCCAACAAGGTAGGCTTGAATTCAGAATTCTTGCAAACCGTCTTGATGATGAAGAAGCTGTTGCTGCTGCAGAAAAATACCTGCGTGATCCTGCCAATCAGGTTCGTTTAAAACAACTTGCCCGGGATGGCGATGCCCCACCCGCCCCCAAAGCGGATAACGGCACAGCTACTTTTAATGCTTCCATCAATGGTGATCGTGCCCAGTATTCTTATTCGTGGATCGAAGTTGGCAAAGAAGAACTTTACTCTCTTGGCCTGAACAGTTCTGCTGAAACCGACCCAGTCAGAGGTGGAACCTTCAAGCAAGTTGCATCAACGCGTGATAAAGAAGCCACAACCGCGCCAGGCACCAACTCATGCCTCATCTATTCCAGAACCATACCTAATCCTGAAAGATTGATGCCCAAGGATCGAGAATCAGAGAAGAAGTATGAGTATTTCCTTTTAACCAGAAATACCGAGGCAGGTAAGGAAATTACAGGCGATTTTCTTTCCAGCGCTCGAAGGGGCATGGATGGCAAAGGCGACCTTACCGTTGATTTCCGGTTCTCTGTAGAAGGCGGTAACCGCTTTTATGAGCTTACCAATCGCAATAGACCTGCCAGCAAAGATGGCTTCAAAAGGCATCTTGCCATTATTTTGGATGGCCAGATTCGGTCTGCACCAGTTCTCAACCAGGCTATCCGTACCGATGGCCAGATCAGTGGTAGTTTTACGCCTGCTGATATCGACACCTTGGTTAGAATTCTGCGTGCGGGTGCCCTTCCTGCCACTCTAAAACCTCAGCCGGTAAGTGAAAATACGGTTGGCGCCACCCTTGGTGATGACACCATCAAAGCTGGAACCTTTTCGATTATTTTTGCGTTCCTTGCTGTTATCGTTTTCATGGTGTTTTATTACCGCCTTTCAGGCTTGGTTGCCTGTATTGCGCTACTTTCAAACCTTCTTCTCACCGTCGCATTCATGGTTATTGTGAAGGCAACCTTCACCCTGCCAGGCCTTGCAGGCTTGGTTCTAACGCTTGGCATGGCGGTCGATGCAAACATTCTTATTTACGAACGCCTTCGTGAAGAACGGGAAAAAGGTGCAAGCATTCTTCTTGCACTTAGAAATGGTTATGATCGTGCCTTCCCCACCATCATCGACACCCACATGAGTAGTATTTTCACGGCTATCATCCTTTATGTTGTTGGTAATGACCAACTTCGTGGGTTCGGCATCAGTCTAACACTCGGTCTTATCATCAGTCTTTTCACCTCGCTGTTCATGACACGAACAATATTCGATGTATGCCAACTAAAGGGATGGATTGGCGACTTGAAAATGTTGCATGTTTTTGTTCACCCCAATTTCGATTTTATGTCCATCAGGCGGGCGATGTTTTCCATCACCCTTGCTTTGACAGTTGTCGGTGGCAGTCTGTTTATTTACAGACTGGACAAAGGCGGCCTTAACATCGATTTTGAGGGGGGCACTGCTTACAGCGGTCAACTTACCTCCATGCAAGATATTTCGTGGCTTCGAAACAAATTCACCAAGACCACGCTGCCCGAAATCTCCATCGAGCAAATATTCCTTCCAAACCCAGAAATCAGCCAGGGTAATAAAAGTAAGTTCTTCACCATCAGAACCACCGAGAGAAATCCTTCAGTGGTTCTCGAAGAAGTCAACAAAATCATTGGAACCGATTTGCAACGTGTTCAATTGTCAAAATACAATGTTGACAAAAACGGCATGACTGCATCCTTGGAATTCGATAGCTATGCTTCAAGGGCCCAAATCAGCCTGATCCTCAGGCAAGAATTGGAAAAGAAAAATCTTACCACCGCTGCCAGACAGATGCGCTTGGATCCCGCTGGCGAGCAAAAAGATGGCAGATTCAACAAGATGACTCTCGAACTTCCCGAAGCGGCCAGTGTAACCGCTCTTGAAGACACTCTGAAATCTGTCCAATCAGAATTCAATTCTAAAGCCCAGCCCGAACGCCTTGAAAACTTCGATCCTCAACTTGCATCAAGCACGCAACAACGCGCACTTTATGCCATCGTTGCTTCTTGGGCTGCCATCGTGTTTTATCTTTGGTTCAGGTTCGGAAACTGGACCTTTGGTCTGGCTGCTTTGCTATGCCTTATACACGACTTGTTCTTTACGTTGGGCGCTATTGCTTTATGTCACTATCTGCATGGTTCATTCATCGGTAACCTTTTCATGCTTCAGGAATTCAAGATTGATTTACCTGCAGTTGCCGCCTTGCTTACTTTAGTAGGTTATTCCGTAAACGATACGATCGTTGTTTTTGATCGCATCAGGGAAGTTCGCGGTAAAAACCCAACTCTCTCCTTCCAAATGGTTAATGACAGTGTGAACCAAACTCTTAGTAGAACTATTTTGACTTCGTTCGTAACTTGGTTGGTAGTTTTGGTTCTTTACATTTGGGGCGGCGAAGGCGTTCACCTTTTCGCCTTTGTAATGGTTGTGGGTGTTATTGTTGGAACATACAGCTCCATCTACATAGCAAGCCCACTGTTGCTAATCTTTGGCGAAGGTATTGAAAAGAGCAAATTCAAAGCTCTTGGCTCAAGGCCTGCTGAATCTAATGCATAATGATTTTAAGGTTTAAATACTTAAAGCCATCCGGTTCTTCCGGATGGCTTTTTTTGTTACCACACTGCTTTAAAAACCCTTACCAACTCTGATTCCACAAAATCATTTACTACAGTCAACCAACCCCCAACAAAACAATTTTAACCGGAATCCTATTTTGCTTCCGGTACCTTACCCTTAGTTTCTTGGGCCTTAGTTTCTGGGGCCTTAGTTTCTGGGGCTTTAGTTTCTGGGCTCTTAGTTTCTGGGCTCTTAGTTTCTGGGCTCTTAGTTTCTGGGGCCTTAGTATCTGGGGCTTTAGTTTCTGGGGCTTTAGTATCTGGGGCTTTAGTTTCTGGAGCTTTAGTATCTGGGGCCTTAGTATCTG
>CAZYAY010000052.1:20980-22722 GCA_964646215.1 uncultured Candidatus Kuenenia sp. | reverse complement strand
TTCCTGAAATGTTTGTCTCTAGCACTCCGTTTCCACCAGATGACGGCAGTCTGGGTTGGGAGAGGGGCGTTACCGTATCCAAAGAATGGGATCAGGCGACTACCGAAGCGGCCTTGGAAGCTTCCAAATATATTGCAGCCAAGTTGCCCGAGTTCACCAAGGCTAAAGATGGAGATGCACAATTCCTTGAGAAGACTGAAGAGTTTCTGAAAAAGTTTGCGACCAGGGCATTTCGGCGGAACCTTCAAGACAACGAGAACGAGATCATCAAGAAAGTTTTAAAAGAATTTAAAGGTTCCCAGGATGGTGCATTGAGGGTGCTTGTCTGGGTTTTGAAATCGCCTAACTTTTTATATCGTAATGAAGGGCAGGGCGGTGCGCTTGCAAGCCAGCTTTCCTACATTCTTTGGGATTCCATCCCCGATCAGCAATTGTTTGATGCCGAGGCTTCAGGAAAGCTCAAAAGCGTTGAGGGCTTGAACCGGGAAATAGATCGGATGCTTCTAGATAGTCGCGCCCAAGAAAAAATAAGGGTATTCTTTCACGACATTTTATTACTTAATCAATCCCATGATCTGAATAAGGATGCAGCGCGCTTTCCGGGTTTCGACTCCAAGCTTGAATCTGATCTTCGAATATCCTTGGATAAAACAATCGACGAGATATTCTGGGAAAAAGACAGCAGTTATCAGCGCCTGTTTTTGGAACAGGGTTTGTTTATGAATGAACGGATCGCCAAGTTTTATCAACAAAAAACCACATCCAAGACGGGGTTCGAAAAAGTAAGCTTTGATGATGGGCAGCGCGCAGGAATTATAACCCACCCTTACATGCTGAGTATGCTTTCCTACAGTGCGGAATCTTCCCCCATTCATCGTGGAGTTTTTCTGGCCCGTAGTCTTTTGGGGGTTAGTTTAAAGCCACCACCAGAAGCCGCTGCGCCCCTCGCTGCCAGCTTGCACCCTTCGCTCACCACCCGGGAAAGAGTTGCCTTGCAAACCAAAGGAGGTGCTTGCATGACTTGCCATGGTACCATTAATTCGCTGGGTTTTACCCTTGAGCGATTTGACGCTGTAGGCCGGTTGCGTGAAAAAGATAATGCAAAAGTGATTGATAGTAACGGGTGGTATGTTGCAAGGGATGGGAAAAAAATCACACTTGAAAACGCGCAGGGGTTGGGCCGGTATCTTGCCAGCAGCCCGGATGCCCACCGAGCTTTTACCGAACACATGTTTCATCATTTGCTTAAACAGCCCACCCGGGCATATGGCGCAGAAACTCTGGAACAAATGACCCGGTACTTTGAGAAAAATTCGTTGAATATGCGGCAGCTTGCTGCAGAGATGGCACGAATGGCTTGTACAGAAAAAGCAGGTGTAAAATTGCAGGAAGTTGGCAAACAACCTTAGCAAACACAAGAATAAGATGCTAAGATTAAGTAACACTTAGGAGCTGATCATGGCCATGAAATCATTGAACAGGCGTAGTTTTATTCGAAATGCTGGCATTAGTGCTGCAGCTTTTCCTTTTTTGGGTAATCTTGATGCGCTTGCCCTGCCTGGTAAGGCTCAACAAAAACAACGCATGGTGATTTTCTTCTCCCCTAACGGTGTGGTGCCCGAGTCTTTCTGGCCCAACGAAGATGGCGAAAACTTTCTGCTTAAGGAAATTCTTGCCCCGCTCGAACCATTCAAAAAACAAACCATGGTTTTGAACGGAGTTTGTGACAAAGTTCGCGGAGA
>CAZYAY010000052.1:0-20880 GCA_964646215.1 uncultured Candidatus Kuenenia sp. | reverse complement strand
CCTTACCAGTTGTTTTCGAAGCTTTATGGGCAGGCGAAAGATAAGGAAATTCTAGGTAGCGTGCTTGATCCAGTTATTGCCGATTTGAAGAAAATTTCAGCATTGGTGGGCAAGGAAGACCGCAAAATACTCGAAGAGCATACCGGTTTTGTTCGAGAAATGGAAAAAGAACTTCGTGGTATGAAGGTCTCGCAAAGTCATGCCATGCCAAAGCTTGATCCTGGTGTTCGTGAAGAAAACGATAACCTCCCCAAGATTAGTAGGATGCAACTTGATCTCTTGCATAACAGCCTTGTGGCAGATTTCAACCGTGTTGCAACTTTTCAATTTACCAATTCAGTTGGTAGCGCACGCATGAAATGGCTGGGCATTGATGAAGGGCATCATCAGTTATCGCATGAACCTGATACCAATAAAGTTGCGGTTGAGAAGTTGGTAAAGATTAACAAATGGTTCTGTGAAGAAATCGCTTACTTTGCCAAAAAACTCAAGGATACTCCAGAACCTAATGGCCAAGGTTCGATGCTGGATAACACCCTCCTTGTTTGGACCAACGAACTTGGTAAAGGGAATTCGCATACGCTTGATAATATTCCATTCGTAATGGTGGGTGGCAATCTTGGTTGGAAGGCAGGCCGGTCGTTAAAGTTTCCCCGTATTGCCCATAATCGTCTATTAATGGCCATGGCCCATGGCTTCGGTCATACCATTCCAAACTTTGGTAACCCTGAATATTGCAAAGATGGCCCTTTGGTTCTGTCTTGAGAGTACGGAAAGGTTGGTTTGGGAAAATCCTCCTGATAATTAGTTTGGAGGGTTTTCTTTTTGTAGTGACTTGATGATGCCTCATAGATTCGTCTGTACGATGCCAATTCGTTGGTCTAAAATAATATCAAGGTGGTAAGAAGTTATATTATTGATCAAGGTGCAATATGAAAAAGGTATTTAGCTTGAGTTTTGTCTTGAGTTTCGCGATTACTTTGTCTGCATTCGCACAACCTCCAGGTGTTAATAAGGCGGCAGTGGAGGCCTTTAATAAAGGCGTTGCAGAGGCCAACAAGTTAAATTTTCCTGAAGCGATTGCCCAATACTCAAAAGCCATCATGGCTGATCCAAAGTATGTGCATGCTTTGCATAATCGAGGCATTATCTTTTTGAACCTTCGCAAACAGTCTGAAGCTATTGCGGATTTTACCGCTTTGATTGGTATTAATCCAAAAGATCATGATGCTTATAATGAACGAGGCCTTGCTTATGCAGACCAGAAAAAATTCGCAGAGGCGATTGCTGATTACACCAAGGCAATTGAATTGAATCCTTCCTACACCGCTGCATACAACCATCGTGGTAACTCTGCCTATGCCATGAAAAATTACAGCGATGCGATTGCTGATTACACCAAGGCCATTGAACTTGATCCTACAGATGCAAAGCTTTTTAGTAATCGCGCCAACGCTTTTAAAGCCATGGGCAAGGATAAAGAAGCAGAAGATGATCTTGTGAAGGTCAAAAGGCTTGCCAAGTAATCTTTATTTCCCAAGATTTAAAGCACATTACGATTGGTTCGATTTATAAAGAAAGGCATTAGCGATAAAGTTCGCTGATGCCTTTCTTTAATTCGAATAATTGTTTTATCTCTATCTCATTCAAGGCGCGGTTGAATACGCCCAGATCATCCATGTGCCCGACATAAGATGCACCCAATACAAGTAATACTTGGGTGGGATCCCAGCCAAGGGTAAGATCCCAGTTTTCGATGTTGCCTTGTAGTTCGCCATTAATAAATAATTGCCCTCTTGGCTTCTTCGATTTGTCATTAATGTTTTCGAGTGTGAAGACTACGTGGGTCCAATCTGTTCTTGAGAAAGGTGCTTTTTCGACCTGAACCATCGGCCTTTTATCGAATGGAATATCAGCCCATTGAATATTGGTTGGATTCCAGATATTGAACAAGGGACGGATGGCATAGCGAAAAAAACGGGGGGATTCATCCTTCGACCATTCCAGAAAGATAAATCCTTTTTTCGTGTCATTGCCCACGATTTGCACAGGGTCACAATAACCAGGTTCTAAATCTTTGTTGGGATCAAGTTTTAGCCAAACAGATACCGTGCTGCTCCAGTTTTTATCATTGTAATCAAGCACTTTATTGTTGTTGAATTGGGGTCTGGAATTTCCCTTCCTAGGAAACCAAAGAGCCCCTCCAAATTTGCCCATGCCCTGCGCTATTTTTATTTCTTCATTCGGCTCCGCTTGCACATTATCCTTGCCTTTGCGCATATAACCAAACCGATCGCCTTTGGAAAAATCTGCGTGAATCTCTTTGTCGAATGAAGCGTGCATGGTCAGTGCGGTGCTAAGTGATTGTAATGTTTTTGGCTCTGCTGCGGTTGTTATCAATGCAACAGATCCGAGGATTATAAAACTGAAAAAGCGCAGCAGGGTAATCCATGGTAGTTGATTTAAGTGCATTTGATGTCCTTTTTTTATTGGTAATCAAATTCGGCGTTCTAATTTTTTTGGTAAGATCAGGCTTTTTTGATTTCAAAGGAAGTTACGAAATCATACTCAAATAAACTAACAGCTTTGGTTGTTTATGTAAAAACATTAAACACGTGGATATAGCTTTGATAAAAATGAGGATGAATATTCCAGAGAGCCAATGACATTGGGAATGAGTGGGGCTACCTGGATTCGAACCAGGAACCAAGGAATTATGAGTTCCCTGCTCTGCCGTTGAGCTATAGCCCCGTTAAAGTGCCATTGTATTGCTTCTTTGGATTGATGTCTTGTCTTGTTGATTAGACATTTGCAGGATTAATCAATGTGATTAGTTTTCTTGAAGATTCATACAATCAATTGTTCTTGCCTTGTTTTGGCGTAAGGTGCTTTACTGTATAGGCTTATGGTTTTGCTTTATGTTTTGATCGCAGGTTGGGTGGTGGGAATGAGGTTTGGCTTAACCGATGGGGCGCTGCCTTTAATATCTTATTATCATGATGAAATTGGAATGGATGTCCATTTATCGTGGTCTGATTCTTGACAATTAAATGCAAAAGGTGAATTTCATGGAAGTGTGGTACCTGTTTGTAGCTGCTTCGGTGGTTGGATTTTTAAATGGAATAAGCCCGACTGGAATTACCTTGCTTGTATTATGCCTTAAAAATCAAAAAAGCATTGTTCCTTTACTGGGAGTTTCCGCCTCATTTTTTGCAGTATTTGTAGTTTTAGGCGGTTTGGTTTACTTTGGACTTGCGACTTGGTTGCAAAGTATTCTTCCGAAAGATTCAACTGTTGATCATGTTTTGGAACTAATACTTGCAGTTTCGCTTTTCTATCTTGGTGTGAAAATCAAATTGAAAACTGAAGACCAAAAGGAAATGACACAAATAACCTTTGTTGGCGTTTTTATCGCATCATCCACCATTGCTATTTTAGAGTTTCCACTTTCCTTACCCTACTTTGCAATACTGCAACAAATCCACCAGGCTCGCGTGAGCTTGGAAAATGAATTGATAGCCATTGCGATTTTTAATGTATTTCATGTCGTTCCATTGCTTCTTCTTACTTTTGTTTCAATATTTATTCCTGAATCTTATCTTTGGGTTTTTGATTGGCTAAGGACGAAAATTATGGTTTTGGGTATATATCTGGTTAAATTTCTACTCATCTTTGTGAGTTTAGTCGGGTTGATTGATGGGATTGGGCATCTGGCTGGCCATCCAGTTTTACCTTTTTAAATGTTTTATTTGGGAGTCCTATTTTGCAACCAATCGTGGGCTTTGGTGAAATTCTTTGGGATATGCTGCCCTCGGGGAAGCAGGCAGGGGGAGCACCTTTTAATTTTACTTTTCATTGCCATCAGTTGGGATGGCCCGCAATCATGGTCAGCAGGGTGGGTAAAGACGCCTTGGGCAATGAGTTGGTAAAACAATGCAAGGAGTTGGGTTTGAAACCCGAGTTTTTGCAGGAAGATTTAAATCATCCAACTGGAACCGTCATAGTGGAGGTGGATTCGCAAGGACAAGCGGAATATGAAATCAAGGAGGATGTTGCATGGGATCACATTGAGTGGAATGATGGCCTTAAAAATCTTGCGTCCAATTGTGCAGCAGTTTGTTTTGGAACCCTTTGCCAGCGTGATAGTGTCACCCGTAAAACTCTAAAAAACTTCTTGGAACGCTGCCCCCAAAAAACCATCAAGGTTTTTGATATTAATCTTAGGCAAAACTTTTATACCCGGGAAATCCTTGAGGAATCACTCTATAAAGCCACTTGGGCCAAGGTGAATGAACAAGAACTTGAAACCTTGACAGACCTTCTGGGATTGAAGGGCGATGACTTGAAAGAGTCGCTCGAAATACTGCGTAGGCGATATAAGTTGGAGTTGGCAGCATTGACTCTCGGAGAAAATGGCTGCTTGGTTAATACGAAAAATGAGAGGATTTATCTTCAAGGCCATAAAATAGAAGTGGCAGATACCATTGGTGCTGGTGATTCTTTTACTGCTGGATTGTTGGTTGGACTACTAAAGAAAAAACCTTTGCGAAGAGCAATTACCATTGCGAATGATTTGGCAGCCCAAGTTGCTTCAAAATCTGGCGGCACGCCTTTCATTAATTTCAGCAAAAACCCCTTTAATTCATAACTTATTGTCTTGAAATAACTTAAGGCTAATTTATGGTGCGACGTATAGCGCGCAAACATCCTATTGTTTCATATTGGACAAGATGTTTAATATGATACAATCGTTAAATAGATCCTATAGTTCCTAATCTTTTTATGTTTTTTTGCTTTAATTTCTTGCCTAGAGGTAAAATCTTCTCTAACCTATGTGGACTGGGGAGGTTTATACATCCAATGTTTATTTTCTGGGAGATTTGTAGATGAAGAAGTTTTTGTTGTCTGTGGCGTTTGTTGCGATTGCTGGCTTGGCTATGTTGCCAGCCGATGCTAAGGCTTTTGGTGGCCGTAAGTCTTGCAAAGAATCTTGTGCTCAACCATGCGAAATGACATGGGAAGATCGCAAGGTTACTTGCTACAAGAATGTAACCAAGGAAAAAGAAATCGAAGTCACTGTCTGCAAGCCAGAGTATCGTGACGAAGTTCGCAAGTACACCACCACTGTATGTGTGCCTGTTTGGACTGAAGAAAAGAAAACTTGCACCACCTACAAGCGAGTTGCCAAGGAAGTTGAACGAGATGTAACCAAGTGCGTTCGCGTACAAGTTACCACTTGTGATCCTTGCACCGGCCGTACCCGTACTTGCTGCCAAAGGCAGATGGTTACCGAAAAGGTAAAGTGCACAGTTTACGAATGCGTTCCTGAAACCAAAGAAGTAACCGTAAAGGTTTGCTCATGGAAGAAGGAAGAAAAGACCACTGAATGCAAAGTTCGCGTTTGCGAAATGAAGCAAGTCAAAGAAAAGCGCAAAGTTCAGTATTGCGAAAGAGTTGCTTACGAAACTACCATCAAGGTATGTGTTGCCAAGCCAGTTGAAGCCAAGAAGGTTGAAGCTGCAAAGCCTGCAGAATGCAAACCAGCTTGCGAAAAGACTGCTTGCTGCGAAAAGAAGTGCGGCCGAGGTTTGAACCTTGGTGGCCGTGTTTCCTGCCGTAAGTCTTGCAGCTAAGCCAATTAGATTTTAATTAATCCAGAAAACAGGGGGGTAACATTTACCCTCCTGTTTTTTTGTATAATAAGACATGGAAATTAACATTTCCGGATGGATTTTTGTTAAGCTTTAAAATAAGTTCTTTGATGGTAATACTGCAGTTTTTGAATTAAACTTAAAGTAATGGATCAGTCAGTAAATAGGATAGATGAATCAAGTTTATGAATCCTCAAGACCCTGATGAAAAAAAGTCTGATTTCATTGAAACCACGTATTTGGAATCCAACAATTCCGATGACATCCTTTCGACAAGATTTATAGAAAATATTACCAGGCATGATCTCCCCCCGGTTGTGCCTAAGCCTTCCAATGGCAATCTTTTATTGAATCGGTTTTTAGTGATCAAAGTCTTGGGGGAAGGATCATTTGGCAGGGTTTTCCTTGCCAAGGATGAGCAACTGGGCAGGTTGGTTGCTGTCAAAGTCTTTAAGAATCCAATTCAGCAGGGCAATAAACAATTTGAAATCTTTCTTAGTGAAGCAAGGATGCTTGCTAAATTGGATCATCCCAATATCGTTCCGGTTTATGATGTGATTAACTCCGAGTCTGAGGGAGTTTTCATCATTTCAAAGTATTTGGATGGTGGAAGTTTTTCGGACGTCATTGCCAAGGGGCCGCATTCTCATCAAAACATTGCAAGATGGATGGCAACGTTGGCAGAGGCCCTGCATCATGCCCATGTTCGTGGCCTTGTGCATCGCGATATCAAACCGGATAACATCCTTCTAGATTCCAAGGGAAATCTTTACATTGCGGATTTCGGGCTTGCCCTTAGTGACGAATTGTTTGGAAAGGTGACAGGGTTGCTGGGAACACCAGCCTACATGAGCCCCGAACAGGCATCAGGATTGGCCCACATGGTGGATGGGCGCACGGATTTTTTCAGCTTGGGAGTGATATTTTACGAAATGCTGGTAGGTCGAAGGCCTTTTGAAGCCAAAACTATTTCTCTTACTTTGCAGCAAATTATTCGGGTCGAAGCTAAGCCCCCAAGGCAAATTAAAGAGGCGACTCCAAGAGAGTTGGAACGGATATGCTTAAAGGCATTAAGTAAAAACTTGAATGACCGATACCTTACAGGTCTCGATTTAGCAGAAGATCTTCATAATTATCTGAAGCAAATTGATCTTGCAGGCAGCATGAAAAGTTCTGCGGATTATAACGCCACCAATCTTTCAGGGGGTTCTTTGGTCCAGGCTTCCTTGTCTGGAAGTGTACCGGGTCGGTCTAAGATTTCCGAAACGCCAGGGATGGAAAGCGTTAATAAGGTTTTGGAATCGGGTGCTTCAATCTTGCAAACAGCATTGGCCAATTCTGACAAGGAGTTTTCTCTTACCAGGCCGCTGCTGGAGCAGCAATTAAGCGATATCAAAGACAATAGTAGTGCAAAAACAAGGATATTACTTGCTCTTTTGCCAGCGGATCCATCTTATTCGAAATCACTGGTCGAGCCTTTGTTGGTTGCGAAGCCCCAGGATTTTATTGTAATTCGTCACCGCCTTGCACCTTATGCTGAAATCGTTATTCCGCTATTGGAACAAAAACTCGCACTGCTTCCAGATTCTGAATGTGCCGTATCCTTGCGGATTGCTGGGGCACTTGCAATGTGGCAGCCTGCTTCCTCTTTGCTGGATAAAATGATGCCCGCAATTGTCGGGAAATTAGTCTCGCAAGATTTGATTTATCTTCAGGAATGGGCTGAAATATTCAGGCCGTTGCAAAAGTTGCTGATTCATAAATTGGTTTCTTTCGGGCAGGACACTTCAAACTCACCCGCAAGTCGCAGTTATGCCAATTCAATTGCACTGGAATATGCAAGTGATAACGAAAGAGTTTTATTTCATTTGTTTGTCAGTGCCGATTTCAGCATCATAAAAACGATATTTAAAAAGATTGTTCCAGTAAAAGATAAAATGACTGCCTACCTTAAAAGATTTCGATCCGCAGTTGTGCCTGCAAATAACGCCCATGAAAGATTAAATGCTGAAATACGCAAAGGTATGGCTGCTTCTTTGCAATTGGCATTGGAAGACCCTGAAGGATTCAGCATATTTGCCAATACGCCTGATGCAACCGCCAGGAGCAGTGCTCTGGCTTTTATTGGCACCCTTGGTGTGAAAGTCCGGATGGTTTTTGAAAAAATCCAGAACGAAACAGATCTGGGAACCCGTGCAGCCTTGGTTCTTGCACTGGGTGACCTTAGTTTTGCAGAGTTTTCTGAGGTTATGAAAAAACAGATCGTGGACTATCTTCTTGACTTGTATAAGAACCATCCCGACTCGGGGTTGCATGGCGCCTTGGATTGGGTTTTAAGGCAGAAGTTTGGGCTTGGTGCTGCCTGTGATAAATGTATTCGAGATTTGGACCAAGATTCTGAACCTGCGAAAAATTGGAAAGTTAATTTGCTTGGGCAATGTTTTATTAATATTAAAGGCCCGGTTCAATTCTTTATGGGGTCCCCCAAGGGTGAACCCGAAAGGGTTGAAAATGAAAAACTCCATGAAACTTTAATTCCAAGATCGTTTGCGTTATCTCAAAAACTTGTCACGGTTGAACAGTACTTGAAATTCAATTCGAGCTTTCAGACAGGCAGAAATATTTCCAAGGTTGGGGATAATCCCGTGGCGGGGATTTCATGGTATCAGGCTGCAGAATATTGCAACTGGCTTAGTGAGCAGGAGAAAATCCCGCAATCACAATGGTGCTACCTTCCCAACGAAAGAGGCCAGTATGCAGGAGGAATGCGCCCTGCCAGTGATTTTTTAAAGAAAAAAGGTTATCGCCTGCCCACCGAGGCCGAGTGGGAATATTGCGCCAGGGCAGGTACCAAAACTGCTTGGTTCTTTGGCGCGGATGGCTCACAGATTGACCAATTTGCCTACTACCAGATTAATTCGAATAATCATCTATGGCCGGTTGGCCAGTTGAAACCCAATGATCTTGGTTTTTTTGATGTCGCGGGAAATCTCTACCAATGGACCCAGGATATTTTGCAACCCTACGGTGATTCTCCCATTGTTGAAGATTCAAAGGTCGATCTGAGGGTTGTTGATGATATGTCAATCAGGGTAATGCGAGGCGGTGCATTCTATTACCCCAGGGATATTTTGCGTTCTGCACACCGCGGTGGATTAAAACCTGATCAATCCAGCGATGGTAGTGGTTTTAGAATCGCCAAAACTTTATCCTAATGGTTCTTGATTGGCTTAAACAAATCTTATGCTGCAACTTTGCTTGGTGCATTGCCAGATACAAATTTTGAGATTTGATCAAGCATTCCCTGCTCAAAGTTTTTCTGGTTGAATGTAAGCGCGAATTTTCGTGCAGCATGGCTGCTGTAGAAATTCTTTTCCTTATCAAACTCCATGATGGCATTGGTCATGCATTCAACAGATGGTTCTGCAAAGAACAAACCGGTTGCTTCATTACCAGATTCCGGGCCAATGATTGTTTCCGTAGCGCCCCCTTTACCCAAGGCGATTACAGGCGTTCCGCATGCCTGTGCTTCCACCGGAACGATTCCAAAATCTTCGAACCCAGGAAAGAGCAGGGCCCTGCATCGTTGCATATGGTCGCGGATGGATGCATCGGTTTGCCAGCCAAGAAAATGGGTTTGAATGCCCGCCAGTGAGCGAAGCCTTTTTTCATCCTGCCCGGTCCCTATGATCACCAGCTTTTTTCCAAGCTTTTTGCATGCTTCAATCGCAAGATCAATACGCTTGTACGGTGCGAAGGCGGAAACCACGAGATAAAAATCTTCGCGTTGGGCATTTGATGGCACATAAAAATCAGTATCCACGGGCGGGTATACCACCGAGCTTTCTCGCGCATAACAATCATTTATTCTACTTTGGATTGTTTTGCTGATAGCGATAAAATGTGTCACACGTTCTGATGATTTTTTGTCCCATTCACGTATCCTGTTTAGCACCGGCGCAGCCAGCCTTTTTTTCATACTGGGCTTTTCGCCTGTTCCAAAGTAATCATCCCGCAAGTGCCATGCATACCTTACAGGCGTGAAACAATAACACAAATGTGGCACACCTTTTGGAGGGATGATTCCTTTGGCAACACAATGACTCAGGCTGACGACAAGGTCGCATTCGGGAATTTTAATTGACTCAATCGCATTTGGCATGAATGGTAGCAGATATCGATAGTAGTGATGAACGCCCGGAAGTTTACCTAGCCAGGATGTTTTTGGCTTAAGGTTTTCAATGGTCGGGCTGAGAGCACCTTTTTTGTGAAGCAGAGTGTATAATTTTGCATCGGGAAAAAGTTTGCATAGCGATTCGAGGCATTTCTCTCCTCCTCGCATTCCCGTAAGCCAATCATGAATAAAAACGATTCGTGGTATCAACATTGCACCTGTCATTCCAACAAAACCAAAAGTCTGTGCAAGTGTATCGGGGTGTTGTTTTTTACGCTAGATGAACCTTTTGTGCGAAGAAAACGATGCCGAATCTTGCCTAAACCACCATTTGATGGTTGGAAATTCCGAAGGAATCGTCAGTCTAGCAATTGCTTATTTGCCTGTTTTACCAAGGCTTTTCAAATATGCGAAAAGATCTGCGATGTCCTGGTCTTTTGCTTCGTCTAACAAACCTGCAGGCATGATCGATCGTTGTGTTTGTTGTCTTAGTGATATTTCGTTCCCGGATAATCGTTGAGGTTCACCCGTGGATGTTTGCAAAAGCACCCCATCCGCGGACTCGTAAACCACCAGTCCCAAAATAATCTTACCTTTGTTTGTGGTGTAGGCAATTGCGCGATAGCGATTGGGCACATCCTTATCCGGATGGATGATCGCATTTAAAAGATCAAAACGGGAAAATCTTTGGGTGACTCCTTCAAGTGCTGGCCCCAGTGCTTGGGAACCCGAATGGCAGGAAGCGCACTTGAGTTGAGTGAAGACTTTCTTGCCTTTTGAAATTTCTCCCTCATCCCAATTGATATTCTCAAAGCGAGCTTTCCATTGATCAAGACTGATGCTTCCTGACATAGTCAATGATGCTAAAAGTTTTGTATCATTGGCCCTGGCCCAGATGATCCAATCTTCCATTTGGTTGAGGGCAGGTGCCGCAGTCCACTTTTTCCTCAATAGGGCGAAAATACGTTCTTGAAGGGCCTTGTATTTTGTCTCACTGGGAAGGTTCGGAAGTTTTTGCGCCAGAAGTAAGTAATCGTTTTCTCCCAATGGCGCAAGCTTCTCCAGAGCGAGAAGAATTTCAGATAAATCATCATTAGAGACCTGCCGTAGAAGGGTGGCAAACTTCTGCAAATCTTCCCTGACAGGATTCTTTGCTAGAATCTTGATTAGAATCTCATCCAATCCATGCTCGCCCCAAAGCGCCCTTATTGCAGGAAACGATTCCGGCGCTGGTAGCAATTCCAAAACTCGGGCCGATTGTGAATTCCAATCCAGTTCTGGTCTTGCCAGCATCTTTTCCGCAAACCTTTTAGCTGCATTCTTTTTCTCTTCTTTCATTTCACGCAAATAGATCGCATGATCAGGCAATCCAAAGGCATCTGAAGCGGCAACCAAATTGCTGAAGTTTTCATTGTTTTTGCATAGATCTGCGAAGATTTCCTGCATTCGCAAAGGCCAGTTTCGATCCCGCTTCATCCCCTTTAAATCAAGCTCGGTGCCTAGGTTTAACATCGCCTTGATGACCTTGGTTTTTTGCACCTCTGAAAATGAAGATCCCGTCTGTGCAAGCGATGCAAGAAGGTGGACTTTTCTTGCGGGGTCAGGCGAAATAACTAATTGATCGAGAAGCAAGCTTGAGGTTTTTTCGTCTTTGAATTTCATCAGCCCAAAGGTTCGTTCCAATTCAAAATCGAGATCTGAATCTCCGGAAGGGTAGGACAATGCAAGCCGGTTCATTTGATCAGGGGTGGGATTCCACGACTCTTTAAGTTGCTTTAGCGAATAACCCTCGCGGTAATTTCCCCGCTGCGAAATATTGGGCAACTCTCCCATTGCCATCTGCATGATGCGGAGCGAATCAAGCCTTGCTACATGGGCAAGTTTTGTATTCGAGGTATTTTCAAGTGCAATTAATCCAAATTTTGAAGGCTGCGCATTGACCAGCGCCAACCCCAATGTGTTTGCTGCAATTGAATTGACTGGTTTAATAATCAGTGCTGGATGTGCTTCAATCAATCGTGTGGTTGCATACCGGATGAAGCGGTCAGGATGATCAGCATTTGCGGCAAAAATTTTGCTGATGGCCTCGGGAGTAATGGTTGTATCGGAACGCAGAAACTCAATCGCCTTTCTTCGTTCCAAAAGATTTGGTGATGTTTCTGCCACTGTTAATGCTTTTTCCCGGCTTATGTTATCAACCTTGTAGGGCAGGGTGCTTGCAGAAGTTGGATTAGCTTTGTGCCTGATTCGGAAAACAGAACCTTTGGTACCTCTGCCGCCTATGCATACAAAAAGTTCACCGGTAAGGGGATTCATATCCAATGCCGTGGGTGCAAATCCAGAGTTCCCGTTAGGCTCGAGAAAAACATCTGCGTTGGTCTTGAAGGAGGAATATTTAGGCTGAAGCTTGCAGGCTAGGATTCTGCCGAAAGTCCAATCTAAAAGAAAAAGTGCACCCTGATACTGTTCGGGAAAGTGGGTTCCCTTGTAGCAAAGCACTCCAGTTGGCGAACCTCTGCCTGCAGTTGCAATGGGAGGAAGGATGTCAGCATGCAGGGGAGGCGAGCGCCAGGTTTCTGAATGTTGCGGATTCCACCAGCCATATCTTCCACCCGAAACCAAGTGATAGATCCTGGTGGGTTCATACCAAGGTAGTGCGATGCAGCGTTCATTGTCAGAATCAAAGGTGAAAAGTTCGCCATCCAAATTGAAATCAAAACAGTATGGGTTGCGCAGTCCATCAGCAAAGACTTCGGTCTTTTTGTTTTCTGGGTTGTATTTGATGACGGTGCCCGCGATGGGTTTTTTTACCGGAGAAACCTCTCCCATTGCAAATGCAGAATTAATGCCTGTGTTATTGCCACACAGAATATAAATCAAGCCGTCAGGGCCCCTTCGAATAGCGTGGGCTTCATGTTCTCCACCCGTTTTGAAAGAAAGATGTTTTACCCCAGGCCCTGCTGCAGTTACGCCATCATCTGCAATTGGAATCGACCATAGTCCTTGATTTCCGGTGTACCAGAGGGATTTTTTCTCGAAGAGCAGTCCGGTTGCACCATCACTTGGGGCCTGTCCGAAACTCTTGAAACTATCTGCTTTTCCATCTTTGTTTGAATCAACAAGAATGCGGAAGTATCCCTTGCCCGATACCATTACATCGCCTTTGGGGCTTATTGATAAACAATAAATGTCACCCGCCAAGGAGTCGTCCGAGTAAGGAAGGATTTCAAAACCTTCGGGCATTTTTACATCAGGAATTTGATTCGCTATTTGTATTGATGTAAATAATGCCAATGCAAAATAGGTTAATGTGTTCATGGGTCAAGCACGCAGCGAAATCCTGTGTGAGAAAGCCCGGTATCTTCAGCACCATGCATTCTTAATCCAACCCTGTATCGGACACAGTAATTGGAACTGCAAAGAAACGAGCCACCTCTTTGCACCCGAACCTTTGCTTCATTTCCATGGGGATCGATTGGCGATGCAGGCCCCTTGGGATTTAACAAGGGTATTTTTAATGCGTCTGAATTCAAACCCCGATATAAAAGTGAATAAGCATCTGGCCTGTACCAGTCTGAACACCATTCCCACACATTGCCACTGACATCGTATAACCCATAGCCATTTGCTTGATAACTCTTTACGGGTGCGGTGCCACCAAACCCATCGGTTTTGTCATCCCGGTTGGGGAAGGGGCCCTGCCAGATGTTGGCTTTGGGTTTGCCTTCGAAAGGTGATTCAGATCCCCAGGAGTAAGGCTGGCGTTCTAATCCGCCCCGGGCCGCGTATTCCCACTCTGCTTCCGTGGGTAATCTTTTTCCCGCCCAATTGCAATAAGCTACTGCGTCTTCCCATGCCACATAAACCACGGGGTGGTTTTCCCGACCCTTGTAGGTGCTGTCTTTCCCTTCTGGATTTTTCCAACAAACACCTTCTTTGTATCTCCACCATTGGTTACATTCCGAGCAATCTACAACTTCCTGCAGGGGCGGGGAGAATACCCCCGCTCCGGGCACTAATTTCTCAGGGGGCACATCGGGAAAGTCCTTGGGGTCTAAAGGTCTTTCCGCCACCGTCTTATAACCCGTTGCATCCACAAACTTCTGATATTGTGAATTGGTCACTTCCGTTTTATCCATGTAAAACCCTTGAAGTCTGACCCTGTGGATGGGCAAAGCATCAGCATATTTTTCCCGGTCGGCATCATCGCCCATTGAAAATTCACCCGGGGGAATCCAAGCCATGCCCTCGGGAACCCTGGGTGATAATAGGGCCCAAAATAAGATGCCCATACCCATGATTACCGAAATGATGCCAACCATCCGGTATCTTGGCTTGTTTGATAAACCGGTGTCTGTTTGCACTTTGATTTTATTCATGATTTTTTCTTTTGGGTATACTGAAGTTCATGTAGGAAAATAGGCCTTTTTATACTTGTTTCCAGCCTTATAAGTTTAATTGTATCGCTTAATATCTTCCCTTGAATCATTTTCGCACTCAAACTAAAAATATAGTAAGCTATTTTTTTAGCTTTTAAGTATAATCATTAATAGCACTTTATTGATGTACCTTATTGCCCTAGGGTACTTCATTAATTGTGTTGCTTTTCTTTTATCTCGGGGGCCAACTGGCTTTGAACCTGAATTGCGATTTTAATGAAAACCAAGATTCTATTGCCACCCGCAAGGTGCTTGTGGTTGATGATTCCCCCGTAGATAGGCATCTAGTTGGCGGATTAGTCAATTCCCAGCCAGGTTGGCAGGTGTTCTTTTCCTCAAACGGTAGCGAAGCTCTCGAATTTCTTAAAAACTTCAATCCTGATGTCATTCTCACTGATCTTTTCATGCCGGATATGGATGGAGTTGAGCTGGTTCAGAAAATCCGCAAGGAATTTTCCAAAATCCCCATTATCCTGATGACCGCACATGGCAACGAAGAACTTGCAGTCCGAGTCCTGCGCGCAGGAGCAGCCAGTTATGTTCCTAAAAAATTGCTTGCCAATGAACTGCACACAACTTTAAACGAAGTGCTTTCCACCTTACGAAATGAAAAAAGCATCCAAATTGTAAATGATGCTCTTGTTTGTCATGAAGTTCACTTTATTTTGGAAAACGATATCGCACATGTCTCCCCTATGGTTAGCCATATCGAACACCTTGTCAGCCAGTTTAATTTTTGCGAACCCAACTCCATGATGCTTATTGGCGTAGCCTTGCACGAGGCACTTACCAATGCCATGTTGCATGGCAACTTGGAATTGGACTCCAAATTGCGGGATGATGATGAGGGGCATTTTTACACTCTGGCTGATGAGCGGAAAAAGCAAAAGCCCTATGCGGGCCGCAAAGTCATGTTTGGCGCCAGAATTTCAAAGGAAGAGATCCGCTTTACCATTGCTGATGAAGGTCCGGGCTTTAATCCAACCAACCTGCCCAACCCTTTTGAACCCGAAAATCTTGATAAAGTTACAGGCCGCGGAATGCTTTTGATCCGAACATTCATGGATCATGTCGAGCATAATGAACATGGTAATCAAATCACCATGATTAAAAAACACAAGGCAAGTTAGCTCTTTGCTTTTTGCACAGGTTTACTCGTGAAGTAAGTGTCCCACTTTTTCAGCGCCACCATTCGGTTTTCCTGAGTTGTGAAGCCCAACATGTATGGGTTGAAAAAAAGCGCCTGGTTGTCGCGTGCGAAACTAAATCCATAATCTTTGTGCGATTGCCCACTCATGTGCACCAGCATCGCAAGGGCCACATCTCGAACTTGCGTGCTGCCTTTTTGCTGGTTGGGTAGTTGGAAGTTTCCTACCACGGTTTCATCACCCAAGAAAGTTCTCAGTAATCCAGAATCTTCAGCAGTTCCCATTTTTCCGAGAAGTGTAAGAGCTACGGTTTTAGTATACACCGGCATTGTTTTTTCCGATGCCGCCCTTCGAGCTAGTTGCAAGCCTTCAGCCATGTTCATGTTTTGTGAAAGGTGCAGATGTTGGGAAATGATGTTCGGGTCTGTTTGCTGCAGCATCCATGTTCCAAGCAGTTTTCTGAAGGGGCCAGTTCCCTTTGATGCACTGATTGCATCTCTTGCAGATGGTTGGTAAAGAAGATTTGTAATATTGTTTACAACTTCCTGGGGTAATTCCATGTTTGGCATGGTTGCTGCAAATAGAACCGCACCAATATCGCCTATTTCAAGATTTATTGTTTTGCCTGCCACCGGGCTGAAAATGCTGTTGTGAAGCCATTGCGCTTTTTCGGATACGATTGCCTTGCCGATGTTTTTGTCGTTTTCAACTTCATCCATCAAGCTGGGGTCGGCTTTATAAATCTGCCCGTAAAGTGCTCTTGAAGAAGTGCTTTTACCCACGAGCTTTTCAAATCTTTCCCAGCCGGGAAGCGCAGTGTTTTTGCTCCCATCCACATCTTCCAAAAATGCCTGTAACCTTGTTTTCTTTTCAGACTCGCTGATCAATGAAATTAATATCCGTGACCTGCGCATCACTTCGTAATCTGGATGAGTGAGCCCGTTTTCCAAGGCTGGCATTGATCGATTGCCCTGTCTTAGAATCATTTCACTTGCTTGCTCCCGGGATACGAAAGAGTCTGATCCAAGTTGCTTCACCAGTTCCCGGATTTGAAGTTCATTTAGCTCCAGTGGTTTGTCTGCACCTATTGCCAATACGCTTGCAATTACAAAAATGCCTGCTAACTTGATTCTTGTTGAAATCATGTGTCTTGCCTGCTAAACCATGTGCAAATTTCTTAACTCTCAGGGTAAACTAGCTTGGGCCATATCGCAACCTAAACCGGGTAAACTTTTAACCGGACGCGTTAAACATTAACGGTTAAGCAGGCCTTATCGGCAAAAGAAGGTACTATACTATCCTAGAGGGAGCTTGGACCCGATTTATTGAAAGGCCTATTCATGCTTGATAAAAATTTATGCTTGCAACGAAGGCAGGATTTCCTCAACTCGATGGATAATCCCAAAAGCCCGCTCGTACTTTCCGACCCCGCCCACCTCACCTGGCTTTCAGGTTTTTATGTCGACCCTTTTAGCCTCGGTGCAGGCTTTGGTGGCCTCCTTGTCATTAATCCCGATGCTAGCTGCATTATTTTTCATGACACCCGACTGCCCGATTCTGTAAGTCTTTGTGTTGCTGATGATATTGTTTCTGTCAATTGGTACGATGGTATCTCCCACCCCAAGACCACAAGGGCCCTTGCGCTTCTTCCCGAAGTCGACAAAAGATTTCCGGGTGCTTTTATTCATGATCGCATTGATACTAGCCAAGGTGTTGAAATTCATAAAAACATCAGCAAGCTTAGGCGTAAAAAATATCCCGATGAAATAGCTCTTATAAAACGATCCGCTCAAATTGCAGAAAAAGCCCACGCATGGGTTCTTAAAAATATAGCCCCCGGCATGACCGAACTTGATGTCTATGCCGAGGTTCAAAAAATATGCACCGCTACCGGCGGGCAACCCCTCATAGTCTATGGCGACTTCGCAGTTTCCCCTGGCCCGGAGCGTAAAGGCGGACCACCCACCCAGCGCATCCTTAAAGATTCCGATATGTTTATCCTAGATTTTTCAGTCGTGCTTTTTGGCTATAGATCCGATTTTACTAACACCCTTGTTGTCGGGAAAAAACCTTCCTCATCCCAGCAACAACTCATGGATCTTGCCAAGCTTGCCATGGAGGCGGGCGAAAATAATCTTCTCGATGGCGTAAATGCCAGCCATGTTTATCGATCTGTTATGGATGTGTTTCTTAAGGCTGGATTTGGCGAGCATTTCCCACACCACGCGGGTCATGGATTGGGCCTTTCCCATCCAGAAGCACCTTTTATTGTTCCGGGTTCTGATGAAATTTTGGTCGCAGGTGATGTCGTGACCTTGGAACCCGGGCTTTATGTTCAAGATGTTGGTGGGCTGCGCATTGAACGAAACTACCTGATTACCGAATCAGGCTTCGAATGCCTCACCCACCACGATATCAGCCTTGTATAATTGCAACAATCAAGGCAATTGCTTCAGTCGTACATTGCGGAAGTGAACTTCTGATTGCTCTGATTGAAAACCAATCGGGCCACTCTTTAACACGCTTTGGCATTCGCTGACTTGCACGCCATTGACTTTCACTTTCACAACGCCATCAGCCTGGCAAGTGACTTCGGTTTTGCTCCATTCGCCCATGGGTTTGAGTTGCTTGGTAAGAAGTTCTTGGTCAAATTTGTTGTTGGAAAATTCTTCTTTTCCCAAGCCGATGGGGAATATTTTTCCATGGTTCAGATATCTGCCCTGGGGTTCGAGGCTTCGTGGGAAATTCTTGTTAAAGGGTTCCTGCATATGAACCAGGCAACCGGAATTGCTCTCTGGCTTGCTGCCTGCAGGGAAGCGCCATTCATATTCGAGCACATAGTTACTGAAGGATTTTTCCGTGTAGAAAAAGCCTGTGGGTTTGCCGGTGCAAATGATCGCACCATCTTTGACGGTGCAGGTTTTGCTGGTGTCAATATCCTTGGGGGCTTTGGGATCGAAGAAAAACTTCCAGCCTTCCATGTTTTTGCCATTAAATATGGGGGTATAACCGTCGTTGTCTGCTGCTGCGAGAGAGCCTGCAACGATAATTCCCAGAGAAAGAGCATAAAAACGCATTGCAAGAGACTTTAAAAGCATTTGGTAGGTCCTTTAACGGAGGGAGGAAAATTGCCAATACCGATTGTAACGGCTTATATTTTCTTTTCAATTACCAAGTTCTTCAAGCATTTAATTGACGCAAACTCATAACTCTTATAGACTTTAAGGGTAGGTTGGAGAGGTGGCAGAGCGGCCGATTGTGCAGCACTGGAAATGCTGTGTGGGGGCAACCTTACCGGGGGTTCGAATCCCCCCCTCTCCGTTTGATTTTAATTTCCTTTCAAATCCCCTGATTAGTTTTATAATTCCCTTTTTGCTGCTCTCTTACAGTGATGAAATGATCACTGAAAAGGATTTTATATGGATGGCCTACCAGTCTGCCCAAAATGCAAATGCGAATACACCTATGAAAATGACACTGTATTCGTCTGTACCGAATGCGATCATGAATGGAGCACCACCCCTGTAGTGCCCGTTGAGGAAAAGCGAGTATGGAAGGATGCCTTCGGCAACGAATTGAAAGATGGCGACTCCGTGCAAGTGATAAAAGACCTTAAGGTTAAGGGGTCTTCATCCTCCGTCAAGGTTGGTACGAAGGTCAAGAACATTCGCCTGATCGAGGGTGATCACGATATTAGTTGTAAAATTGAAGGCTTTGGCTTAATGCAGATAAAATCGGAGTTTGTAAAGAAGGCCTAAACAGTTTCCACGAATACCCATGCACTCATCACATAGAACAAAATTGAACAGTGTTTTTTTTAATATATACAAATAATGGCGCTCTTTTTAGTGTATAGTAGGAGTTGCGTGCTGTTGTAAGCAGGCATCCAGATTTTCTATGGGATCCAGGAAATTATCAGCGCATTAAAAAAGCTGCCTGGATTTTCCAGGCAGCTTTAAAATAAGTTTTTTAATCGTTAACCGGTTGATGGTTAATCTGCAGAAGATCGATGGCCACCGCCGCCACCGCCACCACTTTTAAACTTGTTGTACTTCGTTTTTTGGGATTTGTTTTTGCTGCCTCTGCGTGGGTAGTCGCCTGGTGCAGAGCCAGAAGAGCCTGATGATCTTGGAGCTGCGACCTGTCTGTTGGGTGTAACCTTTCTGTAAGGTTCAGATCTAGGAGCTTCTGATTTATCAGGAGCGGCTTCAGGAACAAATTCAAATTTAGGTTGAACTACTAGCAGCTTTTTATTGATCATTTTTTCGATCGCCCTTAGCAAACTGCGCTCCGAAGAATCGCAAAATGATACGGCTTTACCCTTGGCACCTGCTCGTGCAGTTCTTCCGATTCGATGTACATAAGTGTCGGCTTCCCTTGGCAGGTCAAAATTAACCACATGGGAAATGTGATCAACATCGATCCCTCGGGCTGCAATATCGGTTGCAACCAATACATTCACTTGACGATTGCGGAATCCATCAAGAGTGCGCTGCCTGGCCGATTGGCTTTTATCGCCATGAATTGCTTCAGCATAAATTTTCGCCCTGCGTAAGCGCATGACCACTTTATCTGCGCCATGCCTGGTTCGGGTGAAAACAATTGCGCTATTGAACGATTCGCTGCCCAAATAGCTGACAAGGAAGCTTCCCTTATCTTTTTGTGGGACCATGAAGATTGCTTGTTCGATGCGATCGGATGTGGAACCTTTGGGTTGTTCAACATTAATCCGGGCGGGATTATTAAGCAGGGTATCTGCAAGGATTTGCACATTTCTGGGCATGGTGGCAGAGAAGAAAAGGGTTTGGCGAGCCTTTGGAATGTAGCTCATAATCTTGCGAATGTCTGGAAGAAAACCCATGTCCAACATGCGGTCTGCCTCATCCAAAACCAGAATCTCGATATGGCCAAGATCCACGATCCGTTGGTTGATAAGATCCATCAATCTACCGGGTGTAGCGATTACGACATCTGCACCGTTTCTGAGGGCTCTTTCTTGACCAGATTGCGGAACACCACCATAAATGGCGGTAAACTTGAGAGGAGTGTTCGCACCGTAAGCATAAAAGCTATCAAGGATTTGGGAGGAAAGTTCGCGGGTTGGTGCAATCACCAAGGCCCTGATACGTCTGCCTTGGCCCTTGGCAGGATTACCCTTTTCGGTGAGGTTGTGCAGAACGGGAATGGCGAAGGCTGCAGTTTTGCCACTACCGGTTTCGGCAGATCCAAGCAGGTCTTCGCCGCGCATTGCAACGGGAATTGCCTGATTTTGAATGGGAGTTGGTATTGAATAGCCCTTGGTTGCAAGAGCTTGCATGATGGCAGTAGATAGCCCGAAATCTTCGAATTTCATCGATTGAGTCCTATAAAAGAATTATTTAGGACCAAATCGAGGAACACAAAATGTGTCCGTAAAACCTATTGGACCTAAGCACGATCCAACAGCTTTAATTGCAATATGGATGAAC
>CAZYAY010000051.1:0-22737 GCA_964646215.1 uncultured Candidatus Kuenenia sp. | reverse complement strand
GCCTCATGGTAATAATGCCCTTCTGGTCAGTAAGGCTTTTTCTTGCAAGAACCATAGATTTGGATAAGTCTTCTAGAAAATCAGTCTTTACTACTGAGGGCAATTGTTTTTGGTTTTCGGGTGGCATTTCGCCGGAATTGATTGCATTTAATACTTTTTGCCAGCGCTCTGCGGTTTCTATCTCACTTATTTTGTAGGGAAGGTTATCGACACGAAATTTCCCCTTTTGATTTCGCTCATCGTGGCATTTCAGGCAATACATATCAAGGATTTGCCTGTGTTTGGAATCCATAACAACGGAATTGGACGGTTCTTCGCCAATTGAAACCGAAGTGAACCAATCAGCCATCATGATCCATGCAAATGCAACTAAAGTGAGTTTAATGAAGAAATTTTTCATGGTGTGGATTCGCCTAAAAACAAACAAGCAAGATTTTTAGTATAACCAATAGAAATTAAGAAGGTAAGAAATTTTCAATTCATTTGCATTTAAGCAAATCACTTGTCTTTGCAATTAATTAATAGACTAATATGCCTATTCATTTTTATTAACGGGAATTTGCCTAGCTCCTTTAAATTAATACCCTGCTTAAAAGCATGAAAATTGATACTTTTCTCGATTTTTTAAAGTCATCAAAACAATCTTGGCAGGCTTTTCAGTTTTAAATTGATGACCTTGTTTTTCAGCACTTGATTGAAGAACAATTGGAAGGTTTCTAATCATTCCAGATGAGCATTTCGGAGACGCCGCTGCGGGCTTTGCCTGCGTGAGTGAAAACAACCCTTACCTTGCTGGCTTTAACAGGGTTGAAAGTGATTTGGTTAAACTGCCCGCCGATTGGTTTTTCGGGAAGTTTTTTTGGAGACAGCACTTCTTTCCATTCCGTTCCGTTCCAGAATTGAACATCATAATTGGTAGGAGGTTGGACACCGCCCCGGTCATCATAGATCGCAAGTTCGATTTTATTGAAAGACTTATCGGCGCCAAAATCGACCTCAAGCCAGTCGGAAGAGTTTGGGGATTCGTAACTTGTCCAGCGGTTGGTGGGGGAAGGAAGGAAGTTTGTTTTGCCATCGATTGCAGAGGCGGGTTTGCCCCCAAAGCGGTCGGCATAAGATGCTGAAGCTTTTGGAAAGGGTAGGTTGCCCGGATTAAAAGCAATATTGCCTGGCGGGTTGATTGGTTGTGAGACTGGTAGAAGGGCATCGCCCCAGATTTCAATTTCCGAAAGGCCCGCCTTGGCGTTTTCGGGGTGGTCAAGCGTGATTCGAATTTTAGTCAGTTCCATCTCGGGGAATGTAATCGTATTAGCCATCCTTCCAACGGGCTTACCTGTGGAAAGAGTTTGGTTTGGGATGATGGCCCAAGTGTTGTTTACCCAGTGTTCAAGGGTGAGTCTGGAGGGTGGTGTAACATTTTTGCCATCATCGAGAAGATAAAGTTTAACGGAGTGAACTTTGCGTTTGCTGCCCAGATCGATGGAGACCCAGTCGGTAGGGTTGGGGGAACCTTCGCAGGTCCAGCGGTTGGGTGGAGAAATATGGTACCAATAGTTTCCATCGATAAGTTTGGAAATTGGAGTTTTAGGGTTTACAAAAGAAGAGGCTAATCTGGGGTAATAATCGCCATCGTTGTTAACTGCATAATTGACTTGGACAAGATTCGATTTGATTGCGTTTTTTTCAAGCTGAGGGAGTTTTGCAGAAAGGGGGCCAAGATCTGGGCTATTGGCTATTTCCTTGCCATTTGCAAAAATCCTGAGCCCCTTGCCTTTGTTGTACCTGCTGCCATCCATATCCCAAACAATACTAATAAGATGGTCTTTGTATGGAACGTCAGAGAGGGCGAAGTAAGGCCAGGATTTAGGAGCCAGCGGTTTGACTTCGAGGGTGTTGTCATCCCTGGGGACGATGCCAACCAAGCCTGTGATCAAAAGATCGTTGAATGAGGAGTGAAAATAGTGCTCGCTATGGTTGTACCCATCATGGCCTTCGAAAGAACCAGTATCGGGGTTACAGGCTTCGGCGAGGTAGGGCACACCATTTTTTCGATGGGTCTTGGAAAAGGTTTTGAAAAGTTCAAAGTAATCAGATGAGTTGACGATGGTTTGGGGATAGTTTTGAAGTAGATTTGCCATGGCTTTGAGGGTTTGGCTTGTTGCGTAGGGCCATGATTGGCCGCTCCACCAGCAGCAGGATTTTTTTAGAAGAAACATGGGGTCATTTCGTTCGACTGTGCTGGGGCCGAAAGGGGCTTTGAATCCATCCGCCTGCAACAGCTTTTTCCATGATTCCTCATAGCCTTTGTTGGCATCGGGCAGGTTGAATTGCCAGGGAACATAGCCGATGAGTTCCCTGCCATATTCGCTTCCCGCGTATTTTCCTGATTGGTAGGTGAGTGTAAGGGCGTTGGTTTTGAATCCATCGGCTTCCTCCTCGCGTTGGGAAAGTGGGAAGAAGAATTTTCGTTTAGGATCCCAAAGTTGCTTTTGCAGATTATCCTTGATCCCTTCTGCTTTGGTGCGAAATAGGGTGGAGGTATTTTTGTCGTTTGCAAGGTCAGCAATTTTGGCGATTGCGATTGCATCTGCATACATATAGGAATTGATGGTGGGCCTGAATGCGGGAGCCCCCCGCAGGATGTCTTTTGTTTGTCTGCTGTTGATGTTGAATTCCATGCCATCATCGTGGCCGGTTTGCCAGAACAGTCCGACTTTGGGGATGAAGAATCGTTTTTCCCAGCCTTCGTGATTTGATTTAAGGCTAGAAAGAAGTTCAGTAACGAAGGAAAGGTTGGGATGGATCTGGTGGGTGGCCCAGACGGAATCGGCAAGCCAGGTGCTGTAGTTTCTGGGTTGGGCGCCCGGGGTTTTAAGCCAGTAGCTGGAGTAATCCTGCGAATAGCGGTTGTTGCGAAGCCAGCGGGCTTCATAAAGTTGATGGCCAGCAGGGCAAGAGATGGCGCCGTAAGTGCCTGACCAAAAAGGGCGGTCGATGAATTCCGTGAAAGAGTAACCTGAATTCGCCGACCCGTAGGTCAGATGTTTTGTCAGGAGTTCCCAGCGATAATAGTAGGTGGTTTGAATTTCGGAATCGGGGCACTCGAAAAAAGGAATGTTGGATTTATACCAGTCCCAATCCTTGTTGTCCCAGAAGGTTTCTTTTTCAAGTAGCTCTTGTTTGGGCAGTAGCGGGGTTTGAGCCAATGTAGGTGAAACGATCGTAAGAAAAAATACGATTGCAAATGTAAAGTAAGTTTTCATTAAACCCATCCCAAGAAAACAGATTGTCTGTGTGACATGTCAAAAACCATGGTAGTTTATTTGTGATTAAAATCCAGATTAATTGGTCGATAAAATATGTGGGCCAATTGGGATTTTATTCTGTACGAATCACGCGCTTGATTCCAATTGGGTTGATAAATGCATCAGCCTTGCTTGGGCTTGCCAAGATTTTTGCAAGGACATCGCTTTTTTTGATCACCTTGCCAATGGGGATAAAATTCAAGTTTTTCACGGTTGGAGAACCGAAGAAGATGACAAAAGCCCCTGGTATTGAATCATCTTGAAGCAATGCGATTGTGCCATCGGAAGGAGGAACCTTGGAGACCTTGGCTTTTTTCACATCGGTGTCTGCCGTGGATTTTGTTTTCCAGAAGTCGTTGGTTCTGGCAACAATCCAGCCGGAGTTCAATTTTTTATCATGAACATGGCCAAGGTAAAATCGTCCGCTATGGTAACCACCATCAAGCGCTATTTTAAGGAAAAGTGAAGTTGCTTCTGGTGAGTCTTTAGAATCAAGGACGACTTCAAAATCACCAAGATCTGTTTGAATAGTGGCTTTGGGGTTATCGCTTAGCGGGGCATTCCGCCATTGAAACTTGGGAAGTTTTGCAGGATCAAATGCTGTTAAATGGGCAAGGTCTGCGGGAGAACGTTTGCTTGGTCTCTGGTAACGCCACTTGGAATCTCCAAAAACTTCTTTGCAAAGATCTGCCAGCGAAGAGTCATAGGTCATCAGCTTTTCACGGGTGCGAACGGTGTTATGCAACGCGTCGGGAGGTGCATTGTCATCGAACCAGCATTGCACACCTTCGGCCCAATATTCCGAGTGATTAGTTGCGGCATAGGTGTTTTTCCATAATCCCCGATCGGTAGCAGATTGGAAAGATAAGCGAAGCCTTTTGTCGAAAGTTGGATCAGTTTTATTTAAGCCTGTGCCGTGGATTGCATGGGCGAATTCGTGGATGAATATGTTTTCGTTGGGGTAGGGGTCGTTGTCAAAGCCAAGAAGATTTTCTTCGCCACAACTTACTGCAGGGTTGCTTGGTGTTGCACCCAAGCCACGGGCCCTTCGATCCCAAAATAATTTTGGCGTAAGCTTGGAGTGTTCTGGCAAATCGGTTGTGTATTCATTTGCAGCCATTACTGCTACCCGGACATTGGTGTTTTTCATGGCTTGGACAATATCTTTGCGATGCCCAATCATTTGTCTGACAATCCAAGAGGCTTCTTCCAGGGCATTGTTGGAAACATTTTTGGAACCAACGACAGGTAAGCCCATGGCATTTGTGTATTTTTGATAAAAGAGGTCGATATTGTTTTCGGTCCTAATGTTTTCGGGCAAGATGTAGGGCGCGGCATCTTGTGCCTTGGATGGTGTGTTAAGGCTTATGGAAAAAGTTATTAGAAAATATTTTAAAATGCGCATAGCTGGCTTCTTTTGGGGTTAAGTGGGTAATCCGAAGTACGCTTGTAATGTTTCATTGTAATTTTTCCAGCAGAAGAGTGGTTTAGATTATTTTTAAAAATTGATTTGGTATGGGTTGAAGGGGTGGGATTTTCTGTGCCTGATGGGTGCAAATTTGTTAGAACAGAACAGGTTGTTACATAAGTGATGGGCATTTTCGTTGTTAAAAGGGAAAAAATCATGTTTGAGGAAAAGGGGGTTGTCATAACAGATACCCTTTTGAAATTGCCTAAGCAAACGATAGCTCTTTCAGGAATAACTTCGGTGAGAAGTGGCAGCAATCCGATGTACCCGGAGGCAAGTGGCAGCATGGTGCTGTTCTTTATTGCAAGTTTCACCTTCTTGGAGAGTTTTTTCTTTTTAGTGATGGTGGCCAATTTTGGGTTTTGGTTCATGGGGGTAAACCCCCTGGTGGTTTTGCGGGGGGTAGGGGCTGGGAATGCCGAGAGCGTTTTAGGTTTTTCTCTTGCACTTTTCATAACTACCATACAGGGTTTGATCTTATGTCAAATGTTAAGGTGGTGGTTTTCGCAAAAACGGAGGCAATGGGTGCATTTTATTGTGATCATGACTGCATCTGGAGAGGCCCGACCTTTGGAGGATTTGGACCAAAGCTTCATCTTAAGGGTGGTTATAGCGTTGGAAAAAGCCCTTGGTAAAACAACTTAAACATTATGCATCTTCTCGGATGCCCTCGGGATTTCTATAATTGCTGTTTGAGTTTCATGCTATTGTTTATCGAATGGTAATATTTTTCCGCATACTTTTAAAGCAGGTTGAAAAAGAATGATTGCGCCAACCTTTGCAATGTTTGAATGGCTTCCACCCGTGTTGAACATACTGATCTGGTTAGTCAGTGTGTTTTTGATCCTTTTAATTTTGATTCAAAAAGGAAAAGGTGGTGGTTTGGCTGGTGCCTTCGGTGGCCCAGGTGGCCAAAGTGCATTCGGTTCAAAAACCGCAGATGCTTTCACCAAAATAACCCTGTACGTTGCTGGAATTTGGGTTGCGCTTATTATCGTAATGATTTGGTTGGTTCAGCCAAAAACTGTAACCACCTCCAATCAGGCTGAAATACCACAAATCAGCAAGGAAGGGATGCCTGCAGAAGGTGCTCCTGTCGATCCCACTCCTAAATCGGAATCCGAATCCAAGGAAGAGAAGAAAGAACCAGTCAAGGAAGCTCCCAAGGTAGAGCCAAAGGGCGCTGCCAAGGAAGAGAAGAAAGAACCAGTCAAGGAAGCTCCCAAGGTAGAGCCAAAGGGCGCTGCCAAGGAAGAGAAGAAAGAACCAGTCAAGGATGCCCCCAAGGTAGAGCCAAAGGGCGCTGCCAAGGATGATAAAAAGGCTGAAACTAAAAAGAACTAAGTGAGGCACAGCCTATAAAAGGCATGTGAAAGCCCGTGCTCTATAGCATGACAGGCTACGGAGAAGCTTCCCATCAAGGGAAAACCTTGGCGGTCGCAATTGAGCTTCGTTCTGTAAATAATCGATATTTGAAGGTATCTTTACGGGCCCCCGAATCTTATCAGATTTTGGAACCGGAATTTGAAAAAGTCGTGCGGAAGATGGTGCGCAGGGGAACGGTGCAGGTAAACCTTCGTGTGCACAGGGTCAAAGAGACGCAAGAGCAGCCATTAAGGCTGGATGTCCTCCAAGGTTATTTAAATCAGGTGTCTAGGTTGGCTTTGGAATGCAACCTGCCCCACGAAGCTCGTTGTTTTTTGATGGGAAATGTTTTGCATCTGCCTGGGATTGTTCCTGAGGGCCAGATTGGTGCGAAAACTTTAGATGAGGACTGGCCTCATATTGAAAAAACGCTTGAAATTGCCCTGGAAAAGCTGCAATTGATGCGCAGTACCGAGGGTGGGGTGATGGCGCTGGAGTTGTTGGCGCTTAGGGATAAAATTTTCGAACACCTTGCCTCGATCAAGGTTTTGATCCCGCAAGTGATGGAAGCTTATAAAGACAGATTGCTGGAAAGGGTTCGTAAATTAATTGAAAACACTGAAGCGGAGATTCAGCCTTCAGATCTTATTCGTGAGGTTGCGATTTTTGCAGAACGTTCAGATATTGCAGAAGAAGTGACCCGATTGGATAGCCATCTCGAGCAATTTGGAAAAGTGTTGGAGCAGGAGGAAGGGGCGGGCCGAAAACTCGAGTTCCTTACCCAGGAAATGGTGCGCGAAACAAACACCATGGGCTCCAAGGCTGCGGATGTGAAGATCACCCGCCATGTGGTCGAGATTAAAGGCGATTTGGAGCGCATTCGGGAGTTAATCCAGAATGTTGAATAGCGCCGAAAAAGCTTTTATTGGGCCGTTGATTATAATTTCCGGGCCGAGTGGCAGCGGGAAATCGACACTGGTCAAGGAGTTGCTCAAGGATAAGTCTCTGCCTTTGGAGGGCGCGACTTCTGTAACCACCCGCAAGAAAAGGCCATTTGAAGTAGATGGTGTTGATTATTTTTTCTGGGATAAGGAAATGTTTCAGAATGAAGTTGCGAAGGGATCTTTTCTTGAATGGGCTGAGGTATATGGCAACTATTATGGTACATTGATTTCAGAGGTTGATTCGAGAAGGGTGCGTGGTATTGGCGTGGTTCTGGAAATCGATGTCCAGGGCGCTGGTCAGATTCGCAAAACTGGCGCAATAAGTAAAAGTATTTTCGTGGTGCCTCCTGATATGAAGGCTTGCGAAGCCAGGCTTCGAGCCAGGGGTACTGAGACCGAAGAAACGCTTGTCAAAAGGCTGGCAAGTGCGAAGCAGGAGATGGAACAAGCCACAGAATATGATTTCAAAGTCGTCAATGACGATTTGGAAAAAGCTGTGGTTAAGATCAAGGATTTTATCAGACCGTTATTTTTAGAAAGGTGATGCTAATGCTAGATGAACTTAAAGAAGAAGCCATTGTTAATCGAGTTGGTGGCAGGTTTAAGCTTTCAACCATGATTCAAAAAAGGCTTGCAATGCTTAGTCAGGGAGCAAAACCCCTGGTTAATACCCGTCATACTGACAAGATGTCCATCGTCTTGCAGGAAATTCTAGATGACAAAATCTTCCTTGATAAAACGGGTGCGATTCAAGCCCGTGAGAAGAACGAAATGGATGCAACACGCAGGGCGATGGAAGGCGATATTTCCGGTGAATTAGGTGTTGATTAGTTGAGTTGAGAGAAATTTAATCGGCGGGGTTGCTTGATGAGTGATTCGAGCGAGAAACCGGTGGGTTCCACAGGGAAATATTCTTCTTTCCCGGGTGAACCCACTTTCACCGATTCGCTTCCGAGCGATCAGGACGTAGGCTACAAGCCGATATCAATCCTGGCGATTCTTGGAGCAGTCTTGGGTGGATTATTTGTGCTGACCCTTACAGGGGGATTTGGCGCGGCATTTTTGTTTGGCACCCCTTGGATCATGTCACCTTGGGTTATTTTCTGGCCTGCCTTTGCAATCCTTTTAAGCTTTTTTGCCTACACCCGTATCAAGGCTTCTGATAACACCATGGGTGGTGAAAAGTTATCGCTTTGGTCGATGCAAATCACAGCTATTTTTATTCTGTGCTACTTTGCGAATTTTGCAGGAACCTACTTTGCTGTTAGAAACCAAGCCGATACTTTTGTAAAGCAATGGTTGGGCATCATTGCAAAGGGTGAAATTGACAAGGCGTTTTTGCTTACCTTAAAGCCCCCACGCCCTTCCGAAGATTCCAATCTTAGGACAACTTTCGAAATCACTTACAACATTGCAGCAGATCCTCTTTCCAAAGGCCCATATTCAGCCTTTAAAGTCAAGGATTACGTGCGGTTGATTCAGTTTGGTGGCGACGGCGCAACCAAGTTTAGTTTGAAGTCTGCCAGCTCTCCCGTTTATGAAATGGGTGGGTATTTGGTGAGGCTGGTTTATCAGGTTGATTTGCCCGATGGCACCATAGAAGTTGCGGTTACCGCGTTGGGGCAGGAAAGCCCTAGTGGCGGTTTCAAAGGCCGACAATGGCAGGTTATTACTGATGGAACTGGATTGACTCAAAAACTGAAAATCCTCGAAGAGTCTCGTAAAAAGTATGACCTTTCTATTACCGCGATAGATTTTGCCTCCAAATGGTGTATGGCTGTTGCAAACAAAATCTGGGAGCCTGCCGTCTATGGATTGGCAGAACCACAAAATCGCGAGCAAATAATGAAGGGTTTTACCCCTTCCATTCCTCTTGGATTGGGCGTTGTAGGCGGAGCGATTCTGCAAGCCGCTGAATCTCCCGACCGCCAGGCTTTCCTAACTGCATCACAACAATTATTCGATGGGAAGTTTGTTCGCGTTGGCGAAAATTTCTGGTCAGACCCCATCATGAAGGTTGGAATTCTGGATCTCCTTGCCAAGGCTTTCAGGCCAATGACAGATCATACTCCCCCTGCTCA
The DNA here is from genome assembly GCA_964646215.1 of uncultured Candidatus Kuenenia sp. Lineage (GTDB taxonomy): Bacteria > Planctomycetota > Planctomycetia > Gemmatales > Gemmataceae > UBA969. The sequence continues at coordinate 13,574 of CAZYAY010000051.1, read as the reverse complement.
ACTTCCTGGGGGCTCAGATTGGATACGGATAGAAAACGGCGTGGTGCCACGTTATACGAATGTGGGTGGCAAAATTGAGTTCGAGTTGGATTGCTTGATATTGTTATTCCCGAAGTATTTGGTTCAGGCGACTTTTGTGGTCGCGGGCGAGGAAAAAGCAGACGAAAAATCCCCACCCGACTGGAAGGTCAAGGAAATCGTTCTTTACCGGGGAGTCTCGATGCCTGTCTCCGCACCCAAGCCGGGTGGGCGTTAATCTTTATTCGTCCTTTAAATTTGCACCGTCTAAAATGTGACCCAGTTTCGATTTTTTAGTCTCAAGATATCGCCTGTTGTTATCGTTGGCAATTATCTGGATTGGAATACGCTCGGTGATTCGAAGGCCGTAGCCATCAAGACCCACGACTTTTTTCGGATTGTTGGTAAGTAGCTTGATATCTCGGATTCCCAGATCGTTTAGAATTTGCGCCCCAATACCATAATGCCTTAAATCAGCACCAAAACCCAACTTCTGATTGGCTTCCACCGTATCCAAGCCTTCTTCTTGTTGAAGTTTGTAAGCTTTCAATTTTGAAAGCAGGCCGATTCCCCGGCCTTCCTGCCTCATGTAAAGAAGTACGCCTTTGCCCACTTTTTCGATTTGCCGCATGGCATGATGCAACTGCGAGCCGCAATCACAAAGCAAGCTATCAAAAATATCGCCCGTCAGGCACTGGCTGTGGATTCGCACGAGCACTGGTTCTTCCTGAATTACAACTTGGCCATTGGTTGATACACCAACTCCCCCGGCGCACAAAGCAAGATGAGGTTCGGTATCAACCACCGAGGAATAGGCGATGAGATCAAAGTTGCCTAATTTGGTTGGAAGTTTAAGTTCGATTTCCCTGCGAATTAACTTTTCGCGTTGTCTGCGGTGTTTGATCAGGTCTTCGATGGTGCACATTTTAAGACCATGTTTTTTGCAATAGGGGATCAAGTCTGCCACTCTGGCCATGCTGCCATCCGGGTTCACCACTTCACAAATAACTGCAGCTTCTTTTAGGCCCGCAAGTCTTGCAAGATCCACACTACCCTCGGTATGGCCTGCTCGAACGAGTACGCCCCCATCTCGTGCCTTTAGGCCGGGCACATGACCTTTGCCACGTATCAAGTCATTGGGTGTGGAATTTTCATCGATTGCAACTTGTACGGTCCGTGCCCGGTCAAAGGATGAGGTTCCGGTTGTGATGCCGGTGCGGGCGTCGATATATGGGGTAAAGGGGGTGCTGATGCCTTCTGAGTGTGGCGAGGGAAGAACATCGAGATTAAGTCGGTTGCAAATGGCACTCGACATTGCCAGGCAAACCAGTCCGCAACCGTTTCGCATCATAAAGTTGATGTTTTCCGGTGTGGCTTTTTCAGCAGCGATGACTAAATCGCCTTCGTTTTCACGATTTAAGTCATCAACTACAACAATAAGGCGACCTTGCCGAAGCTCTTCGATTGCTTCATCGATCGAACAATATATCGAATTATCTGCAGACATTCATGACTCCACAGCAGGAAAAATACTATCTTATGATTATTGTAGCACTCCAAAGATTATTTCATATCATTGTTCATGCTTGCCCTATGGGTATGCGGTTCTGATAATAACACCTGTGTGTTTGGAAATGCTTGGCAGGCTGCCACTTTAACTATCCTTCCTTTTGATAATTAAATCATCATTGGAGTTGAATTTCATGGCTAAGAAAAAAGTGGGTCTGTGGTTGATAGGTGCTTGTGGTGGTGTTGGAGCAACTGCCGCGCTGGGCCTTGCAGCCATTCGCAACAAACTTTCTGATACCACATCGCTGGTGACAGAGTTACCTCTTTTTGAAACTTTGAAGCTGGATGCATTGGATTCATTTGTGGTGGGTGGCCATGAAATCCGTAAAGGATCTTTCGAGGAAACCGCCCGTGAATTACACCATAAGGCCAGGATATTTGATGCAGCAATGATCGCAGGTTCGGAGAAAGACCTTGCGGAATGGAGCAAGAATATCAAGCCTGGCTCCGCGGTTGAATCTGGATCAACCATTGCCAAGATGGCTGATTTGGAAAAAGCGAATGTTAAGGAAACTCCCCGTCAAACCATTGAACGCATTCAATCCGATCTTAAAAACTTCCAAAAAGCCAACGATCTTGAACATGTGGTTGTGATGAGTGTTGCTTCAACCGAGCCACCTTTTCAAACCGGCATTCAGCACCAAACTCTTAAAGCCATGAATGCTGCTTTGGATGCAGGCGAAAATGTTCTCCCTACCAGTTCGATGTATGCCTGGGCCGCAGTTGATCTTGGAATGCCCTTTGTCAATTTCACCCCATCTCTCGGCGCTTCGTTCCCCGCCATTCAGGAACTCGCCAAAATCAAGGGCTCACCTTTGGCAGGGCAGGATGGCAAAACAGGCGAAACCCTGATGAAATCTGTGCTCGCCCCGATGTTTGCACTGCGCAACTGGAAGATTCTTAGCTGGGTCGGCCATAACATCTTTGGCAATCGCGATGGTATTGTCCTTGATGATCCCGCCAACAAAGCTTCTAAAATCAAAACCAAGGACCAGGTCATTTCCTCAATCGTTGGCTACAAGCCTCAGACCTTGGTCACCATCGAATATATTCCATCGATGGATGATTGGAAAACAGCTTGGAATCATATTCATTATCAAGGGTTTCTTGGTACGCCGATGATTCTGCAATTCATTTGGCAGGGATGCGACTCTGTTTTGGCTGCGCCATTGGTCATCGATCTTGCGAGGTTTGCATTGTTTGCAAAACGCAGGGGTGAATCAGGCATCATGCGTCATCTTTCTTGCTTCTTCAAGGGGCCAATGGGTGAAACCAACCATGATTTCTTCCAGCAATTTGAAATGCTTCGAGATTATGTCGAAGCAACCGGAGAAAAATCATGAAGCTGGCTTTTAGTAGTAATGCTTATTTGCGATTCTCCTTTAACGATGCTGCCAAAAAAATCGGCAAGCTTGGTTATCAAGGGATTGAGATCATGGCGGATGTGCCCCATGCCTGGCCTGCCTTCATGCTCGAAGAACAAAAGCAAGGCATTCGCGATGCGCTTAAATCCAATAACCTTGCGATTTCCAATATTAATTCCTTCATGATGCATGCGGTTAATGATTCCAGACAGCGTTATTGGTACCCTTCTTGGATTGAACCAGATAAGCATTACCGCCAGATCCGCATTGATCACACCATGCGTTGTCTGACGATGGCGAAAGAATTGGGCGCACCATGCATAACAACCGAACCCGGTGGTCCAGTAGAGGCTGGTGCCTCTTGGAATGCAGGGTTGAAGTTGTTTGTCGAAATGCTAAAGCCGGTGATTGAGCACGCTGAAAAAGAAGGCGTTTTGCTTTTAATAGAGCCCGAGCCTGGTTTGTTGATTGAAACAGCAGATCAGTTTTTGGAATTCATGGGCCATATCAAGTCGCCCATGGTTGGATGCAACTTTGACATAGGCCATTCGTATTGTGTGGGCGATGATCCTGCCAGCACCATTCCCAGGCTTGCAAAGTATATCAAGCATTTTCATCTCGAGGATATTGCAAATACCCGCGTTCATCATCACCTTATTCCGGGCGATGGAGCTATTGATTTTAAAGCTGCGATCGATGCCATCAAGGCTATTGGTTATAAGGAATGGGTGACTATCGAACTGTATCCCTATGTTGAAGATCCAGATCAGGCTGCCAGGCTTGCACGTGAGCGAATTGCACCGCTTCTAGCGTGATATTGATCAGGCCCGCACCCGCAGGTTGATCATTTCCACGGTAAATGCGAAACCCATTGCGAAGTAGATGTATGCTTTGTCGATGTGCTGTCCCATTCCTTCCGCAACCAGAACCACCCCGATAAGTATTAGAAAACTAAGCGCCAGTACTTTAAGGGTGGGATGCTTTTCAACAAAGCTGCTAACTGGTCCTGCAAAAGCCATCATCACCATGACCGTAAGAACCATGGCGGTGATGATGATATTTACTTCCTGTACCATCCCTACAGCAGTGATCACCGAGTCGAGTGAAAAAACAATATCGAGCACCGCGATTTGTACTAATACCATTGCAAAATTGCTTTTGGTGCTGGGTGTATGCTCTGGGTGACCTTCTGGATGTCCTTCAAGCTTATGGTGTATTTCAAACGTGCTCTTGGCTATAAGAAACATTCCTCCCGCGAGGAGGATGAGATCTTTCCAAGAAATTTCCCTGGCATCTTCTGTTTTTAAGGCCCATTCCGGGAGGGTGAAAACAATCTGATGCAGGCTTAATATCCAAGCGATACTAAATAATAGTAATAATCTGGTTCCCAATGCGAGAATTAGACCTATTTGCCTGGCATAAGCCCGTTGTTCCTTGGGAAGTCTCCCCGCAAGAATTGCTAGAAAGATGATATTGTCGATTCCTAAAACAACTTCCATGCCGGTCAAAGTGACCAGAGGGACAATCCATTCCATTGCTTCCTGCCTCGATTAAATAGCTTTCCTAGGATACAAATGACTTAACAGGCATTATCATAACAAAAATAGTTTTAATGCCAGCATTAAGTTGGGAAATTAGTTTCTTTGCATGGTAATCGGAAGAACAGAGAACGATCAATGGATTATTATGATTTTATAGTGAATGTTTATTCGGCATTGGCCCTTGGGTTACTTATCGGGCTTGAAAGGGAATTTAGGCAACATCCCGCAGGGCTTAGGACTAATGCCTTGGTTTGCGTTGGTTCAGCTTTGTTTATGTCCCTCACTTTTTTGCTCCAAAAACAAGGTGGTGGCACTGCAGATCCCACCAGAATTGCATCGTATATCATCAGCGGGATTGGGTTTCTTGGCGGTGGTGTTATTCTGAAGCAAGGGGTTAATATTCGCGGCATGAATACCGCTGCGACTCTATGGTGCAGTGCGGCTATCGGCGCATTATGCGGGGCTGGTCATTGGGGTTTTGCTTCAAGTGGGGCTTTTACAGTCTTACTGGTGCATTTGATTTTCCGGCCAATTTCAAACTGGGTTTTGCATCTTGAGAGATTTTCAGAGGAAGAATTGCATTTCAAAATCAACGTGGTGATAACCTTTGGAAAAGATACAGTCGTCAGGGAGATGTTTGTAAATTTTTTTGAATCAAATCCTGTGATTTCGCTGATGTCTCTCACTACTGCCAAGCAGGAGTCATTAAAGGAAACGGAAATTACCGCCCAGATTGTTTCCCCTGTGAATAAGCAGAAAGCCATTCTTCATCTGGTTGATATTCTGAATGATGGGCCTGGAGTCCGGGTGGTGAGTTGGGATAAAGAACCGAGAATTAATGATTAATAGAGGAATACGCAAATGAGTATTGAAAATACTGGTGGTGCAAACGGTGTTGCCTGGGATCTTAAGGACTTGTATTCCAGCATTGTTGATCCGAAATTAGACAAGGATATTTCAGATGCCCAGAAGTTGGCACAAGAATTTGAAACGAAATATCGAGGCAGGATCAGCACCCTGAAACTTACGGATGCGGCCTTTCTTTTACAAGCCATCCAGCAGGTTGAATCCTTGTATGAAATCATGGATCGACCAGCGATTTATGCATCACTGGTGCATGCTGCCAAGACGGATGACGCTTCTCATGGGGCCTTGGTGGCAAAGACTCGTGAAACCCGTACAAAAATCAACCAGCATCTGCTCTTCTTTGATCTGGAACTAATTCAAATTCCTGATGATGTTGCAACTGCGCTTGCAAAGACTCCGCAACTTTTAAAATATGCCCACTTTCTAGAGCAAAAGCGTGCTTGGAAGCCCCACTACCTTTCTGAACCCGAAGAAAAAGTAATGGATGTCAAAACCCTTACCGGTAGGTCCGCATTTGTAAGGCTTTTTGACGAAACTGTTGCTTCGATGACCTACCCCTTCATCCAGGATGGCGTGGAACAGAAACTTTCGTTTCAACAAATCAACGCCAAGCTTTACGATGCAGATCGGAACATCCGAAAAGCTGGCGCAGAAGGCATTACCAAGGGTTTGAAAGAGCAAAACAAATTGCTTTCGTACCTGTTCAATACTTTGGTGCTGGATCATCAAAACGATTGTGAGGTAAGAAAATTCCCCACCCCAATGGCATCAAGGCATCTTGCCAACGAAACTTCCTCGGAAATGGTTCAGGCTCTCATGGATTCGGTTGAGAAACATGGGGCAACGGTTCATCGCTATTACAAATTAAAAAAGCGTTTGCTTGGATTGCCTTCCCTTGAGGATTACGATCGATATGCTCCGATTCAAGGTGATATGCCTTTGGTTTTGTGGCAGGATGCCTCTAAGTTGGTGCGCGAGAGTTATCATGCGCTTTCGCCCGAGGCCGGCAGGATTATTGATCAGTTTTTTGATGCGAACTGGATTGATGCTGAGTTGAGGCAGGGTAAGCGTGGCGGGGCTTTTTCTTCCAGTGCGATACCTTCAGTCCACCCGTATATTCTCATGAGTTATACGGGGAAAATGCGTGATGTTTCCACACTTGCCCACGAACTCGGGCATGGGTTGCATCAATATCTTTCCCGCAAGAACGGCTATCTCCAGTGTGATACGCCGCTTACCACCGCTGAAACCGCCAGTGTCTTTGGTGAAATGCTTGTCTTTAAAAAACTCCTTGAAAAGTATCAAGAACCTAAAGTCAGGCTGGCACTGCTTTGTGGCAAAATTGAAGATAGTTTCGCAACGGTCTTCAGGCAGGTTGTTCTCACACGGTTCGAACAGAAAATGCACAAGGCTCGAAAAGAGGAGGGCGAGCTTTCCTCTGAAAGATTCAACACTCTCTGGACGGAAGCCAACCAGCCGATGTTTGGCGACTCGGTTAATCTTTCTGAAAACTACGGCTATTGGTGGTCTTATATCGGCCATTTTGTTCATGTGCCGTTTTATTGTTATGCTTATTCCTTTGGTGAACTGCTGGTTCTTGCCTTGGTGCAAAAGTATGAGCAGGAGGAAGAGTCATTTGTTCCCAAGTACATGGATTTATTATCGCGTGGCGGTTCCGAATCTCCCGTGGATTTGCTTGCAAGGATGAATATTGATTTGAACGACCCAGGATTCTGGGAATTGGGATTGAAGCTGTTGGATCGCATGGTCGCCGAGGTTGAAGATTTGGCAACCCAATTGGGAAAGTAGGGATATGAATCAGGAAATGGTGGACATTCTGAACCTTGAAGGTGAGGTGGTGGGGGTTGCTACCAGGCGAGAAATGCGCAGGGATCGCCTGCCACATCGCTGTGTTTATATTCTTGTATTTAACAAAAGTGGGGAAATTTTCATTCACTTAAGAACTTCCACCAAGGATGTTTTTCCTTCGCATTGGGATGTTTGTGCGGGCGGAGTTGTTGCGGCAGGAGAGGATTTTGAAACAGGGGCCAGGCGGGAAGGGTTTGAAGAACTGGGAATATCAGTGCTGCCACAATTCTTGTTCCCATTTCGATATGAAGATGATCAAACCATTGTTTTTGCAAACGTTTACCGGTGTATTAACGAGGGGCCTTTTGTTTTGCAGAAGGAAGAAGTGGTGTGCGGCGAGTTCGTGAGTTTGGTGGAGTTGGAGAAACGAATAGCTGTTGAAAAGTTTTGCCCTGATGGTTTGAAGGTGTTGCAAGAAGCGAAAAACATTGGGCTAATCTGATTCTAATCACCTCAGATGCGAATAAATAACAACGAATGCCCTTGCTAGAATCCATTACTTCCAGATAATTACATTTATTATTAAAATTTAGTTTGTCGCTCTGATAGGAAGTTTCAAAAAATGGCATCAGATAGAACCGACCTTTCCAATAAAGATTTTTCGATGCAGGATCTTTCCAACACCAGCCTTGTTGGGGCGTTATTGGTCAACACTAATTTTCAGCAGGCGATTTTGTTTGAGACTAATTTTTCCAAAGCTGATTTAACCGGAAGCAACTTTGTTGATGCCAACCTTTTTGGCTCCAAGATGATGCAGACGATTCTGGTTAATTCGAAAATGAAAGGTGCGACTCTCGTGGGCGCCAACTTTTCCAATGCCAATATGACCGGTGCTGATCTTTCCAATGCTGATCTTACCCGCGCTAATTTCTATAAGGCGAATCTTTCCGGTGCAAACCTTTCCGGTGTTAAATTAGGTCAGGCAGACTTCTCTGAATGCAATTTGACCGGAGCGATTCTGCCCCCCAATTTTAAGTCTTGAGTTCATTCGCAATCAAAAATCGTTTGATTTTAATCAGATGTTTTCTGTCCCGAATTCCCAGACATGGATGTAGCCTGCCATATCTGCAACCGCAATTCGGGTTCCATCGGGTGAAAATGACAGGGCATGAAACCAGTCTTTGAATTGTCCGCCCCTTGGTTTGCCGAGTTCTTTCATCATCTTTCCGTCTGCAATATTCCAAATGCGCACGACTGTATCTCTTCCAGTGGAAGCCAGGTGTTTATCATCAGGATGAAAGCAAAGATCGGTGACTCCATACTGGTGTATTGGAGAAAGGTCGCGGATTTTTTTGCCTGTCGATGGATCTATCAAGAATATTTTACCATCGCCTTCGCCACCTCTTCCAATTGCCAGGGTTTTACCGTCCGCTGAGTAAGCCGCGGAGGCGATTTGCATGTCCTTGTATTCCTTGCTTAAGTCTTGTTGAACTGTTGTAGTTGAAATATCCCAGAGTTTTACTGCGGTATGCCTGCCTGAATCAAACACCAGTGGATACCTTTCAGACACCAAAGACTGTTTTAAATCAGGCGAGATCGCAACTGCAAAGGCCCATCCTTTTACTTGCCAGCGCTTTTTTTCAGTCCCCGTTTTTCGATCGTATACCACCACCTGCCCAGCATCGTCCCCTGTGATCAGCGTGGATTCATCATGACTCAAGGAGAAGCCTGTTATCCATTCTTTGCCTTCAATAGTTTTTGTGGCATTTTGGGTTTGAACTTCCGCCTCTAATGGAAGAGGGGGTTTTCTGCCTGAATTTTTGTTGCGGGTTCCTTCTTCAATGTTGCGGGCATTTAATACATGCTTGGCCGTGCCCGTTGGTTTTGAATGCATATCCCAATATCTTACCGTGTGATCATTACTTGCGCTAATCAGCCATCGATTTTCTGCGCACAACAATCGATTAATGATGTTGTTATGCCCCACCATTTGCCTGGTTGGTTTGGGTGAGAGATAAAGCGGCCGTTCCGACTTGTCGGCCGGTTTGTTTTTCTCGGAACTGGGCTCGCCCAACGGTTCGGGTTTTTCGGGAAGCTCCCATATTAGGATTTCACCAAGGTTATTGCCCGCAGCAACGTGTTTAGAGCCTATGAAACTTATTGCTGAAACCCAATCTGCATCCCAGGTGAAAGACCAAAGCAACTTGGCTTTCTCGAAGTTCACACTTTTATTTGCTCCATTGCCTTTCATAGCAGAAGTTCCTTGATGGGTTTGGATCCTTCAGGTGTGGCCCAAATCGGTCTAGTCCCCACGAAATGTTTTGTGCGTGGGTTAACTCCCAGTGCGGTATAAATCGTTGCGAATAAATCACCTTCGCTTACGGGGTTTGTCGACACATCACGGCCTTCTGCATCCGTTGATCCATAAACAACTCCACCTTTTATCCCCCCACCTGCCAGTACGATAGTCCAGCCTCGGATGAAATGGTCACGCCCAGCGCGGTTATTGATTTGTGGCGTGCGACCTACTTCGCCCATCCATACGACCAATGTGTTTTGCAATTGCCCCGTGCGTTCCAAATCGATCAGCAACCCCGACCAAGCAGGATCAAGTATCTGCATGTTTGCCTTATGGCAGACAAAATTATCGGCGTGGCTATCGTAGTTGTCTTGTCCGATTTCGACAAAGGGCACTCCGGCTTCTGTAAGCTTTCGTGCGAGAAAGCAGCCTCTTCCAAAATCACTTGCTCCGTATAATTCCTGATGTTTTGGCCATTCCTTTGTAGTATCGAATAACGACTTTGCTTTCAGCAATCGCCAAGCTCTCTCTTTGGCGACACGATGGCTTTCGTAGGCGTCAGCGAGGTTTTCTTTTTTGTGTTCGGCTTCCATGAAGCGGAGTAAATCATTACGCCTGGCTTCGTTCGCTGAGGGTAAATAAGGGCTGGTGAAGTAGGGCATATTACCATTGCGTTCGATTCCGAAGGGTTCGTAACGAGGCCCCAGATAGCCAGATCCAGCGTTCCCGGTCGGGCCCATGCGCACAAAGCTGGGAAGGTCTGCATCAGTTTGGCCGAGGTATTTTGCGATCATGGCTCCCAGTTCTGGATGCGGCATTCGTTCAGATTGTTTGTAGCAGGTGTGCATGTGGTAGATGCCATCTGGATGATCAGGGGAAGCGGTACGCATGCTGCGAATGATTCCTAATTTGTCGACCTGTTGAGCAATTTTGGGAAGGTATTCGCAAACTTTGTAGCCAGGCAGTTTTGATTGGATTTCTCGGAATGGCCCTGCGGTGGGTTTACCTGGCTTCATATCAAAAGTATCGATTTGGCTTGCCCCGCCATTCATCCAAAGTAGGATGCAGCGTTTGCCAAGTTTTTGCGCCATCGAAGCGATGCTTTGAGAATGGAAAAGCCCGCCCCAGTTAGGGATGGTGGCGCCTGCACCGGTTGCGAGAGAACCTTTCAGCAAGGCCCTTCGCGATAAATGTTCGCTCTTTTTGCATTCACCATTCTTGTTAAGATTGTTCATTTTATTGCCAGTGATCAATAGGTTAGTGGTTAAAACGAAACTCGCTCATGTTCATAAGCACCCAGATCGCTTCTTCGACCAAGTTTTCGGATTTTGGTTCGCTTTGCAAATAGACTGCGAACTTTGCTCTTTCCGATTCTTTTGGCAACCGGGTTAAAACTGACAGAAACATTTGATCAATGCGTTGCTCCCAAGGTTCCTTGGAAAGATTTATGGTGTCGGCAAGGTTGCCTTTTTTACGGCTGATGAAGGCACGCACATTGCTGCTGTTGTTGAGGAATAGATGCTCGCTAAGGCTGCCTTGGAAATCGCCCAGGCCGTTCGTGGGTTCTCCAAAGTATCTGCGGAAATATTCGCCTGTAGAGCCATCGCTTTTCTGCCCGATGTCACCACCAGCTACCTTCATGACTGTTAAGATTTCTTCAGCAGAAAGAGGCCTTATGCGCGCGCGCTCAAAATGTTTGGGAAGAGATTCTTTATTCTCGCCCTTGCTTCCGAGTTGATAAGTCTCACTACTGACTATTTCCCGTATCAGCCATTTCGTGTCGAATTGATGTGCGATGAATTGTTCGGTGAGCGTATCCAAAAGATCGGGTAGGGTGGGTTTGTTTTCGGAGCCGAAATTGTCGATGGGATGAACTATACCCCGGCCCATGAATTGGCTCCATATCCGATTGGCCGCTGCCCTGGCGAAGAATGGGTTGGATGGTGCAGTTGCCCATTGTGCCAGTTTTTCTTTGCGTGAAAATTGAGGCTTTGGCATGGATTTCGTGCCACTCTTGAATTCTGGTTCTTTATAGTCCGCTGGTAGGGATGGCTCTTCAAGCAGTGCGCCTGAAAGGAACTTTGGTTTTACAGGCTCACCTTTTTTACCCGGCTTCAACTCTTTTTGATTCCCAGAAAACAACACTTCCCCGCTATTCTTTTCGCCTATTTTGAATTTCTTCAATTGCTTTTCACCCGTTCCTGATGATCCTTGATCCATCACCACCAGTCTGACAAAGAATCCTGTCATTCCATAGAAATCTTTTTGTAACAACTCGTTGAAAGGGTGATCGTGGCATCGGGCACATTGGATTTGAGTGCCTAGGAAAATTCGGCTGAACGATTCCGTAAGGTCTTCTGGTTTGTTGTTGAATTGTGCGTAGTAAAGTTCAGAGCCTTCTTGTTCTGCAAGTATCAAATCGCGAACCCATAGGTCGAAGGGTTCGTTCTTTGTGAATTTTTCTCCAAGCCATTGTTTGAACAAGGTCCGGTTTCGTGTTGCCTCCTGGTTTGGAGGGTTGCGGCCAAATAAGGTTAAATCCCATAGCGTTGTTTGATGCTGTGAAAATTGTTCATGGTTTAGCAAACGCTCGATTAATTTGTCGCGTTTCTTTTCATCTTGATCTGCGAGAAACTTTCTGGCTTCATCATAATCCGGGATGGTTCCTAAAAGGTCGAGATAGATCCTTCGCAAAAAGGTTGAGTCATCGCATCTCCCTTCCGCCTTGATTTTTTCTTTCTTCCAAGATTCTTGAACTGCTTTATCGATTGTCAGCCTTAAAGGCGATGATCCCTCTTTGTTTTGATTGATTGCAACTTCAGCTATGCTCCAAGTGCCACTGGCTAGAATTAGGAGGCAGGCAAATTTGATTCTAAGAAAGTTTAAATTCGGCATCATGTTGAGCCTGAATCATTGGTGAGGGTGTTTATATGGTCAAAAACTCTGCAGGCAGGAGGGATTCAATAATTAAATTACTTTAACTCGGATTATTGTTAAAGTCAACTGTATAGGCATTGGCGTTCGCTCATCATTTGTTAATCTCTGGCTAAATGATTTTATCTTGTTCTTTTAACTTCCGATTAATTTAAATAGAATGATTGATGTGCCAGCCAACTTGTGTTGAACAGAACTTATCAATATGAAACCTAATTTCCGCCAACTCTTATTACTTGGATTAAACCCCATTTTGCTTTTGGTTGCGATGCAATCAGGGATGGTGCAAGGGGCGCCTGAGGGCCAGAAGATTTACGAGGCCAAATGTCTTTCCTGCCATGGCCAAAAAGGGGAGGGGGTCAAGGGTAAATATAACAAGCCACTTTCGGGGGATCTTACTCCCAATCAACTTGCAAAAATCATTGAAGAGACGATGCCCAAGGAAGACCCGGGAAGCCTGCCCGAGGCGAGCGCCCTTGCGGTGGGTAGTTATATTCATGATGCTTTTTATTCTTCCATTGCCCGCGAAAGAAACCGTCCCGCAAGAATTGAATTGAGCAGGTTGACCGTAAGGCAATACCGCAACAGCATGATGGATCTTATCGGGAGTTTTAGGCCAACTGCGATTTCTTCAGATAAAACCAAAGGCATTCGCGGCGAATATTTTAAAACCAGAAACTTTAACAATGGCGATCTTGCTGAATCTCGCATCGATGCCGAGGTGGATTTTGACTTCAAAGATGAAAGCCCCATTCCAGGAAAGATGGAGCCTGGGGAATTCACTCTGCGCTGGACAGGTGCGATTCATGCCCCGGAGACGGGCTATTATGAATTTGTTATTCATGCGAGCCATGCAGTTCGTTTGTGGGTAAATGATAAAAACACACCGCTTATTGATGCGTGGGTCAAATCTGGGAAAGACACTGAATATAAAGGGAGCATCTATCTGATTTCAGGCCGTTCTTACTCTCTAAGATTGGAATTCACTAAAGCAAAACAAGGTGTTAACGATAATAAAAAGCCCAAGGTTGTGCAGCCTGCGTTTGTAAAATTGCTGTGGAAAAAGCCTGGGGGTACAGTTGAAATATGCCCGGGAGAATATCTATCTTCCACCCCTCTTCCTGAAATGTTTGTCTCTAGCACTCCGTTTCCACCAGATGACGGCAGTCTGGG
>CAZYAY010000050.1:0-23713 GCA_964646215.1 uncultured Candidatus Kuenenia sp. | reverse complement strand
GCGCCAGGCGACCCAGAACGATCGGTTCTCCTGCATCGTATTTCCATCGTGGGTACGGGCCAGATGCCTCAAATCAGCAGAAATATGATTGATAAACAGGCGGTCGAATTGTTTTCCGAATGGATCAGGTCCCTTCCCAAATGATCCCTTTTCTACAACGCTGCACCAACACCTGGCCTGGCATCTTTCTATTCACCTTCCTCAGCATGGCGTTGGTTATTCCATTCTGGTTTTTAAACGATCCAGGAACCTTCTGGCATATACGCGCTGGCGAATGGATGATTGATCATCACCAGATCCTTCGTACCGACCCATTCTCCCAATCAGAATCAACCTGGATTCCGACCCAATGGCTTGCAGAAATCTTAATGGCCTTCACCTATCGCATCGGAGGCTTTGCCTCGATGAAAATCATTACATCGCTGATAATCGCAACTTGGATTTCCATCCTGGCACGCAGATGGTTTATAGCTGGCATGCACCCCATACTAGTTTGGTTCCTGGCGGCATTGGTTTTAAAGATAGGTGCAATCCATTTCCTCGCAAGGCCTTTGCTGGTGAACTATCTAGGCATCACAATGCTTGCTTATTTTATTCTCGATTTTGAAAACCGCAGGGCAAAGGTATCGTGGCTATTGTGGTGTTTCCCCTTGGCTGTATTTTGGGCCAACTGCCATGGCGGATATCTGGGAGGCATTTCAATCCTGGGTCTGGCGATTTGTACTTGGAGTGTGCAATACTTCTTTTCAAAAGGCCCCATCAATGATTTTAAAAATCTTTTAACCCTTGGCACAGCAGGTATTTTATGGCTGCTCGCGCCTTGCATCTCGCCTTTCGGAATAGGGATGTATGAAGAATGGCTGAAAATATGGTTTAAACTTGATCTCTCAAGTTACATTATTGAACATGCTGCACCCAAATTATTCGACTTTTATATGTTGGGCGCTTACGCAGCATTTGCTGCAATAACCATGTTTTTTTTCTTGTCTGGCAAAGGCGCACAACATCTAGGAATTACTGCAAGTGTTTGGGCATGGTTTTTCTTGGCGATGCAACGTGCACGCAATGCCCCCATCTTCATCAGCATCGCGGCAGTGATGTTTGAAGAAATCTGGCTTGATCTTGTAAATTCGCACAAAGTGAGAGAGGACTGGATTATCCGTCAACCCGCCAAGCCTTCCATAAAAATGATGACGGGATTAACACTAATTGTTGCTGGGTTGTTAATAACTTCTGTTTTTAGCAGACATCAAGATCAGCTTAATCCCAAAAGATGGCCTGTGGATCTTATTGAACCGATGCAACAGATGGCATTGGAATTCGGTGAGGGAACCAAAATCTACAATGAATTGAACGATGGGGGCTTCTTGATTTTCTATTCCCCAAAATGGAAAGTTTTTCAGGATGACCGTTGCGAAATCCATGCTTTCCGTGATGGTGCCAAAGATGGCAGTTGGATTACGAAAACCATGTATTTGGAAAGGAATGCTCCTGACCTACTTCTTTTGGAATTACAAAAACAAGGGGTTCAAATTGCAATAATACCCAAGGATTGCCCCTTGGAAAAGTTGTTCCAATGTGCTACTCCTGCTTTAAAACCTGTTTTTTCGGGACATACCCATTCTATTTGGCTTATACCCTGATAATTAAAAGTTGGATTAATTAATCTTTACCCGTTGAATGCACTATCTTTCGTGGTTAATAAAATACTCTATTTGTGATATAATCACTCAAAGCACCTCGAAAAAGATCCTAAAATCAGCAACATTCAGAGAAAAGTGATTGCTTTTTTGAATCATGAAAACGGCCCCACCGCGGTTGAATATGCCGTTATGGTAGCCCTTATTATCGTGGTTTCAATCGCTGCGGTCACCGCCCTGGGAAGCAAGGTAAGCAGCACCTTTTCCACTACCGCATCCAAAATCACCACGACTACCGCAAGTTAAAAAACACAGTTATTTCAATGCTTTTCGAATCAAGAGTGCCTTTTAAATCGAGTAAAATGAGCTTTCTAAAGCAGGGTATCCAAGCTAATTTTAAAAATTTCCCAAAATTATCCGTATAATTATTTGACTGAGCTTAAATAAAAATCTAGGTTTAGTTATCAGAAGATGATCAAGCACGATCCTAAAGCACTGATAAACTGATTTAACAGGGATTTGTGGCACCTGATTAATCAAAAAGTTTTTTCCCCCCACTTGGTTTCATTACATTTTTAAGGAGTTTACGATGAATACTCTGCGCGAAAAGTTGGTCAAGTTTTTGAAGAGTGAAGATGGCCCAACAGCAGTTGAATACGCTGTTATGGTGGCTCTGATTATCGTGGTATCGATTGCTGCGATCACCACCCTTGGCACCAAAGTAAGCAGTACCTTCAGTTCTACTGCAACTGCGATTACCACCGCGACAACCGCAAGCTAGTTAAAAATCCCCCTTTTGTGGGAATGTGATTTACAACTAGGGCGTGATAAAAAAGCGCCCCTACATTAAAGGGGCGTTTTTTAAAAGACAGTAATAGTAGTTTAAGATCATTATGTATTATTTGTGATTCACTGTTTCTTTCGCCTTTTTCTTCGGTTTCCTCTTTCTCCACAGGAGTTTTGTCATGAGAAATTTACGCGAAAAGTTGGTCAAGTTTTTCAAAAGCGAAGACGGCCCTACTGCAGTAGAATATGCTGTCATGGTTGCACTTATTATTGTGGTTTCGATCGCTGCGATCCAAACTCTTGGTGAAAAAACAAGTTCTGTTTTTACTGCCACAGCCTCGGCCATTCAGTAAGTCGCTTTAGTTAAGAATTCTTTTCGGGGGGTGAGTGATGGATTTTACCTGGAACATCTGGCCTATCGCTGTGGTTAGCCTTGCAATGATCATTGCTGCAATCATCGATGGCTGGAAACTCAAGGTTCCCAACGCACTTACTTTTCCTTTAATCATTTCAGGTTGGATTCTTGGATTGCTGAATACTTTTCAAATCCTTCCTGAATCGGGTATCGGTGGAATCGGTGGCAGTCTAACTGCCACCATTTTAGGCTTTGCCCTTATATTTCCGGTTTACGCAATCGGTGGAATGGGGGCTGGAGATGTTAAAATGCAAATGGGTTTTGGCGCCTGGGTTGGTGCCTACTACTCTTTTGGTCAGGCCCAATATATCGTATTGATTGCTTTTTGCTGGGGCGCAATCATCGGGGGCATTATTGCTTTCTTTATGATTCTCTTTAAAAAACAAATCGCAACCAACTTATTGAATACCCGCGAAATCCTTTCGGACCTCGCGACCAAAAGCGTGGACGAAACAGAACAAAAAGCCGCTGCTCGCAAGCCAAGGATGCATCTACTGCCTTATGGCATCCCTCTTTGCCTTGGGTTTCTAGGCTATCTGGCTTACCTGCACCTCTATTTACATACCCCTTTGCCTGTTTATCCCATTCAATAATTAGCTTTTCTTAAAAAATAAGCTAAAGTATAAGTGTGCAGCCAACGATTGCGCTGCGGTTCCCTTCGCAAGATGCTAATTAATAGCAAACAAGACTTCCTATCTTTGCTTGTTTACCCAAGGCTAGCATGAATTATCGATATTTTCGTTATAATCGATAAATCTTAAAGCTGGTCATGCTTTTGTGCCGATGAAATATATGAGGGATAGTCCGATTGTAGGGCTTGCCACTCGGGATTTCTTCGGTGCCTCAGCGACAGAGAGGCTTGAAACGATGAATCCTAGAATGTTGGCGCTTGGTATGGCGGTTTTTTGCGGCTTGGCCGCAGCCTACTTGGCGATGACTTATAATAAAGGGAATCAAGGTCCAAAAATGGTGGAAGTTCTTAGGACTAAAAGCAAGGTACCTTTCCGCGAAAAGATTTCTGATCCTCAGAAGTACTTCGAAATTGTAGCTGTGCCTGAACTTAATCTTCCTCCCAAGATTTTGACTTCCTTTGATCTGATTAAAGACAAAAGCCTTAATAAGAATCTGTATGAGCAATCTTTTGTCACCTCGGATGACCTTCTTGGCCCCAATCAACACTACCTTACCGACCAGATTGAAAAGGGTAAAAGGCTATTTGGCCTTACCGTTAATGCTGAATCCCTTGCGGGCGGGTTTATTCTACCAGGCTCTACGGTAGATCTGATTGGCACCAAGCGCCTACCCAACAACAACATCGAAACAGAAACTGTTTTGGAAAACATCCGGGTTATGGCTGTGGGCGATAAATCCACCATTAATGAAAAGCAAGGTGATGTGCGCCATTCCATCGTTGAAAATACCGTGACACTTGAAGTCACCCCCGACGAAGCACAGATCTTGGCAATGTGGAAATCGATAGGCGAAATCAAACTTTCCGCCAGGGCCAAGGATGATAATGAAAAGCTGAATATCAAGAATGCAAAGCTGTTTGAGGATATGAAGAACGAAAGTTTGTTAAAGAACGAACCTGAGAAAAAGAAAACCAAACCCAGTATTTTTGGTGGTAACGAAAACAAACACACCCTTGTAATCTTCAACACTAAAGATGCCAAGGAAAATATCACCAACGATAATTCAGTTGAATTTGAAGAATACGAAAAAGGTAAATGGCGCACGGTGTTTAAAAACATTCGGAACACCAATGCTGTTGAACAGTCACTTGAGGTTCCGGTAGATGCGCCTGAGAAGGTAAAGCAATAGTCAGGGATGGTTGCGGGGACTAATAATTTTTGGCGAATGGAATCGCCAGCTTGTTTGAAGAGGTTGCAAGGATGCCATACAGAAATTACTACCTAGCTAAAAGCCTGCAAGCTTGCATGAGCATAATCGTACTAGCTTGCAGTATAGCATCCTTATTCGGTCAGGATGCCCCGCCTTTGGTAAAGGCACCTGATTACGCAATTCCAATTGATTTCACCATCAAGATTCAGATGAAGAGCAAAAAGCAGATCAAGCTTGCCCGCACTTTTGATAACAAAATCTTGGAAGTCAAAGATGTATTAAATGACCCAACATCTATTTATCTAAAGGGTTTGGCAGAAGGCGTTGCAACATTGGAACTGATTTCAACGGATGAAGGAAAAGAAGAACTTTCGATTTTTATCATGCGCCAACAAACACCAGCAACAAACGTTAAATTTTTGGAAAAAACCACGATTGACTTGGTTCATTTGAAAAAAGTATTAGCTCTGGCAGTGCCCACTACGACAGTCGAGGTGAGTCTTATAACAAGTGATTCCGTTTTTATAAATGGTGTAGTCAACTCATATGATGATATGCGCACTATTCTCCACCTTGCGAGTAAAGTGGTTGACCACACTTATCAGGATAAAGAAAAAGAAGGCCCAACATATGATCTAAGTGATGCAAAGGATAAAAAGATTGTTTCTGTTTCCTCAAAAGTTGTGACAGGGCTTAAGTTAAGATTAAACAGCGAAGCAGAAAAACAAGCTGTGAAAACCGGGGCACCTCCGGCCACCACCTTTGATCTTGATTACCTCAAAAAAGTTATCAAGGATGCAGTACCCAATTCTAACATCCAAGTAATTCCTATCACCAGGGATGCAGTAATACTTTCTGGTTATGTTTCCCGTGCTGAAGATATCAGCATGATTCTTTCCATTGCAGGCAATATTGTTGACCCAGCATTATTTGATGCCCTATCGCAAAGCAGCCCAACACAAACAAATCCTGGACAAACAAATCCTACAGGAAACACACCAGGAACTATGCCAATTGATCCCAATGCTGCTGCAACTACACAGTCTGCACAAGCAGCGCCCAGAACTTCACAAAAAGTAATCAATGCACTTAGGGTTGCAGGGGTGCAACAAGTTCAATTAGATGTTGTCGTTGCGCAAGTTTCCCGTTCAGAATTCAGACAACTGGGTTTCAACTTTCTTAGTTCCCGCAATAGTTCCTTTATCGGTAGCACCTTAAATGGCCTTGCCGCCCAACCTACTGCTTTAGGTGCAGGTTTGGCTTCAGGGACTTCACAAGGTTCTACACTCGCTGCCAATGGTTTTGTTTCAAGTGCCACTGCTGCTGCGAATATCCCCTTCGGTGTTTTAAATTCCAATAGCGGCTTCCTTGGTTTCCTTCAGGCGCTGCGCAATGAAAGTGCTTCCAAACTTCTGGCCGAACCCAAACTTACCACCTCCAGTGGTAAACAAGCCTTCTTCCAAGTGGGTGGCGAACAAGCGGTGCTTAGTGGGGCATCCGGTGTCAACGGGCCTGGTGCTGCTTTTCAAACCATTGGCACCACTCTTAGCTTTCTTCCCATCGTTTTAGGCAATGGCAAAATTCAACTTACCGTTAATCCTAGAGTTCGAACCCCAAACTCTGCTTTTGGAATTCAAACCTCTTTTGGATTCGTAACCGGGTTTGATGATAAACAGGTAAATGCAACAGTTGAGATGGAAACAGGCCAGACTTTTGTTATCGGGGGTCTGATTCAAAATGAAACCCGTGGCATTGTGAATAAAGTACCAGTGCTTGGTGATCTTCCTTTCCTGGGTGTTTTATTCAGCACCAAGGAATACACGGAAACCGAACAAGAAGTGGTGATTTTGGTCACCCCTTATCTGGTTGATCCACAATCTTGTGATCAGTTGCCTAAGTTGCTTCCTGGGCAGGAAACCCGCAGCCCTGATGATTTCGAACTCTTTTTAGAAGGGATTTTGGAAGCACCCCGTGGCCCAAGAAAAGTGATTCAAGATCGCAGGTACACCCCAGCATTTAAAAATGCCAAGCCTTTGGATGCTGAATCGGGTGAATCCAGGGTTCCAGGAAATTTGATTTTCCCCACCCGAACGCAAGAAAATGTTAAGCCCAAAGAGCTTCCTAAAATCGAAACCCAGCCAGTACCACTTCCTGTTTCAATACCTGTTCCAGAAGTTTCCAATTTTGAGAAAGTCAGGGAAGTACCGATTGTTCCGATTAAAAACAGCAGAAGTTCATTACCAATCAAAGTGTTACCCGGACAGGTAAGTTCGAATAATTCCGAATCTAAAAATAAATCATCATCATTGCAGATGCTTTCTCCGGTAAAATAGATTGTAAGCTTTTTAAGTATTTATCAATATTACTACGGGCAATTGAATCATGGCTGAGTCTGATCTAAACAACAAAACAAATTCAGAAGACAATCTTCTCAGATTGGTCATTATGAATCCCCCAGACAAGGGGCACGAAGCGTTACGCAGTATGTTCACTCAAATTCCCTACGTATGGTTGCAAGCCGAATGCTCCAAGTACGAGTTCCTGCAAGAGGTTATTGCCAACCAGACTGTACCCCATGTTGTTGTAGTTGCAATTGATGCTGATTTGGACAAAGCATGCAGGGCAATCGAAAGGCTTGCACAAGAAATGCCTAACGTAGGTATTCTTGCAATCAGCAAACGAGACGATGGGCAGGCAATATTAAAGGCCCTTAGGGCGGGCGCCAAGGAATTTCTAACCATGCCTTTTGGCGTTGATACCCTCTCTGAAGCACTTCGAAAACTGGAAAAAACTGGAAAGTCACAACAATCGCCAGCGATTGGGATCAATAAAAAAGAAAAGACCTTGATCATCTCTTTTCTTGGCTCGCGGGGCGGGGTGGGTTGCACCAGCCTGAGCGTTAATATTGCAGCTACTCTTGCTGCTGATCCCCATAATAAAGTCGTGCTTGTGGATCTTGATCTTGCCTTGGGCGATGCAGATATTGCTCTCGACCTGATTGCAGATTACACACTTAGCGACCTTGTTGAAAACATTGATAAGCTGGATATGACTTTTTTAAACCGATCGTTAAGCAAGCATTCGACAGGGCTGGCGCTTTTGCCACACCCGCTTAATGTCAGCGATGCAACCATGATCACGGATGAACATTTAAAACGAATCATCTCCCTGCTGGCGGCATGCCATACGCATTTGATTCTGGATTTAAGCAAGAGCCTTCGCCCTACGGATATATGCGCGTTGGCAATGTCAGATTTTATTTTCCTGGTGGTTCAATTGGAAATCACCAGCATTCGCAACACCATCCGCCTGCTTTCCACCTTGGATGCAGATGGCAGACTTGCCCACAAGGTTAAATTAGTGCTCAATAGGGTTGGGATGGTTACCGATATCACCCGCGAAAAAGCAGTTGAACTTCTAGGCAGGCCTTTTTTCTGGGAAGTACCCAACGATCATAAGGTGATGATGGAGTCGCGAAACTCTGGAACCCCCATGGTGAAAAGCGCACCTGTAAGCAAGATCCAACATAACTTCAACGACTTTGCTGATGAAATATGCAGCAAAACTAAAGCAAACAAAGGAGCCAAGTCTTTTTGGCACTCCTTGTTCACCAGCAAACCTTAATGAGAAAACATAATGTCTAGACTTCAGCGGGGATTATCAGGACTTACAGCAGGATTGGGTGGCTCGGCATCCAACATCGGCCAAGGTAAATCATTTGATGAACTCAAACAGCTCATTCATGGAAAACTCGTTGACAAACTTGATCTTTCCAAGGTAAGTGAACTTGCAGGCGACACACTGCGCAAGGAAATCCGTGTTGTTGTTGAACGGCTTTGCGATACCGAAAACCCCCTGCTCAACAGGGTTGAAAAAGAAAGATTGATTGATGAGGTTCTGGACGAAACCCTAGGGCTCGGGCCCTTGGAGCTTCTTTTAAAAGATTCCACCATCAGTGATATTCTTATCAATGGCCCACATAAGATCTTTGTCGAACGAAAAGGCAAGATGACCCTTTCCGAAGTCAAGTTCCGCGACAACGACCATCTGCTTCAAATCATTGATCGCATTGTTTCCAAAATGGGAAGGCGAGTTGATGAAACCTCCCCCATGGTTGATGCCCGCCTGCCTGATGGCTCGCGCTTTAATGCAATCATCGCCCCCTTGGCTCTCGATGGCGCAACCGTAAGTATCAGGCGCTTTGGCACCAAGCCCCTCATGATGGCAGACTTGTTAAGCTATAATGCCCTCACTCCAGAAATGGCGGTATTTCTTGAGGCATGCATCAAAGCAAGACTTAATGTGATTATTTCAGGTGGTACTGGTTCGGGTAAAACCACACTCTTGAATTCACTTTCCAGCTTCATTGGAAATGAAGAACGCGTTATCACCATCGAAGATGCCGCTGAACTTCAACTTCAGCAGGAACATATTGTAAGGCTTGAAACCAGGCCCCCAAACATCGAAGGCAAGGGCGCCATCACCGCTCGTGACCTTGTTCGTAATGCCCTTCGTATGCGACCAGAGCGAGTGATCATCGGCGAATGCAGGGGTGGCGAAACTCTCGACATGCTTCAAGCCATGAACACCGGCCATGCAGGCTCCATGACCACCATTCACGCCAATGCCCCTAGGGATGCCCAGGCCCGTATCGAAACCTTGGTCATGATGGCTGGTTTGGAACTACCCATCAAAGCCATGCGCCAGCAGATTTCCTCCGCAGTCGACCTGATCATCCAGGCGAACAGGTTGCAGGGTGGGCCCAGAAAAATCACCCACATCACCGAAGTGATGAACATGGAACAAGACATGATCATCATGCAGGATATTTTCCTTTACAAGCAACAAGGTTGCGATGCGAATGGCAGGGCTTTCGGGCAGTTTGAAGCAACGGGCGTAAGGCCAAGTTTTGTACCCAGATTAGAGGCAGCAGGGGTTAAGTTTCCCCCCAATCTATTTCAAGAGCGCGTTCTACTTAAGGATTAGGGATTCATACCTTGGAAATTTACATCATCGCTATTCTGGCATTCTTAGCAGTCGCTGCATTGGTGATGGCAATATTCATGTTTTCCACCAAAGAACCCAACAAAGCGTTGGAAAGCAGACTTGATGTGCTTGCAGGAAAGATCACCCGCGAAGAAAGCATACAAACCGATCTACTTCGTAAAACCTACACGGAAACCGACCGCAATTCGCTTATCCAAGCTTTCATGCCCAGAATGATTTCCGTCGAAAAAATCTTCGAGCAAGCCGATTGCAATATACCCCCATCCACCCTGATCAGTATTTCAATCATGCTGGGTTTGTCCGGAATCGGGCTCCAGATGGCTGCCGGCCTGCCCGGGTATGTTGCGCTTGTTTCCATCCCTTTGATGGTATTGCCCTGGGTTTGGCTGTATCAAAAGCGCAACGCAAGGTTGCAAAAATTCTCAGAACAGTTTCCTGAAGCCTTGGAATTACTTGCGCGCGCGCTTCGATCCGGCCAAAGCCTTGCTGCTGGATTACAGGTGATCGGCCAAGAGATGCTCGAACCCATTGGCGTTGAATTTAGCAAAGCCTATGAAAGGCAGAAACTTGGCATGCCTGTTGAAGAAACCTTGAAGGAGATGTGCAACCGCGTGCCCAGCCTTGACCTCAAGTTTTTTGCAACCTCTGTTGCGATTCAAAAGCAAACCGGTGGCGACCTTGCTGAAATCCTCGATAAAATTGGTTACATCGTTCGCGAAAGATTTAAAATTCTAGGCCAGGTAGCTGCGCTTACAGGCGAAGGTCGCATGAGTGGAACCGTGCTATTAGCTTTGCCGGTGGCTTTGTTTATTTATTTACGCATCAGCAATCCAGAATATATCGAGCCTCTTTGGACTACCGAAATAGGCCGAAAAATGCTTGCCGGCTTGGTCATTGGGCAGATATTAGGTGCAATCACCATTAAAAAAATCGTCGACATCAAGGTATAGAAAGGAGAGTAAAATGGTAATACCCGAATTCATGCAGGATCTGATCCCTTTGCTTCTTGCTATCCTTGTGGGTGTTGGTATTTGGAGTTTGCTGACTTTATTTTCCGCTACAAGCAAAAACGAGCAGACTGATCGATTAAAAAAACTTTCCATTAAAGATACAACTGCTGAGACAGAATCCACGGATTCAAAAGGCGGTATCTTCAAAATATTCATGAAGACTGCCAAGGCTCTCGCATCGCCCATGATGCCCTCTACCGAAGCCGAGCAAACGGAAATTCGCAAAGAGCTTTCCGCAGCAGGGTTTCGCAGCGAAAATGCTGTTCCAGTTTTTCAGGGCCTTCGATTCATCACCCTTTTAATTTTCAGCCTTCCTGCAATTGCCTACTACATTCCAGCTTATGGTCTGACTTATGATGGCCTTAAGTATGTGGTTATTTTCAGTGCAATCGGCATGTATATTCCAAAAATCGGGCTGTGGTATGTGCGCACAACCAGGCAGCAGGAAATCTTCCTTACCCTGCCAGATATTATTGATCTTCTGGTGGTTTGCGTGGAAAGCGGCCTGGGCCTTGATGCGGCTTTGCGCAAGGTTTGCGACGAAATGAAAGATCATGCAAAGGTTATGGCTGCAGAACTTAGCCTTTCCAACTTCCAGCTTCAGATCGGTCGTACCAGAAAAGAAGTGCTCCGCGATTTAGGCGAAAGAAATGGCGTAGATGATCTGCGGGGCCTTACCACTATTATCATCCAGGCTGATCGCTTTGGTTCTTCCATCGCCAATGCGCTCAGGGTTCAATCGGATACCATGCGAACCAAGCGCAGGCAGATGGCGGAAGAAAAAGCTGCCAAGTGTGCGGTGCAGTTGCTTTTCCCGATGTTATTTTTCATTTTCCCGGGTGTCTTCATTATTCTGGTTGGCCCTGCTGCAATCAAGATGATGATGTCTGGGGCGTTTTAATATTAATCATCAGGCCATGGATGGCCGATTGCTTATAAGTGGGATTCTTACAAGGAGGTTAGTCATGATTCACTCGAAGCTCAACATCACCAAGAAATTTTTGCTTTGTCTGGTTCCTTTGTCATTAACTATTACAGGTTGCTTTGGCTACCGTGATGTGGTCGACCCCTATTACCCAAAGCGTTACAATGTTGATGCTCGTAATTCAGTAAGGACAGCCCTTGCCCCACAGGTAAGTAACGGTAATGTGCTGGATCAAACCGTTTGGGATTTTCATTTTGAAACAGGTAAACCCGAGCTTAATGCAATGGGTAAAGATCACTTAAAGAGGCTTGCTCGCAGAAGGCCCGTAGCCCAGGAAGTTATTTTCCTGCAAGTTGCCCAAAACCCAGATGAAAAAGTTAACAACAAAGAACTCAACAAGGCTCGAAGCGAAAACATCAAGGCATACATGACTAAAATTTCTGAAGACAAGGTGCACCCTGAATTTCAAGTTGTATTGCATGACCCAGCAGAGGTTTCAGGCTCGGGAATTGAAGCTGCTCGTATCATCGGTGGTAAAATATCAAGCGTTACGGGCGTCTTTACCAACGGGCAATCCGGATCTTCTTCTGGGGGAAGCAATACGGGTTCAAGTGGCAGCGGTGGTTCTTCCGGAAGTTCTTCTGGAACAGGGAGCACAGGTGGCTATTAATAACCTAGAATTAAGCTGGCGCCCCTTTAATTAGGAGACTTCAGCATGATGTATTTGAACTTTGATTACTGGTGGAATTTTGTTTTTTCTGATAGGGCGATATTTATCCAATTTTCTTTGATATGTCTCGCCTTTGGTATCTGGTTGCTGATGCGTAAATGATGCTTAAGGAGCACAAGTGAAATCCCAAGACAAAGATCACTACATCCCCACCGCACCACAATGCCCTGATAATCTCAAGGAAACCGGACTTAATCTGGGTATGCTTTCGGAAATGGTTCTTAAAGCGATTTATACCAAGGGTGCCATGCTCGGCATGGATATCTCCAGATCTTTGTGTCTGCCTTTTAAAATCATTGAAGAGGCTTTGGTTTTCCTTAAAACAGAAAAGTGCATCGATGTTGCAGGTGGCGATCTCATTGGCAGGGCCAGTTACAAATTCAACCTTACGGAGCTCGGAAGACGAAGAGCACAAGATGCCATGAAACTTTGTGGCTATGTTGGACCCGCCCCCGTCAGCCTGGAAGATTATGTCGACCAGACCTACAAACAGGCGGTGACCAACCTGCCTGTTGACCCCCAGGCCCTAAGGGAAGCCTTCAGTCATCTGGTGATAACCGATGAACTTTTCAATGCGGTTGGCCCTGCGATTCTCAGTGGCAAGTCCATCTTTATTTATGGCCCTCCTGGTACTGGTAAAACCTCGATCGCGCAAGCCATTGGCGACTTCATGAATCGCAAGGGAGGCGATATTTTCGTCCCGTATGCCTTCCATTTTGAAGGCAATATCATCGCCATATTTGATCCCGCAATCCATATCCCCCACGAAGTC
The DNA here is from genome assembly GCA_964646215.1 of uncultured Candidatus Kuenenia sp. GTDB lineage: Bacteria > Planctomycetota > Planctomycetia > Gemmatales > Gemmataceae > UBA969. The sequence goes on along the minus strand of CAZYAY010000050.1, from coordinate 10,586 downwards.
CAAGCAGAGGCCCCGAAAGATGAGGCAGAGGCCGCCATCCGCAGGCTTCTTAATACCAGTAACCATGATACCCGTTGGGTCCGGATTCGCAGGCCCGTGATTATTACCGGTGGCGAATTAAACCTAAGCATGCTAGAGCCACGCTACAGCCCGGAATCCAATTATTATCAGGGCCCTTTGCATGTGAAAGCCAATGGCGGAATCTTTCTCATCGATGACTTTGGCAGGCAATTGTGCAGCCCCAAGGAACTCCTCAACCGCTGGATTGTGCCTTTGGAAAGCAGGGTAGATTACCTCAACTTGGTAAGCGGGCAAAAATTCAAAGTGCCCTTCGAGCAGTTAACCATCTTCTCCACCAACCTCGATCCAAAGGATATTGTTGATGAAGCTTTCCTCCGACGCATGAGGCATAAGGTTGAAATCAACGCTCCCAAAAGAGACATCTACGAGAAGATTTTTGAGATGTATTGCAAAAAACTTTCGATGAAACCCTGCCCCGAAGCCGTGGACTACCTATTTGATCGCTATTACTCCAAAGGCAGGTCAGTTCGTGCCAGCGATTGTCGTGATTTGCTGGAGACAGTGGCCTCAATATGCCGATTTCGTGGTAGTCCAGTTGTGTTGTCACGCGAGTTGATCGCAGAGGCAGCAGGGAGTTTCATCGGCGACTTTGCCTGATCTTCCTCTCTTCACCCGGTGGCCCCAACTTCTGAACTTTGCTTGTTTAGCTGGTTGGAGAGTTACCATGAAAAGAATGTTCCTCGTATTTCCTGCGCTGTGTTCCACCTTGGTGGGTTGCACCCTCACAGGCACAGACTTCGCATTAAAAGATAAATCCTTCAATGTTAATGAAAAAGTAGTAACCAAACCCGGTTCCGAAAAAGAAGGCCCCACGCGCGCACCCAAAGCTGCGACTTGCATTGCCTTTGGCGACTTCCGAGCCATCGAGGCCAAGAACTTGGAAAGATCTTCGTTACAGCGCCAGCAGCTTTTCGAAGATGCCCGTAAAGCTTATCAGCAAGCTCTCTCCATCGAACCTGATAATCTTCAAGCATTGGTCGGCCTGGCAAGGCTTTATTCAAGCATGGAAGATTACCAGCACGCCCAGGAAACTTACGAACAGGCGGGTAAGAAACACCCGAAGGAAGCTGGCATTTGGTTCGAACTAGGCATGCTTCATGCCAGAAAAAAAGAATGGACCACCGCACTTGAAGATCTGGCCCTTGCCGTAAAACTCGAACCTGAAAACAGGCAATTCATCAACACCTATGGCTTTGCACTTTGTCGAAATGGAAAATTTGAGGAGAGTTACAAAGTCTTTGTTAAAATCAATGAACCAGCAAAAGCCCATTATCAAGTGGCACGCATGATGGAACACGTGGGCAAAAAAGAAGAAGCCCGCGAGCATCTGATCAAGGCACTTGCCAACCAACCCGATTTCCCTGATGCCCGAGAGATGCTGGCTTCCCTCGGCCAATAATAATTCCCATCCACAAAACTGTTTCTACAAGGCCACTAGCAGTGGCCTTTAAACATTCTTCACATGCTGCAGTAAAAATCATCCATCCATTTTTCATGATTACCATAAAAGTGATCTTTAAATTAAATACGGTATTATTCGTTTTTTCCTGAATAAACATCACTTCCCAGCGAATAGTAGTTTGTAAAAGGTTCGTTCAGCGAAAAGCGCTGCAACCTGGGTGCCCAATGCAGTGGGGGGCCCGGGCCAATTCATAACTGCTATTCAGGAGATCTAAGATGGAACTTATAAAATGGGAACCGCTTCGGGAATTTGAAGAAATGTTCAACAATTACACCAAGGCGATGACCTGGCCCACCCTTCGTGCCGACACCATGATTTCTGGCGACTGGGCACCCAGGGTTGATATCGCTGAAAACGACAGCGAAATTGAAATCCGTGCGGAAATCCCCGATGTTAAAAAAGAAGATGTCAAGGTTGGGGTGAATGACGGCATACTCACCATTGAAGGTTGCAGGAACAAGGAAAAAGAAGAAAAGGGAAAACGTTTCCATCGGATTGAACGATCCTATGGAAGCTTTGCCCGCAGCTTTACCCTGCCCGATCATACGGATGAAACCAAGATTAAAGCATCATTCAAGGATGGCATGCTTAATCTTCACATTCCCAAAACACCCAATGGCAAACCCAAGGCCATTCAAGTAAAGGTCGACTAAGCCCTGCGATTATTTGTTCCTCTGAACATTAATCCTTGGATTATTCAACCTATCATCCATTACAATATCTTCGTGAAAATCCTCACGGAGATATTGTATGTTTACACTGGTTACTTTGGCCCTTGGCGCTGCCCTGCTTTCTGAAACACCCCGCAACATCATCATCGTTATGACCGATGATCAAGGCTATGGCGATATAGCAGCCCATGGCAACCCGGTTCTTAAAACCCCCAACCTCGATAAGCTTCATTCGCAAAGTGTTCGCTTTACTGATTTTCATGTCAGCCCCACTTGTGCGCCCACTCGCTCCGCCCTGATGACGGGCAGGCATGAATTCAAAAATGGCATCACCCACACTATTTTCGAAAGGGAAAGGCTTAATCCCAAAGCCATTACTCTTCCCCAAGTTTTAAAAACCGCAAACTACACCACCGGCATATTTGGCAAATGGCACCTGGGAGACGAACCCGCCTACTGGCCCAACAAGCGGGGCTTTGATGAAATGTTCATCCATGGTGCAGGTGGGATTGGTCAAACCTATCCTGGAAGTTGTGGCGATGCCCCCAACAATAAATATTTCGACCCTGCAATTCTTCACAACGGAACATTTGAAAAAACCAAGGGTTACTGCACCGATGTTTTTTTCAATCAAGCCATTCTTTGGATGACCGAACAACACAAGGCAAACAAACCCTTCTTCACCTACATCACACCCAATGCACCTCATGGCCCGCTGATCTGCCCACCCGAGTACGAAAAGAAATATGAAGGAAAGGTGCCCCCTGATGCTGCCAAGTTTTTTGGCATGATTGAAAATATTGATGACAACATGGGCAAACTCATGGCATTCCTTGATCAATCAGGAGTGGCCAAGGACACGCTTCTAATATTCATGACCGACAACGGCGGCACTGCGGGAGTGAAAATTTTTAACGCGGGCATGCATGGTTCAAAAAATACCCCTTACATGGGTGGAACCCGGGTTCCTGCATTTTGGCGCTGGCCCGCTGGTTTCACGGGGGGTAAGGATTGCAACAAGCTGACCGCCCACATCGATATATTTCCCACCATGCTTCAAATTACAAACATCCCCATGCCCAAGGAAGCAGCCTTACAGGTTGAAGGGCGAAGTTTTCTTCCCCTCTTAAAAAACCCCGATGCTGCGTGGGATGATCGTATTCTTTTCACCCATGTCGGGCGCTGGGTAAAAGGCAAAGCTGCTGAATCCAAGTACTCTTTTGTGTCTGCAAGAAACACCCGCTACAATTTGGTCAATAATGTAAGTCAGGGGGAAAAGTGGGAGCTGTTTGATATCTCAACAGACCCAGGCGAAAAGACAAATATTGCAGAAACAAATCCGGAGGTGGTGCAAAAACTTAAAGGTGCGATTGATCAGTGGTGGATCGAGGTTACGCCCCTATTGGTGAACGAAGATGCAACCGGACCTAAGATCAACCCTTTCAAGGAACTTTATTGGAAGCAGTTTGGGGGTGCCCCAGATCCCAACATGATAAAGCAGATGGATCCCACTAAGCAGGGTAAGAAAAAGTAACTTCTATAGAAATGGCTTAAACAGGGATTTTAGTTTCTGTTCTGAATGCAGGACAAAGGAATAGTCCCTGCTTTGAAGTTGTTGTTGAACCTTGAATTGATTACCAAGGTTCTTAGCTTTTTCAACTTGATGCTGATAAGCGGTTTTAATCCAAACCCGCAGGCTATCGAGATTGGCTCGTAGTTTCTGGTACCTTTCCTTGCGCTCATTATGGGTGTTGCAGGGAAGGCCGAGAAGTTTCTGCCTTTGCACAATCAATTCATTCCATTGGCTGCCTGGCTCTGCTGGGGCATGCCTTTGCGGGTTCCACCATATATCCCTGGCTATTTGATTTGCAGCTTTTACTGAAGATCCAGTTTCAACATTCTTAATCAGGTTCAATCTTGCGGTTGCAGAAACCACCATGAATGCGGGGGGTGTCACTTGATAAAAATCCTGAATCATCTGGTCAGTAACTTCATCATACTTGGCACCACCGATCCCATGAATAAAGGCATCTGAAAGTAAAAGACGGGCAAAAATAGTTGTGGATAAAGCACGGGGCCTAACTCTGGTGCCTTGGAGTTCCAGGTTTTTTAATGCAGCAAGTTGATCTTTGACACCCAGGTTGATTCTGATCCCCTGCGGGCCGGGTGTGCCCAGTATGATTTCTCCTGAAGCTTCTTTTTTTACCCCCAGCCTTTGCCTTCTACTTTCGCCGGGAAGCAGCAACCAAAAAGGAGTCTCCGCCCATCCCTTCGCAACGCCCAAATCTGGGAAGGGATGATTCTTGCTTTTAAGCCCATGTTTTGTTCGATAAGTTGCAACCGCCCGATTAAACAAATTTGCAAATGCCTCGGCTTTACTGATGATATCCATAGCAAAAAGCGAAAAAGAGTTGGTGCCACAAAGTGTGCTTACGGGAAGCTCAAGGTTATTGCAGCCCAGATGCTGCTCCCATTTTCTTCGTGCATGGGTAAATGCCAGCCCCGGTTTCAAGCCCGTTGCAACAGCCTTTGAAACATCCTGCCAAAAGCTGACACCCATGGGGATATTTTCCCAAGTGGAAGTTAGCCCTTTTAAATTTTCACCAAAGCAATTGAAGATATCATGATTTTTGATCGCCCAATCTTCGTAGGGCATGCCGGAATTATCTTTGTCAAAATTACAGCCAACCACAACCGACTTCTTTAACCCCGCTGGAATCATGGGTACGGAAATTGATGAATGTTTGACTACATCATTATCGATGATGAGGTTAAGCGGAATAAGACCATGTTTTTTAGAGATGGAGTGCAGTGCAAAATTCTTGATCCAGACTCCGGGATGAAACAATTCGGGCTGATGCCCTGATACCAGCAAGGGCAGACCCATATCAACTTTTATTTCCTGTTGATTCGATTTCAAAAAGGCCAATGCTGCAGCAACAGCTTCCTGTTTGGCGAGCATGCGAAGCTCGTTTAGGGGATGACCAAAAATCAAATGATGTGCGTTAGAAAGCTTCTTTTGGTTTTCTTTGATCAATTCTGCGACATGGGAAAGGTCTGGGTGATAAAGAATTCCGCCATCTTCAGAAGGTGCGCGAAGTTCATGCAGGGAAATCAACGGGTTGTTTCCATTAGGATTGAATCAAAAGTGAAAGAACCAGATGGATTAATCCCATGCCAGGAAAGTTGCTCTTCAGCCTGCACCAATACTTTACGGTAGTAAGCAAGGCGCTTTGCAGAATCATCAAGCACCGCGCCAAAAGTTCGATTGGGGTCGATATAAAGCCTGGGTACCGCAACTTCCTGTATTTTCATGTTGTAGTATGCGGCTTGCACCCATAATTCCAGCGGCATACCCCAACTGGTCTCGGTGATTTGAAACTTGGCAAGGGCGCTGCAGTTGTAAGCCTTAAAACCACAAAACGCATCAGTTACCTGCAAACCATAGCGAACATTAAGTTCCTTGGTGATCAGCGTGTTGATTCGCTTTCGATCTTCAGGGGCGCTGTTATCCTGACGAAAGTCGCGAAGGTATCTGCTGCCAGATACAATATCAGCATGATCGATTGCTTCCAACAAAACGGGAATCCTTGAAGGTTCGTGCTGCCCATCACAATCCATGGTGATAAGGATGTCTGCGTTGTGGGATAGCGAGTATTCAAAAGCGGAAATCAACGCTGCGCCATACCCTTTGTTCTTTTCGTGGGTGATGCGCTCGATGCCTGGTTCCTGATCTAATTTATTGGAGGTCCCATCGGTTGAGCCATCATCGATCACTAGAATTCGATTGGCGTACTTGCGTACCTCCTCCAAGACTGAGTGAACATGGTTGGCTTCATTAAAAACGGGAATAGCTACAATAGTGTTCAAGGCGTTGACTCCAAATCGGATGCATCGACAATCCATACTAATACTTCGTTGCATCCTTGCAATTATTTTATGGTAGCAAGGAGAAGGAAGTCAAAAGGGTTGTCAGAATTAGTTGAAGCAAAATGATTACAAGCCCTTATATTTTGAATAAAACGAAATCTCACAATAGTCATACTATGTATAACCCCAATTGATTTAAGCTATGAATCCTGACCAAAGTAACAATAAGTGTGGTCTTTTTCCTTGGTTTGACCCTTTGGGGGCTTCTGGAAAGTTCCGTCCGTTCCTTTGGTTTTTACTATTCCTTTTGGTTGTTTCGTTACAAGGGCCTCACTTTATCCATTCCCTGCCTGGCAATTTAAACTCTGGGAGTGATTTTTTCCAAGACTGGGCTTCTGCAAAAGATTGGTTCGAAGGTCGCCCAATATACGGGCCGCTCTCCGATTCCCTGAATCGCTTCCTCAATATCGAAGCCGACAACAAAAATACAACCATGGATGTCCATGTGAATGCGCACCCGCCCTTCTCCCTTTTTATTGTCTTGCCCTTTGCATTTCTCCCTTATGTTCATGCCATGCTTTTATGGAATCTGGTCATGCTCGTTCTTTTTGTGTGCTCGATCGTGTGTGTTCTTAAAACAATGAACCTTCCCTGGCATTGGTGGGCCGTATTTCCTGCGGGTGCGCTTTTTCTTTTATGTGGCCCCGTGCAAAGCCAGATCAATCAAGCCCAGTGGAACTTCCTGCTCCTCGCTTTACTTCTTGCAACCTATTGCTTCGAACTTAAAAATAAACCCTGGCTTTCCGGCATCAGCCTTGGTGTCGCTGCCTCAATCAAACTAACACCAATCTTTCTAGTCCTTTGGTTTCTCTTTGATCGCAAATGGAAAAACCTCTTTGCTTTTATTCTTTCTTTTCTAGTTTGCAATCTTCTTACAATCATTGTTTTTGGGTTGCCAGACATGAAGGATTACCTATTCAGGGTATTGCCTTTAGTCAGGGATTTTGAAGGTTCGCTGGGAAACATATCTTGGAATGGTTTCATGGGTAAACTATTCTTCCCCGAACACCCGGAACTTTTACCACCTTTAATGCTGGCGCCCGCCTTGGGTAAAGCGCTTGCTCTTGTGTTACAAATAGCGTTCACCTTGCTTTGGGTCTTATTGTTTTTTCTTCCCATGCCCGAGAAACGAGAAAGACTTTTCTTCATAGGCATCGTCATCATGCTTTTTGTTTCCCCCATCACCTGGGATCACTATCTTGTGCTTGCATTACCAGCTTTGGCATTCTCCTGGAGAGATCTCAGGCAGCACCCGATGCTTAATGTCTTCTTTTTCATAACCATGGTTTTGTTCTCCGTCTGCCTCGGAGATTTGCAATTGCTTTTAATGCAAAGCAAACCTCTGGATGCTTTTTATGGTCCCATTTATTCGGTTACCTTGTTCAGCATACCCACCTATGCCCTTTTTCTGTTACTGATGATGTTGCTGCACCCGATATTCCGCAAACCAGAAATCCCATCGCACAATTTGAGTTTCCAAAATAGTGGGATTGCTGATTGAACCCACCCTTGGGGCAGGTGTATCATCCATTGCTTGAATCATTCATAACAAGGAATTAACAATGAACTCAATGATCACCATTTTGGCAATGCTTTCTCTTGGCTATGCCCCTGACGATACAAAAAAACAAACAGAAACTGTGATTTATAAGGGCGCAATAATTCACACCGCCAATGCAATGCCCATCATCAATGGATATTTAATAGTGGAAGGTGGCAAGATAATTGGGTTGGGCAGTGCGGAAAACATGCCCGATGTTAAAGGAAAAATTGTGGATGTTACAGGAAAGGTTATCATCCCAGGATTGGTGGATAGCCATTCGCATCTGGGGGTTTTCGCCCGCCCGCAGGTTCCCGCAAACTCCGATGGCAACGAGGGTAGTGGTCCACTTCAGGCATCACTTCGGGCCTTGGATGGTATCACGCCCAACGATCCCGGCATACGCATGGCTATTGCAGGTGGTGTTACAACTGCCAACATCATGCCGGGCAGTGGTAATGTGATTGGAGGGCAAACGCTGTATGTGAAACTCGTGGGGCAGACGGTCGAACAAATGCGCATTCAGAACATTCCGGTGCTGGGAGGTTTGAAGATGGCGAACGGTGAAAACCCCAAGCGCTTCAACTTTGATCGCACTAAAGGTGCGCCAGCGACAAGGATGAAAATCCACGCAATGCAGAGAGAGCAATTCATCAAGGCGCGGGAGTATCAAAAAAAATGGAGTGATTATCGTAAGAAGAAAGAGACCGATGCCAAGGTGGAACCGCCCGAGGTGGACTTAGCACTAGAGCCCTTGGTTGAAGTATTAGAGCGCAAACGCACTGTTCATTTTCATTGCCATCGTGCTGATGATATCTACTCTGCATTCAAACTTTCGCAGGAGTTCAATTTTGAGATTGTGCTGCAGCATGCGACAGAGGCATATCGCATCGTGGATGAACTTGCGAAAAAGAATGCATGGGTTTCACTAACTTTGGTGGATAGCCCCGGAGGCAAGGCGGAAGTATCAGGGTTGCTTGAGGAAAACGCCGCAGCAATCACCAAGGCGGGCGTGAAGGTCGCAATCAATACGGATGACCCCGTAACAGAATCTAGATTTTTCCTTCGCACCGGTGCAATCGCACTAAGGGGCGGAATGACAGAATTAGAAGCGCTTAGGGCACTGACATTAAATCCTGCAACGATGATGCATTTGGAGAAGCGGGTAGGTTCCCTTGAAGTTGGAAAAGACGCGGATTTTGTCGTGCTTTCTGGCGCACCCTTCAGCACCTACACCCAGGTTCTTGCAACATTCATCGAAGGGAAACAATTATTTGATCGAACAGTTCATGAGAATTGGGCCTATCAAGCGGGCGGTTTTGCGTTGGTTGACAGAGAGAAAAAAATGCCCAAGGTTCCTGATGTGGTTTCAAGTATGCCCAAGTTAATAGCACCTGATCTAGGCAATCTAAAAGCTCCGATGTCTGAAACCCCCGAACGCCTTGCAATCTTTGCGGGTCGCATTCACACCGTATCAGGAAAACCCATCCTAGGCGGAGTTGTTCTTTTAGAAAAAGGAAGGATCACTGCGGTAGGTAAAGTTGGCGAAGTACAAATCCCGCAGGGCACCCCTGCTCTTTCCGTTGCAGAAATCACCCCTGGCCTGATTGATGCCCATTCAAGCGTTGGGCTTTCAGGGGCATTGAACATTCAAGCTGATCAAGATCAAGATGAAAACACCGATCCCAATCAGGCAGACCTTCGAGTCATTGATGGCTTTAACCCTGATGAGGCTTTGCTCGAATTTCTGCGCAGACAAGGTATAACAGTACTTCATGTGGTACCCGGCGCAGTCAATGTTATTGCAGGACAGACAGGCATATTAAAAACCCATGGCACCACTGTAGATGCCATGACGATTAAATTTCCTGCAGCACTCATGATCAACCTCGGCGAAATCCCCAAGAAGACTTACCCCAACAAGGCACCGACTACAAGAATGGCGACCGCTGCCCTATTGCGTAACGAGTTCAACAAAGGCAGTGAACAACTTCGAAAGCGCTTAAAGGAAACAGATGCCTCGAAGATTGAACCCAAGCCTAAGCTCGATCCCTTTGCAGATGCTGTTTCGGGAAAGTTGCCCGTGATCTTTTCAGCCCATCGTGCGGATGATATTCAAACCGCACTGCGCATCACTTCCGAATTCAAGCTTAAGGCGCAGTTGGATCAAGCCACCGAGGCTTATCTGATGACCGATGAAATTCGTAAGGCAGGCATTCCAATCGTGTTGCATCCCACAATGCAGCGGGTTGCTAGGATGGAAACTTTCAACACCTTCGTAGGCAGTGCCCAAAGAATTTCCGATGCTCAGATTCCCCTCGCAATCAGTTCGGGCTTTGAAGATTATGTACCCAAGACCAGATCGATCAGGTTTGAAGCAGCGATGGCGATGGCTAATGGCTTTGGCTTTGATAAAGCCCTTGGTAGCATCACCCTTGAAGCTGCAAAAATCCTTGGCATAGATAAAGATTATGGCTCTATCGAAATGGGCAAGGTTGCAGATCTGGTGCTTTACGATGGCGACCCGTTCGAACATTCCACCCAGGTAAAGTACACCATCATCGGTGGCAGAATTGTTTACAATCGTGATGACTATCTGAAAATGCCCTTTGCTCGCAGAGCCCTGCCCTTCTTAGGTTCGGGCGCTGGTTCAGGCGGTTGCTGCATCGGTTGGTAAGGTTCTAGGCGAGAATACCAGACACGACTTTGCCAAAGACATCGGTCAGGCGGAAGTGCCTGCCTTGAAACTTGAATGTCAACTTCGTGTGATCAATCCCCAACTGTTGCAGCAGTGTTGCTTGAAAATCATGCACATGAACGCCATCGGTTGCAACATTCATCGCAAGTTCATCGGAAGCGCCATAGGAAATACCAGGCTTGAAGCCACCGCCTGCAACCCAGA
>CAZYAY010000049.1:0-25709 GCA_964646215.1 uncultured Candidatus Kuenenia sp. | reverse complement strand
GGTTAAACAAAGCGTCGGCCTAATCGCAGACTAAAAATTTAAAGGGGTCAGGTCTCTTTTACATGGCTTACCGCTGGGGACCGAGGAAACAAGCCAACTGTGTCACCCCCTAAATCGCAGAAACCTGAGAGCAGTATTTTTTCTCCAAATCAAAGATGATACAGGCACTGCCGAAAAAGAGACCTGACCCCTTTGATTTTCAACTGCCGCGATATGTAGAATATCCAAAAGGGCTTAACAATAAGGGCACATGGTAGTGCTCGTCAATCTTCTCGATCTCGAAAATAATCTCTACCTGCGGGAAAAAAGCCTTGACTCCCTGGCCCTTGAAATACGTTCCCGTCTCAAAGGCCAGCCTGTAAGTACCGGCCTGAAGTGGCTTCTTGGAAAGGTATAGGTCCGCTGCACGTCCCTGCAGGTCGGTAATACCCCGCCCAAATTCCTGCCAATTCTTTCCCGCTTGAAACTGTAACACAACCGCTACCCCTGCGGCAGGCTTACCGCTCGCCGTATTAAGCACATGAGTACTTATGGGAGTGCGCTTTGCATTTGTGTTATGCCCTAATTCTGAAGCATTCAGCATCGCTGTAAGAAGGAAACTCAAACCAAGAAGAGCAAGACCAAACCTCTGTGTGCTAGGCATTTCTGACTCCGCCTTTGCACCCGAACGAATGCATAAGCCAAAAAATTTGTTCTATTCTAAGTTTCACGCCATAGTTTAAGAATTATTTCAACCCAGGCAGCTTGATGACGAGCCCCTGATTAAAATCTATTCCGGGTTTTCCCGAGCCAGCGGAAGTTGCAATACTCATCGCATCCGGATTAATGCTCAAAGAATACAAAACTCCTGAAGGAACCTCATGCGCCGCAATTAATGAACCATCCGCAGGCTTCCACTGTGTAAGCATCCCCTTGCCTTTTGGCGCCCCGCCAACCGCAAGAAGTTGCTTTCCATCAGGAGTGAACCGGAGAGAATAAATCCACCCCTGATGCGAAGCGGGCTCTTTATCAGAATTAGGAAGCCCCTTGTTAACCAGATTGCGAATGAACTTTCCATCCTGAAGATTCCAGAGTTTAATCACCCGATCTCCCCCTGCGGTTGCAAGAATGGTTTGATCAGGACTTATTGCAAGTGAAAAAACCCCTTCTTTATGGCCATTATCTGCCTCTTTTTCTTTATATGCCTTGATCTCGTAAGCCATGTTCCCGCCAGGAACATCCCATGCCTTGATGGAACCCTGCATGGAACAAGAAATCAATCGCTTGCCATCGTTGGCCCAAAGCACACTATAAACAGGGGAAGGCTCGGCTTTGGTATGCGCATCGATTTCCTTAACCACATTACCCTTTGCGATATCAAAGAGCCTGACTTTGCCATCATGGCAACCCGTGGCAAGTAAAAGGCCCTTGGGATCAAAAGCCACTGCATCGACAAAGTTGGGGTGAGCGAAAGATTTTTGCGGAGCATCCCCAGCGATTTTCCACTCACTAAAATTACCAGCAGCATCTGCACTAAAAAGCACTTTTCCTTCCTTGGAAAAAGAAATGGCATTGGGAATGCTACCCAGATTAAAAGTTTGAACCACATTACCAAAATCGGGCGCCAAGGGTTGGCCTTGGTTGAATGGAATCTGCAGCATCTGGATGGAACCATCTTCAGTGCCTACTGCAACAAGTTGATCCTTTGCAAAGGCAATGGCTTTAACAACACCGGGAAGTTTGACGGTGCTGATTAGCTTAAGATCGCTGGCTTGAAAGAATCGAACCTCAGGATCCAATCCACCCGTTGCGATTATCTGTCCATTAGGAGAAAAGGCAACAACCCGAATAGCGTTGGCGCCTGCCTCGATGGTTTTATCAAGCACGCCAGAGCCAAAATTCCAAGAGCGAAGAATCTTGTCATCGCATGCAGCCCAAACAACTTGGCCACCTTGACCAAATGCAAAACTCCGAACTGGGAAACCAGTAACCAAAACTTTGGTAACTGCAAGGTGATTAAGATAAAGGTTACCATCAGCCCCCATCGCATGAATAGAAGTACCACCCGGATTAAAAGCCACTCCCCCACTGAAACCAGGACCATCAAAAAACTGCTGTTCTCTTCCCAACAAAAGATCCCAGGAACGGGCAATACCATCCATGCAAGTAGTGACAAGCTTTGTTTTATCAGATGAAAAAGCGACCTTTGCAACATCTTTAGGATGGCCCAAAACCCAAAGGTCTTTTCCATCCTCGGTTTTCCAAACCTTGACGTTCTTACCACTGGTAACCGCGCACATTGTGCCATCCCGTGATAACACAACATCATTCAATGCATCAACCGCCAGGGCTTTGTGTTTAAGGGTTTCCTTGGCGGTGTTAACATCCCACTTGTGCGGGATTTTATCTTCGCCAAAAGACCAGATAATATTATCTGCAGCCCCATAAGCCGCAGCTTTAACGGGCGTGGGGCCTGCATCGACGATTTTAACCAGACCAATATCATAAGTTGAAAGAGAATCTTTAGCCACCACCATGAGAGATCTGGGTTCCTGCAGGAATTGAAGATTCCTGGCCTGCTCGCCTGCGATTCTAAATATCTCCTTGGCTAAAGAAACATCATAAACCCTGGCAGTTTCTGTGGTTTCTTTTTCAAGCACCATTGCAGCCTGCTTGCCATCAAAAGCCAATTCAAAGGCTGTAACGGGGCCAACATTCCACTCGGTTAAAGGTTTATAAATATCCTGGGCAAGATCAGCGACAGCAAGGAAAACAGTTTTGCCATCTTTGCCAATGACTGCAACTGATGAGCCATCTTTAGAAGACTTGATGAACTTCACAGGCACGCCAAGAGAATTCTTTTCAGATACAAGTTTACCATCCGCGTTTTTCAAAAGTATGAGTTTGCCATCATCGCAACCCAAAACAGAAACGTCCTTGTTAAGCAAAGGTGCGATCACATTGACGGAGGAAGCAACACGCACCGACCAATTCGTATTAGGCGCCCAGCTATATACGCCCTTATCTTTAACCACGCCCAAAGCCTTGGAGTTATCTGAAGACCATGCCACTTCCAAGATGGGATCAACCATGGGCATATATTCCAAAGTGGAACCATCAGGCAAAAACAAAGCCATGCCGTAGCCTTCGATTGCTGTCAGGATTTTTTTCTCCTCGTTATCAAACGCAAGAGAAAGAGGGTTTCCAAACAAGGGAATCTTTGCAAGAGATTTCAAATCGTTGGCATCGAGAATACGAATGGATTTATCAGCCATTGCAAGAAGGATTTTCTTGCCCTGGGGAGAAATACGAATCTTGTTCAAAGGGGCGTCAAGAGGTGCAGAGGCAATTGGAGTAAAATCAGAAGCCTTACTCAATTTCAGGGTCTTATCCGCGCCTAAAGAAAGCAAACCTGCAGAAGAAAACTCAAGCTTTGTAACTTCTCCTGCATGAACCGGCACCAGCTTGGGTTCCGCTTTCCCTTCAGATTCCAGCACCGCAATTTTACCATCAGCCAGGCCAGCGATAATTTGTTTACCATCATTCCTGACAACCAAGCTTCGCACGGCTGAAGGTAGCTTTACAGGCTCCCTAGTTTCCTTCTTGGTATCAGACTTTATGATCTGAACAGTATCGTTATTCGCAAGAACCATCACTTGTGAATCATGCGAAAAGCTTGCAACATTAAAAGGATTAGCAGGCTTTGGAATCACCCGGCCTTTGTCGGTAGAGCCGATGGCATTGCCGGTTTTAATTGAGCCATCTGGAAGAATCATCCAGATGTTTTTGGAAAAGCCCTCGACAAAAATCGCACTGGGGCCGGGTTCCGCGGTTCCAGCCTTGCTTGCGGAAGGCGTGGTTTTCCAACTCCGAACAAAACCATCATCGCCTGAAGTTAAAAGCATTCCAGAAGGGTTGGCAAACGAACTAAGTTTGGTTTTATGAGCTTGAATCAAGACATCTTTCTTCTCGGCATTTTGCAACAATATGCTACCATCTGCAAACCCTGGATAAGCAGATTTGTCGCCATCGCCTGGCAAAATCGCCAAGGGAGTTTCCTTAAGTGCAGCGCCAATGTTTACAGGCTGGGCGTTGGCACCGAGGCCATTCATACGGATTTGTTTACCCGCACCTGCCCACATCCATTTCTTCCCATCCTGACTGGCAACACCCACAAGAGGAACTTCCTGCAAGGGCGAGGGAGCAGACAAAGCAGTTGAAGGAACCTGCCAGATTTTCATTAAACCTGTTTTTCCAACAGACATGAATTGGCTGGATTGAGGCGAGAATTCTAGAGCAGCAATACCCTCCGGGTGAACAAACTTACTGGAAATTAATTTCCCATCTGCAACCGACCAAACATTGGCGATACCCTTATCATTACCAGCAACAATCCACTTCTTGTCGGAACTTAGTGAGATCTTGTTAAGCCCTGCAAACTTGGTTTCGATATCACGGGAAGTCTTGAATCCCTCACCGGAATGAATCTTAATCAAGGCATCATTCGACGCCGTTGCAATCATCGCGCCATCGTTGGAAATTGCAAAAGCGACCACAGGAGCTGCATGTTTTTTGTCACCAGAAGTGGAAGCCTTTGCAAGCAGGTTCCAAGATTTGATTGTGCCATCTTCCCCGGATGAAACGAGCCCGCCATCCTTGGAAACAATGGCTGTCACAGAGCCAACATGCGCACCCATAACAAGCCCGGCTTTGCCATCAGCAACATTCCAGGTGCGAAGGGTGCCATCCATGCCACCCGAAACAAGCTGCAATCCATTGTTAACAAAGGCCAGAGAATTAACAGGGCCTTGATGCCCCTTCAAAACAATAGGATCTTTGAAAGCTTCCTTGGGGTCTGCAACTTTCCACAATCGAATGCTGCCATCTTTAAGGCCAGCGGCGGATTTGGTTCCATCGGGTGTGGAAACAGTGGAATGAACCGCTTCGCCTAGCGCCCATTTTTTAAGGGGGTCAGACATGGGGTAATCCCAAAGATTGGCTGTATTATCGGAACTACCCGAAGCAATAAGCGATCCATCGGAGTTGACAGCAACATTAAGGACCATTTGCTTATGTCCTTGGGGACCGGTCAGGGTACGGATTTCTTTCCCCGTGGTTGCATCCCAAACCTTGATGGTTTTATCAAAGCTACCAGTAACTATTTGTTTGCCATTGGGACTGAAGACAAGAGAGTAAATGGTTTCCGTATGGCCCTTTAAAACGCTGGAAGGTCCGGGAAGCGAGGGCGCCTGCCCCTCACACCAAGAACCCACCACCAAAGCCATTAAAACTACGGGAACCCATCTGCAAACCTTAGAATAAGCAGTGGTAAGAAAAAGAAAATCTGATCGATCATTGAAATACATCTTAAACTCCGGAGATATCAACTTAAGCAGACGGTATGTAAAGCAAGTTTCGCACCCGACAAGTTCAATGTCAACTACGTAGAATACGAAATCACTTTATCAAGGGTGCAATGATTTTAGACTGAAAATCAATGTCGTGATGGATGGAATTATTTGCAGTCTTGGCATTGGCAGGAAAATCAATGCCCAGAGGTTCGCCGGTATTAGGGTTGGGCTCATAAAAAGGGGCACCCGTGCTTGCAATAGTCACCCGGATTTTATGCCCTTTGTTAAACTTCATGCTTAAAGACCCAACGTCAAATACAACCTTTGCAACCTTTCCCTTTTCCAAAAACACCTCTTTTTCATAGCCCTCGCGGTAACGAAGCCTACGAATATAATCGATGATCAGCATCGATCTGCCATCCGGGTAGACATCGCTAACTCTGACAATAAGGTCGGTATCCAAGGCATCGGAAGAGATAAACATCTCAGCTTGAACTTTGCCTGTCCATTCAACAGGTGCATCAAGAATTTCGGAGGTGAACGTTTTAACCTGCGCTTGGGATTCAAAAGCCCTGGCATCAATGCCGCCTGGAAAACCCTTTGCAGGAATGGTCGCAGGATTGATCGGGTCTGCAAGAAAATCGGTTTTACTGGATTTAATAGTGGGAGGATTTAAGCCAAGCTTTCCACCCGAACCAAGGTAGTAAGAAGTGGGAATAGAATTAAGAGGCCAATCGGGCGCATCCTTCCAAACATTGCCTGGTGCATCTTTTTCCCCCACCGCGCCCATCACATAATACTTGACCGCAGCTTCATTTTCGACGCCGTTGGCCACGCCTTTCAAGTAATGATCAAACCAGCGAATCATATGATCATCCATGAAAAACTTGGAGTTCTCGGGATAGACCATGTCGTTTGCCTTGTTGGTTTCCTTGAATCTGCCATGCAACCAGGGGCCGATTAAAAGTTTCTGCGCACCTTTCGAATTAGGTCCACCTTGATGCTGACGGCCTGCATAACTATCAATGGAACCAACCGACATGAAATCGTACCAACTCCCAACCGTGAAGCAGGGGACATTCATTTTCGAAAAATGTTTGGAGCAATCCTCATCCGCCCAGTAGGCATCATAAGTGGGATGTTTGAACCATTCTTTAAGCAACTGCATGTTATCTTCGGGGTTTCCTGGAACAGTGTTCATGGTTTTGAATCGGGTGGGTCGGGTGGTGCCGCCAATTCTGTAACCCTCATGAAAAAGGCTAAGCCCGGTATCGATCATATACTGGCAAACAAGGTGAGGGGGTTGCGTGACTGCGAGGAAATTCTGTGCAAACCCAGCTTGCGAACTACCCAGGGTTCCGATTTTCCCGGTACAAAAGGGCTGCTTTGCAAGCCATTCAACCGTGTCGTAACCATCCTTGAGCTCGCCCCAACCAAGGGCCCTGTAACCAACCCAGGTGCCTTCGGAAAGATGACTGCCCCGAAAGTTCTGAACCACAACCACATACCCTGCATTGATAAGTTTCTCATAGCTTTTTCGGACCGCGGGTGATTTTATATCCGCATACCTTTGTTCATAAAGCACAGGCCAGGGCCCCTTGCCTTCAGGGGCAAAAAGATACGCTGAAAGTTTTTTCCCATCCCGCATGGGTATCATCAAATGCTCATCCCCAGCCCATGCAAATCCTTGGCTGACCAGCAGGGAACAACCGATCAAAACAACAGCAAAAACATTTGTTCCAAACATCAAAAATCTCCTAAGCGTTATTATTTGGCATCACCTAGCAGCGCGCCTGCGGGATCAATCATTTTTAATTTTCCGCCCAGTTGCGCATAACATTCAGGCAGATCAAACGAATCCAAAACATTGGGCAGCATGGATGACAAAGGCCAGTCATAGCATTCAGAGCACGCAAGTTCCTTGTAAGAACTTAAGGCATTCTTAAGGGTAACCTGTTTGATTTTAGGCGTAAGAATTGCCGCAAAAAGAGCAGGCAGGGTTCCCCATCCCCTTGCTGTCAGGTGCACTTCCTCAAATCCATTCCCCTTGAGCCAAACTAAAACGCCCATCACATCCAATACTTTCTGACCAAGATAAGGCGAGTCAAGCATCAGTGAATGAACCGCATTGAAGTAATCATTGCCATAGGGCACAAGAAATTGGTTGGTACCACATGTATCGGGTCTGGATTCCCCTATGCCACGAACATCGCAGGTGAAAAATTCCGACCCGGGTTCAGCTTTCAAAAGATCACGAATGAAAGGCTCCTTACGCAACTCATCGGCAGAAGAATGATGAGCGACATAAAGGACCGCACGCTTTGTGATTTTGGGCGGCCTGGAATCATGAGCCTTATCTGAAAGGCGATAAACAACTGTGAAAACTTCTGGTTCGGTTTCAATTGCATAAACATTTACAATAGGTTTTGGGAAGTCTTTATCACGAATACTCCGCAAAATCCTGTAATCTGGTTCGGGATATCCCTTGGGCATTTTCAAAACAGATTTGATGCGGGTGGTCAAATCTGCGACGCCCTTTTTACTTGCCCCAACCAAGGCCTTCGCCTTTTGATCCGTAAACGAAAACAAGGACCTTGAACCAAACTTTGCAACCTGACCTTCAGGCGTGCACCAAAGCGTTTCATCCTTCTCGACAACCACCTTAGGTTCTTTTTGCAAATCCGATATTTTCGTAACGCCATTAAACCATTGGTACATTGCTTCACGGTTTTCAACAGAATACCCATGTTCGGTAGGGCCTGTATGCAGCTTGATATTTTCTGGCGCCCCCAAAAGAGTGTATAGCTTTTTCAGCTTTTCGTAGGCTTCTTCAGAACCCCTGACATCAAAGAAATCTTTTTCCTTGGCAAGAATCACGATGGGCTTGGGTGCAAGCGCTGCCAGAAAATCAGAATGATCAAGGTTCAATGCCAGCACTTTAGGCGGGCATTGTTCGGAATCAGCAGGAAGTTCGTTTTCAAAATTGCGCCTGAAGGTGGTGACAAAACAAGCAGGCGCAGCCATGTTCCATCGTTGCTCGACGCCACAAAGCCATGTGGTCATGGTGCCCCCGCCTGAATTACCGGTAACCCCAACCTTGGTCGGATCAACCTCAGGCCTGGTAAGCATATAATCAAGCGCCCGAATGCCATCCCAAGCTCGCCAACTCCCAAAGAACTCACCCACCAAAAGTTGCTGATTCCCACCATGCAAATGTTCCCCAACACCAACCGAAGGCCTTTTACTTTTTTCAACATGACCGTACTGAACCCTTTCACCCTGCCCGATCGGATCAAATATAAGAACCACATATCCCATCATTGCAAGCCCCTGGCAAAATGCCTGATAAGCATCCGCGGCTTTGCCATTCAATGAATGCCCACAGGAACCAACCACACCGGGTAACGGATGTTTCTTACCCTTGGGGAGATAAAGATTGGCACTGACAAGAAAATTAGGCCGGCTTTCGAAAAGCACCTTCTCGATGGTGTAGGCATCCCTTTCAACTTTTCCTGTAACACGGGCATTAAGAGGGGTTTTTTCTGGGAAGGAACCAAAGCATGATTGGATTTTCTTGCGCACTGAAAGTACATACTGTCGGGCATCTTCCTTGGATTGAAGCCTGCTGATGCCTGCAAGATTCGCACGATCACTTTCCTTCACACGCCTGCCCAGATAATCATGAACCATTCTGGGGAAGTGATTAAACTTCTGAGGATTACTTTGCGCAGACAACAGGGAATTTGTTCCCGTTGCAAGCATACCCGATTGCAATACAACCAGTTCCATAAGAGTGCGCCTGCTTAACATAGAGAGATTATTCAATGGCATATTTCACATCCTTTTATTTATCTGCGAGATGAAAAAGCACAGCGGCAGCCATGGTTTGCACCCCTGTTTTTATCACTGGCACATAATCGGGAAAGTAAGAATCCGAATGCGTCACAGCAAGTGGCTTACCACCCTGTTTGGCAACAGCCACAGCTTTCGGATCTGCAGATCCAAGAAAATAATAAAACCCGGGCACACCCGCCCGAACAAACTGGCTGAAATCTTCACCTCCAAGGCTCATTGGGCGCTCGTGAACTTTATCCTTACCCAAAAGAGATTCAAAAACCTTGACTGTTTTCATGCTTAATTCAGCATCGTTGATCAATTCTGGAATGAATTCCGATGCATTCAGCCTTACGATGGGTTCGGGGGCACCAGCACCAAGCGATGCAGCTTTCGCCACTTGCTCGATGGCACCCAGAATTTTAATTCGCGAAGTGGTTCGGACTGTTCTCACCGTCAATTCCAATTTTACTTCGGAAGGTATGATATTATGCTTTGATCCACCATGAATTGAGCCAACCGTCACTACTGCGGGGTCCAAGGGGTCGCGCTCCCGACTGATGATCAATTGCAAATCTCGAACAACCCGGGCAGCTATCACAATGGGATCAATCGCCTTATCAGGGGATGCTCCGTGTCCTCCTTTACCTTTGATGATGATTTCAACCGAATCAACATTGGCCTGCATGGGCCCTGCCCTGTAATTAACATGCCCGGAGGGAAACCTGCCATCGCAATGAAGGGCCAGTGCAAGATCGGGCTTGGGAAACTTGGTGAACAATCCATCCTCAAGCATGGCACGAGCACCTCTGCCTGTTTCTTCCGCAGGCTGACCTACGAAAAGAATGGTTCCCCGCCATTGGTCTTTCAACTTTCCAAGAACCGAAGCTACACCTATAAGGCAAGTGATGTTGATATCATGGCCACAAGCATGCATGACGCCCACCATGTTTCCATGATCATCACGAACCTGAACATTACTGGCATAAGGGAGTCCTGTTTTTTCAACAAGGGGAAGGGCGTCCATATCAGCCCTGACCATAAGCACGCGGCCTTTGCCATTCTTTAAAACTCCAACAACACCATAACCTCCAACACCTTCAAGAACTTCGCATCCAGAATTTTTTAAGGCGTTTGCAAGCTTTTTAGAAGTAAGCACTTCCCTTCCAGAAAGTTCGGGCTGGGAATGAAACTGTTGATATAGCCCTGACAGATTCTGCGCAACCGCCTCATATTGTTTCAAAACCGAAGCATCGGATGCTATTGCAACATCGGCAATGATATAAATCAAAAAAGTGAAGGCAAACAAGCGAAGCATCATAAATTTCCGGAATGGATTTGATTCCTGAAACAATCATAACAGGGCAGGAATATCTAATGATCTGATAAAAAAAGGCGAAGGTCAAGGATTAGCAGGGTGAATTAGCCAGAAAGAATCCCCGCATGAATCTGAGTTTTGATTTTGCCCATTCTGGCTAAAAGAACCTCCAGGTAGTTCAAGAAACTTGATAGACTTCTCAGTTATAAAAACAGGATTTTTTAAATACAAAATTA
This sequence comes from uncultured Candidatus Kuenenia sp., assembly GCA_964646215.1. Lineage (GTDB taxonomy): Bacteria > Planctomycetota > Planctomycetia > Gemmatales > Gemmataceae > UBA969. Next base: position 14,991 of record CAZYAY010000049.1, on the reverse strand, counting down.
CCCTCAAGAATAGGTTTGCCAATCGCGGTTGCGAACTCATTGTGAATGCGGTTAATATTGGTGTTTTAGAAACAGGCCCTAATCAAGAAACGACCACAAAGCTAAAATGACGACCGATCAAACAAGTCAACGACGTATCTTATTTGAACGTTTACAGGGTTGTTTTCTGGATGACCCAAAGTCAGATACTCTACCTGGAGGTCGCACCGAGGCCCTCCGCAGATTGCACGCCTACGACCCAGCATCCTACGGCCGTACTAGAAATCATATCGATGCCACCGTATCGCGGTTTTCGCCATACCTGCGGCACGGCATGCTCTCTGCAATCGAAGTGCGGGACCACCTGCGTTCAAAGTTCCCGAACGAACCAGCCCGGCTTGAAGAGTTTCTCCGGCAATTGGCTTGGCGCGACTTCTTCGAGAAAGTGCTTACTTGGTACGGGCATGGGCTTGATGAAGACTTGGAAGAACCAAAGCATGGCGTTACACGATCAACCCGGATTCCTCTCGATGTATTGAATGGTGACACCGGACTGCCATGTATTGATGGAATGTTGGCCGAGCTTTTCGAACAAGGTTACCTGCACAACCATGCGCGACTCTGGTTCGCAGCGTACCTCTGCCATTTCCGCGGGGTGCGCTGGCAGGAAGGGGCAAAGCTATTTCGCCAATACCTTTACGATGGCGACATCGCCAGCAATTCTTCAAGCTGGCAATGGGTGGAAGGCACCTTTGCAAGCAAGCCCTACTTTATGAACAAAGAAAACATCGCGACCTTCAGTGGTGGGAAATGGTGTAACTCGTGCAGGGCAAGTTGCCCTTTCAACGCCGATTACCCCACCCTGCAGCACCGTTTGTTCGCTGGTTCGACCGCCCCATTAGTCTCAAAAGTTGCAGATAAAGCTGCAACGATTAATACCAAACAACAAGGCAGTCATGATATCCCCGATGATATAGCCGCGCTGCCACCCGCCACTGATCTGGTCTGGGTGCATGATGCTGCGATGTCGAGTACCGATCAGGCAGTGGCTATGAATCCCGACGCTGCAGTAGCATTTGTATTCAACGAACCCGCATTGCGAGCCGAACCATGGGCTTATCACCGCCTTGCTTTTGTTGCTGATGGTATCGACGACTTATTTACTACTTTGCCGAACTCGACCAAACAGACCCTCGTCGGAGAGCCAACAGAAAGGATAACGGCGCTTGCCCACAAATTGGGTGCGACTACAATCCATATTTCCGAACATCCCAACCCATGGATCATTGAAACGGCCGAGCAATTACGGTTGAAGTTCCGTGTAATAATCCACCCTCGACGGACATTAACAGAGTATGCAGCTGAACCCAAACGGTTCTCGCGCTATTGGGAGAAAGTTGCGGTACAGGTGCTGGGCCACCGGCCAAATTCGCCCAAGAGGAAGCACCAGTGACAAAAGCCACTGCGGTGATCTGGGTGAAGCGCGATGCCAGGCTGGCCGATAATGCCTGCCTGGTGGAAGCCAACCGACTCGGATTAGATGCTCTGCCTTTCTTCTGTTTTGAACCATCGGTACTTACGGCCGACGATTCATCCGAGATGCATGTTCAGGCTCAGTGGCAGGCATTAAAAGGCCTTCGCCAAAATCTAAGACAACTAGGATCCGATCTTGTAATCGCGCATGGCGAAGTCATCGAGAAGTTAATCAAATTGCACGAACGCCTGCCTTTCACACACCTTTTCGCCCACGAAGAGATCGGCAACAATATTACCTTCCGACGCGATCAGGCAGTCGCCAAGTGGTGCCTTGACAGAGGTGTGCAATATCGCGAGTTCCCTCAATCGAGCGTAAGGCGCAGTGGGGTGAACCGTGACAAACTCCAACAAATGTGGCGATCGCGAATTGCAGATGTTCAGCCACTGCCGATTCCTCACATTAGCCAAGCAGATGAACTACGATCACTGGCGGCTAGGACGGCATTTCCAAAACTGCCCCAGTTCACCTCCAACCGCCTTTGGCAGCCTGTAAGCGAGGCCGATGCCCAAGCCACATTGACCGACTTTCTCACCGTTCGCAGTAAGTGGTATCGTGGAGGCATAAGCTCACCGAACACGGCATTCACTGCTGGCTCGCGACTGAGCGTCCACCTGGCGTGGGGCACCATCACAGCCCGGCAAGTTTGGCACGCCGTTAGATCCAGGCTCGCCGATCTCGACCCGAATGATCCTCAGTCAGGCCGGTGGAAGCAAAGCCTAAATGCATTTCTTAGCCGACTGCATTGGCGAGACCACTTCACCCAGCGGCTAGAATCAGAACCTGAATTAGAGTTCCAAAGTCTGCACCCTTCCTACCGGGATGCGATTTACGAGAATGATGAGCGGCTTCACAAAGCCTGGCGTGATGGCATGACTGGCTACCCCATGGTTGATGCGGTAATGCGATGCCTTGGTGCGACTGGGTTTGTCAATTTCCGCATGCGCGCGATGGTTGTAAGTTTTGCATGTCATGTCCTGCATCTGGATTGGCGACTAATTCATCCGCATCTTGCCCGGGTATTCCGCGATTATGACCCTGGCATTCACCTAAACCAATTGCAAATGCAAGCCGGGGTCGTTGGGTGGAATGCCATCCGAGTCTACAACCCGGCCAAGCAACTGGCCGACTGGGATTCCAACTGCAAGTTTGTCAAGCGTTGGCTACCCGAACTTAAAGCGCAGACCGCGGAACAAATTCTAAACGGTGATTTGCTGCCAAGCTACCCATCGCAGATCGTTGCGTTCGCCGAGCGGGCAAAGCAAATGACCAACCAGCTTTATGCCATCCGAAAATCAACCGAAGCCAAAGCTGCGACAAAGGCGGTATACCTGATGCATGGATCACGAAAGAAGGAAAAGACGCCACGGCCAAAACGGCCCAAGCGCCCAGCCCCGCCACCGATTCGCACGCTGTTCGACAATTTAGACGAACCCCCCATTTCGGATTAATCTCTGTAACAATCGTTTTAAAACACCCTGGAAATGTTTGTGTTTTCGTCTTCAAACGATCATCAAGGTGCGGTTCTACTTTAGCCTTTTAGAATTAGTCAGAAAGACTACCTGATTGAATTTGGGCTTTAATTCTACCAATTCTAACTAGAAATATATCGGGCGAGATTAAAAAAACCGCAGATCCAAGCAAGATCAAAATCGCAACACCAGTCACCATGCCATATAGCAACCACGCGTTCTGCATGGATTGAAAATCAACAGCAAAGCCTTGCAAGCCTGATAACGAAAGAAACCCGATGAGTGCAGGCAAGGTTGTTACAAGATGAGCAATGATGGCGACCCAGAGGGAATTAAATCGAAGCACAAGAAGTGCGAAAAAGAATCCCGAGACAAGATCGGGAAGAAATCGCACGGGCTGGAATGATTGGGCTGCAAACAGCAAGGCCGTCATCCCGGCTGCCTCGACCATGCCGGTGGAAGCTTTAATATTTCCGAGTAAAAACCCTCTGAAAACAAACTCGTTGACAACCAGTGGAAGAATCAGAAGTCCGAATATTGCAAACGGCCCCAAGTTTACTGCGCCCTGCCCGCCAAGGTTTCCCTTTTGCAACTGCTCAAACAGATTTTTAAACACCTCTGCTTTTCCATCCAACAAACTTAATTGCGCCATCACCGGGATCAACGCCAAGCCAACCACCAAGGCCATCAGTATGCCAGGCAATCCGGGCGATTTCCAAACAATCAACTGGCCCGGGTTTTTCATATAAAACATAAGCAAAATACTGATGGGGATGATTCCAGCAACCGCGGGGTCAACCCTCATCCAACCCCAATATTCCCTCGGAAGATGCACAAACAGAAGCACCATAAAATAAGCGATTACAGCAGTACCAACACCACTGGCAGTTTTTCGGGATGGTAAAAATGATTTCAAAATTGAAGGCCAATGAAACTGCTCGGCTTCCCTGAACAAGACTTCCTCGCGATTAAATTGCCTTACAGCCCATTGCAATGCTAGGTAGGCATAACTTGCAGTCGCGGTAAGCACCAACACCAGGTACATCATGTGTTTCAAATCATAAGTTGAACCATCCATCAATTCTTGAAGTAGAATTGAAATACCCGTGATGGGAATAAAACAGGTGGGCAGATCAAGTTTTGTTCCCGGGGCAAGGGTAATTAAAACCAAAGGCAAGGTCATCATTACAAGGGGCATTAAATAATACTGGCCCTCTCTGCTACTGCGGGCGTAAGCCCCTATTGCCAGGCTGAGTGCGCTAAAAAAAGCCCCCAAAGGCAGCAACAAGAGAACCGCCCATAACAACAGCATCGGATTGAACACCATAATATTCATGTAGGTCATCGCAAGATGGGTGGCGGTCAGGCCCATTGTTATAATGTTGAGTAATGCGGTAGCGGTGCTAAAAGTCCAGATTGCAAGGAATTTACCAAATACAATTTCCTGTCTGGAAGCTGCGCTGATAAGAAGAGTCTCCATGGTCCCGCGCTCTTTTTCGCCAGCGCAAAGATCGATCGCGGGATAAAGTGCGCCAACAAGAGCCCACATGACCAGCATCAAAGGGAGGATTCTTTTGATAGCACCTGTGATTTCTTTCTGAATGGAATTACGGGGAAGCCCGCCATTGGATTTACTGGAATCCGGCTCGACCACATCAATCACCTGATGAAAACCAGAAGGCAAGCCATGGGCCAGGAACCGGGCAGACCGCAATTGTGCGCCCCATTTTGATATCAAACCACGCAACTGGCCTTCCATAAGTTTAGTCGAATCATCTTTCTCATTGAGGAAAAGAATAATCTGTGCAGTTTGCCCCTGCTCAACTTTTTCAGCAAAGTTCCCAGGAAAGACAAGCACTGCATCCGCACCATCACCTATAAACTTTTGCGCAGCATCATCAAGCATTTGCGGGTCAGCAAGCACTTCGTGGGTCAAATTTTTCTGATCCCAGTTAGCCAAAAGTGCAAAAGCATCATCCTTGACATACTGAGGGTTGATTCTTAATTTTTCATTTTCAATTACAAATAAAGGCGGGGCGTGAACTTGCCCGCCCAGAATAAACGCCATTACTCCCGCTGTAACAACAGGCGAAGAATTAAAAGTGGGAAGCGCTGCGATCTGCGAGGCAAAAGGAATGAGAAGTGCGGAATTTAGTTGGGCGGCAGAGTTACCCGTGACTTTCTGGGAGTTGATTACCGTGATATTTTTCGGCCGCATCTGCTGGCCTACCGCAAGATTCACGATCAATTCACCCGCAAGGGGATACAAAACCAGGGGCAGAACGATGATCATGAATAAAGTTCTGCGGTCACGCACCTGATCCAACAGGTCGTGACAACAAATGGTCATGATGTTTTTAAAATTAGACATTCATAAGCAATCAATTGAATCGACAAAAAGAATCAAGCTTGATCAGATGGGGAAAGAAACTCACGCGCAACAATAGTCCGATCAGGCCAGGATAATTCGATCTGCCTTTTGTAATGGTAATCCCCTCCGATATTATAGGCATGCATGCCCTGCCAGTCTTCTTCTCTTTCGCGATGTGTATGCCCGCTGAATAAATAAGCGATGGAATTGCTGTATTTGATCAATTCCTGCTCCAAAAGCTTATTACCACCCAAGGCCTCCCAAAGCAGGGAATCAATGGTAGGCTGCGAATCCGGCATGGGAAAACTTATCGCCCTGCATGCAGGATGATGTGTGACCACAATAATCTGATGGCCAAGGCTCGAAGCTTGTTGCAAATGTCCGGCTAAATCAGCAACAATTTTTTTAGTGAAAGATTTATCATCATGATGCCAGCGAATGAAATTAAAATCATTATGCTGACCCCGCAAAAACCGCTTGCTACTATACCTGTGAACTTCATCCGGGAATAAAGCCTGCATTTCAGACTCACTCCAGGAATAATCATACCAATTAATATTGCCTACGAGGGAAAGCTTCCACTCTGGAAAATGCAAGGGTCCTTGATCAAGATAATGGAAACCATACTTCGTTGCCAAATCTGGAAGGTGAGTGGTGTAAACCTCCCAGGAATTTCCCCGGGCATCATCATTTGAAACCCAGATATCATGATTGCCCGGCACCAAGACCTTGATGCATTTCAAGGAAGAGAATTTATCGAGGCAGGTCTCGAAGTTTTCCGCATGCCCGATATCGCCTGCAAGGATAAGAACATCCGGAGTGTTTTCCTTTAGCGACTCATACAAGGCATTGTTTGCAGCCATCCCCTTGGCGATTCCCCAATGAAGGTCAGCAGTGAATAGGAGTTTAAGCTTTTTGGAAGAAGACATGAATGAAGCCCAACCCCTTGAACTTAAACAGGTTATAAAACATCTAAAAACACACTCATCTAATATGGATCATAAACCATTAACCGGCTTGTCGGGAATGCCTTTCCATCCAACGAAGACATTTTCCCCAAGAGGCATTGGAACCTGGATAAAAAGAAGCCAGGGGCCGGTTGATTGCGCGTGGGTTTCCAGTATGAAGGTTGACACCATCCAAGGCGCAACTCGCGACCAAAGCCCTGGAAAATGAATCCCATGAAGGCGCAGGGATGCCACTTGAATCTATAAGTTCCAGCTTTTTGCCCCCAAGTCCCAACCCCAGAAGATGACGTAAAAAACCATTTCTTGCATGTGAACCAGAAAGCATATATCTACCGGTTTTATACTCTGCGGGGACTTTTTCCATCAGGTTTTTAATCAATTCCACCACGAAGTGGTGGGCCGAGCAAAGCATATCCTCTGTATCGCAATCATACTGCCCAGCCTGCATTTCCTCGAGAAACGATGAGCAATCACCCCTGCTCTTGGATTTCCCAAAGGGCATGCAGCGCGCTGAAAGGCCAGCCCATTTGGTTAAAAGCGACTGCTGCATTTTTCCCTGCACTGCGCGCTTGGATAGAAAATCAACCCCCAAGAAAGCTGCACTTTCAGTATTGAAAATCAATTCAAAAAGCGATGCACATGGGCCACCCTGAAAAGTAAGTGCGGGCAAACCAGGGGCAGATGCTGAAATTTTTATCATTCCACCAAGATGAATCATTAACACCGGATCTTTACACTGCGTAAACATTGATTCCATGGGATACGAAGATACCGGATCCAGACCTGCAAGCCTGCCAGCATCGCCATCGGTATTAATGCAAACAACACTTAAACCGGTGGTCTGGGAAACATCCTGCCCCGGGCCCCATCCCCTGAATGCCAAAAATCTTCTCGACCCTTCCATGGCCCCAAATGAAGAATCACATCCAACTGCAAATATTGATTCTTCGCTTAAATTAGCTTCTTTGATGGTTGACAGCGCAAGCGTAGAAAATTGATCCGCAATAATCTTGCAGGCATTGTCAAAATATCTCGACTCCCGCGAGGGCTTATCACCCGCCTTTGCAAGCCAGCGACAAACCTCAAGGGGAAATGCTTGAAACATACCCATGCGAAAAACAGGCTTTAAACCCATTTGATCTGGGATGTCAATTAATACGGAATGCACGCCGTGCTCTCCAGCCCCAGCGTGCAACCCAAGAATAGTACGAATCATGTATCCCCTTTAAGAATAAATCAGGCTGCGAGTTCCACTTCCCGCTCGACATAACCGCCTGCACACGCCTGAACAAAGCATTCAAAAAGCTGGGTATCAAGCGCAGTGGCATTATCGGATTGCGGATGCCATTGCACCCCGATGCAAAACCATGAAGGATCCACGTATTCAATCGCCTCGATAACACCATCGGGAGCAACCGCGCAAACACGCAGCCCGTTCCCAACGTTTTTCACCGCCTGATGATGATTACTGTTGATTCTCATTTCTTCACCACCATAGATTTCCATCAGGTAGGTGTCGGCCTTGATCAGGGCAAGATGACGGTGAAAATCATCGGAAGGATCAAAATGTGGCAAAGCCTTGGGCAGTTCTTCAGGCAGATGCAAAAACAAATTGCCACCCAGGGCGACATTGATCTGCTGCATACCCAATCCAATCCCCAGTAGGGGTTTTTTCATTTCGATTAATTTGCGAACCAACAGCCTGTCGGAATCATCGCGCCTTTCAGGGATCATGCGGATGGATGGATGCATTGATTGGTTATTCCTGCGCGGATCCATATCTGCTCCGCCTGTCATCACCATGCCATCAACCATTGAAAGAAAGGCATCGATATCGGCATCCTTGGTAAACGCAGGCATAACAATGGGAAGTGCCCCAGCTTCAAGAATGCGGTCGCAATAACCACTTGCCAGACGAAACAAACCCTGCTTATTTTTTTGAGGGATATGAAGATCCATATTAATACCAACAATAGGCCGACTGGATTGAGACATTACAATTTCCTTCCTTGGAATAAATCGAACCTTTTACTTAAAAAGTTTCACACAAGAAACTTGGTTCTTGATTGCTCTAGAGGGGGGTATATAGCGAGATGAAGATTATAATCTCAAGGCCGATTTGCCAAAAAAAAGGCGAAATAGCCCCTAGGTTAACAGAAAATTTATTCCTGTATCTCAGCGAACTTGCCTTAACTACCTGACTTAAGATGATTTTTGTTTTTGAAGGTTATCCGTCAATATAGTGATCTATCGGCCTTCACATTCCTTGATCAACTGCCTGAAGCGGGGATCATGCCGGATCGATTCAAGATCGGTATCTTCCTTCATGTAGCGAAAGTCGGCATAACCAAGTTCCACTGCAAGGCGCAGGGTTTTAAGCGACATTTCGATTCTTTTCAAAAGTGAATAACTGCAGGCAAGATTATAATGGGCCAAGGCATCAGCGGGGCGAAGGCGCACCAATCTTTTATCGATTGCCAGGCCTTCCGCATACTTGCCCTTTAAGGTAAGGAGGTTGCCCAACACCCTTAGCACATCCACATAATCAGGATTTATCTTTAAAATTGACTGATAGAATTCAAGCTCAAAGTCGGCCTGATTTTGTACAAGCAATTCGGCTTTCTGCGATTTACCTGAATCAGAAAGGCCTGATTCCTCGTTGGGATTATTTTCAGATTGATCCATGTCGGGCTCCCATCAAGCAACAAAACTAATTTCACAATTTTTTAATCTAATCGATTATAACGCATATATCCTATTCTGCAAAGACTTCCACAATTAAAAAAGCAGGGGGAACATCTTTAATGCTCCCCCTGCTTAAAATTAACCACCAAAATTACATTAGTTAATCATCGTCATCGTCGTCATCGTCGTCGTCGTCGTCGTCGTCCTCGTCGTCATCGTCGTCATCGTCGTCGTCGTCATCATCTTCGTCGTCAAAATCGTCGTCAAAGTCTTCATCGAGGTCTTCATCGTCGAAGTCTTCATCAAGTTCTTCATCGTCAAAATCTTCATCGTCAATTTCGTCGTCATCAATTTCATCATCGTCGTCGTCATCATCATCGTCGTCGTCATCATCGTCGTCGTCATCGTCATCAAAATCATCGTCATCATCATCCCGTAAGGATGGAACAACAAAGGTGTCTATTTCCTCTTGATCAACAATCCCAGTGATGCCAAGTTTCAAGGCCACCAGATCTTTTAGCGTAAATATTTGACTAGTCATCACACAAACCCTCTTGAAACAAAGGAGACAAAATAAAAGAACTCATGGTTTACAAAAAATCACCTTAACACTGGCTGGCCCCGGGAACCCCGAAATAACCTGACATAAAAAGCGGGGGAATCCTACATTAATGCACAAGGCCTATAAACATTATAACTCTTGGGCTTTGCATCATCTTTTGATTGAAAACAACCAACCTCAAACTGACGATGTTAGGAATTATTAGGAAAGTTTAAAACCTTGTCAAGCCAAGGAAAGATTGTTTTTTAATTTAGTGCAAATTCACCAGTTATGAGCTGTTTTTAAACTTACACTTATTGTGATTTTAAGACCATATTTCGAACTAATTTGAAGCCAAATGCTTCTTTTTTTGCTCAATAAATGGCAAATGATGATCAATATGGCCAATCGCTTTTTGGAGCAGATTTTTTAAGGAAATAGTTCCTTTTTCGCTATGCGTACCATTTCTGGCCCAGGCAGAATCAGGCAATCCACTTAAAATTCTTGCAATCTGGGAACGAACCAAATCAATTAGTGCCAATTCCTCGCCAATATTTCGTTGATGATACGATAATGATTTTAAAAAAAGATTTTCATCCGCTCCCAAAAGCTGGGGATTTTCCAAAGCGATGACTCTTTTCATGCGATCGGCAAAAACTGGTTCGAAATCTGAGATATGGCAAATAACCTCGAGAGTCGACCATTTCCCAGCGATAGGCCGGGCGAGCAAATGCTCAAGAGGCATATGGGCGACAGCCTGCCTTAATAAATGGCCACCTTGAATATATTGGGAAATAAGATTCGTGAATTCCGTGGGCATTTTAACCTGCCAGCTTGGTAAAGGAATCCCTTAGTCCGCTCAGTTGCTGCCTGCGCTGCGCCTCTGGTGCAAAAGGATCGAATGGAATGGGCCCACGGGCTATTTGTTCGAGAAGCCCATGCACCCTCCTGCGTAATTCTGAATCGCGCCTTTCGAGGGCGTCCAGCAAAAAGGGAACCGCGCTTATGCCATAGCGTTGCAATTCCTCGCCCGCCCTTTCAGAGCCCGAGGCAAACTGCACCAGCAATTCCAACACCTTCTCACGCTCCAACAACTTTTGCACACCTTGGGTTTGGTCCGCAGGCTTTGCCTGCACCACGGGTGTTGATGGGGGCCTTTGACCCATGGTCTCCCGTGAGGGAATTACAGTGGTAGGCAACCCAATTGAATCATTATTAAAGCTATTACCCAGATATTCCTGAATGGCAATCGGATCGCGAATCAAATCCTGCGGGGCACCATGCGTTCGCACCGTACCGCCTTTGATCAAATAACTTCTGTCTGTGATCGATAAGATTTCGCGCACACGGTGATCTGTCACCAGGATACCAATCCCCTGCTTCTTCAAATCGAGAACAATATGCTGGATATCTTCAATGGTTTGCGGATCGATACCCGTAAAAGGTTCGTCCAAAAGAATCAACAACGGATCACACGCCAGGCAGCGCGCTATTTCCAGCCTTCTTTTTTCTCCACCAGACAATCGGGATGCATTGTTTTTCTTAAGATGAGTGAGTCCGAATTTTTCGAGTACTTTCTCAGTGCGATCAAGGCACTCCGAACGGGTCAGTTTACGGCCAAGAACACGATGTTTTGGCATGATTTCCAAAATCGCCATGACATTTTGTTCAACCGTCAGCTTTCTAAAAACGCTGGTTTCCTGCGCCAGATAGCCCATGCCCAATCGGGCACGGCCAAACATAGGCAGATGTGTCACATCTTTTCCTGCAAATATCACTTTTCCACCATTGGGCGTAACCTGCCCCGTGGTCATGCGGAAACTCGTGGTTTTCCCCGCACCATTGGGCCCTAACAACCCAACGACTTCACCCACATCCACTTGAAAGGTAACCCCATCAACAACTTTACGGCTGCCATAATATTTAATCAGGCCGCGCACCTCTAGGATCGCCATCCTTGCTCCTTGTCAGACTTTCGAAACTATTTCATAGGTTGATTTACAACGCTTTCTAGAAATCGTGCAAGACCAGTCTAGTCATAACAACCAAAGAAAGGTAAAACAGGGGGAATAGGCCCCTAAGGAAATGATGGGGAGAAATAGTTCGAACTTTTATCAGCCTTTATTCCAGTCGCTATTTTATAGGAGCTTTTGTGAAAATTCTTATCAATGAAGATACCATTAAAAAACGGGTTGGTGAAATCGCAAAGCTTATCTCAACTGAATTTAATGGCCAACCCATCACCGTGGTAGGGGTGCTAACAGGCTGCCTGATTTTCGTTTCCGACTTGGTGCGCCAGCTTAATATTCCAGTTCGCATTTGTTTTGTTCGGGCCAGCAGTTACCGGGGAGAAACCACAGTTCCCGGCGATCTTAAAATAGATGCATCGATGCTGCCCGATATACAGGGTCGAAACATACTTCTCGTGGATGACATCCTGGATTCTGGGAACACACTTTCAAAACTCACCAAATATTTGAAGGAAAAAGGATGCAAGGGCATTCGCACCGCGGTTCTACTCCGCAAAATAGGCAGGCAGGAACACCCTATTGAACCCGATTATTGTGGGTTTGAAATTCCCGACAAATTTGTGGTTGGTTATGGACTCGATCACAACGATGAATATCGCAATCTTCCCTACATCGGGGAATTAGACTGATTTTCCTGTTTTTCATTGCAGATCGGACTTACATTGCGTGCCTTTACCTTTTTCATCGACAGTACCCAATACAGTGGCAATTCCAGACAACTACTTGCCTGCGTTGCTGAACTTCGGGCAATGAATTACACGGTTGCGGTTGGTGTTCTAGGTCGGGAAACTCCCTGGTCGTCATTACTCGCAGATGCAGGCGCGACGGTTGAACATTTCGATGGCAAGGGTCTGTGGGATATCAAAGCCTTGTTCAAACTAAGGGCATGGCTCCAACAAATCCCAAGTGAATTTATCCATGTTATCAGCCTCAAAGCCTTGGATGCCATCGGGCTTTCGTCTCCGTCCTTCCTTTCAAAATCATATTTATCGGGTCTGCCGAAAGTGGGATTTCGCCCTAATTTATTACGCCAGCGATTACTCTCGAAGGTGCGCAAAATATTCTGCATCACAAAGGCTTCTTTAAACAGGCTACATACTTTGGGCATCAGTGCATCAAGGTTGGCGCATCTACCACCGGGAATTTCCCCTCTTAGCGCCCCGCAATCTCCCGCGCCTGCATCTGAAACACCATATTTGTTTTCTTCAGGGCCCTTTCATCACGACTTCAACCATCGGGATGCGCTTTGGAGCATGGATATACTTCACTATGTCAAACCCGGAATAAAATTGTGTCTCACAGGCGCTGGGGATAATTTGCAAAGCCTTCATTCCTTTCGTACTGCCCTGATGACAAAAGATAAAATCCACTTTCGTGGGCAGGTTGATTTTCAGGAACCCTGGCTTGCAAAAGCCTCCATCATTCTTGTCACCAACCTCACACCCGGTGGTTATTACTGCGCCGTGGAAGCCATGCTTTCAGGCAGGCCCCTGATCGCATCCAAGACATTGGGAATGTCGGAATTCGTTGAAGATGAAAAAACCGCGGTTCTCTATGCGCCTGGTGAATGTGCAGAACTTGCCAAAAGAATCAGGCTGCTGCTTGATGATTCCGCAAGAGCCTCTGATATCGCTCATAACGCCAGAGAATCAGCAGAATCCAAATTTTCCCCAAAGCATCATGTTGTAAAACTGTTACAGTACTACGATGATTTCAAATAAGATTATAAAGGGGATTTACCTTGCGTGATGTATTAACGCTGATTCTTGCAGGCGGCAAGGGAACGAGGCTTGAACCCCTTACCAGAGACCGTGCAAAACCTGCAGTACCCTTCGGCGGCCTCTATCGCATCATCGATTTTCCCCTTTCAAACTGCCTCAACAGCAATCTTCGTAAAATCCTCGTGCTAACCCAATACAAAGCGCGAAGCCTTGACAGGCATTTAAATCTGGGTTGGAATTTCCTCAGCCCGCAACTCGATGAATATGTCGAAGTCCTGCCCCCGCAGCAAAGAATTGACGAACACTGGTATAAAGGCACTGCGGATGCCATCTACCAAAACATTTATGTCATCGAAAAAGCCAACCCAAAATACATCGTCATTCTCGCGGCAGACCATATCTACAAAATGGACTACAGCGAAATGATTCGGCTTCACATCGAAAGAGGATCCGACCTTACCATAGGCTGTATTCCAGTTCCCGTTGGTGAAGCCAACCAGTTTGGTATTCTTGATGTCGATGCAAGCGACCGCATCACCACCTTTGTGGAAAAGCCCGAGCATCCGCCCGAAATCAATGGCAATCCGGGACACTCCCTTGCCTCCATGGGCATCTATGTTTTCACCGCAGCATCATTGTTTGAACTACTCTTCGAAGATGCCGCCCGTAAAAACAGTTCCCACGACTTCGGCAAAAATATCATCCCAAGCATCATTTCCAGGCTAAATGTCCATGCCTTCCGCTTCCAGGATAAAAATAAAAAGTCTGTTCCCTATTGGCGGGATGTTGGTACTCTCGATGCCTACTACCAAGCCAACATGGATCTCGTTGGGATCGACCCGGTGCTTAATCTTTACGATACCGAATGGCCCATCCGGACTTTCCAGCCTCAGTTTCCACCCCCGAAATTCGTCTTCAACGATGAAGGCCTCAGGGGCCAAAGCCGCAGGGGTGAAGCCCATGACAGCATCGTCTGCCAGGGTAGCATCATCAGCGGTGGCAGTGTATCGCGCAGCATTCTTTCCTCGGGCGTGCGTGTCAACAGTTACGCCATGGTCGAAGATTGCATCCTCTTTGAAGGTGTCAATGTTGGCAGACATTCCAGAATCCGCAGGGCCATCATCGATAAGAATGTGCAACTTCCCCCGGGTACGACCATTGGCTACGATATCGAGGAAGATCGTAAACGCGGATTCACCGTTTCAGAAAACGGCATCGTCGTAATCTCCAAAGCAGAAAGCCCCGAAAGCTTCTCCGCCAGGCAAATACGAAAGTAAACAGGGGAATTCTAATGCCCCGATTCATACCGCGATCACTGTGGTTCTTCGCCATCCTGCTGGCGCTTGGAGCCACTGCGATAATCGTGCCCTGGGTGTTCAACCGCTCCATCCAACTCTCCGCCCAACAAATCGGCAACGCCATAACTCTTTGGAAAACCGCGGGCCCTACCAATTACGATCTCGAAATTCTTGAAGCCAGGGAACCAGGCGGTTTAAAAAAACAATTACTCATCAAGGTTCGAAATAAGCAAATCACCTCTCTCGTGATTGATGGCAACTTTGTCCCACTCCAGGAACCTTCCCAATATCTAGTGCTTGATCTTTTGGAATTGATGGCAAAGAACCTGTGGGAAGACCAACAATCCGGCCAACCTTTCTTCACCACAGCTTCACTTTCCAGCAAGGATGGA
>CAZYAY010000048.1:6233-25909 GCA_964646215.1 uncultured Candidatus Kuenenia sp. | reverse complement strand
GCACCTCCGCAGGGGTCAGCGCTGCTATCCAAGCTGCCCGCATGGGAAAAACCTCCATCATCATAGAGCCTTCCAAGTATTTGGGAGGCTTAACCACGGGTGGTTTGGGTGCCACCGATACCGGCAGTAAAGCAGTCATCGGCGGCATCTCACGCGAATTTTATCAACGACTTCGCAAACATTACGACAAACCAGAAAGCTGGAACCTCGAAAAACGTGAAGCCTTCAAAGGTTATCGCAAAGATGAGGATGCAATCTGGGCGTTCGAACCCAAGGTTGCTGATAAAGTCATCCACGAAATGCTTGAAGAACACAAAATCAAGTTCGTTCTAAATGAAAGACTCGATCGAACCAAACCAAATGCAGTTGTTAAAAAAGGCACTGCAATCCAATCCATCAAAATGGAATCAGGCAAAACCTTTGCAGGTAAAATGTTCCTTGATGCTACCTACGAAGGCGACCTTCTCGCAGCTGCAGGCATCCCTTTTCATGTGGGTCGCGAAGCTAATGCGAAATATAACGAAACTCTTAATGGTATTCAAAAACAAAAAAACATTCATGGTCACCGTTTTACCGCCAAGGTTGATCCCTATGTAATCCCGGGCGATCCAAAAAGTGGTTTGCTTCCTGGGATCGAAGCTGGCCCGCATCCAGAAGATGGTTCTGAAGATCATAGGCTTCAAGCATACTGCTTTCGCATGTGCATGAGCTTGATTCCTGAAAACCGGGTGCCCTTCCCCAAGCCTGCCAATTACAACGAAAAAGACTTCGAACTTTTGTTCCGTAACTTCGAAGCTGGAGATCTTCGAATTCCCACCAGCATTCTCATGATGCCCAATGGCAAAACCGATACCAATAATAATTTCGCAGTCAGCACCGATTACATTGGTGCCAATTACAAATACCCTGAAGCCTCTTATAAAGATCGCGAAAAAATCATCGCGGATCATGAACAGTATCAAAAGGGCCTGATGTGGAGCCTTTGTAATCACCCGCGGGTTCCTGCAAAAGTTCGCGATGACATG
This sequence comes from uncultured Candidatus Kuenenia sp., assembly GCA_964646215.1. Taxonomy (GTDB): domain Bacteria; phylum Planctomycetota; class Planctomycetia; order Gemmatales; family Gemmataceae; genus UBA969. Next base: position 24,884 of record CAZYAY010000048.1, on the reverse strand, counting down.
AAGAAATGGGGACTCGCAAAAGATGAATTCATCGATACAAATAACTGGCCTCATCAGATCTATGTGCGTGAAGCCAGGCGTATGATTGGCGAATATGTCATGACTGAACTCGATTGCAGAAAACTCCGCGCGACCCCAGAATCCATAGGCATGGGTTCCTATAACATGGATTCCCATAACTGCATGCGCTATTTAACCCCAGATGGCAAAGTGCAAAACGAAGGCGATATTCAGGTCAGCCCGGGTGGCCCTTACAAAATCAGTTACAAATCCATCACCCCAAAAAAGGAACACGCAACCAATCTGCTCGTTCCTGTTTGTATTTCCTGCTCTCACATGGCGTATGGCAGCATTCGCATGGAACCCGTTTTCTTTATCCTAGGCCAGTCTGCTGCAACCGCTGCTTGCTTAGCCATTGATGCAAAAATTGATGTACAGGATCTTCCCTACGAAAAACTTAAAACCAAATTGTTGGAAGATAAACAGGTGCTTGAATCTAAAGATGCTGTTCCAAGCCTTCCCGCTTTAGATCCTAAAAAAATGTCAGGTGTTGTCATCGATGATATCCAAGCTACCAAAAAAGGCTCCTGGGGCGAAAGTGCCACCATCGCTGGCTTTGTAGGCAATGGCTACATCCATGACGGTAATGAGTGGCATGGTTCCAAATCTGTTTCCTTCAAAACAAAGCTTCCCGCAGATGGAAATTACGAAGTGCGCTTTTATTTTACCTCTAATGGAAATCGGGCAACCAATGTTCCCATCACTATCGAACACGCTTCAGGTTCTAAAACTGTTTTGGTTGACCAGCGCAAAACAAACAAGGTGGGTTTTGTTTCTCTGGGAACTTTTGATTTCAAAAAAGATCTTGCTGCAACTGTCATTATCACCAACACCAACACCAATGGCCATGTGGTGGCCGATGCGGTGCAGTTTATACCGATCCCTTAATTCACTTGAAATTAGCTGGAGTCATTTCGCCCATGACCCGATCTTTTATCCAATTATGGACTCGTGCAGAGTTCGAGGTTTGGAAATCCGAACCCAATAGTCCACTTATCTATGCTGCAAGTAATCAATTTAAACAACGAGGCATAACCAAAGGTGATCAGCTTTTTATCGTCGCTTGCTTTGCAGATGCATTGCATCTCATGGGCTGCCTGAAAATTGAGATAGGGACTTTGGATGCGGTTGAAGCTAAAAATCTGCTGCCCAAAAATGCTCATACATGGGCTAAAGATTATGTCTTTCATGATCGATCGCAAAACACCCGCATGCGTTTTGATTTACAAGTTTCTAAAAGCGTGCTTTCATCTTTTTGCTTCGCAGATGGAACCATTCCAAAATTCAAAGGGGATGGTACCGAATTCAAACCCGATCCTCAAACCTTTAGAGGAGTTCGTGAACTTTCATCTGATACCGCAGTTAATCTTGCCAAGCTTCTTGGTGGTAAAGAAGCCCTTAAGAACGAAGCGAAATTCGTAGAACCCGAAAAAATCAGAGCATTAAGTATTAGGCAGCCTTATGCGGAGCGAATACTGCGGGGTGACAAGAAAATTGAGTATCGTACCTGGCCCACCACGCATCGGGGCAGGATTTATATTTATGCTGCGAAGACACCGGTGCTACTTCCCGGGCATGAAGATCCGCTGGATCCTTTGAAGTTGCCCCGTGGGGTTTTAGTAGGCACTGTCGAAATTGTGGATTGCAAAAAAGGTGAAAAGTATTTTGAATGGGGTTTAAGAAATCCGGTAAGGTTCGATCCACCCCGCACCTTTAATGCTTTCCCCCAAGCAGGCTACTTCTACCCCTTTGGCAAACCATAGAGAAAAATTGTAAGTTTTTACCTGCTCTTCAATTTAATTTAGATTTTTATTGTACAATACTTGCAATGTATTAGTATTTGTTATGTATGAGTGATGTCCTTAATACATTAATCAACCGATGGTGTGGCGTTGGGTGAATTGAATTAGTTATGGTTTTGCGATTGAGGCTGTCAAAATGAAATTTGTATATTCGATAGTGGTTGGATTATTAACGTTTATGCCAATTTGTTTTGGAGCCGGTGCGGTATCAACGATGATCCCGAATGCCGTAATAGCCTCGGAAACAAAAATACGTACTCAAGTGACTGGCTTTGGTAAAACAGAAGATGACGCTTATTTGAATGCTAGACTTGTAGCTCTCACGATTGTTCCGAAAAACCATGTTTGGACAATCGTGACTAATACCAAGGTAACTTATTTTATTGGTAACAACTGGATCTGTACGATAATTATTGAGTACGCCTTATAAAACGGAAATTTTCAAGCCTTCTCTACCTTTATCAGCCGAGCAATCACACATTTTGTATTGCCTTTCCTTGCGTGAATCGTGTAGGTTTTGCAACATATTATTGACTGAAAATTCGTTATCAACCACCATGTTGTCCTCCTTTGTTTTATTATTTAGTCAGCATTTTGTTTTACTCAAATTTTAAAATATAATTTTTATCTTTAAATATTAATAGATGTTTGTCAAATGTCAATTGTATTTCCTTCGCTTGCGCTTCAGGCTTGTAAGAATGAAAGATTGTTGAAAAGATTCTTTTCTCAAGTCTGTAGAGAATTACGGCAAGTCTATGTCCTTCTTAATTAACCTGCACCCCTCTTTTGGCATTTTCGCCTTCTCGCCTTCGTTAACCTCGGCGAAAACCGGAAGTCCAGACTAAACATTCATTCTTGGTTTTCTAGATTCCCCGCTTTCGCGGAGAATGACGAAAAGAGGGTGTGCCGAAAGCGTTTTCTGAACCCCCGGAACGTTAATCCATGATTTGCTGGAAATACATTGCCAATCAAGTGATTTCTTTATCTGGTACAAATGTAACCAATGATTTAAAGCGCCGAAGGGACGAAATGTGAGATAGGCCGGGGTGGAGCGGAACGCAACCCCGGGTAACCAATACCCTCATAAACAAGCCCTGAAAGGGAGTAATGGTTTAACAACCCCTTTCGCCCTTTCAGGGCTTGGGGTTTTTGGTGTGCTGTTTTCCCGGGGCGTTGCCCTAAGCTATCTTTTTTCCCCCTTTCAGGACAAACGAAAGTTGCGAAGCAAGGATGCTTCTGCATACCAACCGAGAGGGCCCCTTTCACATTTTGATTTATTGCCTTTAAACTCATCTATTGGGGGGATGATGCCCTTAAACTGTTAAATTACTCCATTAGACTAAGGATAGATCTAGTATTTAGACTATTTCTAAATTTATTTAATTTTTCTTGACCAATGTTTGAAAAGAGTTCCGCTTAATACTAGACAGGGCTTATATCTTTACATTTTTATAGATGGGGGAAGTATGAAAAATAAAATTTTGCAAATATGTTTTGCCTTATATTGGTTATTGTTGGGCTTTAATCAAATAAGTGCTCAGTCTTCGGGTTCAGGAAATCCTTCTGGAAACACACCTGGAAACAGGCCTTCGGTGAGGGTTGATAGGGTCGATCCAAGGCTTCAGGGTAAATGGAAAGTCCAAATAGCTCAAATGCAAGATCCAAGGTTGGCTGTGATTTTTAAGCAGGGAGTGATTATCGCAGATGTTGACAGATCTACCGTCCTTCCAGTCGTAGGGAATGAGCTTATTAAAGTTGAGAGATGTGATTACACGTTAGATATCAATGGAAAAGTAAGTCAGACCATTCAACTTGATAACGGCATTATCTGGGGCGTTTCAGCCCAACCGGGAACAACAAATTATTTATTACAAGTCGTTCGGAAGATTGATGGTAAGGAATTAGGCAGATTGCTTTTCTATGTGGTTGATTAGCTTGGGTATACCCGCAGTTTTTACAAAGTAAGCCAAGTGATTACGTGTTTTGACTTAACAATTTGAATCGTTTTTTTATAAGGGTGAAAAATGAAAGATAATCGTTGTTCTAAGAATTTTTCGGACGCTGGTTTTTTAAAAATGATTAGATGCCTTCTTTTAATTTTAATTTTTTCTGGTTGTTCCAATGAAGGATTTAAAAGCTCATCAGGCGATAAATCAAAATTAACCGCTGCTAACTTTTTAAAAATTCAAGTTGGGATGAATCATCAAGACGTGAAGCTTATTCTTGGAAGCACCACATCTGAAAGTGGTTCTACGGATCTAGGAATAAGGACACTTAAATGGAATGAGGGTGGTAAAGAAATTACTGTTTCTATTGATAACAATGGCAATGTCATGCCAGTTACCGAAGGTGGGAGCCCTGCTAAGACCCAAATGGGATTAAATTAATATTTGTTTGAGGCATTTGCTTTATGGAAACTCCTATTTTTGTATTTTCTTGTCCATCTTGCGAAGTAACTCTTCGAACTAAACTAACGAATGTTGGGAAGAGATTTTGTTGTCCAAAATGTAAAAATATGGTGTCGGTTCAAAAAGAAATGAAATCCGAGTCCCAACAGCAGATTTTTGAACCAGATGATACTTCGTTGGAGCATAAAACCATATTAAATAGGACTCGAACCGTAATCCCTGTAAAAAGTAATTTTAATGGTGCATTTGTTTTCATGGGCATAGGAATGTGTGCACTTATAATGGGTGGCACCGTTTTTTTTATCGTATTAAACGATAAGCCTAAAAGTATGACTTTTTCCTCAACTGCCACTGCAATAACTCCAAAACAAGAAACAGTTTTTTCTAAAGCGTCCCCTTCAATCCCAGAACAACCAGTTCCTGAACGCAAACCACCTGAAGTTGATCCAAAACTTGTGGAATTTCGAGAAGCTCAAGAATCGTTCAAAAAATATGCTGATAGTGAAATAGAGCTAATTCGTAACAGTCCAAGCAATATCAAAAATGAGGAGATGAAATCCGGCGGAAGCGCCATTATTAAAACTATTTTTGATCCTACCCATACTGCTTATCTTGATTCAAGTATTGGGGAAAAACCAATTAAGGGAATTATTCGAATTAGTGGTAGAACTGAGGGTTCATTGGGAAGTATCAAGCTTCCTGGGCAATCATTTACGTTGAAGTTCGATTGTGAATTGCAAGGCTTTAGCTGGAGAGTTGTTTCTTCCAAACGAGAAAGTTAATATAAGGAAAAATAGTATGTCAACATCTAGTTCTGTTTCATTTAAGGCTGGCCCTGATCAAGTTTGGGGGGCCGTAATAAAATTAATAACTTCAGCTAATTATACCATTACTAAAACAGATCAAGGTGCGCGTCAAATTGTTTATCAAGCTTCCGGGGGAGCTTGGGCTTGGAAACAGTCCGTTCATGTGAGTGTAACTGGAATAGACGAAGATGAAACCATGGTTACCGTGATGGCCCAATCTACGGGTCAATCAACCCTTACTGAAGGTGGCCAGCAACGCAAACTTATAAGTTTTATAATTGATTCTTTAAAAGACAAGTTTCCAATAGCGCAAAATCAAAAACCATTAAGTAATGTGCCTGGTACGTCAGGTTGCTTTGGATTGATTATGTTAATACTTCTTGGTGCCGTTGGTATTCTTGTGGTTTTAATTTAAATCAAATTTATTGCGCCTACTTCATATGGTTTTTTGTAATACAGGAACCTTGGTAAAAGGAGTTAATTATCAAATCTTTTATTTTGCTAGGGTGTGCATTGGTGACAATATTTTTTGCAATACTTGAGGAAGGGCATTGCAGGGATCAAGAAAAAAGATCTGCAGAGTCTAGCGACCGAATCAATCAGGCGCAGGGAAATCTTGGAAATATATATGGTTCAGGATACAAACCTGAAATTTCAAGGGGATCAAAGGTCAGTAGGGTTTCGGTCGTGGTTCTAGGAGGGTTAGGCGGCATTATACTTCTTGCAGCTTTAATTTCCCTTGGCTCTGGGAAAAAAACTTAATCAAATAAGGATTAAAAATGATACACCAACGCATGACAATAATTTTAATCCTTTTGTTTTTTATAATTACCTCATCATCAAATGGTCAAGAAGAAAAAAAATTGCCATTGGTAGATTTTAATTTTGATCCTAATGGAAATTTTGGAGTCAGTCTTACTGCTGAAAGTTATAAATTATTGCAAAAGCAAAATTTTGGGAATGTTCCTACAGGCAAAGGTGTTCGGGATGGTTATGGGAGATTGACTTTTGCAGAAAATGGCTCAACTAATAACTTGATGACCATGATTGATGGTGTTGCTATAAATGTAAAATTTCCTACTACTTCATTCAGAGAATTGGAGCAAGGAGATGGGGAGGGAAAATCTTGGAAAAATTTTGTTTCAGATAAAACAGTTGGCATTGATATTTCGCAAACTTTAAAAATCGTGGAAGGTGAGCAAAGTGGCAATCTCGACACTGTCATTGCTAAGTTTACACTGACCAATAATTCCCGAAAGAACCATAGTTTTAGTTTTCGGTACATGTTGGATACATTTATTGGATCGAATGACGGCGTTCCATTCACAATTCCAAATTTTAATGGTCTTTGCAATACTTTTGCAAATTTTAATACTCCTAGTGTAATACCTGAATATATCGAGGCTCTCGAGTTTCCAAACTTGGCAAATCCAGGCACAGTCGCTCATTTAGGAACAGTGGTTAGTGCCAAATATGGTAATTTTGCGCCTTTGTCTCAGGTATTGCTTACCGCTTGGCCTGGTACCAATTGCGGTTGGCTTGTTCCTATCGATCCTTTCAGACGCGATTCTGCAATTGTTCTGTATTGGAAACCAGCGATAGTAAAACCAGGCGAAAGCTATGAATGTGCATTTTCTTACGGCCTTCAACCTTTGATAAAATCTGCTGGTGCAAATGGAATTGCTATCTCTACCGGGGGCGTTTTTGAAAAAGGAAAGAACGCCATTATCATTGCGTATATTGATCAACCCAAAAATGGTGATTTTGTGACTTTGGATTTACCCGAAGGTTTAAAGATCAACACAAAAACACCTGTTAAACAAAAGGTGAAGTATATTCCAGGCCAACCTTATGGTCAGGTCACTTGGCAAATCAAATTAGAAGAAGAGGGCATGAAAAAAATTACTATTTCGAGATCCAACGGCGTTAGCCTTAGTAAAGAAATTCGTGTCCGGTGATGGTCTTAAGTTTTTTGTTGAACTATCTTTTTATTAACAGTATATTTTTCTTTTGTGGGTGCCCCAGAATCCTTCGCTCTAGGAAATTTACTTGCCTGATAAAAATAACACTACCCATCACTTAGATAATCTACTTGCACTTTTCAAAAAAGGTGATGAGAAGTCCAAGATTCAAATCGTTGAGTTTTCTTTCAAGCGGTTTAAAAAATTGGCAAAACGCATGATCGCTTCCTACCCTCTTCTTCGCACTAAAGCTGATACCGATGATCTCTTGCAAAACTTCATCATCCGCCTAACCAAGGCGATTGAGTCTATTGTGCCGAATAATAGTGCTGATTTTTTCCAGTTTGCCTCTGTTCTTATGCGGAATGAACTCATCGATATGGGTAGGAAATTATTTGGCAAAGACGGAGCCAAGAAAAACTTTGAGCAATCAACCGACCCCAAGGATCTGGATGCCAAGGAACCCGGGGATGGCCCTGCAGGAATATTAGAATGGGTGGAATTTCATCAGTCGATCGAAGAACTCCCCGAAGAAGAAAAAGCTGTTTTCCAATTGATTTTCTATCAAGGATTCACCCAGGAGGATGTCGCAACCCTTCTAGGACTTTCGCTCAAAACTGTTTCTCGCAGATGGACCAAGGCTAAATTAATCCTTTCGGATAAGTTTCTTTAAATTAGTTTGAGAAAATTTAGCCACGGAAAAGAAAGCAGAAAAGATATTCTAGCCACGGACGAACACGGAATTACGCGGAAAAAAAAGAAGCAGAGATAGGAACAGAAGAAGCAAAGAATATAAGATTCGGTATTAGAACACAAGACGCTTATACTCAACTTTATCTTTGCCAAAGTTTAGGAGTAGTCCTACTTTAATCCCCATTGCTTTCAATGTATTTAGTAACTGTGCTTCATCCCGTATATCAATCATTGGCGCAACTTTCAGTTCAACTAATACACAATTATTGACCAATATGTCTGCACGATAGTTTCCAACAATTTGTTTTTTATATTGGACTTGAATATCCTTCTCAATTTCGGAGTTCAATCCCCTTAACTCCAATTCTACTTGCATGGCTCGTTGGTAAACTTGTTCTAAAAAGCCATAACCTAGTTCTTGGAAAACTTCGAAAGAAGCTCCGATGATTTGCTCGGTTATATCCATGTGCTCAAGTTTCATTCGCTTACTCCTTGCAAATGTTTATTAAATGTCTTTGAATTACATATTATAATTGTATAGATATCCATAGAAACGTACGGAATTTGAACCTTATTAATTACTTCTGCATTAATCTCATTCTCTGTCGCTAAATTTGATTGTTATGTTCCGTGAAATTCCGTGGCAAAATCTTCTGCTTCGTCTTCATCTTTCTTCTTTTCCGTGGTTGTTTATTAAGGCATAATGCCAGCATGAACCAATTTGCAAACCTTACTGAGTCGAGACCTAATTTCGTCACCCATTTGGAGTGTGGCTTAACGGGTGAGATATACCCCAAGGAGCAGGTACATGGGTTATCCAAGGCGGGTAGGCCGTTATTGGTTCGTTATGATTTAAAGAAAATCGCACAGTCGGTTAGCAAAGAAATAATTGCAAATAGACCTTCTGATTTTTGGCGCTATCGGGAATTTCTTCCTGTCAAGCATGCAGCTAATATTGTGAGCTTGGGTGAAGTTATCACACCTGTTCTTATGATGCCCAAGATTCAAGCAGGCAAGGGGGCGCTTTATGTGAAGGATGAAGCCAGACTTCCGACCGGATCGTTCAAGGCGCGAGGATTATGCATGGCGATTTCCATGGCGAAGGAATTGGGAATCGAAAAAGTTGCAATGCCCACGAATGGAAATGCAGGTGCAGCTTGCTCTGCCTATGCATCAAGAGCTGGGATTGAAAGTTACATTTTCTGCCCTGAAGATACGCCCACGATTAATGTGCGGGAAATCGATCAGCAAGGTGGGAAGGTTTGGCTGGTGAATGGGTTGATCAATGATTGTGGCAAAATTGTGGGTGAAGGGAAACAGGCCAAGGGTTGGTTTGATATGTCGACTTTGAAAGAACCCTATCGCATTGAAGGAAAGAAGACGATGGGGTTGGAACTTGCGGAACAGTTTCAATGGCAGATGCCTGATGTGATTCTATATCCGACCGGGGGCGGCACCGGCCTTATCGGAATGTGGAAGGCCTTTAAAGAGCTTCAAGAGATAGGGTGGATTCAGGGTAAGTTGCCTAGGATGGTGGTGGTGCAATCGAGTGGTTGTGCGCCTATTGTGAAGGCATGGGAAGAGGGGAAAGAGCACGCTGATGTTTGGCAAGGGGCAAAAACAATTGCATGGGGAATTCGCGTACCTGTTGCGGTTGGTGATTTTCTGATGATTCGCGCGGTGAATGAAAGCAAGGGTTTTGCGACTATGGTGGATGACGAGGCGATACTTCGTGCACGAAAAGAGTGTGCAGAGAAGGAAGGGTTTTTGATGTGTCCGGAAGGCGCGGCAACATTTGCTGCGTATCAGAAGGAATTGAAATCTGGAAGAATCAAGAATGATGAATCGGTGGTGATGTTTAATTGTGCTGCGGGTACGAAGTATGAACTTCCTGAAGTCACAAAACAATTGGATCGCACCAAGCCTATTCCTTATGAAGTGTTGTAGGAAAAGATTGTAATGTTTTCTTACACATCGGTTAACTTTTCTGCATCGGAAAAAGTAAACTGAACAGGATGGGCTTGAAAAGATGCTAAAAACCGCTTGGATTTCTCTTATCTATCTTTCCTAATCTGGCGAGTCATGCAAGAAGCCAAGGGATGGACAACTCGCCTTTTCATGGGGTGAGATTTTTTGGTAAAAACTACAAACGATTACAAAACTGCTCGGTGTGCCCTGTTCGACAAGGAGGTCGAGTTTGGCAATTCGCTGGCGAATACGCCATAAATTGATTTTCGCATTCTGCCTGACTGCAGGGATAATCATCCTGTTGTTGGGTGGTACGCTGCAGGGTTTGTGGTCGTATTATCTGACGATGAATAGCATTCGTGGGAATGTTGCAGAGTTAAAAACAGCGGAAGAGTTAAAAACAGCGTTGGCTAAGATGACGGTGCCCGGGGATCTTGGAAAGTTGTTGGATGAGCCTGAAAAATTGCATCGGGATATCACGCAGGCCTTGCAAAAAATACTCGAATACGAAGTTTTTCTACGTGATTCGCAATCGTTCCTTGTATTGAAAAATGAGGATGCCCATGAAAAGGAAGTACTTGCGGGGCTTAGATCTGATTTAAATACCTTTCAAACCCTTGCGGAAAAATTTCATGAACCGCGTGTCACGGGGCCGGGAGATAAGTTTTCCCAACATCCCATCATTGAACCTTTAAGGATTCTTATCGCCAAGATTGAAAAAGACAGCACCTTGCTTAGGGATAAGATCCATGACGACCTTGATCACAGTATTAATGATTCCCGCAGGCATTACCAGATAAGCTTGTGGATTATTGTTCCTTCAAGCGGGATCGGACTTCTCTTGATGGCGGCATTGTTGCATTCTTTTTATGGTTGGATATTTTACCCTATCCGTGATCTTGAAGCTGGGGTAAGTCTGCTTGCACGGGGTGATTTCAACCATCGCATCGAGGTTAAAAGCGGCGACGAGATGGAATCCCTGGGCCAGGCTTTCAATGAAATGACACGCAGGCTTCGTGAATTATACACCGACCTTGCAAGGCAGGTGAATGAACGAAGCAGACAGTTGGTGCGTTCTGAAAGGCTGGCGAGTGTGGGGTTCCTGGCCGCGGGTGTCGCCCATGAAATAAACAACCCCATTGCTGGTATTGCCTTTTGTTCCGAGGCTTTGGAATCCCGCTTGAAAGAGCTTACGATTTTGGCGAACAAGTCTTCCGGGCAGGATAATCATCCTTGCATCGTGGATTTCGCCCGTTATTTAAAACTGATCCAGGAAGAGGCTTTCCGTTGCAAGAACATTACTGAGAAGCTACTTGATTTCAGCAGAACGACAGAGCACAAGCGTGAAGCTGTCAGCCTTCCCAAACTTGTGCAATCGGTTTTGGATGTTACTGCGCATTTGCAAAACTCCAAAGGTAAAAAGATTGAGATAAAGGAAGAGCAGCCTGCAAAGGCATGGATCAACGCGGAAGAAATCAAGTCGGTGATTTTAAACCTGGTGGTGAACGGCCTCGACAGCATGGATGATGGTGGAATCTTAACGATAGTAATAGGCGAGCGTGATGGTCAGGCCATACTTGCCATCAAAGACAGTGGAATTGGCATGAATCAGGAAGTGCTCGAGAATATTTTCGAGCCCTTCTTCACCCAAAATCGAACGGGCAAAGGCACGGGCCTTGGGCTTACCATCAGCCATAAGATCATTCAGCAGCATGGTGGCGAAATTGAAGCTTCCAGCGAGGGTTTGGGTAGGGGCAGTGTTTTCACGATTCGGCTGCCGCTTCATCCCATGGCTTCCATGAAAACAAATGAATCAACGCGTAGGGAAGGTGTTTCTTCAGGTCAGTCCTTGATGCTTAGTGCCTGATTGTTTTGGATAGTTTTACCTTTAATTAAGGTGTGGTGAATTATGAGCATGAACGATTCGTACAACCAACAGGTGGCTGCAAGCCCAAAACCGACATCCAACAGTTTACGGATACTTTTTGTTGACGATGAAAAGTCACTCCAGGAATTCATGCGCACCGAGTTGCCTAGGATGGGGCACGAAGTGACGGTATGCCCTGATGGCAAGACTGCGTTAAAGGTATTAGAGAAGGCAAGTTTTGATGCGGCTTTGTTGGATTTGCGCATGCCCGGTTTATCTGGGATTGATGTGCTTGAGCATTTGAAAAAGGTTGCGCCAGACACGGAAGCTGTTGTGATGACAGGCCATGCCAGCATGGAAACCGCGATTGAAGCGGTTCGACTGGGTGCGTTTGATTACATCACCAAGCCCTGCAGGTTGGTGGAGATAGAAACGGTCTTGCTGAAAATTATTGAGAAGCGGGATTTGAAGAACAAGAATCTGGCTTTACAAAACAGGGTGCAGGCTGCAGAGGGAAGTTCGGTGCTTATCGGAAAGTCGCCTGCAATGAGTGCGGTGCAGAAATTGATCTCGACGGTTGCCCCTTCAGATTCAACAGTTTTGATTCTGGGTGAAACAGGAACGGGCAAGGAACTTGTTGCACGAACTCTTTGGAAGCAAAGCTCACGTGCTGACAAGGCATTTGTTCCCGTGAATTGCGGGGCGCTATCTGAAAATCTTGTGGAGAGTGAGTTATTCGGGCATCGCAAGGGTTCGTTCACCGGCTCTGATCGTGATCACAAGGGGCTGTTTGAAGTAGCAAACGGTGGCACGCTTTTCCTTGATGAAGTGGGCGAGTTGAACAAGAATATCCAGGTGAAGTTATTGCGGTTTTTAGAGTCCGGTGAAATTCGAAGAGTTGGTGAATCAGAACCTTTCCGCACGGATGTACGGGTTTTGTGTGCCACCAATCGTGATCTTAGGCAGTTGATCAAGACTGATGATTTTCGTGAGGATCTTTATTTCAGGATCAACACCTTTGAAATCCGTCTTCCTGCAATGCGGGATCGCAGGCCCGATATTCCTGAGTTGGCGAAGCATTTGCTTTCCAGGGCGATCCGCAAGCCTTTGGAGCAATGTCAGAACTTGATCACGGCTGAAGCCATCGATGTGCTTTTGGAGCATACCTGGCCTGGGAATGTGCGCGAACTTGCGAATGTGATGGAGTATGCAAGCATTATAGCCGCGGGCGAAACCATACTTCCCGAGCATTTGCCTAATCATTTGCGCGATGCCTCGAGGGGTGTGCCCGTGCTTTCAATTGCACAAAACACCAACCCTGTTTCACGAACATTGGAGCAAATAGAAATGGAGCATTTGCTAAGGGTGTTGGAAAAGCATCAGGGCAACAAGGGTGCAGCAGCAGCAGAATTAGATATCAGCCTTAAGACCCTTTACAACAAATTGAACAAGTTTCAGGAATTGGAACAGCGCAGGATGGTTGGTTAACATGACCTTTTAAGTCAAGGCTTTAGGGAAGGGTTGAGCATGGAATATTTTATTTACGCATGCCTGGCATTGTTTGTATTGGTCAATGTGCTTGCTTGGAAGCAATCAGGTGGCATGGTTAAGATTGCGTCTTTTGGGAAGCGTACATCCAAGCCTGAAAACCTTTCCAAGTTCCAGAAGTTTCTTGTTTTGCTCAAGGGTGTGAATCTGCCATGTAAACCAAACGAAGCAGATCCTCTTGATCATGGCATGCAATATGAAAAGCATCGTTATCAAGGGTCGCAGGGGTTGTTGGAATCGTGGTATATTCCGCGGGCGGGATCCAGCAAGGTAGTTCTCCTTTTTCATGGATACGTGCGTAACAAGGCAACGTTATTAAACGAAGCCCGTATTTTTCATAAGCTTGGCTATTCCTGTTTGATGGTCGATTTCCCTGGTTCTGGCGATTCGCATGGCAGCCATACTTCCATTGGTTACAAAGAATCAAATGATGTGTTGAGTAGTATGAATTATGCAAGGGAAGTTTGGCCGCAGAAGCGTCAGATTTTGTATGGTTTTTCGATGGGTGCAGTAGCAATTCTTCGGGCGGCAAAATTGTTTCATCTGGAGGTGGACAAGATCATTCTGGAATCGCCTTTCACCACCTTGGTGGAAACCGTGGGTGCGCGCTTTAAAGCCATGGGTATTCCCCCCTACCCGTTGGCGCATCTCCTGGTCTTCTGGGGAAGCATTCGCCTGGGCTATAATGGTTTCACTTTCAACCCTATCAAGTATGCCAAGGATATTAAAAGCCCGGTGCTACAAATGCATGGCACTCTTGATCGCAGGGTTCCTTTGGTTCGGGCTCTTGAATTGCATAAAAACATTCGGGTTGAAAAGACCTTTGTTGAATTCGAGGGGTGTGGTCATGAATCTTTGGCAACCAAAGATCCGGAGAAATGGCGCACCACAGTGGACAATTTCTTGAGTGATGCGGATCAAACGCCTTTGCGCAGGGTTGCTTAAACCCTGCTTTTCAAACAGCTCAGCGCAACCACCAACCTGGGTAATAATAAGGCTGGTAAGGTAATACAGGTCCATAAATACTTACCGCTGGATTATACCATGACCACTGGGGTGGCATCACATAGATGGGTTGCACCACTACGGGTTGCACCACCACGGGCAAGGGATGAATATAATTGTAAGGGTAGCGGTAGGCGATCCGGTTGGGGTAATAAAAGTTGTTGATGGGAAAGCCGTTGTTGATGTTGAAATAATTGCTCGATCTTAAATTGTAAGATGTAAGGCTGAACGATGTCCCGCTAAATTGGGAATAGGAAGAGCCATAGAATGAGCCATAGGGTCCGTAAAATTGTGCTTGCGTAACATCGGTAAACAGCAAGGCTGTTAAAATTCCCAACGGGTAAAGTAGCTGTCGCATGGGTGTTTCCTTGAAAATCCGTTTCTCTCTCATGAATGAAACGATTGAAGGGGTTATTCCTTGCGCAATAATTCTGTTAATTTTTTAAAGTTGCAGAACGGGGAGCTTTCCAGATATTTAAGAACCTTTGGTGCGTGTGGATATTATCTGTTCGAACCAGGCCTGCACTTTTTTTCGTTCATCCAAATCTTTGAGCACCCATTTATCAGAATGATTCGGGAACGGAAGATCCATGAAAGTGAAGCTGCCTGAAACCTTGTTGTTTGTCAAAAACTCGCGGGCTTTTGCCACTGAGACTTCCTGGCTGATGAATGCGGCCCTGCCCTGCAGCCTTTGCCAACGCACTAGTGCAGATTCTTTGTCGCTATCCTTGTAAGGCCATCTGGTTACACCATCGATATGCGAATGGCAGATCAGCCCTTTCCAAAGTTTTGCGATTTCTTCATTTCTCAACCCTATGTAAGTACATGCAATGCTTCCACGTGAAAAGCCTGCAAGGATGATGTTATCTGGATCGCCTTGGTATTGTTCGCAGATGTTTTTGACACTTCGAATGGTGTATTCAACAGTTGCATCAGCATCGCCCCACCAGGTAGTTGCGTTTTGTTTGTTTTTGGAATCAACAAAAGGAAGGCAGGCCCAGATTGCATTACGCCCTTTGGTGATGCCATACCCTAGGGAACAGCCTTCCACCGTTCCCAAAGAGACATCACCCAGGTTGTTTTTAAAACCGCCATTGCCTGCGAACTCGATTATCACAGGCCATTTACCTTTTGCGGTCCAATTTTCTGGAAGATAAAGGGCATGATGTATGGCGGTGTTGTTTTCTTCAGGCCAGTTATGCTTGACTCTTTTGCCCGCAGATGGTTTGCCTTCCATCATTTGTGGAACCACGATATCCGAGGAAATATCGTTAAGGTTGGTTTTCATTTCCGCTGCGAAAACAAACAGGCCCAGGCATGGGAAAAGAATTGCGAAAGCCGCGGTTGAAATCTTCATTACTTACCTTTGGCTTTAATCGCCTCGCGCATTTTCATTTCCGATTCAGGGCCCCAGTAACCACAATCTAATTCCAAGAACAACGATGTGTAGGGGATTGCAAGTGGGGTTTTGATGATCAGTACCTTGAATGTTTTTCCTGCTTTATCAAGCTTGGCAATGATGTCTTCATGGGGTAATGATTCTACTTTTCGGTCTTTAAGCATGGTTTTTAATTCTTGGCGGAATGCATCGATCCCCCTGGCTTCGGTTTCTGGTACAAATGGAAGTTCACTATCCAAGTGGATGACAGGGCGGACATGGTTTGATTTTTCCAGCATTTCAAAAACTGTTTTAACTACTTCCAGATGATTGGATCGGGTTGAAATGGTTTCAATTCCTGAACCACTTTGCAGAGGGTAGGCGGAGTCTGCTATAACGATCCAATTGCGGTGCCCCATCCTGGGTAGTTCCGCTTTCAATATTTGTTTCCAATCCTTCTCATCAGCGAATGAAAATGCACTTAGGATCATAATAAAAAACAGACTGGCAATACGCATGTGAATACTCCGTTTGGAATGAAATCTTCAAATTACAATGAAATTATCATCTCAATTACATGGCTTTGGTTCTATAAAAAATGCAAGATTCTTATATCAAAGCTGGGAACACCCATTTAAAATGATGATGGGTTATTATTGTTTTAATGGGCGAAAGGGCCTGTAAAATGCGAATCGCGATGTGGTCGGGCCCTAGAAACCTTTCTACAGCCATGATGCGCTCTTTTGGCAGCAGGCATGATTCTTTCGTTACTGATGAACCCTTTTATTCACATTATTTAAAAACTTCGCAGCTTCCTCATCCAGGTGCACCGGAAGTTATCAACACGCATGAATCTGATTGGCGCAAAGTAGTCGAATGGCTTACCGGGCCCATTCCTGAAGGTAAGACCATCTGGTATCAGAAGCATATGGCGCATCATCTTCTACCTGGCATGGATTGCGATTGGATGTCTGGGCTTAGCCATGCGTTTCTTATCCGCGATCCGCATGATGTGGTTGCTTCGCTAACCGAATTTATTGCCTATCCCACGCTTCGCGATACTGGTTTCCCCCAGCAGGAAGCTTTGGTTGAATCGGTGAAGAAGTCTACCGGCAAAATACCGCCTATAATTGACTCCAAAGATTTGCAGTCGAACCCCAAGGCTATTTTAACGAAACTATGCGACAGGCTGGGCATTCCATTCCTTGAAGAAATGTTATCGTGGAAGCCTGGCATTCATCCCACGGATGGTTGTTGGGCCAAGCACTGGTATTCCAAGGTTGCTTTGACCAGCGGTTTTAATTCTCCCAAGGAAAAGCGGAGTGTTCAACCCATGGAGTTGGAACCCATCCTGGTGGGTTGCAAGGAAATTTATCAGCGCCTTTACGAACTTCGTATCACTGCTTGAAAGATGACATATGCTTCAAAAATTCAACGATCTTAACAAGGATCTTATTGTCAACATCAATGGCAAGTTGCTGCATCGCGATCAAGCCGGGGTTAGCCCTTTTGATTCCGTGGTGCAGGGTGGCGATGCTGTTTGGGAGGGCCTTCGACTTTACAAAGGCCGTATTTTCAGGCTTTATATGCATCTTGATCGCTTGACTGATAGCGCAAGGGCGCTTGCATTTGCAGAAATCCCCTCTCACGAACATATCGTTTCTGAAATCCGTAAAACGCTTGAAGCCAACCAGATGACTGATTCTGTACATCTTCGGCTTACCCTTACCCGGGGGGTCAAATACACGAGTGGCATGGATCCGAGACTCAACACCAAGGGCCCCACGCTTATCATCTTGGCTGAACATAAGGCTCCGGTTTACGATAAATCTGGCATCAAATTAATCACCAGTACTTTTCGCAGGCCAACGGGTGAAGTTCTTGATCCCCGTATTCATCACAATAATCTGCTTAACTCCATACTTGCAAAAATTCAGGCTAATGCTGCGGGTGCAGATGATGCGCTTATGCTTGATGCACGGGGTTTTATTGCGGAGACAAACGCCACCCATGTTTTCTTTGTCCGGGGCAAGGAAATCATGACACCAACCACCAATGCCTGCCCTGAAGGCATTACCCGGGGTGCTGTTTTGGATCTTTGCGCGCAACACCGTATCCCCTATGAAATCCGCGATATCAGCATCGCAGAAGCCTATAGGGCCGACGAGATGTTTTGCACGGGCACCATGGGTGAAATCGCACCTGTTCTCGAACTCGATGGACGAAAAATAGGCGCGGGCAATTCCGGACCCGTTACTCTTGATCTTTGCGATCTGTTTAAACGCATGGTGGAGCGCGAAGGCGATAAAGTCTTATAGTTACTGGTCTGTTTGAATATTAAACATCCCGATTTTGTCGTTTAGACATGGTCGGGATGTTATCTTTTCTGAAGTTCAATTTCATCTGCTTTTATCAATCTTCCAGTCAAAGGTTTTACTGGAAGCTGTAACTGTTGCGGTAAGTGTTGACTTGGACTCATCACTGTATTTGGGTGAAAATACTTCCCTTGCCTTTGATTCAATCGGAGGCTCATCAGGGTTTGGTGCGGTACCATCCGGATTCATTCGTTTGCTAACTGTTACTTTATATTGCCCTTCCGGCACCCCTAATCCACCTTGGGGGGTTTTAATTACATACCCACCCGATGCATTGGTGGTGGCCCAGCCGCCATTTCCTTTGGTTTCAAGTAATGGGAAAAAAGTAACCTTTGCCTGCTCAACCGGCATTCCGTCAAATGTGATATTACCTGAGACAGGTACTAAACCTTGGGCTGGCTTATCCGAGCCACAACCAGTGGACCAAATAAACACCAATGTAAAAATTGAACCTGTTATTAATCTAGACATAAGTGCCCTCCGTAATTTTTTAAGAATAAAAGATGGTTTCATTTACTATTCGATATTGGTTAAAGTTCCTTCACCAATCGTGCAAGATCTATAAAGATTGGTTGAACTATTGGAATCGCGTACAAATCGAACCGAGGCATCGCCCATTGCAAAATTCGCACCGCCTGTATGCAGGCTACCGGACTGCCCCCAGCTACTTAGGTTTCCAAATTGAGTTGCGCCCCCGGTAGGTTTGTACCAAATATTGAGGCCTCCATTTGGGTCTACACCGGTCATAACCCAGGATCGATAAGCCCATGAAAGATTGGA
>CAZYAY010000048.1:0-6133 GCA_964646215.1 uncultured Candidatus Kuenenia sp. | reverse complement strand
CTGCTGTTCCAACCGTAGCCTTTGCCTGCAGGGGGCAGACTATTTTGTACATTTTCGTAGGCATGGCAAGCCATGGCCAATTGCTTGAGGTTATTAATACACGTGGATTTGTTGGCAGCTTCGCGCACCTTTTGCACTGCGGGAAGCAGGAGACCAATAAGAATTGCAATGATTGCAATAACGACAAGTAATTCAATGAGAGTAAACGCAAAACGATTTTTGAAGGTTAACATTTTTCCACCCCTATAAAATAAAGAAGGTGGGAGAGGTAATATAATTATGGTCAAATTGTCAAAACAGTTTCAAGTGAAATTCAGAGTATTTTTGAAACCGGACAAAATATACTTGAGGCTAGAGGGCGACTTTCAGGCGAATGTTCCCCTCAAGTATCAGGGCTTTTTCTTTGCCCCTCTTTAGAAAATCCCTTAGGATCTTGGTTGTGGTAAAGAAATGATGAGTCAATCATCTTCCCGCCTTTTGAAAAGAATCAAACTGAGGTAGTAATGCGTAAGATCCCATTTTTAGTGTTGTTTATTTTCGCTTGCATGATGATGGCTCCCATGGGTGCCAACGCTCAGAAAGTAGTGCCTTTCCCAACGAATGCAGGGGCTCCCACTTTAAAGCCCATCTTCCCTGCAGGTGCGAAGAGCGGAAGTTCGATTACGCTGAATCTTACTGGCACCAATCTTGCTGGCCCCTTAAAATTTCTTTCTTCATTCCCATGTAAAGCCACTTTTCCAACCGAGAATAACAACGGTAAAGATGCAGGCAAGCTTGCAGTTAAAATTGATATTGATCCAACTGCGCCTATCGGTTTTCACACAATTCGCATTGGCACTGCCAAGGGTATTTCCAACACACGCATCCTTTGCATAGATGATCTTCCTGAAGTTTTAAAGGTCGATACAAACAAAAATAAAATGACGCCCCAGGTGGTCACCTTGCCTTGTGTGGTATCAGGCAAGATCGATGCGGAATCGAACAACTATTATAAAATCAGTGTTAAAGCAGGGCAGGAAGTCAGCTTCGAAGTATTGGGCCGAAGGCTGGGCGGCACCATTGATCCGCAGATTAATTTGATTGATTTAAAGACCATGCGGGAACTTCCGAAGAGTCATAGTAATGATTCCCCAGGTGCGCAGACCGACCCAAGACTGCGTTATGTCTTTCAAAAAGAGGGTGATTACCTGGTTGAAGTCCGTGATGTTAGTTATCGGGGAGGAGAAGATTTTCATTATAGATTGCGCATGGGCGATTTTCCCCTGGCTACTTCTCCCATACCGATGGCAATGAAGCGTGGGACCAAAGGCAGTGTAAACTTTGCAGGCCCTGCGGTTGAATCTGCGTTGCCCCAAGAGGTAGTTGCCCCGGCTGATCCATTACTTGACAGCATGTGGATTGCGCCCAAGGGGAAAAGCGGACTTACAGGCTGGCCTGTTTGTGTATTGCTTTCTGATCTTACTGAAACCATGGAACTCGAACCTAATAATGATCCTACCAAGGCGAATAAGATTTCGATTCCTTCAGCAATTACCGCGCGCCTATTGGAAAAGGGCGATCTTGATCATTTCTCTTTCTCTGCCAAGAAGGATCAACGATTAATAATCGAAGCCACCAGTCAGGATCTTTATTCGCCGACCGAAGTCTACATGGCTTTGAAAGATGCCAAGGGCGCAAAGCTTGCAGAGACTACGCCAACCGGAGCGAGCCGTTTTGATTTCAAGGCACCCGCAGATGGCGATTACACCATAGCGGTGGAGCACTTGCATTTATGGGGTGGCCCAGCGGAAATCTATCGCCTTAGTATCAACAATTATGAGCCTGGGTTTGATTTATCCATTGGTGGGGATCATTTTGATGGGCCTGCTGGTGCGCCATTTTCTGTTCCCGTTAATGTAACCCGCAGGGATTACGCAGACACCATTGAAGTTTCTGTCGAAGGGCCCAAGGGTATTACAGGCAAACTTAGCATCCCCAAAGGGCAGCCTGCGCAAGCCGGTCAACCCGCTGGGAACCTTAACTTTGAAATTGATGAATCGGTTGCTGTTGGCCCGCAATTGATTCGCATTGTCGGAACCGCGACCATTAATGGTAAACCCTACAAGACGTATGCAAATGTTCGGGGTGCGATGAGTGCCTCGCTAGCAGGTCTGCCAATTCCCCCGCGTACTTATTGGAATGAAATCGCACTGGGAGTTTTGCAAAGGCCTGCATTTATGCTTTCGCTGAAGATCGACCCAGCCACCATAGCGCCCGGTAAGAATGCATCTGCGACGGTGACTGCGAGCCGTGCCAAGGATTTCACTTCTGAAATTGTGATCACGGTGGGTGGTTTGCCTGCCAATGTAACTGCCAAGGCTGGTCCGATTCCTGCCAACATGAATGAGGTGAAGTTCGAAATCACCTCGACCGACAAGGCTGCACCTGCAACCCCTTCCATAACAGTTACTGGTAAAGCCAAAGGCAAGGATAAGGAAGAAACCCATACCTCCCCTGGGATTACATTCACGATCAAGAAATAAAGTTTACCTAACCAGGAAAGTAACATGCGAAACATCCGTTGGTCTGCATTGGCCTTAAGCTTGATGCTATTGCAGGCATTGTTTGTCTTTTCTCAAACTACCATCAAATCGGTTGACGAAACCCGCAAGGCATTCAAAAAGCTTTTGGATCGGCCAAAGCTTCCTCTTGATGTCAAACAGATTTCGAAGACTTCTTCCGGGGCTTACACCTACGAGACGGTTGATTTCACAAGCGATAAGAAAGCTGATGGATTGCCCGAGCGGGTTCCCACTTACATCGTTTCCCCTACCGAAAAGAAATCCAAGCTTCCTGCAGTAATCATGCTTCATGGTACGGGTGGTAATAAAGAGAGCCAGAAATCCTGGCTTGAAGAATTTGCAAAGCGTGGTTGGATTGGTGTGGCGATTGATGCCAGGCATCATGGTGCAAGATCGGGTGGTAAAAAAGGTTCTGCAGCTTATGATGAAGCCATTACCCAGGCTTGGCGCAGCCCCAGAGACAAGCCTCAGCCCATGCCTTTTTACTTTGAAACCTGCTGGGATCTTTGGTGCACCGTTGATTATCTTTTGCAACGCGATGACGTTGATCCTGCGCGCATAGCTATGGTTGGAATCAGCATGGGCGGTATTCAAACATGGCTTGCTGCTTCAGTTGATGAGCGGGTTTCCGTCATGGTTCCCCTTATTGGTGTTCAAAGTTTCAAATGGACTTTGGAGAACGGCAAATGGCAGGCGAGGGCCAACACCATCCGCAAGGCCCATGAAGCTGCTGCTTCGGATATGGGTGAGAAAGAAGTCAACGCCAAGGTTTGCAAAGACCTTTGGAACAAGATCATACCGGGTATTTTGGAAGAGTTCGATTGCCCGAATATGTTGAAGTTATGCGCACCCAGACCCATGTTGATTTTGAATGGCGAGAAAGATCCCAACTGCCCGATTGAAGGTGCACGCATTGCTTTTGCAAGTGCGACCGAAGCTTATAAAAATGCCAATGTAGCGGATAAATTAAAGATAATAGAGGCAGCCGGAGTGCCTCACACCGTTACACCTGAGTTCAAGGTGGAAACCTTGGCCTGGCTCGAGCGCTGGCTAAAGTAATCAATTATAGGATTGGAAACGAACATGCGAAGAATGATATCGGTGGTGATTGGCATGATGTTGGTTGCGCCTTCGATGTTGTTGCAGGCGCAGGAAGCTAAAGCCCCCTTTAAATACAAGGATGCAACTCCCAAGAAGCATGAAATCAAGGCGAGGGCCAGCCAGGTTGATCCCAAGGCCAAGCCACATCCCGAGATTGGTTTTGTGTTTGAAAAAGATGGTAAAATTGCTGATTATGAAAATGCCTGTGTGGATACCAGGGTGCCTTCGCAGGGGAAGCTGGTGATCTGGCTCATGGGCCATAATGCCCAGCTTTTTGATCGGGTTTCAAGCTATGGGCTTCATGCAATACAGGTTCATTATGCAAACGGTTGGTTTGGTGAGTTTGGTAAAGAGCCCGCCCCTGCAGATGATAAGTTCCTGGGTAAGATTCGTTTGGAAGCGGCTACAGGCGAAGACTTCAGCCCGGTGGTGAATATCCCCAAGCCCGATGGCATGATGGAGCGTGCATATCAGTTTGTGAAGTATCTTGAAAAGAAAAACCCCGAGGGTAACTGGGGCTATTTTATTTCTGAAGATGGAAAGGGCCTGCGTTGGGACAAGGTTATTATTTCGGGTAGCTCGCATGGTTCCACCACTGCGGCTCGTTTCGCAAAACATCAGAAGGTTGATCGGGTGGTTATGTTTTGTGGCCCACGCGATCAATACGAAACCTGGCAGGCGCTTCCTTCTGCAACTCCTGAAAATAGATATTTTGGTTTCAGCCATGTTTTGGATGGTGGCTGGAAGGGCGATCATTACTGCAGATCTTGGGAACTACTTGGGCTTAATGCCTTTGGTCCGATTGTCAACGTCGATAAAATTCCCGTGCCTTTTGGTAACAGTCGAAGGCTTGTCACCGATGCAGATGTTAAGAATGATGATAAAAGAGCGCATAGCTCGGTCACTCCTGGTGGTGCTGCGGTGAAGGATGCCTCTGGTAAATTCATCCATGAATCAGTTTGGAAGTATCTTTTCACACATCCTGTTGAAAAAGTGGGCGAGGCAGTTGCAGCAGATCCAAATTGCAAGAAGGATCTACGCACCCCCAAAAAGAATTAGATCAAGAGGCTTCAATCATGTTTCTGATTAGAACTTTTCTAGGCGTTGGTTTTTATCTTGCACTTGGTGTTGCCTTGGCAAGCGCTGAAGAACCTCTGACATTGAAGCTATGGCCTGATGGCCCCCCTTCGAAGATGAATCCAAAGTCCGAAGCTACCAAGAAGCTGATTGATTCCTATGGTAAGCCAGGGCCCAATCGCATTTCCGATGTGCTTGAACCAACCATCACAATATACAAACCTGCGAAGCCCAATGGTGCTTCCGTGATTGTCGCGCCAGGCGGTGGCTACATGTTTCTTTCGTGGGCTCACGAAGGCACGCAAGTTTGCGAATGGTTGAATACTCTTGGTGTCACTGCGATTTTGTTGAAGTATCGTACGCCAACCCGGGATGAAAAAGAAATGTTCACCATGCCCGTGGAAGATGCGCAGCGGGCGATGGGCTTGGTGAGGAATCATGCGAAGGAATGGAATTTGGATCCAAAGAGAGTTGGGATTCTGGGTTTCTCTGCTGGTGGAAATTTGGGAGGGCATGTTTCGTGGGATCGGGGTGGTCGAACGTATGAGCAAAAGCAGGGCATTGATGATGCACGTGGTCCGGACTTCCTGATCTTTATTTATGGTGGTGGGTTTCTCCATAAGGATGATAAAACCAAGTTTCGCGAGGGGTTTAAAGTTCCAGCAGATGCGCCACCCGCTTTTTTTCTGGTCGCCCACGATGACAAGCTCAACCCTGTTGAGGCTGCAATGCTTTATCTGGAATATAAGAGGCAGAACCTGAGTGCGGAGCTGCATATTTGTGCCAAAGGCGGCCATGGTTTTGGCATGAGAAAAGATGTCCACCCCATCAATGATTGGCCCCAAAGATGTGCGGAATGGCTTAAAAGCATGGGGTTTTTAGCTTCGAAATGATCCTTGCTTAAAAGTATCCCCCGATTCCCCTGCCCTTCATAAAATTACTATTTCTTTATCTTTTCGAATAAGATACGATTCCCAATCGGTTAACAATTGTGAATTATTTTATTATGGAGAAGATGATGGCAACGGCTTACGATGAAATCCAATATGTCAGTTTTCCCTATCAGCAATCCCATCCTGACAAGCTTGCATCGGTAGCTAAGTTATTGGGCCTTAATCCCCCCAAAGTTGAAAATGCCAGAGTGCTTGAATTGGGTTGTGCCTCGGGCAACAATTTGATTCCGATGGCAGAAAACCTGCCTAATGCAAAGTTTGTGGGCGTCGATTATTCCGAACCACAGATTGCCGCGGGCAAGAAAACCATCGCAGACCTCGGCCTTAAGAATATCGAACTTCGCCAAGCCAACATCATGGACATTGGGCCCAAGGATGGCATGTTCGATTACATCATCGTGCATGGTATTTTCTCTTGGGTTCCGAAAGAAGTGCAGGAAA
>CAZYAY010000047.1:22832-26248 GCA_964646215.1 uncultured Candidatus Kuenenia sp. | reverse complement strand
AGACCTGACCCCTTTAAATTTTTAGTCTGCGATTAGGCCGACGCTTTGTTTAACCAAAGCCTGGAACTCTTTTTGAGGCCAGGCTTTGTCTATTTCCATCCAGCGCTGTGCAACTTTATTCATGGTTTCCTGAGCGGAACCGCCTGTGCCATTGAGATAGGTTCGTACTTCTTCAACAAGAATGGTTCTTCTTTTCTGATAGCCTGGCAAACGGCTGCATAAGGCGGGGTTTTTTATGTCGATATGTGAAAGGTTTGCCCGGATTGTTTCCCGAAAATTTGCAGTTCGTTGCGAATCCAAGCCAAAAGCATCCAGCCTTATCTTATCTAATTGCGAATAGCGGGTGTAACTTGCAACGGTGGGCTCAACACAAATGCGCTCTGCAATTTCCGGGCTTGCAAGGCTAATTAAGAATTTGAATGCCAGTTCTTTTGATGCGGATTTTGCATTTACGCAACCAAGATTACTTGAGGCACCAAGGTACGGTATTTTATTGCCTATAGGCAATGGCCTGAATTCCGTGGACGAACCGGGATAATAACCATCCGAACCCGGGATTGAACAGATGCTGAACTTATCTTTCAAGTCTGCGGTGTTTTGGGCTTTAAAGACTAATCTTGCATCTGCTATGGAAAGGGCGGCTTTACCTTGCAGGAAGGTTGAGCCCGATTCGGATTCGGGCGAGGTGGGGCGGAATTTTTGTAATAGTTTGTATTTTTCCAGACTTTGTACAAAACCTGCGGTGTTGACCAATGGTTTTCCCGTTCGAAAATCATATTGAAATGAAAATACAGCATTTTCTATTTCTGGGGTGATCTTTTCTGATGGGCTTACAGGTTGCCTGGTGTAACCAGCACAAAAACTCAAAAAGTCTTTTTCGAAATCTTCTTCTGAAGAACACAAAGCGGGCAGGCTTTTGCCTGAATTAAAACCAGCTTCGGCGAAATACTGTGCGATTTTATGATAATCAGCCCATGTATTGGGTGTTTTCAGAGGGCTGTTGAATTTTGCTTTAAAACCGTTTTGATGGGTTGGATTATTGAACAAATCTTCTCTGTAAAGGCATACGCGGGCTTCTCCCACCAATGGGAGGGCAACTATTTTTCTTTGCCAAATCAAAAGTTTTTCACGGTAGAGAGGTAATAAATCGGACCAATTGATTTTGTCTCCCGGTTCTTGGATGGAATCGGATGCGAACGCCACCAGGTTAGCCTGGGCGAATTCCCCTGTTTCTTCAGGTTTTATGATCCAGATATCGGCTTTTAATTCGTCTTGGCTAGGTTCTTTCCCCGTACTTCGAGTGATTATTTTCAGATCGGCTCCCAGTCTGGTTGACACTATAAAACCTTGTGTTTTTAGCACTTCTAAGGCAACACCTTCGGGGCATGCGACTACCAATGTAGGATTATTGGCTGGAATTTCTGGTTTTGAGATGGTTTTTTTGCCCGTGCAACCGGGGGATGCGAGCAGGAATATTAACAATAGCGAAACAACCGTTGATTTTCTTTGCATTGGTAAACTCTCTTTCCTTAAAATAGACAATCATTTTATGAGATGTTTTGCAATGATGTAGAATGATTGTACGATGATGGTTGTAAAGTTACATAAGTAATAAGAGGTTAGTGTAATGAAAATCAGCTTGGTAGTTTTGACAGCGGGTAAAATGATGGGCAAGGAAATCCCCCTTACTGCTGCAGAATTTCGAATAGGGAAAGATCCCTCCTGCCAGTTAAAACCTGCTTCTGGGGTGTCCGACAAGCATTGCGCCTTCCTGGTAAAACAGGGCAGACTTTTTATTCAGGATTTGGGAAGTGCTGAGGGGACTTTTGTAAATGAGATCAAAATAACCGCAGAAGTCGAATTAAAATCAAAAGACAAAGTGAAAGTTGGCCCGCTTCTTTTTGAGGTGAAGATCGAAGCACCTGCAAGCGTGGCCAAGCCTGCTGTAGCAGCTCCTGCAGCCAAGCCTGCAGTTGCAGCACCAGCGGCAGCCAAGCCTGCGGTAGCAGCGCCTGCGGCAAAACCAGCAGAAAAAGTCGAGCCTAAAAAATCATCCAGTAATGACGAAGATGATTTGGATGATTTGTTATTTGATGATGATGATAAAGTTCCAAGTGGGACAAAACCCTCTTGGAAAGATGCGTTACCCGAGGCGGGTGCTGATAAAGACGCAGGCGGAACCGGAGCAAATTCTGAGGGTGGTGCAAAGCCCGAAGAAAAACCAAAGCCTGCTGCGAATACTTCTGATGCTGCAGCAGCTTTATTTGCAAAATTCAGGTTAAAAAAGTAGTACATGGCAAAAGAAAAGCAGGAAACAACACTTCCCAAGCCCTCGCTTTTGCCTGCTTCTAAAAAGGTTTTGGGAAAAGCTTTATTGTTCTGGTTTGGGGAACGAAAAAGAGATCTCCCCTGGAGAAAAACCAGAGACCCTTTTGCAATTTGGGTTAGCGAGATCATGTTGCAGCAGACTCAAGTTGCAACGGTGATTCCGTATTTCGAAAGATTTTTGCAATCATTTCCCACCGTTGATGAACTTGCCGCCGCGGATGAACAGGAAGTATTGAAGCTATGGCAGGGCCTTGGTTATTACAGGCGTGCCCGGTTCATGCATCAGGCGGCAAAAATGATCGTTGCTGATTATGCTGGGGTTTTCCCTAATACCCCCGAAGCTCTTTCTTCTTTACCTGGTTTGGGTCGGTATACTCGAAACGCAGTTTTGTCCCAGGCCTTTGATGCAAAATTGCCCATTCTTGAAGCCAATACCAAGCGTGTTTTGGCAAGGCTATTTGCTTTGATGCATGATGTTGATTCCTCAATCGGGAATAAATTTCTTTGGGAAGCCGCGGAGGAAATATTGCCCGAGACTGATATCGGGGCGTTTAATCAGGCAATGATGGAACTGGGTTCCTTGGTTTGCACGATTACGAACCCCAAATGTAATTCGTGCCCTCTTTCCCCATTTTGCATTGCGAGGCGCAGCGATCTTGTAACAGAACTACCCATCAAGAAAAAAAAAGTCGTGGTGACCCAGGTGCGGGAATTAGCAACTGTGTTGGTCAACAAGAAAAAGATTTTGTTGGGTAAAAGGCCTGTTGGCCAGCGTTGGGCGGGGTTGTGGGAAGTGCCACACGATACTCCGGAGGAAGGGGATACGGAAGCAAGGGCTCTGGAAATTATTTCCAGGAAGTATGCATCTTTAATTTCCAAAAAGTTTCGTGAGATTGGTGAAGTGGTTCATCCCGTGACCAGATTCAAGATCACGGTAAAAGTTTTTATTGGTGAAGTTTCGGGCAAAGGGGCTTCAGATTATTATGAGGAGCTGGCCTGGGTATCTTTAAGTGAAATGGATAAGTATCCGAAAAGTTCGCCACAAAACAAAATGATTGCGATGGCATTAAAAGCGCTTGCATGAAAAA
>CAZYAY010000047.1:0-22732 GCA_964646215.1 uncultured Candidatus Kuenenia sp. | reverse complement strand
AGTTCGCCACAAAACAAAATGATTGCGATGGCATTAAAAGCGCTTGCATGAAAAAAGCGTGTGGGTCATATAAAAGGGGGCAAAATGAATTGTAAATATTGGGCGGTAGCATTGTTGTTTTTACTGGGTTGTTCCGAAGAACCCAAGGCCTTGGTTGTTGGGGTGCGGGTTGGAAACATCGCACCAGAAATCAAGTCGGAAGATGCAGACGGCAGGAAGATGGAGCTAAGCCAGTACAAGGGCAAGGTGGTACTGTTAAGTTTCTGGGCATCGTGGTGCGGGCCTTGCAAGGAACTTCTGCCTTACGAAAAACAATTAGCCAGGCAATTTGAAGACAAGCCCTTTGTTTTATTGGGTGTTAATTCCGACATAGACAAGGCTGCTTTTGTCAAAGTCCAGCAGCAGTTTGGCATGACATGGCCTTCTTTTTGGGATGGTTTGGGTAGTATCAATCGGGAGTGGGATATTGAATTTCTTCCGATGTTAATTCTGATTGACGAAAAGGGAATCATCCGGTTTAGTTCAAAAAGCATAATGGATGACATTAAATCGTTCAAAGATTTGGCTGACAAGGTGGAACGGGAAATTCAAAAAGTGCTGTCTAAAGTCGCGGTGAAAAAACAATGATGGAGCGCCTTTCGGGATAGGCACTCCATCATGCGGGAATGATTTGTATTTATGTGAACTATTTGATTATGAAATCAATGGTCACATTATTTTCTGCGATTTCCGGCATGCTGAACAAGGTTTTCGCAAGGTCTTCCTGCTTGCTTCCTTGGGCAACATCTATTAACAGCACCCTCGAACCATCGGGCTTCTCAATTACTTGTACTGATGATGCTCTTTTTCCACAAGCTTGCTCCACTTGTTTTTTGAGCAAGTTCATGGCTGTTTGTTGATTTCCTTTGGATGCTTGGGGGCCATCTTCGGAATCGAAAGTTATCGTACCTGTTGCAATGCTTGATTTTAAAGGCGATTCTGCTTTCTTACTTGCGGTAAATACGGGCAAGGGCTTGTTTTTATCATTTGATACCGTCGTGGCTGGAATATCAGATTTCGCAATCACCTTGGCGGTGCTTGGCGTCGTAGAAGGTTGGGCGGGTTCTTTTTTCACCA
Source organism: uncultured Candidatus Kuenenia sp. (assembly GCA_964646215.1). Classification (GTDB taxonomy): domain Bacteria; phylum Planctomycetota; class Planctomycetia; order Gemmatales; family Gemmataceae; genus UBA969. The sequence continues at coordinate 21,616 of CAZYAY010000047.1, read as the reverse complement.
GGGGTTGCAACGGTGCAGAAGTACTTTGTTTTACATCAGCGATTTTATCTTGTTTTACGGCTGGCTTGACTGCAACATTAGTGACTTTTTCGGACAACATATTTTCAGTGGTAACTGGTTTTACCTGGGTTTTTGCCGCAAGGTAGGGTCGGTTGTATTCCCCATCCTTGTCAGAATTGGTTGCATATCTTGTTGGGATTTTATCTGTAAGCAAAGGTTTCTTGGCTTCGGGGGCCGGGGCATCTTTACTGATTGATGGGAATCCAAGCATATCGGTTTTTACAAGCGCAGAACCCATTGGATCATGTGCTGGTATGAATGTTCTGGGTGTGGTTTTTGGCAGGACATCTGTTTTGCTTTTTACGATTTCTTTTTCAACGATTGCTTTTGCTGCAACCTGTTCTTTTTTATCTGCAACCTTTGGCAAATCTTTTTTCGGGGTTACAGGAACTGCCTGCTTTACCACGGGGATTTCTTTTTTATTCGCTGGTTCAGTTGCAACTGTCTCAGCTTTTTCAGTTTTCTTGTTAAGGTTGGGAAAGCTAGGAAATTCCTCAGCTTTTTCTTTTGTTTTGCTTGTCGTCTGTGCTTCAACTGTTTTGGTTACTGTTTTGGGTTCTTCTTCGGTTTGGGCCTTTTTAACTTTGCTTTCAGCAGGTTTGACGGCTTCCTTCTTTTCAACCATCTCGCTCTTTTTTGCAGTCCAATCCTGCGGGAGTTTTGGTGCGGCAAATACATCCACTGGTTTCGCTGGCGTTGGTAATGGCTTGGCCACGGGAACTACCGGTACCAGGCTTTCTGGAAGTATCTGGGGCCTTTGATTTTTGCTGTTGGTATTAATGGCTTCGTTGGTTTTTGGTGTTTGAACGACACTTTGCGTTGGTACGATGGCGGGCGCAGTTTTATCGGATGGTTTCGTTGAGGCGATCGCCTGGGTAACTTCCTTCTTGGTTGTCGATGGTGGGGTGGGGGTTAACAGGGTTGTTGGTGTTGCCGTTGCGATTTGGTCTTTGCCCACAATCCACTTGGTGCCATCTTTATTGATCATTGTGACTGTTTCGTTCCCCATGCGCATGGGTTGAACGGTCATCTTGTTGACGACCCTTTGGCAGCCTTGAACTTTACGAAGTTGTTTGCTGATCTCGAGTTTATCTTCAAGGGTAACCACAGGGCCGGAAACTATTACACAACCTTCCGCAGATACAGCGGCTGATAATTTTGGGTAGGATGTAAGCAATTCGGTGCTGACCAATTTATTGATGTTGGCCTGCAACGCCTCCACGGATATTTTGGCGGTTTTGTTGAAAGAAACTGGCCAGGTTTTGATTTCACTTATCACTTTGCAGGTTGTAAGTCTGCTTGCAAGAGCCACGGCATTGTCGCTTACGGAGTTGTTGTTGACATTTCCTTTGAGGATCATCTTGCCGTTTCTCACGGAAGGTGTGATGTCAGTTGCAGAAATCACGGGGTCCGCGAGGAATTCAATGTGAATACGCATTGATTCAGCAAGGGCGATGGAATCTTCGGCTTTGTTTGCAATTGCAGGTTTTCCAGAGGCGATGATAGTGCCTGTTTTGGTTTGTTCTGCAGCGTTTGTCAAACCAGTAAAGTAAAAACCAGTTGCAGAACAACCCGCTAGGATTCCGAAAGCACTCAAAGCCAAAAGTCTTTGCGCTGATATTTTCCATTGCTTGCGCATGATGTCTGTCTCTCCAAAAGTTCGCTGATTTCGAATCCTAGGTTTAGTATCCCGCCAGGTCTTTGGTAAAAGATTTCTGGAGTTCAGGGGTTCCTGCATAAAGATGCAAGTGGTCTTTATCGATGTACACGACTTGAATTCTTGGGCGTTTGATTTTCACAGGGAAAGGATACCCGGATTCAATGACTTCTGTGTAATAGATGGTTGCCTTCCAGTGGCAGTGATGAAGCTGCGCTGGGCCAACCAATGGGAAAAATCTTGGTGGATCAATCTTATCCACTAATCGCTCCGTTACGATTTGAACATCATCCCGATGCTCTTCATACACATAAGGGAAGCCGCGGGCCATATGTGGCATGGCGCGGATAACTTGTGCATCGTCTGGTGCATCTTCGCAAAGAGGAGGTGCAGCACCTTCTTTGATCGGTGGCATGATCGGGGTTCGATGGTCATTTCGGTGGGTGTACTTTTCTTCCATGCGTTCGGTAACCCATGGTGGTACGGGTATAGGGGTGAATATGCCCATGGAAAAAGGCATGCAGCCGGTGACGCTTAAGGAGAGGGCGGCGATTAACCCGCCTACAATGTGTTTTTTTCTGAATTTCATAGTCGAAACCTTTCTACAACTTAAACGCATCCGGAATTCCCGTTCCCGGTTAAAACCATTTCTCTTCAAGCGAGGTAATGGCATGGACTATCTGCAAACTTTGTATCGACTTAACGAAAGTACCAACTTTAACGATTGCATCAAAGATTCGCGTTTTAAGTTTTATCCATGTGAAGATAGGGGGTATAATGATGGGTAGTGAAGGCTAATTCCTGAGTTTTATAGTGATCGAACCTTATGAACCATTTATTATTAAAGTTTCAGAACAACCAAAACGAAGTCAGGGAGTTGCGATCTTTTGGCCCTGCGCCATTTCTTTTGGTTTTTCTCAGGCATTTGGGCTGATTACTTTGTAGGGCCCATCTGGGCGATATCCGTGATCAATACCAATTGTTCAAGGATATGAATGCGACAGTTGTCGCTATTACTTTTTCTTCACCACCCGAGGCGCTTAAACTATCTCAAGAGTTAAAGCTGCCTTTTCCCTTGGTAAGCGATCCGCAAAAAGAGGTTTATAAGGTTTTTGAATTGGGTTCGGCCAAGTTGAAGGATTTTCTATCTCTTAAGGTGTTTTGGAAGTTTTTGGGAAGAATATTTACGGGATGGTTTCCATCCCTGGGTTATTCCAAGGATGATTTATTTCAATTGGGTGGAGATTTCGTGGTTGATGCGAAGGGAGATGTAGTTTACACGTTTAAATCATCATCGCCTGCCGACCGCCCAACGATCCAGTTTTTGCTGGATCAATTGCAAAAGGCGCAGGCCGGTGAGAACTAATCATCATTTTCATCATCGATGATTTCGATCCCATGCTCTTCGAGCAGGGTTAATAATTTATCTAATCGTTCGGGATCGGATTTTTCTTTGGTAACAGCATTAAAGACTTGCTGAAAAGTAACAAATCCTTTGTTTTCACCAATTTCAAGCAGGCTCTTGAGCGTATCTTGTGTGGTATTCATTGCCAACTCCATTTGGAAAAGGATTTCGACCTTTAAAATCCATTCAATTATTGTAACTGCATTCAAGCGATTGTGCTAGTGTCATAACTAAAATTACTTAAAATCATCAAGATTTTGGAGCGTATGTAATTTAAAGGTGTCCTTGTAAAAGCATTAATCATGAAAAACGCAATTCACAATCTCATCTGTAAATCTTTTTTGTTTCCTGCTTCGTCTTATGGGTATGAACCATGAAGCACCCTAGCATCACCAAGGATGGAAGTGCCCCTTTGAAGTTGGAACAATCCAATGGCGAGCGGTTATTGGCGACCTTTAATCAAATAAGGGACGAGTTGACCAGTACACTTTGGTTTATTCTTGGGAATAAAGAAGATGCCCATGATATCGCACAAGATGCGTTTCTGCGGTGTTGGAAAAAACAAGATGACCTGCCCGATGTGCTGAATCTTAAAGCGTGGATTTTCAAGGTGGCAATAAACGCCGCCAAGGATCTTCGTAAAAGCGCTTGGAAGCGAAAAACAAGAACAATGCCCGAAGAGGATGTCATGATGTATAAAAGCGCTGTTTCCCCACTGGATTCACTGCAAGAAACTGAAATGGTCGAGCAATTACGCCTGGCCCTCATGGATCTTCGCCCTGAAGAAAAAGAGGTTTTTCTGCTCAGGCAAAACGCTGAAATGACTTACGAACAGATTGCTGAAACCGCAAACAGGCCCATAGGAACAATCAAGACACAGATGCGTTCCGCGCTGCAAAAACTGAAGGTGGCCCTTTCCTGATTTTTAATCCTTATTAGCTGTCTACAAATTATTTGCTGGAGATTTCTAAAATGTGGAACTGTATAAATACCGAAGATAAACTGCTCGAATGCCTTTATGGTTTGCTCGATGATCAGGACCAAGCCTTGCTTTCCAAGCATTGCGCTGAATGCGTGGCGTGTGGCGAAAAGCTTAAGAAAGCCCAGTTGCAAAAAGAGATCTTGGTTAAAGCTTCAAAGGCTCAATTCCCCGAAGTTAAATTTACGCCTCCCCAGGATTTGACGAAAGACTTGCAGCAGGCGAAAATTCTTAAATATGGTGCGACCGCGGTGCCCGGCATGCAGAATGCCCGGATATGGATGTGGTTGGTCGCCTCAGTGCTTACCCTCGGCATTGGTGTTCCCGCGGGGATTGGTGTTTATGATTTCATCAGCCATTCCACGGTTGTCGAGCACCATAAGCAGTATGCCTCCAGGGTTCAATCTGACTTTAATTTAAAAGCCAGGGCTGTGGTGCAGATTCAGAACGAGGGGATGGCCAAGGTAAACCAAGCCACCGAGGAGATTCAAAAAAAGCAACTGAAGGTGTTGGTAACGGGGCCTGCGACCCTGCAGCCGGGCGCACCCAACAGCTATCAAATTCTTACACAGGATAATTTGAGCAGGCCCGTCGAGGCCCGGGTTGAAGCATTCGTTGAAGATAAAGCGAACCCAGGCACCAGATTTCCTGTTGCATCCCAGCTTACCAGGCAGGGGCAATTGCAAATTGTAGTACCACCAGATTTACCTTTGCGGGCAGGCAGTAATCCTACGCTTATTGTTTCAGCAAAAAGGGAATCAGGAGCACAGCTCGAAATCAAGGAAGGCCTGCAGTTAGCCTCGGCTGTTTATGTCGCACATCTTTCCACTGATAAGCCAATGTATCAGCCCGGGGAAACTGTTTATTTCCGTGCCCTGGTTTTAGAGCGTTTCAGCTTAAGGCCCCCTTATGAAGATTTTGCGCTTAACTTTGTCTTAACAACACCCACTCAGGAACAAAAGGTTGTTGGGCAGGGTGGGGGTGGCATTTCGCGCCTTGAAAAACCAGCGGAGTTAATCAAGGGCCCCGATGGGAAACCCTTGAAAGGCGTTGGTTCAGGATCTTTTTTAATCGACCCAACAGCTCCAGGTGGTGAATACATCCTTACGCTCAAGGATCAAACAGGCCGTTTTCCTGACCAGGTTCGTAAATTTATTGTTAACAGATATCAGAAGTCCAACATCAACAAAGAGCTTGATTTTAACCGTAGATCTTATGGGCCGGGTGATGATGTTGTCGCCAACTGCAAGGCGGTTTCCGCCGATGGCAAACCACTTTCAAGCAAACCGGTGCTTGCTTCGATTAATTTGGATGGCGTGCAGTTAGGCGTGGATGGCAATCCAAATCCAGATCAGGTTCGTTTCCAAACAGATACTCTTGGAAGAGTTGCATTAAAGTTTAGGTTGCCTGCAGTCATTCAGAAAGGTCAGGCGAGCATTTCGGTGGTCTTTGATGATGGGGGTAATACGGAAACCTTGGTGAAGCCCGTTCCTATTGTTGTCAACAAACTGGACATGGAGTTTTTCCCCGAGGGTGGCGATTTGATTCAAGGGCTTAAAAGCAGAATCTATTTCCAAGCCAAGACACCATTGGGCAAGCCCGCGGATGTTGTTGCCTCGGTTTTTGAAAATGGTGTTGAGATTCTTAATCAGGTTAAAACCCTGACTGATGATAAAGAGCCCGGAATAAACCAGGGATTGGGAAAGTTTGATCTTATTCCGAAAAAAGATGCTAATTATGAAGTGAAAATCACCAGTCCTGCTGGTATGACGGGCAGCTTTAAACTGCCTGCCATCAAAGATTCGGGCACTGTTTTACGCGTGGTTGACAACATTATAAAACCTGGGCAGTCTGTTAAGGTCGAAGTCAATTCAACTGTTAAATCAAGGCTGATGGTGGGCGTCTATTGCAGGGGGCGCTTGTTGGAATCAATTTATCTTGATCAAGGCAAGACCTCCGCAGACATTAATCTTTCCGATCCGATTGGCGGTGTTTGCAGGGTTACTGTTTTTGAAGAGCGCCTTGCCGCGCCCGGAACCAGGGCACTTATCCCCGTTGCAGAAAGGCTCTTTTTTAGAACTCCCGCGGAGTCACTCCGAATCAAGTTGATTCCAGATCAAATCAGTTATGTTCCCGGCCAGAAGGTCAAATTAAAAATCGAGACCTCTGATGAGCTTAGCAAGCTGGCTCCTTCAATAATAATGCTTGGGGTTGTGGACAAAAGTGTGATAACCATGGCGGATGAAAAAACCGCCCGCACCATGCCCACTCATTTTCTTCTTACCACCGAGATTCGTAAATCACAGGACCTTGAATACACCGATGTTTTGCTGGGCGAGCATCCAAGGGCTTCCGAGGCTTTGGATTTATTGTTGGGTTCGCAGGGATGGCGCCGTTTTGCAGAGCAGGATCCTTCCAAATTCAGGCAGATCCATAAAGAAGAAGCTGATAATTTACTTGTCACCATTGGGCAATCATCCACCCAATCCAGAGATCTTGCAATGGATCCCGTGGATAAGATTTTCACGGAGTACCAGAAAAAAATCAACGATGCGCAGGCCGAAGCTAATAAGGCTCTGGAAGCCAAGAACGCTGCAGAGCCTTCTCCCGCGGTATTGCTTGCGATTACCAAGTTAAACGCATGGAACACTTTCTTTGAAAATGTGAAACAAAACCTTTTTAAAATGGGTGGCGCTTTGATTCTTTTGCTTGCCGCTGCCCTTGGGATTAATGGCTTGATATATAGCAGAAAAGGCAGGGTTGTTGTGGGGTTTGGTTTTAGTGCGATGGGGTTGGCGATGCTTCTTCTTCCTTTGGGGATGATTCAAGAGGCCCGCCAATTTGCAATGCAAAATGGGGCACCCCCAGCGATGGATGCAGGCGCCATGCCGGTTGCAGCAATGAAGATGGACATGCCCATGATGGATGCAGCTAAAGAAATGGCAGCCATGCCTTTGCCATTGGCAATGAAGGCCGACAATGTTGCTGGCGGTTTTAACGGTCAAAATCAAGCCCCTGGTTTTGGGGCAAATCTGAAGCCAATGCCCAGGATGATGGCTGGGCAGAATCGTAATTTGAATGCCGATAAAAAAGCTTTCCTTAACGATGGTCTTGCAGGGCGACGAAACGATTTGGACATCAGGGACAATAATCAAAATCAAGCTATGAAAGGTCAGGCAGACCAATTTATGCTGCAAGAGCAGCAGGTGATGCGGATGGAAAAAAACATATTGGCAAGACCTGCAGGGGCGGCGGCAGCCCCCATGCGAAGGCTTCAGGCGCAAATGGTAATGTCGCCCATGGTTGTTCGTGAATATGCCCATGAAAGAACCCAGGGTGAAAGGCCTGAGCTCCGTACCGATTTTTCTGAAACCCTTTGTTGGAAACCTTTCATTATCACTGAAGATGGCAAAGCAGAGGCGGTTTTCGACCTTAGTGATTCCGTCACCAGCTTTACTGCAACCGCATTTGCCAACACTCTGGATGGCAGGCTTGGATCTGCAAAGATTGTTTTGGAATCGCGTCTTCCGCTTGTGTTGCAGCCCAAGATCCCCCTCGAAATCTCCGCGGGCGACGAGGTGATCATTCCTCTTGCCATCACCAGTAATTCTAACGAGAAAAGAACCGCAAACATTAATCTCGAGCGATTTGAAGGGTTCAAGCTTTTGCAGGGCCAGGAAAACCTGACTCTTGAGCTTCTGCCTAATCAAACTCTGCGAAAGCTTTACAAGTTCAAGCCGGAGATCGTGGATGGCGACATTGCACTTGGTTTTAATGGCAAAGTGCAGGGGTTTGCCCAGGATGCCATAAGGCAGACCATCAAGGTTTCCTCTTCTGGTTTTCCAGTGGCACAATCTTTCAGCGATACGTTGGAAGGTGCGATGGTTTCAAAAATCAAATTGCCCGAATCGATCATACCGGGCACCTTGAAGGTTAGTGCCAAGGTTTATCCCTCGGTGCTTGCGGATCTTCAGAAGGGGTTGGAGGGATTGCTTGGTGAGCCCCATGGCTGTTTTGAGCAAACCTCGACCACCAACTATCCCAATCTTCTGGTGTTGGATTATTTGCGTGAGAGCAATCAGAATAATCCCGAGCTTGAAAAACGGGCTTTGACCCTTCTTGAAAATGGGTACGCCAAGCTCATTGCGTTTGAATGCATGAACGCGCAAAACAAGAAGCAGGGATACGAATGGTTTGGTGGCACCGCCCCCGCCCACGAAGCTTTGACTGCTTATGGGTTGTTGCAGTTCCGTGACATGAGCAGGGTGATGAATGTGGATCAGGGCATGATCAAGCGCACGCAGGATTACATCATGCAGCAACGTGATGGCAGTGGTGGATTCAAACGCAATCCGCGGGCGCTGGATTCTTTCGGCAGGGCGCCTGATGATCTTACGAATGCTTATATTGTTTGGTCTTTGACCGAGAGTGGCAAGAGTGATGATATTTCGAAGGAGCTTTCTTCGCTTAAGGAAAAAGCGGATAAGTCCAACGATCCGTACTTCCTCGCCTTGGTTGCCAACGCGCTATTAAACAGGGATGATCGTGCTACTGGGATAGCTTTGCTTAAAAAACTTGTTTCTGGGCAGAAGGAAGATGGGCATTTGGTTGCTGAAAAAACCAGCATCACCGGGTCGGGCGGTGTCAGTCTGGAGATTGAAACCACAGCGCTGGCAATACTTGCGCTATTAAAAGCCAACGAGCCACAGTTTAATCTTCCTGTTCGTAAGGCTATTACTTGGGTTGGCAAGCAGAGAAATGGGAACGGTGGATTTGGTTCAACACAATCCACCATTCTTGCCTTGAAGGCCCTTATAGCCTTCACCAAGGCCAACAAGAAGACTGCGGAGGCGGGCGAAGTCCGCTTGTTCCTGGGTAATGAAGAGATGTCGAAGGTTGTTTTTGCCGCTGGTGCAACCGAGGTGATGGAGCTTAAGCTTCCCAACCCGGAAAAGAATTTTAAACCGGGTGAGAATACTCTTCGATTGGAAGTGACGGGTAAAAATGTTTTCCCTGCAACCCTAAGCTGGACTTATAACACCCTTAAGCCCGCTGCTGAAACGAAGCTTCCGCTTGGTATTGAAACCCGGCTTAGTGCTGAAAAAGCCAACGAGGGGGATACCCTTCAGTTGAAGCTCAAGGTAAGAAACAATGAAAAGAAAGGCCAGGGCATGGCTGTTGCAATTGTTGGTTTGCCTGCGGGATTATCATTGCCCGAGGATTTCAAACAATTAAAGCAGATGTGCCTGCTGCCTGAAGATGGTTCGAGATCTTCGTTGAGTGCGTTTGAAGTTTTGGGTAGAGAGCTGGTTCTCTATTGGAGAGACTTGGCGCCTGAACAAAACATCGAGTTGAATCTCGATTTGATTTCCCGGGTACCCGGGAATTACAGCGGGCAGGCTTCTCGTGCCTATCTTTATTATAATCCGGAGCTTAAACATTGGGTGGAACCTCTAAAGGTGTCGATTGTCCCCAAGGATTAAATCAAGTTGAGGTAAAGTAATCGTAATGCGAAATATTGCGATTCTGTAATTAATTGATGTTTATTTTTAGAGTGCAATCTTCCTTGAAAGCATCACTTCTTGGAATCCTGCACTCTTTCCTTTTGACTTACCCAAGTTAACTTCGTAAATAATGAGTTATAGCTATAAAAGGGAGAGATCCTTTTTAGGGACTGAGTTGGACTCGGTCAAAAGGGATTCACGCTTAAGAAACACAGAGGTTATGACATTATGAGTAAGAAGTATGTTTATTATTTTGGTGGTGCCAGTTCAGACGGCCGTTCGGATATGAAAAATTTGCTTGGTGGGAAGGGTGCCAATCTTGCAGAAATGTGCAATATTGGTCTGCCTGTACCTGCGGGCTTTACCATTACCACAGAAGTATGTACTTACTTTTACGATAATAAGCGCACCTACCCAGAAGAGTTGCGTGCTCAAATTTTGGAAGCTCTTCAGAAAACCGAAGCTGAGATGGGTGCCAAGTTTGGTGATCCAGAAAACCCCCTTCTTGTTTCCTGCCGTAGCGGCGCCAGGGTTTCCATGCCCGGTATGATGGATACCGTTTTGAATATTGGTCTTAACGAACAAACCCTTAAAGGTTTGATCAAGAAGACAGGTAATGAGCGCTTTGCCTGGGATAGTTACCGTAGATTCGTGCAGATGTATGGTGATGTGGTGTTGGGCATGAAGCCACAAACCAAGGAAGACGAAGATCCATTCGAGCACCTTTTGCACAAAATGAAGAAGAAAAAAGGTGTGCACCTTGATAACGAATTAGACACCGATGACTTGAAGAAATTAGTCAAGCAGTTTAAGAAGGCTGTTTTTGACAGAACGGGCAAGGATTTCCCAGATGATCCAATGGAGCAGATGCTCGAAGCTGTTGGCGCAGTTTTCCAATCTTGGGGCAATGATCGTGCGGTTGTTTACCGCAGGCAATACAACTACCCACACGATTGGGGCACCGCTGCCAACATTTGTTCGATGGTGTTTGGAAACATGGGTGATGATTGCGCAACAGGCGTTGCGTTTACCCGTGATCCCGCCACTGGTGAAAAGGTTTTCTATGGTGAATACCTTATCAACGCACAGGGTGAAGACGTGGTTGCGGGTATTCGTACCCCCAACAAAATTGCTGAACTTAAAATCGCAATGCCTGAAGTTTACCAACAACTTGACGATATCCGTAACAAGTTGGAAAAGCACTATCGTGATGTGCAGGATATCGAATTTACGGTTCAAAAGGGCAAGCTTTGGATGCTTCAAACCCGCAATGGCAAGCGCACCGGCTTTGCTGGCGTTCGCTTCGCTGTGGATATGGTTCACGAAGGTTTGATCACCAAGGAAGAAGCTATTTCCGCAGGCCGTATTCCCCCTGATGACTTAAACCAGCTTCTTCAACCCATCTTCGACCCAGAAGCCAAGCGCAAAGCTGTTGAAGAAGGCCGATTGCTTGCAACCGGTATCAATGCAGGCCCTGGCGCTGCAACTGGTAAAATCAAGTTCTATGCCGATGATGCTGAAGCCTATGTCAACAGCTTTAGTCGCGATGCCCATGGTAAGCTTCCTGAAGATGCGCAAGTTGTGCTTGTTCGTCAGGAAACCAGCCCTGAAGATATTCGCGGCATGCAGGTTGCAACCGGGATTCTAACCGCCTTTGGTGGTGCTTCCAGCCATGCTGCTTTGGTTAGTCGCCAAATGGGCAAGGTTTGTATCGTAGGTTGTGGCGATCTTAAGATCGATTACAAGAAGCGAACTGTAACTGCGGGTGGCAAAACCTTGAAAGAGGGCGATTGGATTGCAATCGATGGTTTTTCGGGCGAAGTTATGGAAGGCAAGGTTGCAACCAAGCCTAGCGAAGTCGTTCAGGTTTTGATTTCGAAGACCATGAAGCCAGAAGAGTCGAAGGTATACCAGCAGTTTGCCGAGCTTATGAGTTGGGCTGATGACGTGCGAAAGTTGAAAGTTCGCACCAATGCAGATCAACCAGACCAGGCTGCTGCAGCGATTGCCTTTGGTGCGGAAGGTATCGGGCTATGCCGAACCGAGCATATGTTTTTCGATCATATCCTGCCAATGCGCGAGATGATTCTTTCCAGCAATACGGAACAACGAAAAGCAGCTTTGGAAAAGCTTTTGGAATTCCAAAGAAGCGATTTCGCAGGCATCTTCAGAGCCATGAAGGGCAAGCCTGTTACCATCCGAACTTTGGATCCACCGCTTCACGAATTCCTTCCTACTCTTGATCAAAAAGATAAGCAGAAGGAAGTTGCCAAGATGATTGGGGTTAGTCCCAAATCCATCGAGAAGCGCATCAAGGAACTGCATGAGTTAAACCCCATGCTTGGTTTCCGTGGTTGCAGGCTGGGCAATGTGTTCCCCGAGATCACTGAAATGCAGGCTCGTGCGATTATCGAAGCTGCTTGTGATGTTGCCAAGGAAGGAATTGCGGTTGAACCTGAAATCATGATTCCTCTTGTTGGTTTCCTCCCTGAATTAAAAGCTCAGGTTAAATTGGTTCATGCTATTGCTGAAAAGGTGTTTGCTGAAAAAGGCACCAGAGTTAAATACCTTGTCGGTACGATGATTGAGCTTCCACGCGCTTGCGTGGCTGCTGCTGAAATCGCAACCGAAGCCGAGTTCTTCAGCTTTGGTACCAACGATCTTACCCAGACCACTTTGGGTATCAGCCGTGATGATTACGGTAGCTTTATCCGCCATTACATCGAAAATGATCTTGTAAAGAAGGACCCCTTCCAAGTGATTGATTTCGATGGTGTGGGAACGCTGATGAAAATTGGTGTTGAAAAAGGCCGCTCTGTGAAGCCTGATTTGAAGATTGGTATTTGTGGCGAGCATGGTGGCGAACCTGATTCGGTGAAGTTCTGTCATCGAATTGGTTTGAATTATGTAAGTTGCAGCCCGTTCAGGGTGCCAATCGCCCGGTTGGCTGCAGCGCAGGCTGTGCTTGAGGAAAAGAGCAAGAAGTAAAAGTTCTGCCATTGGTTTAAATATGAGAAAGAGGTCTATTTCTTTACGGAATAGGCCTCTTTCTTATTTACAAAAGAGTTTTGCTTATATACGATTTATGAGGAATTATTCATTTTCTAATATCGTCTGGGGGAAAACATGTCAATTAATGCAAAAGGCGGGAGGTTTAATCGGGGTTTTACCCTGATAGAACTCTTGGTTGTGATCGCAATCATAGCGATTTTGATAGGTCTATTATTGCCTGCGGTGCAGAAAGTTCGCGAAGCTTCGGCTCGTGCGCAATGCGCCAACAATCTTAAGCAAATGGGCCTTGCAGCCCATAGCCATCATAATATTTTTAGTGTTTTGCCTTCGGGTGGAACTGGTTGGACAGACCCACCCGAATTCACGGGTGCTGGTAATCCCGTAGGCGGGCCTGGCCAAAAAGCCGGGGCTTTTTATCAAATGCTTCCTTATTTAGAACAGGAGCCTACCTGGAGAGGTAATGGGGGAGCTACTGTTGCAGATTGCCAGATAAATGCCATCAAGGCTGTAATCAAAATTTATTTCTGCCCAAGTAGAAGGGCTCCAAAAGAGTTACCACCTACAGGAAGTTGGTATGGCCCAGCAGGTACCTATTCTCATGGACCAACCGATTATGCTGCTTCCAGTAATACCACCGGAGCAAATGATGGGAGTAATGGTGCGATTGTTTATGGATACACCGGCCTTCGGTTTGCCCAAATTAGTGATGGTACCAGCAATACCCTGATGTTTGGCGAAAAACGGATGGATTTAACCAATATGGGATCTTATCAAAGTGATGATAACGAAGGTTATTCTAGCGGATGGGACCATGATACTTCCCGTTTGACTAATTCTTTGCCCCTGCCTGATGGTAGGCTTGGCACCAATCAGGGGGGTAATATTTTTGGTTCCTCTCATTCTGGTGGGTCCAACTATGTAATGGTTGATGGTTCTGTTAAGTTCATTAGTTACAATCTAACCTTGGCTACATTTCAAGCCTTAGGCACCGTAGGGAAAGGCGAAGTGACTAGTGATTACTAAATATATCAAACATGCTTTTATTGCTTTAATGGTTGCATCTTTGGCAGGATGTGGTGGTGAAACTAAACCTAAGACTTTTAAAGTCGCTGGGAAAATCCACTCGGATGGAAACCCTATTACGGGTTTGCCCCCTGGTGATAGACCCATGGTAAAGTTTGAAGCCGGTGGAACTCAAGAGCCAACTTATGCCAAGGTTGGCGATGATGGCTCTTTTTTAGCAAACTTGCCTGCGGGAAGTTATAAAGTTACCGGCAGTGCGGGCTTTATGGCAAATACTGAAAAAAAAGGTCCCGGGATGGTATCCAAGGACCTTAAAGTTGAAGCTGATGTTGCAGATCTAGATTTAGATGTGGCAATTAAAACCAAGAAAAAGTGATCCCTTATACAGGGGCCTTTTCTGATGCTTGAAATCCACAGCCATTATGCGCACCATCGCAAAATGGCTTGTTTTTTGATGCTCCACATCTGCACAAAGCAATAACTTCCTTGCCTGCTGGGATGGGGAACGGCTTTCCATCATGATCCACCACCTGAATGGGGGCCTTGATCACGAATGGGCCATTGTCTCTACAACGAATCACGATTGGCTCTGACATATTTATAAACTCCATGTGAAGGTAATCGATTAAGTTACTTAGGTCATACTATTAAAATTAGTCTGCATAGAAGTCGTCGCGGGTCGGTCGCGCAGCGAATTTCCAAGAGATTCTCTTGCCCACATAATCCAGGAATGCCTGTCGGAATTCCATCGGCGATTGATCTGTCGAAGTAACCTGCATTCTCGATTCCTTTGGATACTGGCAGGTGAAGTTACGCGAGGGTTGCGATTCATCAGGGTTTTTAAGATCAAGCAAACTAATGTTGATGTCTGCCCGCCCTCGATAAAGCGTGCCACCGCTTCCGAGTTCGTAAATACCCAAGGAATTGATTTCGAGGTAAATCACATAGTCTGCTTTAAAGTGTTTGCCGATTTCCGTAGGGTCGCGATCCTGCCAGTCGGAATTTTTGCTTTTATATTCTTCAACTTTGCGACTCGGGATGACAGAAACTTTGTCGCCATTCGCACTGGTTAATGCCTTGAGGTTTTTTTCGACGGTGTATCCGATTTCGCGATCAGAATTAATCAGTTCTGGGCGAAGATCAAGTTTGCCATAAGTGAGGATGACAACTTTCTTTTCAGCTTTTTTGTCTTTGGATGCCAGGGATTGTAATTCGGCCTCGTGTCTTGGGTCATCCATCAAGAGGAAGTTGACCATGGCAAAAGGGTTGCAACCTGAAATGCCGAAGGCCAGCATAATAAGGGCTAAGCTACGCCAAGAGGTTTTCAAGATAATCATCGAAGGCTCCTTGCAACCGGCAAAGAGCCGGTCGATTTATTTCCAATAAGCGGGGGCGATAATAATCCCCCAGCGCAATAATGCAATACCAACAAACAAGGCAAGAACAACAAGGCCGGTCAACTCGATGGATCGGATAAACAATGTTTTTCCATACCAAAGACTCGCCAAACCCCAAGGCAAAACAAACATCAGGAAAAAGGCCAGGGCTGATCCCACGGGATTGGCACCAAGCGCATTTCCAAGATCGCCTCTGACCATCAAAGCAAAGCTTGTTGTCATACCGCAAGATGGGCAGGGTTTGCCCGTAAGGATCATGAAGTTGCAAGGGGGAAACCCAAGCTGTTCATGCGTCCCCATTTGCAGCGCATTGCCATCTGATCCATAAGGATTAAGCCAGAAAGCAATGCCAAAGATAACAGTGATGCCAAGGACCAATCCGATTAGCGCAATCCGCAACCAAGAATCCAAAGGCCTGCCGGGCAACTGTTTGCCTTTCGGAAGACCAGAATTTTTAGCTTGGTTGGTGCTCATAGCGATGTGTTTGCCAATGTGCAATAGCAGATGAAAAAGGGTCTAGGCAACTTTGTTCATTTTACCCAGAAGGATGGTTTCTGCCATCGCTGTAGCCCGGTCTAGTTCATTTTGGACATGGGTGAGATGTTGTTGCAGGTTTTCTTTATCCATGTCACCGGGAATATAGATTTCCGGGGTGGTCACTAAAACAACCTTGCTGAAGGGGTTGGGAATTGCAAATTTATCCCAGCTTTTGGCTCGTTTAACAGATCCGTAGGCAAACCCCATCGGAATGATCGGGAGGCCAGATTTTGCAGCAAGATAAATAATCCCTGGTTGGATCACACCTCTTGGCCCTTTGGGGCCATCGGGGGTGATTGCAATATGCCCATCTTTGCTTAATTTAACCATGTTTCTTATGGCTTCTATTCCGCCCCGGGTGCTGGAGCCCCTTACAAGGCTGAATCCAAGATGTTTGCAAGCTTGTGCAATCATTTCTCCATCGGAATGATTGCTGATTAAAACGCTGATTTCTGGCCTGCCATATTGGTAAGCAGGCATAAGAAGATTTTCATGCCAGAACATATAAATGTAGCGCCCTTGGAAATTGGGCTGGTTTGGGTCGAAGTTTTTGCCCAGTGGGTGGTAATGGAAATTGATGGTGCTGATCCAGGATCGCACAAAGCATGCAATGGTGAAACCAATGGTTTTTAAAAGGAAGGGGCTTTTAATTTTCATTCGAGGCCTCTGCGCAACGAAGTCTATTAGCAGTCGGGCCATTCACCCTGAAAAACCTCGACGGCTGGTCCAGTCATAAAAACATGATTATCGGTTTCAGACCAGTCCAGTCTTAGGTCGCCTCCCCTAAGATGGGCGATTATAGATCTTTTTGTTCTTCCCGTGAGGACGCCAGCCACAGCAACGGCACAAGCCCCCGTGCCACAGGCCAGAGTTTCCCCAGATCCCCTTTCCCAAACCCGCATGGTTATTTCCCCGGGATTATCCACACGCACAAATTCAACATTGGTTCTTCGGGGGAAGGCTTGGTTGATCTCAACCTTTGGGCCTATACCAAGCACCATTTCATTGGTGATTTCTTTGACAAAGGTTATGCAATGGGGATTGCCCATGGAAACACAGGTCACTTTTAGTTCTGTGCTTTCAATCACCAGTGGGGATTCCATTGGGGGATTGCCCAAAAGTGTGGTTGGGATTTTTTCTGCGGCTAAGATGGGTTCGCCCATGTCAACCCTTACCATATGGCATTTGCCATTGGCCACTTCCAATTCCAACTGCAACACTCCCCTGCCTGTTTCGATTGCCAGGGATGTTTTTTTTGCGATGCCGTGATCATACACAAACTTGGCGACACATCGCACCCCGTTGCCACACATTTCCGATTCGCTGCCATCGTTGTTGAACATGCGCATGCGTGCATCGGCTTTATCGGAAGGGCAGATTAGAATGAGGCCGTCGCCACCCACCCCAAAGTTTCGATCGCTGATTTTTTTGGCCAGCGATGGAATATCGGAAGGGAGGGGTTGTCTGATGCAATCAACATAAACGTAATCGTTACCTATACCCTGCATTTTTACGAAACGCATAACGAAGCTCCTCTATTCCCATTCGATGGTTGCAGGTGGTTTGCTGCTGATATCGTAGACAACTCGGTTCACACCTTTGACTTGGTTGATGATCCTGGTGGAAATGGTGGCAAGCAGATCATAAGGCAGATGAGACCAATCGGCGGTCATAAAATCATCAGTCTCGACGGCCCTGACAGCAATTACATTTTCATAGGTTCTGCCATCGCCCATCACGCCCACGGTTTGCACGGGCAGCAGAACGGTGAACGCCTGACTGGTTTTCTTATACCATCCTGATTTCTTCAGTTCGTCAAGTAAAACGGTATCTGCCTGCCTGAGGATATCAAGCCTGGTTTTGTTGATTGCCCCAATGCAACGCACCGCCAAACCTGGTCCGGGGAAAGGGTGGCGCCATACAGTTCCCTCGGGTAATCCGAGTTCAAGTCCCAGTCTGCGCACTTCATCCTTGAATAAATCCTTCAAGGGTTCTACCAGATCAAATCCTAGCTCTGCAGGAAGACCACCCACATTGTGATGAGTTTTGATCGTAGCGGCAGGGCCGTCTACCGTGCCACCACTTTCGATAACATCTGGATACAGTGTTCCTTGTGCGAGGAACTTGGCATCTTTGATATGCTTGGCTTCATCTTTGAAAACATCGATAAAGACATGGCCTATGATTTTGCGTTTTTGCTGCGGATCGGTGACGCCATCGAGTGCGGTTAAAAAACGATCCGATGCATCAACCACATGAAGGTCTGCGTTAAAGTTGTCGCGGAAGGTTTTACGAACCATGTCTGATTCGCCCTGCCTGAGCAATCCATTATCAACAAAAATACAAGCCACCTGCTTGCCAATGGCTTTTACAAGGAGGGCTGCAACCACGGAGGAATCAACCCCGCCTGATAGTCCGCAAATAACCCGGTGGCTGCCTATGGTTTTTCGCAGGTTGATGATGGTTTCATCAAGGAAGCTGCCTATTTTCCACAACCCCTCGCAACCGCAGATTTCATGAAGGAAGTTTTTTAATATGGCTGTGCCTTGTGGCGTATGGCTGACCTCTGGATGAAACTGCAACCCATAAACGGGGAGTGTTTTATGCTTGGCGGCAGCCATCGGGCAGGTTTCGGTGGAGGCCAGGGGAATGAAATCCTTGGTGTTGTGGTCGACTTGGTCGCCATGGCTCATCCAGACGGTGATTTCTGAAGGAATGTTTTTAAAGATCCCATCGGAAGACTTGGTGTTGCAGATTGCTTTGCCAAATTCTCTTGATGGTGCGCGCTTTACATCGGTGCCCAGGGATTTACAGGCAAGTTGCATACCGTAGCAAATTCCAAGCACGGGAATTCCCAGCTTGAAAATTTCCGGGTCACACTTGGGCGCACCATCCTCATAAACGCTGGCAGGCCCACCGCTAAGAATAATCCCCTTGGGGTTAAGTTCTTTGATGCGCTTTGCAGAAATATCGTTGCGCACGATCTGGCAAAATACATTTAGCTCTCGCACCCTGCGAGCAATGAGTTGCCCGTACTGGGAGCCAAAATCAAGGATTAAAACTGATTCACGAATTTTGATGTCTGCCATGAAATCTCTCGTTATTTTAAAAAGTTAATTTTATTGAGCTTTACAGAAAGGGTAATGAAATAAGTGGGAAATAATGAAAAGTATTAGTTTAACTCTTTCCTAATTCTTTGGAACGCTGGGAAGCAGCAACAACGGCATCGATAAACGCGCCACGCACACCTTTGTTTTCAAGGGCGTGAATTCCCGCAATGGTTGTACCCCCGGGGCTGGCAACCATGTCTTTAAGCTGACCGGTGTGCAAACCAGTTTCCAGCACCATTTTAGCTGCGCCTAGCACTGTTTGTGCAGCAAGGGAGGTTGCTAAATCGCGAGGTAATCCTGCTTTTACGCCGCCATCGCTCATGGCTTCGATTACAAGATAAACGAAGGCAGGCCCGCTGCCACTTAACCCGGTCACCGCATCCAAGTGAGATTCGGGTACTTGAAAAGCTTTTCCTATCGCACCAAAAAGCTGGGCGGCCAATTCTTTGTCACCAGGTTTTACACCAGCGCCGCAAGCAAAGGCGGTTGCTGAGGCCATCACCAATGCTGGCGTGTTGGGCATGACACGAATAATCCGCGTGCTTCCAGCCCCTAGTGCCAAGGTTTCTAAATTAATGCCCGCAGCAATAGAAATAATCAGGTGATCTGGCGTAAGCAGTGGTTTGATTTCTGCAAGCAGCGAGGCCATGACTTGGGGTTTTACCGCAAGTATGATGGTTTTGCATTTTAACAGTACGTCTTTGCTTCCTGGGGCGGTTTTCATGCCCGAGGCGGTGGTGAAGGCTTCCCGGGCTTCGGTGGAAACATCGGTTGCAAGGCAATCGTTGGCATTAGCAAGGCCGGCATCTTTCCAGCCAACTGCCAGAGCGGTTGCCATTTTTCCTGCACCTAAAAAACCTATTCCCATGATAAGAATCTCCAGCAATTGGGTGAAAACCAAAGAATCATTGTATTTCTTTCCAGCCTTTTACGCAATGAAGCTGGAATTGGTTCCTCTAAAACCTTATAACAGATTTCCAGATCGGTCTTTTTTATGGTCATAGGAGGCTTGCAATGGCAAGTGCAGACATCAATTCGGCCCAGCAACGCAGTGGTTGGTCCAGCTTGTTGGATTTAACACCCTACCACTGGTTTGTGTTTATCATTTGCTGTTTGGCATGGGATTTGGATTGCATGGATCAGCAACTCTTTGTGCTTGCCCGGGTTCCTGCAGTGACGGAACTTTATGGCAAACCAGAGGGGATGGATGCCAATAAAATTGCAGATAATGTGAAACTTTATGGCACCTATTCCACATCTGCATTCCTTATAGGCTGGGCCATTGGTGGTTTGGGGTTTGGGGTGATGGGCGATCGCAGGGGGCGGGTTAAAACTTTGATGACCACCATTTTGATTTATTCTGTTTTCACTGGGTTAAGTTCATTCTCGGTGGGAATCTATGATTTTATGTTCTATCGGTTTTTAACCGGGATGGGGGTGGGGGGCGTCTTTGGTGTTGCAGTTTCACTATTAGCCGAAACCGTGCCACCGCATTCGCGTCCCTTTGCCCTTGGATTGCTTCAAGCCTCAAGCGTTTTTGGAAACTGTGCGGCAGCATTAATTTCGATTTATCTGGGAAGTCTGCAACAAGCCAAAGTTTTCGAAGGGTTGGTCTTCCTCGGTTTTAATGTGACACCCTGGCGAATCATGTTTATCATCGGGGTGATTCCAGCCATTCTTACAATTTTAATCCAAGGGCGTATGAAAGAGCCCACCAAGTGGCTCGAGGCCAAAGCACGGGGAGTCAAGGCGGGTTCCTTCGCAGAATTATTCGGCCAAAAGCCCTGGGGCAAGCATGCCATACTTGGTTTACTGCTTGCGTTTGCTGGTGTGGTCGGATTATGGGGCATTGGCTTTTTTGCAGTAGATCTTACGGGTACGGTTTTTACCAAGCAATTTGAAAAGGAAGCCATCGAACTTGGCAAAACAGGCGATGATCTTAAATCTTATGTTGCAGGCAACAGGGCATTCTGGGGCGGCATCACCTCATTGGTGCAAAATATGGGCGCATTCTTTGGTATTTATGGTTTCACATGGATAACCAGCAAGCTTGGCCGAAGAACCACATTTGCACTTTTCTTCATCGCTGCTGCTTTAAGCACCGCAATGGTTTTCATGAAACTTACCGAGTTCAACCAGATATTCTGGATGGTGCCGATCATGGGATTTTGCCAGTTGGCTCTTTTTGGGGGCTACGCGATTTACTTCCCCGAATTGTTCCCCACCAACCTTCGTAGTACCGGTATTTCTTTCTGCTATAACTTTGGAAGGCTTGTAGCTGCGGGCGGCCCCGTTGTTCTGGGCATGTTGACCACACTGGTTTTTACCAGAGAAAAAGGTTTTGAAGAACCTTTCCGCTATGCGGGTTTTGCAATGTGCTCGGTATTTTTGCTGGGTCTGATTGCCTTGCCTTTCCTTCCAGAAACCAAGGGCAAACCATTGCCTGAGTAATAGAATACCTTCCTAGCACCTTACTTGGAGAAGATTAGATGTCTGTAGCTACACCAGATTGGGTTTCCCGCCATGATGCAAAGCTCGTTTCCAGCGAGAATGGTAAATCCTGGATGCTTTACTTTGGCAATGAACTTACCTACCTGATTTCACTGATTCCCTCGAAGGGTAAGCATGGCGTAAAGATCATGCAAACCATCAATGGCAAGCAACTTCCCTGCGACAAGATTTTTGATACCCCTGACGAAGCATGCCTTGGTGGGTTAGATGTCTTCCGGGCAAAAGTTGGCTGGTAACTTTTGCTTACTCATGCCCGTAAATATTGCAATGAGCGGCGGATGTAAATCCGCTGGTTTGCGCCCAGAGGCTTTGTTGCCTTCTTCGTTTTTACTTCTTATCAATCAAAAACAAGCGACCCATGGAATGCAGTCCATGGGCTTTTATTTTTCCCCAACTCCCAACCCTGTTTTCAATGTCTTTA
>CAZYAY010000046.1:20278-27213 GCA_964646215.1 uncultured Candidatus Kuenenia sp. | reverse complement strand
AAGATGGTAAGAATATCATCAGAACCATTACCAATTAAAATCGAATCAGGATCGATTCCAAGAGCAATCCCCGCAGCGGCCTTAAACTTAGTTCCCAAAGGATCAGGATACTTTCGAAGCCGATCAGATGTTAAGGCATTCTTAATTGCATCAACCACCCTTGGAGATGGCGGGTAGGGATTTTCATTAGTGTTAAGCTTGATGATCGAACCTTCCTGGGGCTGCTCCCCCGGAGTATAGGCAGACATATCAAGCACTGATTTTCGCAAAGAATCCCGATTCAATTTTGCCATGATACAACCTTGTCTGATATTACTTTTCCAACCTGACGAGAACGCTTGCCTTATGCCCGGTGAGCCCTTCGCGATCAGCCATGGTGCAAATATCCGGCGCCAGAGATTCAAGGCCTTCACGAGTTAAGGTAACAATACTGGATCTGCGCAAAAAGTCGTTAGAACAAAGCCCACTTGCAAAGCGAGCGGTGCCACCCGTGGGCAGCACATGCGAAGGCCCCGCAGCATAATCGCCTGCTGCAACCGGAGTATAAGGCCCAAGAAAGATTGCACCCGCATTATCGATTTGATCTGCGTGCTTTGCAGGGTCAGAAGTAGCAATATGCAAATGCTCTGGGGCAAGCTTATTGACGCAATCAAATGCGCTGATAGGATCGGGGGCAAGCACAAAGGCTCCGAATTGCTCTAGGCAATCCTTCGCAAGATCGCCTCTTTCCAAAGTTGAAAGCATATCATTAAGGGCTTTTTCAACCTCATCTAGAATTTCTTTGCGCCAAGTAACCAGAAGGCTAGAACCTGGCGAATGTTCGGCTTGAGATATCAATTCTGCAGCAAGATATCTGGGGTTCGAAGTTTCATCACCCAGCACCACCACCTCGCTAGGGCCAGCAATGCAATCAATCGCAACCTGCCCGAAGACTGTTTTCTTGGCAAGCGCAACAAACATATTTCCCGGGCCCACAATCATATCCACTTTGTTAATGCCCTGCACGCCATAGGCAAGGGCGGCTATCGCCTGAGCACCCCCAACACGATAAACCTCGTTCACGCCAAGTTCATGGCAAACAGCCAACATATCGCTGCAATAGGCGCCATTGGGAGTAGGCGGCATAACCACGACCAACTCTTCTACACCTGCAGCTTGGGCAGGTACGACAGTCATAAGCAAGGTGGAAGGGTATGCAGCAGCGCCCCCGGGCACATGAATACCAACCCGCTTGATCGGGCGAAAACGAAGCCTAAGCTCCCCGCGGGTTCCCAACGATTGCACAGCATCGCGTTGCACTAGGCCGACTTGAAACGCATAAATATTCTGCTTGATGCGTCGAACCGTTTCTAGCAGTTTTGGTGGAGCATTGGCGTGGGCCTCGCGCAATTCAGCAAGGGTAACCCTGATGTTGGCATGGGTAAGATCCACCTTATCAAATTGTTTGGTGTAATGAAGAACCGAGTCCAATCCATTGGTACGAACATCGGAGCAAACGCGCTCTACCACTTGCAGAGGGCTTAGGGCCTCGCCAAAAACAGCCTTGGTCAACTCACGACCCTTGGGCGAAACAACATTGCCTTGATTCCCTAGTGCGGACATCAGATTATCAAGCTCGAGTTGACCTGCCTGATCTTTGAGATCGATTCGCCGCATTTTCAGTTTTTTCATTCGATCCTCAGATGATAAAGCCAACAAAGCAACGAACTGCAGTTAATCCTGCAAACCTCTTCTTATAGCTTGCCCAAGGGGACAAAGCAAAAGGTTTTGAATAAACCTCTTTCAAGTTATGTCACTCGGGCATTATAATGATAATAACTGCAAAAATGAATGATAACACAACCATCGGAGAATTGATAAATGTACGCACTGATTCTTGGTCTTCTATGTGGCGCAGATACCGACTCTTGGCAAACCAGCGAACAAGCCTATTTGAAGAATATCACCCAGTTAACTTCGGAATTTGTAAGAGCAGGCGAAGGCTACTTCTCACCTGATGCGAAAAGTATCATTTTTCAAGCGGAAGAAAAAGAATCGGGCAACCCCTTTTACCAGATCTATACCATGGATCTTGCAAACAAGAAGAGCGTTCGAGTCAGCCCAGGCATAGGCAAAACCACCTGCAGTTACTTTTCCCCCGATGGGAAGAAAATTCTTTTTGCCAGCAGCCATCTCGATCCCAAAGCAAAAGAATATTACGGCGAAGAGTACAAACTCCGGGATGAAGAAAAGAAAGCGGGTAAACGCAGAACTTATAAATGGGACTTCGATCCCGCAATGGAAATTTTCGAAACCAACCCAGATGGCACTGGCATGAAAAGGCTCACCGATTCGCCGGGCTATGATGCCGAGGCCAGTTATTCCCCCGATGGCAAATCGATTGTTTTCTGCAGTAATCGCAGCGGAGCCGAAAACCTTGAGCTTTACATCATGGATAGCGATGGCAAGAATGTTCGAAAGCTAACCAATGCGCCCGGTTGCTACAACGGCGGCCCGTTCTTCTCGCCCGATGGCAAACGCATTATTTTCCGCACAGATCGCAAGAAAAAAGACACTCTCCAAATTCATGTCATCGATGTTGATGGCAAAAACGATCGCACCCTTGCTGAAAACCTCGCCTGGGTTCAGTGGTGCCCTTTTTGGTACTCCGATAGCAAGCACATCCTATTCGCTGCTGCGGATCACTCCACCATGATGCGGCCCAACTATGATCTTTACTGGATGAATGTTGATTCAGGAAAACAACAACGCATCACCTTTGCACCGGGCGCGGACATTCTTCCCGTTTTCACCAAAGATGGGAAAAAAATGATGTGGACATCTACAAGAGATGGCAGAAGCCCCGCTCAACTTTACATCGCTGATTTCACCCCCCCACAAAACCCATGATCCCAACATGAACTTCGACATTCTTTTGAAGAACGGCAAAATAATCGATGGCACTGGAACCCCTTGGTTTCTAGGCGATGTCGCCCTGATAGGTGATAAAATTGCTGCGGTAGGCAACCTGTCCCAAGCCTCTGCCAAACAAGTTTTAGATTGCACGGGGAAAGTTATTTCACCTGGCTTTGTGGATACCCATGTGCATGGCGATCTTATCCCGTTTTTAGATCCCTTTCACGAAGCAGCAATCAGGCAGGGCATTACCACCTATGTTGTGGGTCAGGATGGTGTCGCGCCTGCGCCGGCATCTGCAGAAGTTCTTGAATACATGTGCCTGTACACTGCGGGTTTCAGTTGTGGCAAAATGTTTCTCGATATGAAAGAGAAACCATATTGGCAAAGCATCAATGAATATCTAGAACTAGTAACCAACAACTGCGCTCTCAACCTTGCCTGCCTGATACCTAATGGTAACATTCGCATGGAAGTGATGGGGCTAGAAACGCGGGCCGCAGATGTTTCTGAGCTGAATCAAATGAAAAGGCTGATTGCAAAATCCATGGAAGAAGGGGCGGTAGGCATCTCCAGCGGCCTCGATTATATTCCAAGCCTTTACGCCAACACTTCAGAGCTTACCGAAATTTGCAAGGCAATGGCGCCTTATGGTGGAGTTTATGTAACCCATATGAAACGCTATGATGCCGAGGGATTGCTTGCAAGCATGGATGATGTTCATCAAATCGGAAGGGATGCAAATGTTCCGGTGCACATCTCGCATTTCAACAGCAAGGCGGAACTTGCCCTACCTCACCTCGACAAAGCAAGAAAATCGGGCGTTGATGTAACCTTTGATCTTTATTGCTACCTTGCAGGCAGCACCATTCTAGGCATGATCGCACTGCCCCAGGAAATGCAAAAAGGGGGAAGAGCAGCCACGATTCAAAGGCTTGCGGACAAAGCAACCGTGAAAGAACTTGCACCTTGGTTTGATGCGCCCAGAATCCCACTCGAAAATGTAAGGCTAAGCTACCTGGCCCATCCCGATTGGAAAATGTACGAAGGCATGACCTTGAAGGATGCAGCGAAAAAACTCACGGGGTCGGAAGGCCCTGCGGCCATTGGATCTTTTGTCTGCCAATCGCTGGTGCAATGCGGCCTAGCTGTTGGTTGCGTGGTTCCCCATCGCAATCGAGATGAAAAAGATATTGATGCGTTTATGAATCATGAAGGGATGATGGCTGGAAGCGATGGTATCTACACCGGAGATTTCCCTCATCCGAGAGGTTATGGCTGCTTTGCCCGATACCTGGGCCATCATGTCCGGGATGCAAAATCGTGGGGATTGGAACAAGCGATTCAAAAACTATCATGGCATGGTGCAAGAAGGCATGGCTTGAAAGACAGAGGACTTTGCAACCCAGGATACGCCGCTGATGTTGTGGTTTTTGATCCCACTACCATCAAAGATAATGCATGGTATGAAACCGGCAAACAACCAGCATCGGGAATGGAACATGTGTTTGTGAACGGCAAAGCAGTACTGTTATCTGGGCAAAGAACAAAGGCCCTTCCCGGGAAAGGCCTGCGCAGATTATAGAAACATAATACTGCGCAACTCAGATATAAAGAAACCTAGCTACCGAAGGGGGTTGTACCACCAGCGCCGCCACCCCGCATGAAATCTTCGGCTTTTTTGACTCTGATGCGATAGCCTTCAAGCATGGATTTACGATAGGCATTTTCGCGATCAGAAACAATGTTATGAACTTCAAGCTGTCCCAATGGGTTGATAATATAGGCTTCGATCATACGGTTGGCATCTTCAACTTTAGAGAAAACAGGTTTAGCATCGGGCCCTGAACTTTTAACACGCTCATGGGTATATTCCGGGCCTTCAAAGTCGACCAAGAGAAAATCTGGGCGATCTTTTCGATCAGGTGAGAAATCAACAAGAATACCATCGCCTGTTTTGGTGGCAGGACTTCCGCCCTTGACAATTTTCGGTGGTAGCAAGCCAAAGCCTTCGAAGAAATAAATCCAGAGAGGAATTTTTGCAATCACCTGCCTGCCTACAAATTCTCCGCGGAAAACAGAAACCCTTTCTGCAACGGCCCAATCTCCCACCGAAAGATTCTGGGTTGCGGCACCGGTATTTAAAAACCACTTGTGTATCTGCATTGGAATCTGCCTCTTGCTATCCTCGCTGGCAAGCCCCTTGAAGCCTTTGTCATCTTCCTTGCGTTGATCAACCAGATAACAGGATTGTTCCTCAGGCAAACTTAAAATAATCGGCACCTTGGACCACTCGGATACAAGTTCTGCACCATCGGCATAGGAAGGCGATGCAACATCCTTGGTGCGTTTATAATTTGGATTACCCATACGAATCTGAACCCGGTATTCATAAGTTTCACCAGGCTGGATATCCACATCAATAAACCGAACCAAGTTATGAACAGCAGGTTCGACATCCTGCCCCTGGGCAAGACCGGGCATCATCGCAGGTGCGCCAGGAATAAACCCGCCCGCTCCAACAGTGCCCATGGGATTGGAAAAGGTTGGCGGAGCCATGCCCGGGCCATCGCCTGTGGTTGTACCCGTTGCAATAGGTGCTGGAGAAAAAACATCGAAAGTATCCTGCTTGGTTCGAGGCTTCGATTGCTTTAGCTTCTCTTTATCTTTTCTTGCAGACTCCTCAACCTGGGATTTGATTTTTACGAGGGAAAGCTCCGCATCATCCGCTTTGGGGTAATGCTCTGGATCAAAGGCCCTGAGCTTTGGCATCATCAATCCATTTACAATAAAATCAGCAATACTAGGGTCTTCAGGTTCAAAGCGGAAATCAGTGGAAGTTGCATAAGGCAGGTAATTACCCCGGATATCAAGGGGCTTCCAATCATCCCAGGTTCCATCGGGTTTCTTTTTACGCCTTTCAACATTCATCCCTAAAAATCGGAACGCACTGACACCAATATTCGGATCTTCCGGACTAGCAGTTGCATCGCCCAAAACTTCAGCAAAAGAAGCCAGCTTTAATTTATTGCGAAACTCTTCCAACTGGGCCTTGTAAGGAAAAGATGCGTTTACAATCGCCATGCGCAATGGCAACGCCTGCTCTGCAGGGCGGTGGGTACCTTTCATTTTTTCAAATTCTTCTGCAGTAACATTCAATGTTTCTGCCATTTTTCTACCACTAAACTCGAGGTTTTTAAGATAGGCAATCAACCGGTCACTATACTTGGTTCCCTCGGAAGTTGCCTTGGGTGCATTTTTCTTGGCAGCAAAAAGGCGGATCTGGGCAGCTTTTTGCTGGGCTGCAGCGGTATTAGCTCCACCAGCAGGAACGCCAGCGGCACCACCCGCCATGGGTGTTGTTGCCCCACCTTTGATTACCGTCAAACCTTTACCATCTTTATTGAACATGTAACTTTTAACAGCTACCCTGGCTAAAGAAACCTTGGCATCATCAACCGTTAAGATTGCAGGTGGCCTGCGCTTGACATCGAGAAATTCCCTTTCTGAAAACATCTGTCGACCGCGATAAGCAGAGGGATCAAGTTTATCGAGGGCTGCAAGCTTGGTAGAACTATTCTCCGGCCCTGGATTATCGGTCTCGCCAGGTTCTGCGCCTCTAAATGATTGGCTTTTAGAATCTGCGAGCTTTTTCATGTCTTCAGCATTCTTAACCGGACTGGGCGCAGAGATACTGCCCCATATTCCCAAGCCACCAAAAAGAAGCATGATGGCAAGGCAAACGCCTAAGCCGACCTTCTCACCCTTTTCCTTGAAATAGTTAAGGATGACCTGCCCTTTGGCTTTAAAATCGATTTTTGCCTTAGCCATGATTCACTCTCCAAAACTCTTTGCTTATATGATTACAAACACCAAAATTCCAATTATCGTTATTATTTGGCACCATCCGCAGGAGTGACTGGTGGAGCACCGGGTTTTTCAAAAAGCGAGGCAACCCCGTAAAGATTAAGTTCCACGATGTTGATATCGCCCGAGCCATCAGCAACCCCGCCAGAGCCGGGAACCCCGGGGCGGAAAGA
>CAZYAY010000046.1:0-20178 GCA_964646215.1 uncultured Candidatus Kuenenia sp. | reverse complement strand
GGGCACCAGGCATTCCACCGGGGGGTGAACCAGGCATTCCACCGGGGGGTGAACCGGGGCCACCAGCCCCACCTTCACCATCCGCTTCTGCACCACCCATATCTTTCTTTAAAACATTGGCTGATCGGCTAACTAATTTTAGATTTGCCATCCGATGGCTCGCCCTGGCTATCTCAAGGGCGTAAATCATTTTAATCGGTGTATTCTTAGAGGTGAATACCTGCTCAAGGGTAAAATCTTTATTGATGTCGAAACTAAAGGGTAAAACGATTTTGTCTTTTAAGAACTCACGAACTTGCCCAAATCCCAACGGCTCTCCCTGGGCCCTTAAAGGAACCACGGTAGTTCCCTGACGCAAAACAAACTCGGTGGTGGAACCTGCAACAGGATTATCCAGTGGAAGAATTCGCTGGTCTTGATGCACATTCATGATTTTACTTCTGGGGCTGATGAATTTTTCCCTCTCCTGGGATTCAAACATCAGGTCTACCTCCCAAATCGAGTTGTAAAACCTTTTTCTAGCTTTTACTTCTGGAGGTGTGACTTCATCCTTGGCGATGGTATCGGGGGTCATCATGCCAATCGATTGAATCGCTCTAAGAATATCGCGGATAAGCTCTCGTTTGACCCAGAAAGATTCTTGAGCGAGCCACACTTCTTCCGCAGTGGGGGTGGATCCGCGCTTCCAAGTTATTGGAGCCATTAAAGAATCAAAGCCGTTGTTGAATTCGACAGGGAATCTGGCATCAACCAATTCTTTTTCGAAATTATGAAACTGTGAGAGGTAAAGGGTGTCTTTGTAAATATCAAGGGTGGTGCCATCGATGGGTTCGGAAGGATAACGCCAGTTACCTTCGTTGTTGGCATTCATGGAAAGTTTTTCAGGGATGTTTGGGTCAATCTTGGACCAAACAAGTTTGCCTGACTTGGCATCATATTTCTTTTCCCAGATCTCATCCCTTTTGAACCAGGTTTGCATGTCTTTTTGAGGAAGCCAGGCTTTGTTCCAAATTTCATCGCGCTGGGTTTTCAGTTTCTCTTCCCGGGCATTCCAAGCCGGTAGAAATTTTTCATTTTTAAAGTCCTTGAGGCCGGTGACTGCCTTGAGCTTTTCAGCATAAGCCTTTTGTTCTTTTTCCCCACCACTTGCTGTAAGCTGGAAATAAGAAAGCACGATCAGAAGAACTGCAAGAACTCCAAGCCCGATCCAAAATCGAAACTTATTAACCTGCTTCATATCAAATTTCATTTTGGCTTTAGCCATGATATTTCTCACTTCCAAACATTTAAAAACAGTTGATGAAAATTCAATGTAATTATTGAGGCGGAGGCGCAACAGGTACGGCAGCAGGCTGGTTCAATAACGGCCTGTTTCCTGGTGCATCACCCCTCGGCCTACCGATAATCGCCCTCTTTACAGGATCAATAACTCCCCGTGGAGAACCTTTGCCCGGCCCTGTGGAAATTAATCCAGAACCACCTGCGGTTGCATCTGCAGGGGAAGCCACGGCTGGGTCTCCTTCCGTTGCGCGCATGGCATCAGAAGGAGTGGGCTCTTTCCAAATGAAGAAAACAACAAATTCAGTCCTGGTATGGTTGGACTTCGCACCCGTGGAAGTCGCAGTTGAAGCAGCCCCGCCTGGGCCGGTCATTGGCATGGTTTCGCCCGGACCACCGCCCATGCCGCCCCCACCATAACCACCTTGCGAAGCAACAGCACCTGTAGACCCCACAGGTTGCCAAGAATCGCGGGAAGGGGCTGCACCAGCACCAGGTGCACCAGCACCCGGACCCGACATTCCTGGTCCACCTGGGCTACCGGGAGGAGGCATAGCACCACCCGGAGCGCCACCACCTTCGCCAAAACCACCAGCACGCATCGCATTTGCAAGATAACTTTGACCAATGATTTCAAAGTTGGATCGTTCATTGGTTTTTTTAGTCAGATACTTATAAACAAGAACATGACTGACCCTGTTGACAACAGGGCCCATGTCTGGAAGGCCGGCCGCTGCTGAAGCCTCTGCATTATTCGCAGGCGCATTTTTAACAATGCCATATCTAACCAGATTTTCGAGTAGGACTTCCTGGACAAATCGTTTTTGATCCTGCTGGAAGGTATAGCCCCGCAACTCGACAACCCAACCTGAACCATCGGGGCTTTTTTCCCAATGCTCGATAGGCCGGACATCTTCCTTCACCTTGCGTTCCTCAGACTTGCCCCCACCCTTGACCTGCTGCCAAAATCCGGAAAGATTCTCGGTAAATTTACAATCGACAGACTCAATATTGAACTCGATCAACTGATCAATGTTTTTACCCAGAATATCACCTGGCTCGTACCCATCGTTGCCAAATTCATCACGCGACAATGTCTGCCTGCGGATGAGTTCCTTGTATGCGACTTCGCCCCTGGGCCTATTTTGAGATACATTCCAATAAGCCGCCCTTTGTTGCTCGGAAAGATTTTTCCCATCCTGCCTCGGAATGGCTTCGTTCAAATAAGTAAAAAGGTCAAGCCAGTTGAATCTTTCATCCTGCCCCGACAAAAGGCTTTTCACATTGGACTCTTCCTTGGCAACATTACTTTTGGCTTGTTCAAAATTTTTCTTCCCTTTGCCAACATCACCGATTACGCGTTCACCATCCTTGATGGAACTGGCAACAGTGGGGTCAGTCCAAGCGCGGGCTTGCAGATGATTTTTTAAAGAGTAGGTGCTAAGGCCCAGTAAAACAGCAGCGGCTGCAGCAACCGCCCAGGGCCTTTTCATTTTAAGTTGTCGTTCTGCAACAATTTCTGGAGGCAGCAAATTCGTGGTCATCCGCACTTGCTTCAAACCCTGCAGTGCCAAACCATATGCCCCAGCAAAGGTTAAAAGATTATCGCTGAAGTTATTCGCCTTGATCACCGAGTCGCCCTGCAATCTTTCGAATTTCCCCGGCTTACGTAATTCAATGCTCAACTTTTCCTGCAAAAATCGTTGCAAGCCATGCAGCTTAAAACCATTACCCAATGCCAGCATATATTCAAATTCGATATTGCGATGGCGATTACTGAAATAGGTGAGAGAGCGCTGCAACTCGCCGACCAAATCCTGAAAGATTGGCTTAACCGCAGTGATAACCGCTTTCAAATCTGGACCATCCTTGACTGCAGCCTTGGCCACGGTCCGCTTCAAATGTTCCGCCTTTGCAAAGGTCAGCTTGAATTCCTTGGCGATTTCCTTGGTGAACCTGCTGCCACCGATACTGATACTTCTTTGCTCGATGATTTTGGTGCCATCGGTCAGCACCAGGTTGCTGATATCATTGCCTATATCCAACCCCAATATTCCTTTTTTAGGCGCATCATCGTCGTCTGATTCGATGGCGGGCGAACCATCGGCCTTGTAATTTTTTCCCATGACATCAAAGGATATGTAATTGATGAGGGCAAGAGGAGCCATCTGTACCGCATGCAGGTCTATGTTTACATCACGGTAATGCTGCAGGGTCTTATTTACAAAATCACGCTTCATTGCAAAAAGACCAATTTCACTATCCAAGGCAAGGCCATCAATCACCATGCCCGAACCAAGTTTTTGAAAATCCCACACAACCTCGTTAAGAGGAAAGGGGATTTGCTGCTTGGCTTCGAACCGGACGATTTCAGCAATTTTGCTTTCTTCAACCGGGGGCAATTTTACAAAGCGCGCCAGACCACTTTGGCTTGAAACAGACAGGCAGACCAGATCACCGCGAACCTTGTTTCGTGAAAGAAACTTCAACAAGGCCTCTTTGATCATTTTGTCTTGATCCTGAAGATTTTCAGGCTGACTAAGAATCTTGGCATGATCAATAAAATCATAATGAGTGGCAACTGGCGAACCGTTCTGCATCTCGAGGCGGATGGCCTTCATCGAGCAGACACCCATCTCCAAACCCCAAGCACCTTGATTTTTCGCCATGACACCCTCTTGTATTATTTAGACGCTTTTGCGCCACTAACGACTAAAGGCCCAGTTGCTCTACTCTACAGTCAAAACAAAGTCAAACACATGAAAAAGTAAGCATAAAGGCTACCATGCCGATGGTGGCAATGTAAACCACCAATAAGCTTAATGGTATTCTCACACCTAGAAACACCCGGGGTCAGGGATTGTTGGAAAAATTATCAAAGGAAATGCAAAAATAGCGAAGCCGTCCGGATTCCTCGGATGAGGTAAACCGTACGGCTTCGCTTATATGAAGAATAATTTGGGCAATTATTCCTACTAGTTGTTGTCCCGCTTTTCATCAATCATGGTTTGGATGCGTTCTGAAAGAAGCGCGGTATCAAAAGGCTTCTTGAATGCTTCGTTAAAACCAAACTGGCTCAAAGCTTCTGGGCTTGCTTCGTCTTCACTTGCCATCGCAATGATGACAGTGGATTCATAAGCAATGTTTCTGCGCAGATTTTGGGCAATCTGAAGGCCTTCGCTGCGCCCCATTGCAAGGTCAATTACAATGGTATCAGGGTGAAAGCTTTCTGCTTGAATGCCTGCTTCAAACCCGCTGTTGGCGATTTCATATTTGAAATCTTCATCTTCGGGAAGCAATTCCTTGATTCTATCCGTGAAGATTTTCTCAGTACCGATGAGAAGAATCTTGTGCCAACCTTCTTCTTCGAGTTCTCCGAGGGGCATTCCATGTTCCTTGAGGAACCGGATAAGCTGTTCTCGGGGAATTCGACGATCTTGACTACCAGGAATACGGTAGCCACGAAGCCTGCCAGAATCGAACCATTTGCTAACCGTCCTTGGCGCTACTTTACAAATCTTCGCGACCTGGCCGGTGGTAAACACCTTCTTCATTTGAAATTCTCCATAAAGCAATACAGGGTGGCTGGGTCTCTCACACCGGGTTATGCGGAATATTCCCGGCAAAGCATCCACTTCGCCCTATTTCAGATCTCCGGCCTGGCCATTTTGTATTAGGCAATCAGACCTTTATGTCGGCACACACCAACATTCCGTCATCCACAATGATCTCCGTCCCCGAGATCATTCCAGGCGCGGCTTCCCGAAATAGAGTGAATCACCAAGGTTGAGTATTCACCACTTAATGATCCATTCTCCATCCTTGGAGCCTTGAATCACTTTCAGCGGTTATGTCTCTTCCGCCTTGGTTAATAATTAAATCGGTTAAATTGGTCGTGAAGATTAGAAATATCTTTGCAAGTTAGATAGATTCTGCCATTTGACCTTGCTACGACTTCTGCCACACTTACCACGCTTCGCCCTGACACGCGGTTTCTAATGTTTATCCCCTCTCTAGGGATTACGCGTCTTCTTGTTTTTCTTAATCCCCTATAAAACAAGGATTTCCTACTCAACCAAAGCCCCCACCACAAGCATGCAAAAGCTTCCCAAAACAAAGAAATCCTAGGGGAGAAATCGGGGAAAAGAGCATCGAAAACGATGAAAAATATTTTTTTACGGGCACTAAAAAATCTATTTATTCGGGTACCAAACTCTTACGATAAACCATCATATCATCGCCTGCAGCGTAAAAGCCCCTCATCCGGGCCTCTAAATTATATCCATACTTAAGGTAAAATTTCCTGGTTGGGTCATACTTTTCCTGGGAAGAGGTTTCGATGAATAAAACCCTTCCCTCTAGTTCCCGTGCATGTTTTTCAACATATTTAAGCATTTGACCGCCCAATCCCCTACCCTGCAGGTCATTCTGCACCACAATCCACCATAACTGCCAAGTTCCCTCAGTCATGGGGGCTGGGGCGTAGTAAACAAAGCCAAGTTTCTTATCTTTGTCCTTCAACAAGTAGGCTTTGTGCTCATACACATGATTTTCCGCATGAAAATCGTCCAATACTTCTCTTAATGCCTGCACCTCATGCTCTTTAAAAAAGCCTGTTTCATCAGCCATTTTCACCAACTCATCCGTATGGCCGGGCGTTACCGGTATCATTTCAAAACTTTCCAATTTCATTTTCATAGCCTTTTATCTTTTTAAAACTCAAATGATTTATCACAACCTCCTATTTAAAGAGGCATACCATTAAGCTGCAAGAATAAGCCTAATATAGATGAATAGCCAATCAATCTTAATTTCAACACAAAGACTTCCCAGACTTGACAACAAATTACTATTGGGAGTTTCGGTTAAAGCCAAGCTATAAATAGGAAGTAGTACATTTATTATAACTTAAAATTATCATTGGTAAAACGATACTTGCCCGAATAAAAAGTGTTTTATAAATGTATATGGCAGTTTTGTGTTAGTCATACCAGTATGAGTTTGGTTTTAAAGTGCTCAAAAGTTTCTTGAACCATGAATAAGCAGGGATAGTTTTAGCCTTAAACAATTGGCAATAGTTTTGAACTATTGCTTGCTTATTGGAAGAATTTAATGTTTTCATCTGCAAGATCGATTACCGCAATGCTAATCTTGTCCACCATTATTGTGGGCACGCCCCCACTTGCTGGTTCCGAAAGTTGGTCTGACTTCTTCAGGGATTTATTCGGTATCGCAGATTATGAAGCAATGATCCGAGACGAAACCATTTTAACTGACCGACTAAATAGAAAAGATCTTGTTATTCTGGGTAAGCTGGCTGCAAAAAACAAAGTCATAGATGCCTTGGCTCAAAAGAAAATCTCCTTTCCTGAGGCAGCAGCTTGTTTTTACTTCATTCAAAAAGAAAACACCGATGTCATAGAAATCTTCGACAGGAACTTTAAGCATCTGCCGAAACAAACCCAATCCTCGATTAATTTGCTCCAATGGACAAATCCTACCCTGATAAAAACCCAAGTAGAAGAATACGAAAGCTTTAAACTCGCGGTGGAAAATGCAGAGTGTGAAGGTTGCTCGATAGCTTTACCAACGCCTCCACCGCATTTGACAGTAGATTTGGAAAACTAGAGGGGTTAGCGGGTTTAGATCTTCATTGCCTTACCAGTTATCTGCTTTTTGCACAGCAAGTGCAGCCTCAAGTTCAGACTTCTTAGGCTTTAATTCCAAACCAATGTAATCTTTATAACCCAGTTCCTTCACTCCTTTGAGAAGTTCAGAAAATTTGATTTCGCCAATACCCGGTTCATTTCTGCCTGGGTGGTCAGCAATCTGTAGATATCCAACACAATCGAGGCCCTTCTTAAGATTTTCAAGAAGATTTCCCTCGGTAATATACATGTGATAAAGATCCCAGTTGAGTTTGACCTTGGGGCTGTTAACCGCACGGATGATTTTCGTTGCTGGTTCACTGCCATAAAGACAATGCCCCTTGTGATCCACCTTGATGTTCATGGGTTCAAGAATAAGCATGATTCCGTGCTTTTCAGCAATGGGAGCAGCTTTTTTAAGCCCCTCGATGATATTTTCGTGCATCTTTTCCTGGCTTACATCTTTAATGTCATTGCCACCAACCACAGTCATCATCTTGCAATCCAGCTTCTTTGCTGTTTCGCAGGAGGCTTCGATTTCTTCCAAGAACTTCGAATGATTTTTAGGATCGTTCAAACCGGGAGTAAAGCCCCAAGCGGTAAACTGGGTAATGCTTATTCCATGCTTCTTGCAAGTTTCAATCACTGCAGGAATGTTCTTATTGCGCCAAGGCCAAAATTCCACAGCTTTAAATCCAAGTGCAGCAGCATTCTCGAGCCTTTTGGTAAACTCTTTCTCCTTGGACCACCACATTTCAACATTCACTGCAAACTTAGTGTTCTTGGTTTGGCCAGGAAGTGGATCTGCTGCATTGGATACCCCAGTTAAAAGGGTGCTTGCTGCCAATACTGAAAACTGCCTGCGATTCATTGCCATGATTTAATTTCCTTTTCCTTGATTTGTATTTTCGTGAACTAAGGGGAAGTTTTCACTCTTCTTCACTTCGAGCAGATCGTTTTTTCTGGTAACCACCCGGCAAGAGATTCCCGGTAATTTTGCTGCCAATTCCATTCCTTTAGCAACCCCCAGAATACTTACCACTTTGGTAAGTGAATCCGAGTCTATCCCATGTGGTGCGACGATGGTAACAGAAATTCTTTCCGATAAACCAATCCCCGTATGGGGATTTACCAAATGAGAATATCTTTTACCCCCAAGCTCGACATATTGTTCGGTGTCTCCCGAGGTTGAAACAGCGCAATTAGAAAGCACCATGTACCTGCTTGCTGCATCGCCTTCTTCTAAAACAGGCGCGATTCCAACTTTCCAACCCTTGGTATTGGGCGGAGGGTCTCCCATGGCAACATCGCCACCCATCGCAACCAAAGCCGAGCTTATCCCCATTTTTTTAAGCAAATTTAATGATTCTTCAGCAGCATAGCCCTTGGCAATGCCCCCAAGATCTAAAAGCATGCCTGTTTTTTTCAACCAGACTGTTTTTTTCGAGGGATCAAGCACCATTGCTTGATAATCAACCAGTTTCAAAGCGGCTTCCAGTTCATCTTTATCAGGCATTTGGATGCTTTTTCTGGCTCTGCGCCAGAGTTTTACCACTGGACCAACGGTTACATCAAATGCACCACCTGAAAGTTCAGAAACCTCCCGGGCCCGGGTTAAAACTTTAAAAAGATCTTCTCCCACCAAAACCGGGCCGGTTCCAGATCTTGCGCAT
The DNA here is from genome assembly GCA_964646215.1 of uncultured Candidatus Kuenenia sp. Taxonomy (GTDB): domain Bacteria; phylum Planctomycetota; class Planctomycetia; order Gemmatales; family Gemmataceae; genus UBA969. Next base: position 11,579 of record CAZYAY010000046.1, on the reverse strand, counting down.
AATTGCCTCAATTCACTTTCCTGATTATAGTCCGACATGATACCATCTAATTGTTTCATGCGCAGAAAAGCAGCATTGGCACCACGACTCGCCTCCTCTTTATTCATAGAATAAAGAATTATCTGGCAGTTTGTTCCCATATGGGGCTGGCTGAAACGATACTGTGTAAGCTCGCTTTTCGACTGGAAAGGAATGGCCAGTGCGATTGCTGCAAGCAAGGTAACATTCATTCCCAAGGTTTCCATTTTGACAAAGGTTATCGTGATGTCATCAAGTGTAACAAATCCTAAAAAAATATCTGCATCTGTTTGGTTCCTAGGCGGAGCACTCCTTGCGGGGGGTCTGGCTTTCCTACCAACCGGCTCAAGATCAGTTCAGGCACAAGCAGCAAAAGAACCCTCAGCCGATTTCAAACCCTACATCGAAAAAATAGGGGCTGCCAATATTCCTTTCGAAATGATCCCCCTCAAAGGTGGGGAATTTCTCATGGGAAGCCCCGATGCAGAAAAAGGCCGTCTCGAAGATGAAGGCCCTCAACACCCTGTGGCTGTAAAATCTTTCTGGATGGGCAAGTGCGAAGTCACCTGGGATGAGTATGACCAATACTGGAAAACCGAAGATCAACCCAAACTCGATGGCAAAGATGTAGACCCCAAAGGCGTGGATGCAATCACACGACCTACCCCACCCTATGCAGACGAAACCTTTGGCCATGGCAGAGATGGCCAACCTGTCATCTGCATCACACATCATGCCGCAATGGAATATTGCCGTTGGTTGAGCAGAAAAACTGGCAAAAACTACCGACTGCCTACAGAAGCGGAGTGGGAATACGCCTGTAAAGCAGGAACCACAACCCCCTACTCTTTCGGGGATGACCCAGCAAAGAGTGGAGACTACGCATGGTTCGCTGCCAACTCCGAAGAAGTCACCCACAAGGTTGCCCTTAAAAAGCCCAACCCCTGGGGCTTGTATGACATGCATGGGAATGTTTCGGAATGGTGCATTGATCATTACAAGAAAGATGCATATGGCACCTTCCCCAAAGACCGTGCAACTCTTGCGCCGGTGCTATTACCAAGCCAGAATAGGTTTTCGCATGTGGCCCGGGGCGGTTCTTGGGCAGACCAACCTGTAGGCCTTCGTAGCTCTGCACGCAGAGGTTCCGATAAAACCTGGATCAAGCTTGATCCGCAACGCCCCCAGAGCATCTGGTGGCTTACCAGCGCTGAATTTGTTGGTTTCCGAATTGTAAGGCCGGTCGAAGAACAGGAAAACCTCCTGGCCATTCGATCCAAGGTTACCAAGCAAAGTGATTAGTTTGTTCCTGGTTCCATGAGTTTATCTTTGTATTTTCAGTCCTTTCCCCTTTTGGAGATTCGTAATGAGTAAGAAACAACACGCATCCGACCGAAGAGACTTTATCAAAACCAGCACCATGGCTGCTGCGGGTGGTATCGCCCTCAACGCAGTTCTTCCCGCGGGCGCTTATGCCCAGGGTAGTGACGAAATACGCGTTGGCGTGGTCGGTTGCGGTGGTCGTGGCAGCGGCGCTGCCCATAACGTCTTGAATTCTGCGCGCAATGTCACCATTCATGCCGTCGCAGATGCTTTTGAATCCCAAGCCAAGGGCCTTCAAGCTCGCCTAAAAGGCATCGCAAAGGATGATCCCAAAGTCAAAGAGCTTAACAACAAAGTTGAAATTGCAGATGACAAGGTTCATTCTGGAATCGATGCCTACCAGAAAATCATGAACGATCCCAAGATCAATTATGTAATCCTTGCAACGCCTCCAGGGTTTCGTTCCATCCACATCATGGCTGCGGTAAAGGCCAAGAAGAATATCTTCACCGAAAAGCCTGTCTGCGTCGATGGCCCCACCGCCCGCGATTGCCTTGCTGCTTACGATGAAGCCAATGCAAGCGGCCTTGGTATTGTTGCAGGCACCCAGCGCAGGCATCAATCAGCCTACATCGAAACCATCAAGCAACTTCATGAAGGTGCAATTGGTGATATCGTTGGTGGCCGTTGCTACTGGAACCAAGGCATACTTTGGTCCCGCGATCCTAAGCCAGGAATGACTCCCGCTGAAGCCCAACTCAACAACTGGTACAACTACACCTATCTGTGTGGCGACCATATCGTTGAGCAACATGTTCATAACATCGATGTAATGAACTGGGTTTTGCGAGGCCACCCTGTAAAGGCCGTAGGCATGGGCCATCGCACCCGCAATGACCCCAAGTATGGTATCATTTTCGATTTCTTTTCGATCGATTTTGAATACCAGAACGGCGTGCATGTCCACTCCATGTGCAGGCAGATCAGTAACTGTGCCAACAGTGTTTCTGAAGCTGTTGTAGGCACAAAAGGCTCTTGCCAGGTTAACGCCTACACCATCAATGGCAAGTCTGTTGTTGCCCGGAATCAAAGGGGCGTTGATCCCTATATTCAGGAACATACCGATCTGATCGAGAGCATTCGTGCAGGCAAACCCCTGAACGAACTCAAGACAGTGACCGAGAGCTCGCTTACCGCAGTTCTTGGCCGTATGTCGGCTTATACAGGCAAGGAAATCTCATGGGAACAAGCCCTGAATTCCAAGCAACGGTTGATGCCTGAAAACTTCAACAAGGACACCGTACTTCCAGAATGGACAGTAGCTGTTCCAGGCAAAACCCCGCTAATCTAGTCAATCGACTGGATTTGCGAGGACAAACAAAACAAGGCCTCTGGTGTGAAACACCGGGGGCCTTTTTGATTCAAAAACCCGCATCTGTTTTCGCTCAGAATTATTGGCACTTTTCCTTATAAAACAATATCTTAATCATTAGATAATATGGACTGTTTTACCATTGGAAGGTACACGCATGAGCGATCTGTTGAAATGGAAGAAAGGCGCTTGCGAGGCTGCAAACATAGCCTCAAATCTGCTTCTTTCCATGAGACAGAACTTTGCGGTTCGTGAAAAGGGCCTTTACGATCTTGTTACCGATGCAGATACAGCATCCCAAAAAGTCATCTACGAACATCTTAAAAACCTTTTCCCAGACCACGACTTCCTAGGCGAGGAAGATGGCAAGGGCGAGAAAGACCCCGGGCCAAACGCCCCACCCACCTGGATTGTCGACCCCATCGATGGCACAACCAATTACGTGCATGATATACCTCTTTACGCTATCTCCATTGGTCTTTATTATCAGGGCGAGATGGTGGTTGGCGTGGTCCATGACCCTTCCAGGAACGAAATGTTTCATGCAGCCAAAGGCCATGGGGCTTTTGTTAATGATAAACCCCTCAAAACCAGCTCGATCACCTCGCTCGGGAAAGCGATGATCACCACTGGTTTTCCTTACAATGTACGAGGGATGGAGCATCTTTTTGGCTGGTGGAAGCACTTCTCGCACAGAAGCCAGGCGCTTCGCAGAATCGGTTCCACCGCCCTTAACCTGGCTTACATCGCTTCCGGAAGATGCGATGTTTTTTACGCTTTCGATAATCATGTATGGGATGTTGCAGGCGGTATCGTTCTTGTCAACGAGGCGGGTGGAAAAATCACCCGGGTCGATGGTTCACCCTATTGCCCGTTCAAACCTGAAAGCCTTGCCACCAATGGCCACATTCACGAACTTTTGCTGGCAGAGTTTCGAAACGGGCCACAAGAAGGATGAACATGAACCCACATATTCATGCAGATGCCAGGCGTGATCGCCTGAGGGCGAGGCTTGCACAAGATGGCGTTGATGCTTATCTCATCAGTGGTGTGGCAAACGTAACCTACCTTACCGGGTTTAAGGGCGAAGCCAGCCATCTGGTGGTTTCCAAAAACAAAGACATTCTGGTTTCTGATGCCCGATTCACCGAACAAATCAAGAATGAATGCCCCGGATTGGAAGCACTCATCAGGCCACCCACAAAAAAAACACTCGACATGGTTGCAGAAGCCATTCGCTCCATCAAGGCTCTTTCAGTCGGTTTTGAATGCCAGGTGCTTACCGTTTTCGACTTTGAATCGTTGAAAGAATTACTGCCTGAGTGCAGTTGGCTTGCCACCCGGGAGCGGGTTGAAACCCAACGCATGGTTAAAGAACCCATCGAAATCGAAGCCATCAAAGCTGCAATCCAGATGGCTCAGGATGCGTTCGTCTCGCTTAATAAATCGCTTCTGCCTTCGCAAACCGAAAAAAACGTTGCGGATGAACTTGAACGGTTGATGCGTTCGATGGGGGCGCAGTGTGCTGCATTCCCTATCATCGTCGCTGCGGGCTCAAACGCCGCACTTCCCCACGCAATTCCCTCCCAACATTGTATTGGGAATGAAAACCTTTTGTTGATAGACTGGGGCGCGAGTAGCCCTAGTGGATATAAAAGTGATTTGACACGCGTTCTTGACACGCATGTTTTCAGTAAGACAATGGGGCGGGCAGAATCGAAAGATAAACTGCGAAAGATTTACTCGGTGGTGTTGGAAGCTCAAAAAGCAGCCTTTAACGCCATCAAGCCTGGGGTTAGGGCCCTTGATGTTGATCGTGCTGCAAGACAATTGATTGCAGACGCGGGCTTTGGCGAGTATTTTGGTCATGGCCTGGGGCATGGCATAGGTTTACAGATTCATGAAGCCCCATGGTTCAGGCCTGGCTCCGAGACGGTTCTCGAGTCGGGAATGGTCTTCACTCTGGAGCCGGGAATCTATCTTCCCGGTTGGGGCGGGGTCAGAATTGAGGATAATATTCTGGTAACTTCCTCAGGTGCACAATATCTGACTGGAATTTCCAGAGAACTCGATGATAATATCATCGCATAAGTTTTTACCCTTTAATTAGGGATGCTCTTTTGAAAGGAGTCGCAGGTGGCTGAAAAACCTAACAGTAAAACGAACCCCTTCGAGGTCGAAACTATTCGTGACCTTGTTCGACTTATGTCCAAACATGGGCTAAGCGAGCTGGATCTTCAAGATGGTGAGAAAAAAATACGGCTTAAAAAAGAGTCCATGGGAACTCCCACTTTCACTCCTGTCATGCATCAACAACCTGCTCCTGTTTTACAACAAGCAGTCCAGGCGCAGGCCGCCCCTGCGACTCCTGCCGCTGCACCTGCCGCCAACAAAAACCTGATTGAAATCAAGAGCCCTACCCCAGGCACTTTTTATTCGCAGGAAAAACCAGGCAGCCCTCCCTACGTTTCTGTAGGCGCCAAAGTTAACCCCAAAACCGTGGTCTGCCAGATCGAGGCCATGAAACTTTTCAATGAAATCGCCGCTGAGTGCACTGGCACCATCGTCGAAATCCTGATCGAAAACAAGCAACCTGTGGAATATGGCCAAGTTTTGTTCCGGGTTGATCCCAACGGTTGATAAGGAGCTCTCGCCTATCAGGCGGATATTATTCTCATGTTTCAACGCATTCTAGTTGCCAATCGTGGTGAAATCGCCCTTCGTGTTATTCGTGCCTGTAAAGATATGGGAATCGAAGTCGTCGCTGTTTACAGCGAAGCCGATCGCGATGCACCCTATCTGGCACTCGCAGACCAAGCCATTTGCATCGGCCCTGCTAATTCTGCTGAAAGCTACCTTAACATCCCCAGAATTATCAGCGCTGCTGAAATTGCTGATGTTCAAGCCATTCATCCAGGATATGGCTTTCTTTCAGAAAACGCTCACTTTGCTGAAGTTTGCAGATCCTGCAAAATTGAATTCATCGGCCCTCCACATGAAGCCATGCGCAAACTAGGCAATAAAAACGAAGCCCGCAAAATGGCCAAGAAAGCAGGCGTTCCGGTTGTACCAGGCAGCGAAGGCCTTATCACCAAAGACGAAGAAGCACTTGCTTTGGCCCACTCCATGGGTTATCCCGTATTGATCAAGGCATCGGCAGGCGGCGGCGGCAGAGGCATGCGCGTTGCTCATAACGATATCAGCCTTCATTCGGGCCTTGCTGCCGCTGTTCAAGAAGCAGAAAACGCCTTCAAAGATGGCAGCGTCTATCTCGAAAAATACATCGAACAACCTCGCCATATCGAAGTTCAGGTTCTAGGCGACACCCAAGGCAATGTGATTCATCTTTGGGAACGCGATTGTTCACTTCAACGCAGGCACCAGAAACTTGTCGAAGAATCCCCCGCACCGAATCTTCCCGAAAAAGTTCGGAAAGATATCTGCGCCGCTGCTGTCAAGCTTGTTAAATCCGCAGGCTATTACAGCGCAGGCACTGTTGAATTTCTCCTAGACAAAGATCATAACTTTTACTTCATCGAAGTCAACGCACGCATTCAAGTAGAACACCCCGTTTCAGAACTCGTTACAGGCGTTGACCTTGTAAAAGAACAAATCCGCATCGCCTCCGGCCTGCCTCTCTCCTTTAAACAGGATGACATCGTTCATCGCGGATGTGCGATCGAATGCCGTATTAATGCTGAAGATTCCACCAATGGCTTCAGGCCCTTCCCAGGCTTAATCACCAAATGGCAACCCCCAGGTGGCCCCGGAGTTCGCATGGATACCCATGCGGTTCAAGGCTACAGGGTCCCTTCCAACTATGATTCCCTAGTTGCAAAACTCTTGGTTCACAAACCCACGCGTGCCGAGGCTATTGCCACCATGCGCAGGGCACTTGCTGAATTCCATGTCGAAGGAATTAAAACAACCATCCCCATCCTAAGGGAAATCTTTACGAATTCCGCCTTTGTTGATGGCAAAGTTGACACAACCTTCATCGAACGGCATTATCTGAAGGGCCAGTAACAGCAATCATGTCCATTGCTCATATCACCCTTCTGACCAAGGATATTATTCCCTTCAAGGAATTCTTCATCAAGACATTGCATTGGCAACCCATCGAAAAGCCTGGCAACATTGCAGTAACTGCGGCTTGGCTGCAAATCGCCCCGGGGCAGGAACTCCACATCCTTGAAAACAAGGAGTTCGATTCTCTAAAGTTCGAACAGGAATATGGCAGACACATTGCAATTCGGTGGCCCGAGCAGGAGTTCGATTCCCTAAAGCAAAGGCTTATTCAGCATGGCGCAGAAATCATCACTGCTAAACGCCCAACATCCTTTGCACGATTCTTCTTCCGATCTCCAGACAATTATATCTTCGAAGTTGTGCCTAGCTGATTATCATGAAGTCGGTTTCATCGATGCAAGCTTTTTAACAAGCTCCACATCCAGAGTTTGGTTGTAAATCCTGAAATCAGATATCTTCCCCAGAAAGTTTTCTGAAGCTCCAGCTCCGATTTTAATCACACCATCATTAGCAAGTTGAAAATCACGCACATCGAACAGCGCACTTTCTGACACCTTGCTTCCATCTAGGTAAAGCTTAAGTTTATCCCCTGCCTTTATCGCAGCAACATGATGCCAACCCTTGGATAGGGAATGCCCCCAGATTACATTACGACCTGATTCGTACGAAAATATCTTCCCCGAGGGAAGCGTTGAACAAAAGAGACGGCCATCGTGCTCCGCCATGGTCCAGGCCCTGCGATACTTGACATCGGGGGTATGATCCAACCTAGTGATTTTTTTCCAAGTCTTGTTGTTGCTGTATTCATAAACTTCAGCAAGGGGCAGAGTACCTGCAAGCAATTTTCCGTTATGTACAACCATGCCCATAACCTCAAGTTCTTGGCCTAATCTGCCAAGATCTGTCCACTCATTAGGCTTTTCAAACCGATAGACTCTGCCACTTGGCCATGTGCCTACATGAAGGGAACCCTGGTAAATCGCAAACGAATATGTCTGGGTATTATCACCAAGCCTACCTAGATCGATCCAACTTTCGCCATCATAACGGAAAACATTTCCGCAATCATAACTACTTGCATAAAGGTATTCGCCAAATACAGTCAGTGATTCAACCCGCAGGTTTTCTTCCTGTTTGTTCACCATGTTTACAGCAAAAGGAGTTGCACATTTCGTCCAATTCTTCTCCCCATCATACCGATAAAAACCTGCAGGCTTGTATAGCGAAGAGGCATATAGCTTCCCTTTATAAACGACCATTCCACCCACGGCTTCGGTATCAGGCAACTGACCACAATCTTTCCAGACATCGCGGCCTTCATACCGGAATATTCGCCCACCAAGATTCAGGTTGGTCGATTCAGGAAGTGCTGAGCCCGCTATCCTGTATTTTCCCGTACCTGCATAAAGCTCATTCTCATAAACCGCAAGTGACATCACGCTATTTGATTTATCAGGCGCTCCGCAATCAATCCATCGCTTGGCACCAGCATAACGATATACCCGGGTAGAATCTTTGGCATCTGTAACACAAGTTCCCGCATAAAGCTGCCCTGCATGAACTGCAAGCGAAAATGCACATAAGGCTTTGCCGGGCTGACCACAGTCCTGCCATTCTCCAACTTTGTTATTGTCGATTCCAAAATGCAAATGGCGAAAGTTAGCTTGATTGGTCGTAACACCCTGGTTACTTTTAAGACTGAAATTCATCCCCCGGGAAGCATTGGGATCATACCAACTAAAGATGTCTCCGCCGGAAGATTCATTCGACTTGTCATCTGCTTTAATCCAGCAGGCAATGCTGAATTCCCCCTTGCCTAATAACTGACGACCAACATCCTTTGAAATCTTAAGGGATGAATTCCTTCCATTAAAAGAAGCACCCTTGGCGTACTCCACATTCACACCTTCGGCATGATTGTCATTCCCAGAAATATCACGGGCATTATTACTAAGAGGCAAGTGAATGATTAAGCTATTTTTTGTATCCATAGCATTAGAATGGGGCATCAAATGCCTGTCAAAAAAAGCATAGGCAAGAAGCCTCTCTTTAAGTGGAAAACTATGATTGGCATCAGGGTGATGCACATCAAGCTTATCTTTAGTGTTGAATATTTTTTCATAAACGGGAAGAGCAGCAGCAATGCAATCGGTCACGCCAGAAACTTCAAAATCCGGGTCATCGTGCAAGGGCGCATTTATGAAAACAGGCCTGGGCGCTAGGGCTGCAAGCACTTCGGTGAAATCAAACGGTATCTTTGATGGGTTATCCTTGTATTCCGTTTTAATCCTAGGCATGTAATATTTACTGCTCCAAGCCCTGACATCTCCCTTGTTGTGTTTTGCGAATACATTGAACCCACAACTTGATGCCACCGCCTTGATTCTTTCATCAAACACACCAAGGAAGATCGCATTATGACCGCCCAAAGAATGCCCAATAACACCTATGGATCCAGAATCTACAAAGGCAAGCGATATCAGCAGATCTATCCCTCTGCGATGATTCACAATTCCCTTCATGGTGGCACTGACATAACCCATTTCATAAGGGTCAGTGCTATATTCAGTTGTATGCAAAAGTGGATAATCGATCACCAAACAAACATAGCCCCTCAAGGCAAGTTCATGCGCATAGGCTTGGCCGGTAGCTTGGGAAATACCTGCAGGAGTGTCTTTACCAGGCTTGGAGCTACCTGGTAGACAAATCACCCCGGGCTTGCTGTTTAATCTGCTTACACCATAGGGAATTAATAAAAACGCGGGCACTCGGTCATCTTTCTCAACCACAAACGATATATGCTGGCGTGTGTAGTGTTGCAACTTCTCTTCAAAATCAATTTTCATATCCAGTGGAAGAGAAGTGATTGAAGGCAGCTTACCCATTACCAATTCCATGTTTTCCCGTGTATGGGTCACACGATTAGACCAGTCAGCTACACTTTTAACAGGCTGTAACTTCCCTTGCAGATCCTTGAAATAAAGCAACTGCTTGCGATCTTCATACCAAGGAGGCGACTCTTTTTTAAGTTCCAACTGCCCTTGCAGAACCGCCATTAACAAAACTATGGTCCCACTTATCATCTGAATGGTTCCTTGCTTTCTTTTCGTTCGTATTCATAACTTCTTTAATATAGTTGAGACTTTGTCTTCAAATATCTGCTGCCATTCAGGCGCCAATATGCAATCACTGTCTTCCTGCGCATTGCCCACGTTCTTAAGTTGCTCTGCAGTTGGCGCATAATAAATGTAACCATTTGTGTACCCTGCAACGAAGGTACTTTTATGGGGCGACATCTTTTTAATGTTCAACCCGATCTGCACTGTCAACTCTCCCGGAAATGTCACCATGACAAAATCCCCTATTCGCAAACCCATCACCTCTACATCGATGGTTCGTTTCCCTGACGCAATGTTCTTCGCCTGGTTTTTCTTCAATAGCGCAAGATTCGTTTGCACCCGGGTAAGCTCTTCCATCACATGAATGTTGGCAAGATACTTCTTCATGTTTTTCCGGTTCTCCGCATCCAGCTTATCAAGATCATTTCTTCCAAGCATCTTCTCATGAAGATAGTGCTGCGAAAAATACGAGGGGAACTCTTCGGAATTGTTGTACTTCACCATCAAGGGAAGAAATGTTTTGAAGTTCAAGTTATTGGCACCAAGCGATTGCAGCAATTTTTGTTGCTCTGCCTGAAGAGATTCGATGCGGCCTGATAGTTCAGCCCGGGGCAGCGAAATCGTTTCATTGATCACCTTAAACGCAACATCCTGCTTACATTTGATTTGCTTCAACCCCCGCATCGTACTGATGCCCAACATGTTTCCCAAAGGTTCAGCATCGGGTGGATAAGCAACATCCTTGTAAAGCACAGGGTTGATATCACCCCCGCAGCCTTGGATAAAAAAGGCCATCGCTCCATCGCCTAGGCAATCTTCAATCACCTTAGATGAAAACCCCGTCAGGTCTGCAGTATTCCCACCACTAGGAACACCCTGAATCGGATGGCATGCAAAGTTGTAAAGCACAGCAAGCGTCTTGCCATTCTTTTGATCTAATCGCAATATCCCTATCTGCGGATCAACCGGGCCAACACTCGCAACTTCCGAGTCCGGAGGTAGCGAATAAGCCCTGCGCATATCCGCATCTTTACCATTCTTAAGCTTTACCCTGCGATTTTCCATGATCCTATTTTCAAATCCAACGCCACTGCCCACATCAATTTCCACCAAGTTTTTCATTGCATCCCGCACCGCCTTCACCGTTCTTTCTTCTACATCCTCGCAAACAATTCCATGGCAATGGCTCGCATTCACCATCACATTCAATGGTAAAATGTTGAATTCTTTCTTCAATTGCTCCCTCACTGTTGAAAGATAGGTTTTCTTAATCGAACCTATTTCTTCAATCGCAACCGCGTCTACGGTAATGATCACCGAAGTAGCTGCAGCATCCTGTAACACCAAGGCTTTCACATACAAAGTGTCATTTTTCAATGCAACCTTGCTGGTTATATCTTCCCTGCCTACCCCAGCTTTTAACTGCCCCGCATATGCCTCGGGATTTAAAACCATCCATGCAATAACCATCAGCAACAACCTTGTTAAGGAATGAAGACTAATAATTTTAACGAGTTTAAAGCCTGTAATCATGGAGTCACCCTGCTTTTCGATAGTTAAAAGACTATATGCCTCGTACATCCTAAACGATAAAAACGAACGTAATCCATTATATTTGCAAAAAGTGATGTCATAGAACAGGATAGTTGCGGGCCCTTTATTACTTGATCCAATCGCATTCCTAAGGTAGAATTAATTCATTAAGCAAACCGTGCAGT
>CAZYAY010000045.1:0-27922 GCA_964646215.1 uncultured Candidatus Kuenenia sp. | reverse complement strand
ATTCTCCTTCTACAGTGGCGATCCCGCCAACTCCGGTGGTGTTTTTGTCAGCTAATAACAGAGAACCTTAGTGTTTCCTTTCAAGCCCATCCCTTAGGAGTGGGCTTGATTCATTTAAACACCAGTTGCATTCAACGCAGAAAGATTTTTAATTTAACAAGAAACTTCAGCAACTGTAATCGCACCAAGAAAAGCCTTAGCGTGTTGCAATTGCTTCGAGCATTTTCGCAAGCAACTCATTATCCGCAAGCCGGTGATCATTCCCCACCACCCAAAGGGTATCTCCGCAAATAAGTTTACTACTATCACAAACAAAAAAAAATTATCCTACTAACCATATAATATTATTATGAAAATCAAACAAAACCATATATTGATCCTAGTTACACTTATCAAGAACTCAGGAAGGGCTGGGAAATTTATCGATGGCTGACAGCCCAAGAATCTTCATATATCAAATTTTTTATAATGAAGTGACAAGATCAAATTTAGACAAGGGTTTCATCCCCTTGGATAACATTAAAAATTCGCGCCCGGATTGGGCGGAATATTGGCCCATGAGAAATACCTTGTTAAATCAATCCTTTAACCCAGGCGATTACATCGGTTTTCTTTCTCCCAAGTTTTATGAAAAAACCTGGTGCACCTCTGAATTTTTACTCGACACCATCGCCGGCAAGAAACATGATATTTACAGTATGTCTCCGTATTTCGACCAAATAGCGCTTTATTACAACAGCTTTGGCCAGGGCGAATGCACCAAACCAGGGCCAGGCCTCAAAAAACTTAGCAATGACCTTTTGAATCAACTTGGAATCAACTTCGACATAAACAATTTTGTTTCAGACGTTACAACATGCATCTTTTGTAATTACTTCGTTGCGAAATACGAGTTCTGGAAAATATGGCTGGAATATGCCGAGAAAATATTTGAAATCGCAGAAGACCCGCAAAGCAATCTGGGAAAACTGCTTTGCAGCCCAACCAACTATCTCAGTAACAACCGCCCCCATCAAATAAAAGTTTTTATTATTGAACGCCTGGTATCATTGGTCTTAAAGCTTCAAAATACCCAGGCTTACTATTGCCTCGATGCAACAAAGCTTTTGTTTGGATTGCCGAATTCCTCAAATTTTCTAAGCGAATTGCTTGCATGCGATGCCCTCAAGGGGCAATACTTAAAAACGAACTCCCTTTGTTATCTGCAGGAATTTGACAAGGTGCGAAACAAGGTATTTAGCAATCTTAAATCCATGGCCTGACATAAAATTATTCTTGGAGTGATACATGCACCCTAGCGCACACGCAAATTGCAAACGTTTTTACGATACCTATATCAACAAGCCCGGAACTGGTAATCTCAAAATCGCAGAGATTGGGTCACAAGACGTGAACGGTAGCCTGCGAGACATCTTCCCTGCAAACCATGATTACAAGGGGCTTGATTTTGTTGCAGGCAAAGGTGTGGATATCATTCTTGATGATCCCTACAAACTACCCTTCGATAATGACAACCTTGATGTTGTCATATCAAGTTCCTGCTTTGAACACTCGGACATGTTTTGGTTATTATTCAATGAGATCATGCGGATTCTGAAACCTGGTGGTCTTTTTTGCCTAACCCTTCCCTCCAATGGAATTTTCCACAAGCATCCAGTTGATTCCTGGAGGTTTTACCCGGATAGCGGCCACTCTCTAGTCAGATGGGCACGCAGGTCAGGCATACCAGCAGTACTGATGGAATCCTACATATCAAGACAAATTGCAGATACAGGGGAAGGCTTTTGGAATGATTTCGTAGCCGTCTTCCTTAAGGATGAACGATTTGTCAATAATCATCCCGCTAGAATTCTAGATAAGAACACCGAATATATGAATGGATATGTTTATGGGTCTGATTCGATTAAAAACTATTCCCAATTGAACGAAGACCTTGTGCGAATAACTATCGCAAGAAAAATTCTTCAAGGCAGCCTTCGCGTTAACACCTAAAAAGTGATTCGGCAACTTATCACTAAATTCACTTTGAAAAGCGGGCATTTGTTTCCACTGCTTCAAGCATTTTTGCAAGCGACTCATCATCCCCAAGCCGGTGATCATTCCCCACCACCCAAAGCGCTTCTGCACCCAATCCACTTTTAGAAACAAGCTCTTCTGAACTGGCGAATGGAATAACTTCGTCATTAGGGGAATGCAGTATCACACACCCTTTTTTCAGGTTCGTAACCCTGCCCCAGTTTTTCCAAGCAGGGCACAACAACACCAAAGGGGTATCGCCAGAATTGATATTCAGGGCAACTGCACCGCCTCGAGAGGAACCAACCACCACATCGGGTTTGTGTTTATCAAATTCGGATTGAGCTACTAAAACCGCCAACGCAAAATTATCATCTGAAAGAGCAGGGTTAATCACCTCATGCCCATGATTAACAAGATAGGTGGGCTTTATTCCGCCCGGTTTCGAATTCCAACCATGCAGAAATAAAACCTTCATGCCTGCCTACTTCTTCTTTTCTTCTTTCGCGTTCACGATAATCGTGAAGGGCTTGGAAGGCTGGGTGACAAGCGTGTTGGGCTTGGTGGTTTCTGTGGTAACTTTATTATAAGGAACCTGCGCCTGACCTGAAATTGCAAGGGTATATTCGCCACCGGCAGCGTTTGCCTGCACCTCGATCGTAACCAAAACTTCATTCTTATCTGCAGGCACTACGACATTGGTCATTTTGATATTACCGGGAAACTCCAACGATTGAAGGGTGACCTGTGATTTAAAATCAGGCCAATGCCTTTCAAGCTTCACCTTCATTTCAACTTTTTTACCTGCATCAACCTCTACCCTGGTTTTCTCCATCGCAAGTGAGAAAGGCGAAGATTCTCTCACCGCAAGCCATTGAGTGCGCATGGGCCTGCTCGAAGCTGGATTGGCATCAGACGAAACCCTGGTGTAGGCCCTTACCTCGCGCTCAAATAAAACCTCGCCTCGCTTGCTTGATGCTACCAGCTTGATGGGCACTGTGGTTTCCTTGGCTTGTTTGTCGGCATGAAAAACGATCACACCCTTGGAGTTATCCCTAAGCACGGTATCTTGCGCGGTAACACCCGGGGGCAGATTTTCCGCCCTTACGGTGATGGGGCTGGTAGGGCCCCTTTGATGAATCACAAAATTCAAGTATGCAGAACCACCACGATAAATGTTCAAGCCTGCAGGCCCGGGATTTGCCGAATGCATCGAGGCGATATGAAACTCAAACTCCTGCTTGTTTATCGCAAGCACATACTGAAACCTCGCACCACCCCTGCGATAACGATCCTGGACAAAAACATGATACTTCATCTTTGCAGTAAGATTGGCAATTCCAGAGGGATCGCGCAAATGCCCATCAAAGGCATTCATACGATGGCCAAAATCATCAAGCTCCACCACCTTATTTCCCTTTTCATCCTGAATAAAAACATAGGGGTCGGCCCTGCCCGCAATTCTTTCCGAATAAACCTCGATGCTGTAGACACCTGTTTCAGTGGGTTCGATCACATACCAGTCGCCGTCCCTTTCGCGATCAAATCTGCCCGAAACCACGGCAGGCAAAGTAAGTTTTTGCGCCTGCTGCAATGTATCATTGGGCTCAACTTCAAGCGTTACATCATGTGGCGAAACCAAAATTGGTGTTGTGATAAGCGTGTTATTATTAACGACTAATGCGTCTTGAAAACCATCCAAGGTACAGGTTGCAGCGGTGGGAAGAACACTATGCGAAGTTGGGTGCTCTAAAAACTTATACATCCCCAGCGAAAGAATATCTTTCGTAGCACGCACCTTCGACCTGGTTTCCTGCAAGGCAAGGTCTTGAATAGTCCATTTGGATTCGGTGCCATTAGGGCCAAAGTTTCTGCCCAGCAAAACAATCTCCGCATCGGTGTCTGATTTAACAGCCCTCGGAAAAACATTTTCCAACTGGGGCTTATCACTGATAACCAAGCGGTAAGGCAAACCGCCCTTGAATGAAAGATCACTCAAGTGGATAAAATAATCCCCGTCTTCGGAGATGAGGACATCAACGAAAGGGTCACGGCCATCGTAATCGCCATTGGATGCAATCTGCCTGCCCGACTTCGAATAAACCGAAAGCACCGCATCAAGCTGCGAATCCAACCGGGCAGCATTGCAGGCAATGGTAACCCTCTGGTTTTTCTTCGCAGTAAACTTGAAGATATCTTCCTTGCTGTTGTCGGAAGTGCCGTTGATTACGGTGTTGATTTCAACAGCTTGGGAGGTTGCATCGTCATCGTTGGGTTCTTTTTCATCAACTTCCTTGAAGCCACGAGAGATGGCAAACAAGCGGGGGTTGCTAACGCCAAACCTGCCAACAGCGTAGCAATCGTAAGACCCAGCGGGAACACCGGCATCGACTGAGACCTTGAACTTTTTATCCTTGAGCCATTGGGCCTTGATACCAGGATGATCGAATTTTAATTCGCGCATCTCTTCGAATTCAGCACCCTGCGCCTCGACTTCGATGGTGGAGCCTGCGGCAGTGCCAAGGGGATAAATGCGATCCAGCCTGATGGAGGGAAGATCTGCGGAAGCGGCAAAAGCCAGCAATAATAAAGGTAATAATGCCAGCGGGAAAACTCGCAGCAAGGTAATGCTCCCAAGAGTATTTCAGTTCAAAAAGCCAGTTTAACCAATGAGTTCTTGAATGGGTTCACCTTCACTCAAGATAGGCATTGGCCGCTGTGCCTGATCATGGAATGCAAAGTGATGATCGATCCCCAGGCAATGATACATGGTGGAAAGAACGCATCCAGGTGTTGCGGGCTTGGTGGTCGGGTATTCAGCATTGGCATTGGTGGAGCCAACAACCTGTCCCATTTTCAAGCCGCCACCTGCGTATACAACAGACATCGCACCGGGCCAGTGGTCGCGACCTGCGCCTGGATTGATTTTCGGGGTACGGCCAAATTCGCCCATCGCCATCACGAGCACATCATCGGTCATGCCACGGTCATGCAAATCTTCCACAAGGGCTGTAAGGGCCCGATCAAACTTGGGAAGCAGATTGTTTTTCAAACCCTTGAAGTTGTCGCCATGGGTATCCCAACCACCACCCGCCTGAATGGTTACAAAAGTAACACCCGCTTCAACCAGCCTGCGGGCCAGAAGGCAGGATTGCCCGAGATCGTTTCTGCCGTAGGTATCACGAAGGACTATGGATTCCCTCTGGATATCGAAGGCATCCTGCGCCTTGGTATTCGTGACCATTTCCATGGCATCTTTATAGAAGGAGTCGAGGCCGACCAAGTCACCCTTGGTGTCGATATCCCTGCGGATGTTATCAAGATCGTTTAGTAAATCGCGTCTGCGGGAAAGCCTATCGACATTAATCTTCGCAGGAAGGCTGAGGTTTCGAACTTTAAACCCATCCATGTTGGGATCATTATCTGGTGCGAAAGGGTTGTAAGAAGCGCCAAGGTATGCGGCCTTTCCAAGGTTCAACAACTTGGGAAGATTCACATAAGGCGGCATGCTGGGATCGTTCGCACCCTTCATTTTCGCAACCACCGAACCAAGCGAGGGGAAGATATTATCGTTCACTTCGATGGTTGGCTGATAGCCTGTAAGCATCCACTGCGAACCCATTCCATGGCCAGCATTGGTATGGCATGCAGAACGAAGAATGGAAAGCTTATCCATGATTTTTGATTGAAGGGGAAGATGCTCGCCAATCTGAATGCCTGGCACATTGGTTGCAATGGGCTTGAATTCGCCACGAATCTCGGCAGGAGCATTAGGCTTGAGATCATACATATCGATATGACTGGGGCCACCTGCCTGCCAGATCAGAATGACAGACCTTTTCTTGGAGGCCTTGGATGCAGCCCTAGCTTGCAGCAATTGAGGCAGTGTCAAACCGCCTAGGGCAAGACTTCCAACTTTAAGGAAGGACCTTCGATTAACTCCATCGCAAGTGGTAGAACCTTTTCCAACAAATTCGAGCATGGCTTCATCCTTTAAATAAAATACTAATGGTTGAACATGAACTCTTTCGAGTTCAGAATCACCCAGAGCAAATCTTCGAGGGCTTGTTGCTTGTTATCCGATTTATTCACATGATCCAATGAACGAGCTTTTTCTTTGGCGGTGGGCAATCTGGAAAACGAAATCTGGTAAAGATTATCAATCACCTCGGGTGCGGGGAGATTTTGTTTGATCAATTTCGCCAGCCTTCCCTGGGCCGCATTAATCTTGCCTTCCATCTCGTCCGAGTTGGCCAATAAAAGCACCTGCGCCAACGTCGCACCAGAAGAGCGCTCGCATTCGCATGCGGTAACCCTTTTGGGCCTGTCGAAAGTATCGAGGAAGTACGAACCAAAATTTTCATGGGGAAGATCGATGGCCCTGCCGTTGGCGCTGATACCACTGAATCCGGATTTATTTCCAGTCACCTGATTAACCGCATCCAGGAAAACCTCTGCGGGCATCCTGCGGGCATAATAACGGGCGAAGTTCTGGTGATCATTCTTATTATGTTCGGTTGGTTCCGACCCTAATTGATACACGCTGCTTGTGGTTATAAGCCGGATGATATGCTTAACATCGAACTTATGGCTGACGAATTCTTTGGCAAGATAATCAAGAAGCTCTGGATTGCTGGGAGGGTTGGTTTCGCGCTGATCATCAACCTCTTGAAACAATCCACGGCCCAGAAAATGGCCCCACATCCGATTCACAAGAGCTTTGGAAAAGAATGGATTTTCAGGCTTCGCCATCCAATCAACCAAGGCATGGCGGGGGTCTTCTTCTGCAGAGAACTTCATCTCTGGGCCATCTAAAAACTTGGGTTCAGGAGATTTACCTGTGAGCGGGTTTTTCTCGCTCGAAGTCACAATCGCAGAAGAAAAGTATGGGGGTGGTTCGCCGAAACTCTTTTTACCCAAACGCGTGAAGAAACCGGTCAAGCCATAATAATCGCCTTGGCCCCAGCGCTCGTAGGGATGATGATGGCACCTTGCACATTGCAGCCTTACACCCAGAAATACCTGCGATGTATCTGCGGAGACTTGATGCAGTTGATCATCCCGACTTTGCCAGTACCAATTGATTGCGGGTGCATCTTGCCATTCGCCCGAAGCAGCAACCACACCCCTTACGAATTCATCGTAAGGACGGTTGCGAGCAATCATGTCACGGATCCAATTATGAAAAGCATAAGAGGCTCGATCAGAACCCGCATGGCTCGAGTTCCTTAAAATGCTGCCCCACTTCATTGCGAAATATGAAGGGTAATCAGATGAATCCAAAAAAGTGTCTACAAGCTTCGCTCGTTTGTTCGAATCGGTATCCTTGGCAAATGCGTTTGTCTCTTCAAGCGTGGGCAATCTACCACAAAGATCAACACTTAATCTGCGGATGAAGGTAGCATCATCGCAAATAGGAGTGGGTTGAAGACCCAGCTTCTTCCACTTGGCAACTGCGAGCAAATCGATCTGGGAGGTTGGCTTGAAGCCTGTGATTTCCTTTAATGGTTCACCATGAGGCACCAGCACCCGCGTTACAGCAACATGCCCCATGTGCCTGCCCATGATTGCAGCTTCGCCACTTAGTTTGCCCGCTTTAATAAAACCAGTGGCATCTGCGACAGCAATCACATCGAGGTTGCTTGCAAATTCGCTCTGCCTGGTTACATCGCGGAAAGATCCATCCGTGTACTCTGCAACGACTGCAACCTGCTGGGTTTCACCATGCCTGTAGATACGATCATTCGGAATCATCTGGATTCGTTTTACGGTTGGCACATTCCGGGCAACGGGAGGGGTGCCTGCTGCGATCCAGCGTTTTACAATTTGATAATCGTTCGAATCTGGGACAAGCCTTTTACCACCGCCATGAGGCATCTGACCCGAAGCTTTTTGGATGAACAAACTCTTCTCGGGGTTGGCAGGAAAAACCCTTCTGCCACGCGCTTCGTTCACGATGCTTTCAAAATCAAAATCCGCATCAAAGCCAAAGAGCGAAAGCTTGAAGCCGTTTTGCCCACTCGCCTTACCATGGCAACCGCCCGCATTACATCCGAGCTTGCTTAAGAGTGGCACGATTTCTGTTCGAAAATCAATCGGTCTTCCATTGCTAACCCCGGACACATCAACAGGCACATCGAGAATCTTACCTTGATGGGTGACATGAATCGTAGCTTGGCCATCGCCAACCGGTTCGACAAAACCTTTATCATCAACCCGGGCAACCTTGGGATTGGTACTTTTATAACTTGCAATTCTGGTGACATCGGTTTGCCCAGCATTGGCGATAATCTGCCAGCCTGCAAAGGCATCTTTCAACTCAATCGATTTTACAGGTGAAAGAATGGTGATGGAATCTTGCGCAGAAGCAGTAGCTGAAAAGGCTGAGAGGCAAATCACAAATAGCGTTGCGATTGAGGCAAATTCTTTGGCTTGTAGTCTGGTAATGATCAAAGCTGCACCCTAATTCAGGAGAGAAGTCAAATTGACCGCAAGGCAGGTTAAAATTATACTTCAAATCTGACTACATTCTACTACATTTATCGACCTAACGCCAACATAAATTAAGGGTTAGGTAGGTTTTACTTGATGCCGATGCCCTGTTAATAATAGAAACACCATGAATCCAATCAAAAAAGCCTGGCATTGGTTAGTAACAGACTGGCAATGGCCCCAAGCAGCCTTATTTTCGGGCATTCTCACCGTTATTCTGCTCTTGGGATTACTCCCAAAAATCGGGGTTCTTTTGTTCCTAATCTGCATTCAACTGCCTATCTACCTGATCCATCAGTTTGAAGAACATTACAAAAACCGTTTCCGTAATTTATTCAATCAACTCATCGGGCAAGGTTTTGAAGTTTTAACTCCGGGTGCAGCCTTCATCATCAACTCGGTTTTCGTCTGGGGCACCGACCTTATCTCCATTTACCTTGCAGTATTTGTTACTCCCTTTTTCGGCTTGATCGCTGCCTACCTTTCCATCACCAACGCAATTGTCCACCTTTTACAAGCAATCATCATGCGCTGCTACAACCCAGGCTTGGCAACCGGGCTTCTTTTCTTCCTGCCTCTTGGTGGATGGTGCGTTTACGAATTGGCAAATAGACCGGGCTGCACCTGGCACTACCACGCCCTGGGGATTGCGATTGGCATCATTATTCATTTAGGCATCATTATTCATGTGCGCTTAAGGCTTGGGAAATTAAAAGCCGCACACTAACAATTCATTAACCCCATTTTCAGACCATTAAAATCTGCACTGCACCCATCGCACTTGCACACCCTTGCTTATTGTCGCTTGCACAAACAAAATTTTGAGATATTGTTATTATGAGATTAACAATATAATTATAAAATTACGCCTGAAGATTGCCGAATATCGTTCGCCTATTTAGGGTTTACCGGACTCTTTTCCGGTTGTTATGGGGCTAGTAGCCCTTTAGGTCTATCTGCAGAAGTGCTGGGCAACATTAGAGAACTATTATGAATGAACTTTCCGCTAACGATTACTTGGGCTTTCTTGTCGAAATCAAGACACGCATCCGGCATGCGCAGTATCAGGCGCTCCGGGCCGTCAACAACGAACTATTGTCTCTCTACTGGGATCTTGGCGAGTCCATTCACCAGAAACAAGAAGTACTTGGCTGGGGGAAATCCGTGGTAGAAACTCTTGCGCGCGACCTTCAGGCGGAGTTTCCCGGTCGCAACGGTTTCTCGGCGCGCAATCTTTGGAATATGCGGGATTTTTACGGTGAATATTCCGCTCTGCCAAAACTGCAACCACTGGTTGCAGAAATCAGTTGGGCCAAGAATCTCGTCATCATGGCTCGCTGTAAAGACCTGCTGGAAAAGGAGTTCTACCTCCGCGCCACCGCTCGCTTTGGCTGGACCAAGGCCGTTCTCCAGCACCAGATCGACAACCAAAGTTACGCGAAATATCTGCTCAACCAGACCAACTTTGATCAAACCTTGCCGCCCGAAATCAAGGCGCAAGCCGTGCTGGCGGTGAAGGATCATTACACCTTCGATTTCCTTGGTTTGGCCGATGAACATTCCGAGCGGGAACTGGAACTCGCCTTGGTGCACAATCTCCGGAGCTTTCTTTCCGAAATGGGTGGCCTGTTCACCTTTGTCGGCACGCAGCACCGCCTTGAAGTGGGTGGGCAGGAATACTTCATTGATCTACTGCTTTTTCATCGCCGCTTGCGAGCCTTGGTCGCGATTGAACTCAAAGTGCGTTCCTTCCAACCCGAGCATAAAGGCAAAATGGAGTTCTACCTCGAAGCTCTCGACACGCAGGAACGCCTAGGGGATGAAAACCCCTCCATTGGAATCATCATCTGCAGGGATAAAAATAAAACCGTTGTTGAATACGCACTGCGCACGGCCCGCCGTCCCATTGGCGTGGCCACCTATACCGTGTGCACAGATCTACCCGAAGCCTACCGGGCCGAACTGCCCAGCCCCGAAGCGATTGCCGAACGGCTAAAAATCTGGGATCGGAAGAAGGCAGAGGATGAGTGATCTCGACAATTGCGGATTGGAATGACCGATCTATAGCGACCCTTGCGGATCCGGATAGTCTTCACACGGTGCCGATCAGTGGCAATGTGATGGTGAAGGTGGAGCCTTTCAAGGGGGTTGAGGTAACAGAAATGGTGCCACCCATGGATTCAACAATCGCCTTGCAAATGCTAAGGCCCAATCCATTGCCACCTATTGCTTCAGCATTTTTTGTATGAGATCTATCCGCCTGGAAAAACCTCTCAAAAACCTTGCTTTGATCTTCTTTGGAAATCCCCATCCCGGTATCAGAAACATTTAAAACAACTTTGTTGGCTTCTTTATAAAGTTCAATGAAAATGGTTCCACCTTCAGGAGTAAACTTGAGCGCATTATCAATAAGATTATTTACCACCTGCTGAATCTGCCTGCCTTCGCCAAGGACAAGAGCAGGGCTTGCACAATCGAGCTTGAAATCAATTTTCTGCTGTAAGGCAACATCCTTGAACATTTCGTAGGCTTTTTCAACAACCATATCCATCTGGACTACATGGTGGGGAATATTGGCGCCAGCCTCGGTTTCGGCAAGCAATAAAAGTTGGTTGATCAGTAATCTGAAGTGATCACATTTGTCAGCGATTTCACCAAGGGTTTCGCGGTATTCTTCCGGAGTTCGATTCCGGGAGAGGGCCAATTCAGAAGCTGCGCCAATCGCAGTTAGTGGGGATCGAAGCTCATGGGCAGCGTTGGCGACAAACTCCCTCTTTTTTTCGATGAAAGTCGCGATGCGATCAAGAAAGCCGTTAATGGTGATTGCGAGCCTATCGAGTTCATCCCCCGTGCCTTTTATGACAAACCTCTCGGTAAGATTCTGGGGCCTGAGCATCGAGGTAGTATTAATGATATCTGCAATAGGCCTTGTAGCTTGGACAGCAAGTATGTAGCCGCCAACAGGCGCTATGAGAACCACAAAACCCATTGAAGCAAGCATAAGCCAGCTTAAACTTTCTACATCTTCCTCGACGAGATCCATTCGAGAGCCCACCCTGAATCCTGCAAAATCTTTTGCAGCAATACCTTGAAGGCTTTTATCAAGAAAACGAAACCCTTCAGCAGTAACCAGAGTGCTGGAGATTTTTACGGGGTTTTTAGGCAAGGGCTTCCCATCAAGATCCAAGCTGCTGAAGACAGGTTTATCGTTCTTGTCATACAATTGGACGAAGAGGCCGCGATGCTTATGGCTGGAGGTATGCCTTTCGATTTCCGCACGGATGGCATTGAGGTCCGGATGCATTGCATCTGCAGCAAGTGCAATTTCGATGGCATCTTCCCTTAGTAGCTGATCGGTTTCCCGTAAAAGGGTAACCCGGAAGGAAGTGCGTAATGCAAGGAGGGTAAGAACCACAGAAACCAAAACCACCGACACATTCCACAACATAAGACGAAAACGAAGGGTTTTGAACAAAGATTTAATTCGTGATGAGAACATAGCCACGGCCCCTGACTGTTTCTATCGGCGCAATACCAGAACACTTCTTTAGTTTATTACGTAACCGGTTGATATGCACTTCAATAACATTGGTGGCGCCCTCCCAGTCAGATTCCCAAAGGTGCTCGCAAAGCATGCGTTTAGGTAGCACCTGGCCCGAATTCCTTATCAGAAGCTCCAGGATTGAAAATTCCGTGGGGGAAAGGATGATTTCGGTTTTACCAGCAAGCACCCGCCTCGTGGTGAGATCCAGAACCAACCCGCCTGCCTCCAATGTAGGGGAAGGCTTCAAGATGGCCCTTCTGCAAACAGCATCGATACGGGCTAACAATTCTGGGAAGGCAAAGGGTTTTACAACATAATCATCTGCACCTGCGTTCAGGCCCGCAACTTTTTCCTCAACAGATCCCAACGCAGTAAGAAGGATTACCGGGGTTTTATCACCTGAAATACGGATGGATTTAAGAACTTCCAATCCACTTAGTTTAGGCAGCATCAAATCAAGAATGATAACATCAAACTGATGGGTCTTGGCCTGCTCAAAGCCCGCTAGTCCATCTTTTTCCCAAATACATTCGTCCAAGTTTTCAGCAAAAGCCTTCTTAACGGTTTTGCCAATAATCATGTCATCTTCGATGAATAATATTTTCATGATGAACCAGTTGTCAAAAATAAAACCTAAAAAGCTAGGGCTACGAACTTTCATTTTACATGGAAAAAAGGCTTTAATAATACCCTGTCTGAACCTTACGGATTTGTAATCCTTGCAAGGTTGTGTAAATCCATAAATGTTTAATAATAGAACATATTGATTTAATTAACTGATTTAACGATACAACATAATTAAAACTGACGAAATTAAATTACATTTATGAAACAAATATTAAAACAAACTCTTTTTAGCGATGCTTGGGCCGGATTCTTTGTGTTTTTAATTGCCCTTCCTCTTTGTCTGGGGATTGCATCTGCTAGTGGATTTCCCCCCATCGCAGGTATATTCACCGCTGTTATCGGCGGCATCATCCCTCTATTTTTCAGCAATTCGGAATTAACCATCAAGGGTCCCGCTGCCGGCCTGATTGCAATTGTTGCTGGAGCACTTCAAGAATTCACCGAAATATATGGCCCCGGCAGCAAAGATCCCATGCTTGCTTATAAGTTGACTTTAGGGATTGGGGTAGCTGCGGGTGTCTTGCAAATATTATTTGGGCTGATCAAGGCAGGACGGTTCTCCGATTTCTTCCCCAAGGCCGCTGTCCATGGAATGCTTGCGGCAATCGGAATCATAATATTTTCAAAACAAGTTCATGTGCTTTTTGGCGTTACGCCACTTTCGAAAACACCCTTTGCACTTTTAGGTGAAATTCCCGCAACCGTCATGAATTGGAACCCTGAGGTATTTTGCATCGGTGCATTAAGCCTAGCGTTGCTTTTTGGATTACCCATGCTGCCAGAAAAAGCTAGAAAAGTTTTACCCGCCCCGATGATAGTACTGATCTTAGGGATCACCTTGGGATATGTTTTCGACCTTGAACATGAACACATGTACCTTTTTTTAGACAGTCATGAATACATGCTTGGGCCTAAATTTCTGGTGACCATCCCTGATAACATTCTTGAAGGTATGACTTTCCCGGATTTCAACGCGGTGTTTACCCTTACCGGGGCAAAGTGGATTTTATTATTCTCCATGATCGGAACCTTGGAATCTTTGATCAGCGCCAAGGCTGTTGACATGCTCGACCCTGAAAAAAGAAAAACCAACCTTGATGGTGACATGCTCGGAGTTGGTGTTGCCAACACGGCTGCAGCATTGATTGGCGGCCTACCCATGATTTCTGAAATCCTACGCAGCAAGGCCAACATCGATAACGGGGCCAAAAGCAGATTTGCCAACTTCTTTCATGGCATGTTTCTTTTACTGTTTGTTGCGCTTGTACCATGGTTGATTCATAGCATCCCCATGGCATCGCTTGCAGCACTTTTAGTTTACACAGGTTACCGGTTGGCATCGCCTGGCGAGTTTATTAAAACGTACAAAATCGGACCCGAACAGATTCTTGTTTTCACCACGACGACCATCGCAGTTTTGGCAACCGACCTCTTGATTGGCATAGCCATCGGGATGCTCTTGAAGGTGATGATCCATCTTTGGAATGGCGCTAAGCTAAAGCATTTATTCCAACCAGACCTTACGGTGGATGTGGTGGATTCTGATCATGTTATTTTGAAGGTGCAAGGCGCTATGATTTTCACCAATTGGCTTTCTTTCAAAGGCAGTTTGCAAAAAGTCACGGGTTATAGGGAAATTACAATCGATCTGGCCCGTTCCAATCTCGTTGATCACACGGTGATGGAAAGCCTGGAAGAATTGATCCATGAACCGCATGAAAAAAATGGCAGGATTGAAGTCACTGGGTTGGATGAACTCAAACCAGTCTCCAAGCATCCCCATGCGGCACGAAAAAGTATGGTGATGAACAACCCCTTGTACAAACCAAAAATCTAATCGCAGTACACCTATTTACCAGCTTGATTGAAATCTTCATTTTACCAAAGATCTGAATTTATGAGCCTCAATTCCCATACGCATTTAATGTCGCATTCAGAAACCGGGAAAGAAAACCCCGAAAACAAGCTGGCCCATCTAGGCGAGATCATTAGCCATGCTGCACATCTTTTGCCTGCCCAGGGGCCCATCACCACCTTTGTCCATCACAATCCGCTGCACATTTTTGAATCAAAGCCTTTTCATGAATCACTATTGGAGGCAGACCGGATCTTTGGTTCGCAGATGTACCTTTCCGAGGAGCGATATCACGAGGAATTGGATAAAGGCAGAATTTTATTCACTGATTTAGAAAATATACTCAAGGAAGAACTTGGTTCAAAAGCGGAAGAAGTCATCATTGGAAATAGCACGCGGTTTGAAATTCAATCAAGCATGCTGCGCAACCTGCCTTTTGCTGCAACGGAAAAAGAAGCGAGATGGTTTATCGCCAACTCCAAGAAACTTTACAAGATTATCCATCCGGATAGCCCAGCTGACAAAAAGAACTTGAATCGGGTACTCGAATACTGCCTGAAAAACATTGAAAATGCCGCAATAAAAACCGAGCACCATGCACCTGCAAGGTTTCGTGAATTAATTCTGGAGGTGACAGGTCAGGATCCAGACTTGCTGGTAAATGAACTTCTGGTTCGGTTCAGCAGCGCCTTTTTGGACCAAGGTTTTGCAATCTGGGGACTTCCTCACCGGGATGAGGGGTTTATTGCCGCGTTCAAAAGTTTCTGCAAGTCCACTCCATCACTCCTGGGTAGTTGGGCCAGAACCTTGCCTGATTATTTTGAGCACCTTCCCCAGGAAAACATCTCCGCACTCGATATGATCCTTGAATCATTGGAAGTAATGGGGGTACCCGCGGAACAGTGGGAACCGTTCCTGATTCAAAGCATGCTTGCAATTCGCGGTTGGGCGGGGATGATCTGGCAGATTGAAGTCAGACCGGATAAAGTTCCACTTCCTGTTTCGCCCGGCACTCTTGCCCAATTTCTTGCAATCCGATTATTGCTTGACCGTCTGGCGATGAAGAAAATCATCAAGGAATTCTCTTTTCAAAAGATAAGTTCAAAAGAGCTTAAGCATGAACTTGCCAGCCTAAAAAATCATTCTGAAGCAAAGCAGGATAACACCGCCCTGGCACTCGAGGTTTTCTGTGTCGCGATTGATCTGGGTTGGGAAAAACTAATCCCAGACTTCACAGCCGAAGACTGGGTGAAAGTCGTATTTGAAATAGAGAACTTTTCCCAATTAGACCAACGAAAAATCTTTCATCTCGCCTATGAAAAGCATTTATACCGGCAGGTTTTAGACAGCCTTACCACCCTGGAACGAAAACCTCAAGCCAAGCCTTTCCTGTTTCAGGCGGTTTTTTGCATTGATGAAAGGGAGGAATCATTCCGCAGGCATCTTGAAGAATTCGACCCCACGTTTGAAACCTACGGTGCAGCGGGTTTTTTCAATGTGCCCATGTATTTCAAGGCAACCTTGGACTCATTCTATACGCCTCTTTGCCCCATAATTATTACTCCATCAAACTGGGTGGAAGAATTACCCGAGGAAGAATTTTTAAAAGCGTATAAAACCCGGGCCAGCGGCATGAAGACCATTCAAATGGCAAGTCACCAGCTGCATCTGGGATCACGGGGTGGGGCACTGGGCGCCTTACTTTCTGCAAGCCTCGGAACCCTGGCAGCCATTCCTCTTGCTATGACGGTTTTATTTCCACGCCTTACCGCAAAGATTCGAAGGAACTTGACCCCTTTCCTTCGTAAAAAAGTTGAAACCAAACTCAAGCTTGAGCGCTTCACCGAAAAAGCAGGCCCCACAGGAAACCAAGTTGGGTTTTCGCTTCAGGAAATGGCGACCATGGGCGAACGATTCCTTCGTGACACAGGAATGACCAGAAATTTCTGCGGGCTTGTTTTCATTTTCGGGCATGGCTCAACCAGCATTAACAATCCACATCAATCAGCTTACGATTGCGGGGCTTGCGGTGGCTCACCAGGCGGGGCGAATGCCCGGGCACTCGCGCAAATCCTCAACGACAAAAGAGTGCGCTCCATCCTGCAAAATAATGGCATCGATATCCCCGATGAAACTTATTTCATGGGCGGACTCAGTAACACCAGCATCAATCATGTTAGCTTTTTCGACAAGGATCTGATGCCTGGCATTCATACCCGGGATTTTGAAAAAGCAAAAGTATCCCTGCACGAAGCCTGCATGCGAAATGCCCATGAACGATGCAGGAGATTTCAATCCGCACCGCTCGACATTTCCCTCGAAGAAGCCCAACGCCATGTTGAGGGCCGCGCTGAGGACCTGGCACAACCCAGGCCCGAACTGGGCCATGCGACCAATGCCATTTGCATTGTGGGTAGAAGGGAACGCACCCGGGGAATTTATCTGGATCGAAGAGCTTTTCTGGTTTCATACGATCCCACCCAGGACAACCCAAACCACGACATTCTCAATCGCATTCTTAACGCGGCAATGCCCGTCTGTTCAGGCATCAATCTCGAATTCTTCTTTTCACAAGTCGACCCGACAGGTTGGGGTTGTGGCACCAAGTTGCCCCATAACCCTACCTCGTATCTGGGTGTGATGGATGGCGCCGCGAGCGATCTACGAACGGGGCTGCCCTGGCAGGTGGTTGAAATTCATGAGGCAGTAAGACTCCTTTTCATCATTGAATCCACGCCGGAAATCATGCTGAAAATTCTGGAGCGCTGCCCGCCTCTTGCAAATCTCTGCTACAACCAATGGATTAATTTGGTGGTGCTTGACCCCGAATCCCCTCGGGCGAGTATTCTTAAAGGCAGGGAATTCGTCCCCTATGAATTTTCGGGCACGCCTGTCCCCAAGGCAAAATCCTCCATCGATTGGTATCGGGGAAAAAGAAACCATCTGGGCTATCCGCATATTTCAGGTGCGATGAATGCCGGGGTGAATGTATGAATGGCATGGAAGCAACTTTGGATTTTTTCGCAGCAATGGGGATTTTCTCTCCGCTGTCACTTGCGGTTTTCATGCTACTGGCGTTTGTATTTCAAATCAGGTTGCCTGAAAAAATCATCGCCCTGGTGGTTCAACTCAGCGTGTTTATCGCGCTTTCAGGAATACTCGGGCTTGTGTTCCTGTTTCTAACAAATGGCATAAAAAAATGGGGGTACGAACCTTTCCCCACTTTTCATCTCGAATCTTTCCACTTTGATTTCCAATTTTATTTCGATTGGCTTTCGTTGTCCTTCGCAACACTTGCATTGCTACTTTGTTTTGTGATCGCCTTTTTCTCGCAGCGCTACATGCATAGGGAACCAGGTTACCAACGTTTCTTTGTGCTGTATTCCGTCTTTGTATCCGGGATTGTCATCGCATCGCTTTCCGGAACGATCGAATCGCTTTTTGTAGGTTGGGAAATGGTTGGGCTATCCTCCGCCCTTTTAGTTGCATTCTTTCACGAAAGAATCATGCCCACCCGCAATGGCCTGCACCTCTGGATTGTCTACCGGATATCTGATGCAGCGTTATTCCTGGCAAGTTATCTGCTCCATCATGCCTTGGGCCAGGGATTCTTCCAGGCGATTTTAGAACAAGGATCGGAGGGCCTCGCACATGAAGTGTCATCCCCGGTATTGGTTGGTGCGGGGGTTTTAATTTTCCTCGCATCAGCATGCAAATCCGCGTTGTTTCCATTTTCGGGATGGCTTCCCAGAGCCATGGAAGGGCCCACCCCCACCAGTGCGATTTTTTATGGGGCCTTGTCGATCCATCTGGGCGCTTTCCTTTTACTGCGATTAAACCCCATCGTTCAACTTTCACCAACCCTGGCCTGGACTGTTGTATTTTTTGGCATCTTGACAGCTTTGGTTTCTGGCATCATTGCCAACGCCCAGACTGATATTAAAAGTATTCTGGCATACGCAACACTCACCCAGGTTGGGATCATCGTTGCTGAAATTGGATTTGGTCTCGAACTCCTGCCCCTCATCCATATCGTGGGGCATGCAAGTTTACGAACCTACCAATTCTTAAGGGCTCCTTCTTCGTTTGCCTATTATAAAAGCCTTCAAGAATCGTTGGGAAGAACCGACCTTAACAGGTACACCCCAAAAGGCAGATCAGCGCCCACGGGAGCGCTTTCACTTGTGATCTATGGTTTCGCACTAAACCGGGGCGGGATGGATTCCATGCTTGAAAAATTCATCATCAAGCCATTTGTACAAATGTGCAAACTGGGTGACATTTTCGAAAAGAAATGGGGTTCGATGCTTGCAGGGAACGAATCGTTAAAGCATGGTAACCAGGAGGAAAGATCATGAATTATTTCCCTTTCCTGGAAGCAAGCATGCTCATCTGTCTGGGGGGTGCAATCGCTGCATCGCTGGCCAGGTCGCAGGAAAAAATCCGTTTCATAACCATCTATTGCTCGTTTTTTTCCGCACTATGCGCAACGGCATCCTACCTGCTCTTTCTTTCAGGGCGCCAGGGTTTTATCACCCTTTCGGAGTTCACCGCCCCCCTTCCCGCACTCGCATCCATCCTTTATTTCGTGGTGCTTTTATGCACGCCACGCACTAAATTCATCGGCGCAGATAAGCCCTTCCCCTCCAGCCTGCTTCTTCTTTCCCAGGCTCTTTCCCTTTTAATCTGCTCATCATCCAACAACTCGACTTTATTTCTACTGCTGGCTTTGGAACCGCTGATTCCTTTGATCGACCTTTTACGACGGGGCGAACGCATCCAGATTTTTCTCATCCACTGGATTCCAGCTTGGCTGATCGCCCTCACCCTGGCTTTCGTAAACAATCTGCCTCAAGAATTAACCGGGGGGCTTATCACCATCCTGGTTATGATCCGCATGGGCCTGTTTCCAGGTCACTCATGGTTTGTTTATTTAACCGGAAAATGCAGCTTCACCATCGCACTTTTATTTATCACCCCGATTACCCCCACATTGATTCTTCTTACAAACAACCAACTCCTTCATGACACCCATGCAAGCGTTTATCTTTCATGGCTTGCAACCGCAAGCATCTTTTATTTTGCAGGCTTGACTCTGGTACAACGCTCGCTCCGCAATTTCTTCACCTACCTTTGCCTCGCACTTTCCGCAATGGTTATCCTCGGCGTTTGCTCTCACGAAACCCTGCAACTTACCGCTGCTTATTCTCTGCGAAATTCCCTCTGGATCGGATTCGTGGGCATTGGCATCATCATTCGCGCCCTCGAAGCCAGACATGGCAGATTATCCCTCTTCCAAAACCATGGGTTTTACGAATCCACCCCATTACTGGGAATTGCATTTCTAGCATGCGGCCTCGGATGTGTCGGGTTCCCGGGCACATCCGCCTTCATCAGTTTTGAAATGCTGGCAGATGAAATCATCCCATCATCACCTTTTTTCGGCATGGTCATCGTTTTTTCTGAAGCGCTGATATCTATAAGCCTACTCATGGTTTACTTTAAGTTGTTCTGTGGGAAGAAAATGGAATGGTCTGATATTTTCAAAGTCCGACTGAGGGAGATGATCGCACTATGGATCATCATCTTCCTGATTTTTGGATTCAGATTCCTGCCTCGTACAGATATCGCAACCATCCATCACACCCTTGAAAAACCCGGCACCAAACTACCCCATTAGCAGCGCGCTTTTGCTTTTCTTCGACATTTTCACTTATAATAAGCTTAGTTGATTTTTAACTGCTTGTTTGAGGTCTCTCATGAAACGACTTTTTGGCTATATTTACCTTTGCATCTTCATGCTTACCCAGGTGTTCAGCACCCAGCCTACTTATGCTTTTGAAAACCCAACTAAAGCTTTGGAAGCGGCAAACCTTCGCATCGCAATAGATGAAGCCAACAA
Organism: uncultured Candidatus Kuenenia sp.; assembly: GCA_964646215.1. Taxonomy (GTDB): domain Bacteria; phylum Planctomycetota; class Planctomycetia; order Gemmatales; family Gemmataceae; genus UBA969. The sequence goes on along the minus strand of CAZYAY010000045.1, from coordinate 7,486 downwards.
AATCAAGGACCCAAAACAACGGTTCGATTTACTAAAGGCTGCATCTGAAAAAATCATCGCATCGTGCAAAGACAACTTCATGGTGCGGGATACCCTTGCGAAAGCTTCACAAGCCTCCTCCAAATTGCAGGATGTTGCAAAACAAGCCGACACTCTTCGCGCAGCACTCCTTGAAACCCTCGTCATTCTTACTTTCAAACCCAAAATTGAAGCACCTGTGCCCGCTGGGTTCCCTGCCCCAACCCCCATCGGCGTTGTTGAAATCAAAAAGCTACCTGTTTACAGAATGGCAAAAGTCGCTGGTTCTGGCGTGGGGAGTAACAACTTCTTCACCCTCTTTAATCACATCAAGAAAAACAATATTGAAATGACCGCACCCGTTGAGATGACCATGGCTGAGAAAAATGGAAAGTACACCGAATCATCGATGGCTTTTCTTTATCAGGAAACGACTTTGGGAAAAACCGGGGCGCAGGGAAATGTCGCGGTTCTTGATACCACGGAATGCATGGTGGCAAGTATTGGGATGATTGGTTCGCCCAACTCTGAATCCATGGAATCCGCAAGGCGATGGCTTGTCGAGAAAATCAAAACCTCGCCCGAAGAGTACGACATTGCCGGAGAATTAAAAGTCATGGGGTACAACAGCCCATTCATTCCCGAGAAACTCCGCTACTACGAAGTGCAATTGTCCCTTAAACTTCCAGCAAAAAAATAACAAGCAGGGCTTTTACTGCAACTTCAATTCTTATTGTTGCGGTGGGCTCGCTTCCCGTATCATTGCGCCGTTTTGCTCGCTTAGGATCAATATCGAAAACTTCTCGATCGGCGATTTCTCAGGCGTGCTAACCGTTGCGTAATCAAATCTGCCCCGCACATCGGTATAACCATCCTTGTGGAATTTCACCCCTTGGGTAGTTCTCGAATAAACCTTCACGTAGACTTTCGATAGTGGCTTAGAAGTAACGCTATCGACCACTTTTACCTGGCCATAGGTTTCGATTACCTGAACAGACATGGCATTGGCATAATAAGGCAGAGCAATCGTTTTCGCGCCTGCGGATATCTCCACAAGCACATTCTTCTTTGCATACTCTTCTGGTAGTTCGAACGAAGCCTTTGCCTGGCCCTTGGGTAAGTCAAAGACCTTGGAGGCATTGGGCTTGATGAAGGCAAATTGGTTGCCCGACTGTTGCACAAAGGGATTCCTGCTGAACAAAAGCTCCACATCCATGAGGTAATAATTCACCTTTACTGAACCAAGGTTCTGGTAGTTAAGATTGATTTTCCTGGCATCAATGTTGAAATCAAAGCTGGCTTCACTCGCCGCGAGTTGGGCCTGTTTTTGCTCCTTGCTTTCGGGATCAACCACCTTGGCATCTTTGCCTTCCGCTTCATCAAGCTGGTTGATGATGGTTGCGAAGGTGTTTTTCCAGCGGTCAACCGGATGGTTGACATACTTAAGTGCTACAGTTCGTGCTCGGGGATATTCTTGAGTATAAAAATCAAGGTAGGCCCTGCAATAATCGTATTGCATCGAGGTTGCAATTTTCGCAGGATCAACTTGGCTGAAATAAGCCAGCGCCTCTTCAACTCTGTCTTGCAGCAATAGGTAATAAGTTGCAGCAAGCAGGTCGGCATCGTTGAGCTTCGTGCGGTAAGAAAGCATTTTAAGAAACCGCTGGTATTGCTCGAGCAACCGATCATTCACAATTTGTCTGGCCTGCCCAAGGGAATGGGCGCGGGCATTTACCAAAGGCTTGTATTCCAGATGTTCATACTGCCCAAAAGCAACGGGATTGTAACCAAGGATCTTACAATCGATGGGGCCACCGCATTCCGCGATGATTCTCCCGGAGTTCAAAAGATACTGCCTGATCGCATTCACATCATCATGCATGATGCCATAGGCCCAAAGTTCATTGTTGTACAAATGCCTATCCTGCAAAAGCTTGATGACACTTGCAAAAAAAGCTTTGTCCTTCATTCTGAAGGCTATCTTCAAAAGATTAAGCGACCGGACATTTTCCCGCTCCAGAAAATCCAGCACCTCTTGGTTGGTGCCCTGCTGGGAAACATAATCCCACGAGGTAACATCAAGCTTGCTGGGCTTGGCAAAAACATCAAACACAAAAGGCTTCGAGGATGCGACATACTTCTCATTCTTGGCAACATGCACTGGGAAGTGTTTAAACTTACCGGGCATGGGGAAGTAAAAGAAGTAATCAATCGTCTGGGTGCGGTAGGGCTCCAGGTTCACTAGGATCGAACTGGTAAACTGGCCGTTGTTTAGCGCAATCGAACCAACGGGCAACTGCAGTAACACCGTGAGTTTCTGCCTTGAGGATGTGGGGTTGGTAACCACCACCTGGCAACCGTAAACGGTATGAACCACAAATTCACCCGAAATGAACTTGTCAAGTTTTTCACCATTCTCTTCACGGAAGCGATCGCCCTGCTTGTAAAAGTTCTGGCTTACAAGAATGTTGATTTGATCTTTAAGAGGTTCCGCGGGTCGCACTTCCTCATGGAATACGATCACAGGTGCTGCGGGTTTGAATTCCATGCTACCGGCTGCAAACTTGACTTCCGCCTTCTTCGATTCAAAGGGAAGATCAAGAACGGAAAGCGCAAACATCATTTCCGTGAAATTGCGTGAAGCCTCGGGGAAGTGCTTGCTCAGGAAAGGTTTCGTAGCATCGGCAGAAGCGTAATCTTTCCAGAAGGAAGTCACACCCACCAGGGCGGAAATCTGAGATTGAATCGGGAGATGGTAATAATTATTTTCGGCCCATTCCATGGTGGGATCGATCTTCAGATATAACTGCTTTAAAGTCGAAGCAAGCGCACGATTTCGGTAAAGCGAACTTTCATCCTTGGCATTCGCAAGCTTATCCATCGCCATATCTCTGTCGACACCATCCACACCCCGTTCCATCAAGGATTCATTTTCCTTGGTAGCGCCAGTTCTGCCATCCTTTCCTCGCATTTGCTTCTTGGCAGCATCCATGGGGGGGGCAGCAGCGGCTGGTGCAGCTTTCATACCATTGGAACTACCAATACCACCAAGCGCGCCGCCTCCAGCAAAACCAGGCGCAGGCGCCCCCGCACCTTTAAAGTCTCCGCCCTTGCCTTCCGCCTGCTCGGCCCGCTTAAGTTCCCGCCTTGCGTCCTGCTTTTCTTTCTGGGCGACAACTCCAAACTGATCACGACCTGACAAATCATCCACCTTGATGGAAGTGTCAAACAGCATCACCAATTGCTCAAGGTTTGGCGGTATGAGTTTCAACATATCATCAAGATGGCGCTGGGTTTTTACACCCTGCTCCTTGATTCTTTGAGCGAGCAAAACTCTTTCAACAACATTAAGACGATCGTAATGCCATGGTTCAAGGAATGAATCCAAAGGCGACTGCAACAGCCAAAGATCCATGAAGGTCTTATCTTTTTTGTTGGCAAGATAAGGTAAAACAACTTCTTTAAAGAAAGCTGCATCCTTTTTATAGATGAAGAAATTCAACTCATGGCTGGAATGCTTGGAGTAAAGCTTTCTCTTTTCTTCGGCCTTTAGCTTGGGCCAGGTTGTGACAAAAGAAAACTCCTTTAGATTCTCGTTTTTCGAAAGTGTTGCGTATAAGCCATAGACCTTGCCCAGGGTGTCGTAAGCTTCAAACCTACTTCCTGAAAGGTCTTCAATTTTAAAGTTGGAATTAGCATCAAGAACCGAGACCTGCTTTTGCTGGGTGAAATGTTTTACAGGGTCGAGGCCCTTGTTAAAACTAAGGTCGAGGAAAGCCGCGGCCTGCTCGGGAAGTGAAACATTGCGGGAGGTGGTGCTGACAGGGTCGACTGCAACCACATTAATCATGGAGTGTTTGCCCAGATCTTTCCTTGGTATTTTGATCACACCATCCTTGTCCGGGGTCAGGTTCAGCAATACAGCGGACGAGTCTGCGAGAAAATCAAGATTTGAAAACCCACCATTGGCACCGCCTGGTTTACCATCTACCATAGGGGCACTTGGTCGAGCAATGGAACCGCCAGCTTCACCCATGCTTTTGCGTAGAAATTCTTCGCCGCCAACCGCAGCCTGTTCGCCCGTTTGTGTAGAACGAATAACCCAGGGGTTCAAAAGAAGCATGGGCCTTTCCAGCATGTTGCCTGGGTATTTTTTCTGCCCCTTGCGATCGAGCACATAGCGGTATTCATCTCCAATGTTGCGGCCTGAAAGGTAGACCGATTCAGAGTAACCTGGGATAATACCATCAAGTTCTGCATCGCGGATTTTCCCAAAATCATGATAAGCCGAATACTCAGGATTGTAGCGGGTTGCATAGATGTGGACCCTTGCAACTGGGGATGAATCCTTCAAACGGATCACCATTTCTTTTTCATCGGTGGTGATACTTTGAATCTGAACGGGCTTCAGCAAGGGAAGCCGCATGTACCTGATATTGCCTAGTACAAACCCTGCTTCGACAACGCCCGCAACAATTCTGATGCGGATTTTTTCGCCTGTTCTTTTTACATATAAATCATAATCGCCCGCTTCCGCGCCCTTGATTTCCAACATGCCATCCTTGATGGAAAGCACTGAAAAGGCATCGGTGCGGATTACGCCACCAACCATGGCAAACAAGGCGTAATCGCTGCGTAGGACGGTAACCCCCGTGCCCATGTGGGGAAGGGTGATCGTTTCGCCCAGGCGCGCATGGATGAGTTGCTTGTAAGTATGTTGATCTGAATTCAACACCCAGTTATGCGTGGTGCCTTCCGGGCCGGTTGCGGAAATATTATTAATATCAACAAGGGGCCCAAGATTGATCCTGCCCAGATTGTCTGTTTTCAAAGCAAGTTGGATTGTGTTTTTAAAATCGCGATGCTTGATGACCAATGAAACAGATCGATCCATGCGGGGTTCACCCGAACGGCCCAAAAGTTCCATCACATGATCATTACCAAACTTCGCGAAGTGCAGATCCTCAATTTTTTCAGTGCGCTCAATCTGGTTGATTTGCACCGAATGCGAAGCTGAAAGATCAACGGTCTTTGCTTGACTAAGATTCTTAACCTTGGCGGCAAGTGTGATGTTGAGGTTGGACAACCTCGCAGGCACCCGGATTTCATGAACCGATTCACGGTCTTCAAACAATTTGAAATCAGGCACTTCAACCGTGCTTGCGATACCGGAAAGATCAGTCGAGGTGATCAGCAAACGCACTTCCTCAAGCATCTTGATGGAAACAGGAATCCCATTCAACTTCAAGGAAGGCCGAATCATGACCTGTGCTGTTTTCAACGAGAGCATGGATTCCCTATCAACATGAATCCCCGCCTGTAATTGATAGCCTTCCGGCAGATGGTTGATGGTATCGAGTGAGGAAAATCCCTGCCTGGAAATAACGATGGGCCTTTGGCCTGGTGAAGCACTAAAAGGAACAATGATAAAGCCATCCTTGTCGGCCTTGTATTCCTGGCCACCGAGCCAAACGGTTGCATCCTTGATACCTTGTTTATTTTCATCGATGATGTTGAGAATTTGGCCATCGGGCCCTGCGGTGCTGAGGGCGCGGAGTTTTCCCTTGTGGATAAGTGCCCTGCTGCTTTTTCCAGAACCGATGAAATCAACGACATACACACCGTTTTTATTCATCTCGTTAAATTCAAAGCGCTTGGAAATCCTACGAAACGGGCCATCGTTGAAGGTGTAGGTCTTTTCAGAATTTGCAACCAACCCATCCAGGTTGATATTGGTTTCTATCTCACTGAACTGGGTTTTGTAAAAATTAAAGGTGTTGATTTCAAAAACCTTAACTAAAAGAGACGGCACATTCTTAATGTTCAACTCCAGCACCACAGGATCTGCAGAAGCAAATTGCGTCTTGTTGGCATAACCAAAATCGATGTCGATGCGTTCACGCAACTCCTTGAATTTTTCAGGTGGCAGTTGATTGGCCCATGCCTCCACATCGCCCAGGCTGTTTTCAATTTTGGTTTCAGCAAACAAATGCCTGAGGTAAACATCATTGATATAGGGTTCAAATTCCCTGGGTGAGTTCACTTCCAGGAAAAAATGTTTCAAGAAGCTTCGCACCAAAGGTTCATCAATCCCCACTTGGGGAAGAAGGGTGAAGTTTGAAAAATCCGATCCCAGTGTTGCGGGATACCTGCGCGAATCCTCTTTTTCCAACAACTTTAACGCCATGTAATGCTGCTGGCGGGGAAGATTCAAATAAGCGATGAATCTTTCCTGGTTGTAGATTCCCTGCGCACGATCATGCGCCAGGCGATGATAAAGCACATGCGCCTTCAAGGAATTATGCACCGGTGCAAGGGTGGAAACAAACTGCCAAAGGCGATCAAAATACTTTTCAGCCTCTTTGGGATTCCTCTTCCAATCAGAATCGGTATTGGGTTGAAGATGCCTGATCGATGCGTTGACAAAGGCAGACTGGTTTAAAAGTGCCGGGCGGATTTTTTGCAACTCGGCCAACTGATCCATCGTCAACATCTGGTGGATCGGGTATGCGCCAAAGGGAACCGGATTGGGATTCTTGAAATCTTGTTCGATAAGGGCGGGAAGGTTGGCGACATCGGGCCTTCTAAGTCTTTGCAGATAATTTCGCAACTTCTGCGCATCAAGCTTTGATGCATCCAGCCAATCAAGCGCGCCATCTTCAAAGTTTTCAAGGTTCTGCCAGCGGGTCAATGATTCCGCCAAAAGAGTTTCCCGGGAAATGCGTTTTTGATCCAACGCAGTGGGCAGATTCGGAATCGCACCCACGGTTTCCTTCTGATGATTGAAATTCAATCCAAGATGATTGCGAAGGTAATCAAGACTTTTACGGGCATCGGCATCGTAGGAAAGAAGCGCCTTGCGTGTTTGAATTTCATTAAGCCTAGGGGTTTGCCCGAAGCGTTCGAGCCATGGTTTGACAAGCGGTTCAATTTTTTCAAGCTGGCTGGTGTTTAGATAATGAAGCGCATTGTAATAATAATAATCCTCGGTTCCAGGGATCAACTTTTTCAAGGCTTCAGAGCGATCCTTGGAAAAACTGAAGTCTTCGATGAAACCAATTTCTCCTGCCTGGGAGAAAGCTTGGATCAAAACAAAGGCCGCCAGGGAGATAGTACTTCGCATAAAAAGCTCCAGTCAAAGGGTATCACTTATACCCATACAGACGATCCATCTTGCCAAAAAAACCATTTTAATTCAGATTTTTAAAAAAATAGAAAAAAAAGCCATTGAAATGGCTCTTTTTGTGACTTTAAGGCCAGTTTTGTGGATTAAACGCCTTACGAGGTGGCCCCTAATGGCAACTATTGCACCATCACACCTTTTAAAGCAATTGCGAGATGATTTCACCCTCGGTCAACGACACCGGGCGATTAAATTTATCAAAAATCTGATGATGCGGATCGATCCCCAAGCTATGGTAAACCGTTGCTGCAAGATCTGCGGGCTTCGTTGGAGTAAGCGATGGAT
>CAZYAY010000044.1:23147-28056 GCA_964646215.1 uncultured Candidatus Kuenenia sp. | reverse complement strand
CGGTAGGCAGCGGCCGGGATGGATCAAGCATGATGCTTGTGACTTGGCCGTGGATTAAAGAAGAGCATGGAAGCAGCTTCTAGCCGCAACTACAATTCTTCCGTTCCTACCCAACCCGGGGGGCCGCTCCCCTAGGTCGACCACCTAGATTTGCACCATTGATATTTTGTGAAATGTCAGAAGGAAAGATACGTCTTTTCAATGGCATAGATGAGGCCGGGAAAGGCTGGACACCTTTTCCGTCGCGATTCTTCTTGGCATATTTTTGCAAAGAAGTTTGCGTAAATGGGGTCGCAATAAGCGACCATTACATCATAATTTTCCAATGGAACAGGAAGATGACCCGAGCACCAGTTATTATTCGCGTTGATGCAAATCCCGAACAAGGTTACGAGCAAATGACTCGATGCCTAGTTTTAGCAGCAGCCCTGCAAAGAAGAAGGCGACAAGCTTTTTTCCTTTCCTCTTTCAACCCAGGCTCTCTTGGTTTTCAAATCAAACGTGCGGGCTTTGAATGGATGGAAGCAAGCGCACCTCTGGGCTCTGCAGAAGACCTGGCAGAAGTACTCCAAGAATCGCGCAGAATCGAAGCCTCTGCTGTTTTTGTCGATTCCCCCAACGCAACAGGCGAATACCTCGCAGCATTAAAAGATTCTGGCGTGATGGTCGTTTCGGTTGATCACCTTGCCCAAGGCGACTTCCCTTCAAACATCGTTTTCAATCCATTGCTAGGGCCATCCATCGAAGCCTACGATATCCCCAAGGGCACCCAGATCCTTGCAGGCGAGCGCTACGCACTTGTCCGCTCGGAAATCCGCAGAGTCCGGGCCTTACGATCCCAGGAACCACTACCACCTTACAAGGCTGTGGTTGCACTCGGTGATTACGATCCCAACAACCAAGCAGGGGAAATCGCCAAGCAATTGATAAATACCCCTAAGGTAAGCCGGGTTGATATCCTTGCGAGGTCTTATTATTCAAACATTGATGAACTGCGAAAACTCGCAGAACAATCAGAGGGAAAAATAGGGGTGTTCACTGAACCCTCAGAAATCCCACCCAAATTGTCACGCGCCCACTTTGCAATCACTGCGGGCAATTCCTGGTCTCTCGAATTCGCATGCATCGGCTTACCACAGCTCATCATCGTGCAAAACGAAGCCCATTGGCCCACCGCTACAAGATTGGAAGAAGAAGGTGCTGCCGCCTGTCTGGGCTGGCACGAAACCCTTAATCCTTCCATCCTGCGTGAAGCTGTTGTTGATCTTCTTGATGACAACCTCGAACGACAATCGATGTCGCGATGTGGCAGGTATCTCATCGATGGAAGAGGTAACGACCGAATCGTCACTGCTTTCGAAGTGATGATGCATCCTTACCAACAAATGGAAAGAATCCGCGAAGCCGCTTAATTCCTTTCCCTATTAATTAAACTTCAAGCCATGCTTTAAAAGGCATGGCTTGTTTTTTTAATACCGCCATGCTTGATATTCACCCCCAAATACCTTAGGTTCAACTTGCACCAATTTCTTTAGCAGAGGTTCGCCCATGGATAATCAGCAAGTTTCAGAAGCTTTGGCAGAAGTCGGAACCTTGATGGAATTACTGGGCGAAAACCCTTTCAAGGTGAATGCCTACGCAAATGCATCCCGCACAATTGGCCAATTGACCGATGAAATAGCCTCTTATGTAAACAAGGGTACTCTCGGAGAAATAGCTGGAATTGGTGCAACGCTGCAAGAAAAAATCACCTCGATGATAAAAACAGGGAAATTCGAATACCTCGAGGAACTAAGGGCCAAAGTTCCTCCTGGCCTGGTGAAAATGCTCGCCATCCAAGGCCTAGGGCCGAAGAAAGTGAAAGCCCTCTACGATCAACTTCAAATTGATTCACTTGAAAAACTTAAGTCCGCGTGCACGGAGGGGAAGGTGGCCTCTCTCAAAGGTTTTGGTGACAAGACCCAGCAAAAAATCCTTGAAGGGCTCGAATTCCTAGGGTCTGTTGCAGGAAGAGTTCGGCTCGATGAAGCCGACTCTGTTGCAAACACCCTTCTTAATCTTTTAAAAGACATGAAAGAAGTCATTCGAATAGAAGTATGTGGCAGCTTGCGCCGAAGAAAAGAAACCGTCAAGGATATAGACGTTCTAGTGTCGTCAAAAAACCCTGCACCCATAATGGAAAAGTTTGTTAGCGCTCCGGGAGTGATTCAAGTGCTTGGGCATGGCGAAACCAAGTCCAGCATTTTTGTTGAGGCCCTGGTGAATGGTAGCAGAATTAAAATGCAAGCCGATCTTAGGGTGATCAAAGATGAAGAATTCCCCTTTGCACTTGCATATTTCACAGGCAGCAAAGAACACAATGTCGCGATGCGATCGCGGGCAATTGAATACGGCCTGAAGTTAAACGAGTATGGCTTGACGGGCGAAAATAAAAGCATCAAATGCAAGACGGAAGAAGATATCTACAAGGCACTTGATCTTCCCTACATTGCGCCAGAACTACGGGAAGATACAGGGGAAATTAATGCAGCCTTAAAGGGAAAGCTTCCAGCCCTGATTGAATCCAAACAAATCCAAGGCGTATTTCATAACCATACCACCTACAGCGATGGTGCCAACACTCTTGAAGAAATGGCCAACAAAGCCAAAAGTATGGGTTTGAAATATCTGGGCTTTGGAGATCACTCGCAATCGCTGACCGTTGCCAATGGTTTAAGCCCCGACCGGGTGAAAAAACAAATCGCTGAAATCGATGAAGTAAATGCAAAGATGAAAGGCTTTAAGATTTTCAAGGGAATCGAATGCGATATTCTTGCAGATGGCTCTCTAGATTATGATGACGAAATTTTATCGCTCTTTGATTATGTGGTGGGAAGTGTGCATACCCATTTTCAAATGCCCCGCGAAGAAATGACCACAAGAATTATCAAGGCGATGAATCATCCTGCTATCACCATGATCGGCCACCTTACAGGCAGGCTTCTTTTGCGAAGGGATGGCTACGCAGTCAATCAAGAAGCGGTACTTCAAGAAGCAGTTAAAACAAAAACCCTCATTGAAATTAATGCGCACCCCTTGAGGCTTGACCTGGATTGGATCCACTGTAAGCGGGCCAAGGAACTTGGTGTCAAATTGGTGATTAATCCCGATGCCCATAGCACTGAAGACTTGGAATACTATGACTACGGTGTTTCGGTTGCCAGACGGGGATGGCTCGAAAAAGATGAAATTTTCAATACACTTAGCACCAAAGATGTGGAAGTTTATTTCTCTGAACGAAGAAAAGCTTTCAACAAAAAGAAATAAGCAAGTCTCATAGAAGCAACATGCTTATAAAAGTATCAAGGAACACCTTGGGCTGATTCACCACCAGCCCGCGTGCCCATGCCTCGCCAGACAATGGGATCAATACTGTTGGGAATTGATTTCACGGATCCATCCATTAAAACCGTGTTAACAATGCCAGAGTGATAACTACGGGAGGTTACGGTAGCAAAAGTAATTGCAGTTGGGCTAAGGCCTTCACGCATGGAACTAAAATCAATGTCATATTCAGTCCCACCAGAATTAAAAGGAACCTTGGTATTAGGTGTAAAGTTTGCTGTAAAACCTGATTGATGAACTCTGGCATCAACCCATTCGGTATGGCCTGAATCAGTTTTAAATGTTCCACCATAACCTACCACTTGAGAAGTCGTGGCAGGCATTGCGGTTCCCGCGGCAGCAGGGTTGCCCCCATCGCGAAGATAAGGGGTGTAAGCTTTAATTTCAGAAAAAGCAATGGTTTGGCTTGTACCATCCATGATGTCACTCATTCGAATATTTCGGTTCACAGCAAAAGCCCCATCGCCACCAAGGCCTTGCGTGGTTGAAGGATCAAAGATCATCCAAGACCCCATATTAGCGCCATAATTTAAAGGGAAGTGAGTTAAAGCCCCGTCTGGCCTGGGAATAGATTTGGGTTCACTAGGGCAAACGAACGTCGGGATTTTTTGCTGGGTTACATTGGGCTGAACATCATATGACTGGGTAAAATCAATTAGCCTTTGAAGGTTTTCTTGTTCAATAAAAGGCAGAAGTCTGGAATGAACAGACCAGGATTTGGAAGCCCGAATATTAGGAGAAGTAACAATCGGATAAGATCCTGCAGTGGGGAAAAATTGAAAGGTGTTTTCGTAGTTATGCATTGCCAAACCTATCTGCTTTAAGTTGTTGGCACAGGAAAGCCTGGCCGCTGCTTCGCGAACTTTTTGAACCGCTGGGAGTAGCAATCCAATGAGAATCGCAATGATTGCAATAACCACAAGAAGTTCGATGAGCGTAAAGGCTTTTTTGCAATTAGCGAGGATCATTTAATTTCCTTGCAAGCTTTTATTGATACTGAGTCTCAAGATCAACCCTAAACTAATTTAGTACTCTATTCGATATGCGTCAAGTTTTTTTTATTTTTTCTGATCCTTAACCCTCTCCCTTTCTGAGTTTTTGTTTATTTAACCACAATTTTTGCTAGAATTACCTTCTTAAGATTTTTCCTACTTTCTTGATTACAAGGGTTCCTTATGTCTTCGGGCCAGAACTTCTTCATCACCACTGCCATCGATTACCCCAACAGCAGGCCGCATATCGGCACCGCCTTCGAAAAAATTGGGGCTGATGTTCAGGCTCGATTCCAGCGCATGCAGGGAAAAAATGTTTTCTTTCTCATGGGCAATGATGAAAACACCATCAAGGTCGCACGCAGGGCCGCTGAACTTAATCTTGATGCCAAGGCTTATTGCGACGAGATGGCAAACCAATTTAAAGAAGTATGGCGGGCCTTGGATATAAGCTTTGATGATTTCATCCAAACAAGCGAACCCAGACATCACAAATGCTGCCAATCATTCACCCAAAAAGTTTTTGATAACGG
>CAZYAY010000044.1:0-23047 GCA_964646215.1 uncultured Candidatus Kuenenia sp. | reverse complement strand
CAAACCTGGGGCATACCAGTTCCCTTTGATCCGGAATTCACCATTTATGTCTGGTTTGATGCCCTGCTGAATTACATAACCGCTATTGGTTATGGCGAAAATGAAGCAAAGTTCAACGAATATTGGCCTGCAGATTTGCATGTGATTGGCAAAGACATCACCCGGTTTCATTGCGCCCTATGGCCCGCCATGTGCTTTGCTGCGGGAATTGCCCCGCCTAAAAAAGTCTTCGGCCATGGCTTTGTTTATGTCAAAAATGAAGAAACCGGAGATGTCCAGAAAATCAGTAAATCTCTGGGCAATGTGGTTGAGCCGATGGATATCATCACCAAGTTCAGCGCAGAAGCTTTTCGCTATTATTTTCTCAGGGAATGCCCTTTCCCCGGAGATGGGGAATTCAGCCTGCAACGATTCATGGACATTTACAATTCCGATCTCGCAAACAATCTCGGCAATCTCTACAGCCGGGTTGTGGGATTGATAGGCAAGAATTACGAGGGGGAACTCAAAGATATCAGCCCCCCTGATGAACTCCTGTTTGAAAAAGAAAATTTAAAATCAATAGTAAGCCAAGTTCAAAGCTTGGTTGAGAGTTGCCATTACAGCCAGGCACTACAAAAGATCTGGACATTGATTTTAGATCCTGCGAACCAATATGCAGAAAAAACCGCACCTTGGACTCTTGTAAAAACAGACAAGGAAAAAACTAAAATCGTACTGGTGCAATTAATCGAGGCAATAAGGATAGCCGCGGTGCTTCTCAAGCCTTTTCTACCAAAGCTTGCTGAAAAATTGTACACCAGCTTTAATTTCCAGGCGCCTTGGGCGTCTATCAATTATGCTGCGGCTTTAAATCCGATAATCAGCAATTCAGACATTAAAATCCTTGCAGAGTTGGAGAATGGTAAGGTAAAACCCTTACTTCCGAGAATTCAAAAAATAGCATAGTAGCCCAATTTCGTTAAAAACAGGCTCTTTTTAACGATTGAAAAAGTTTTTACCAAATGTAGCGAACCTTTTGCACAGCGGCAGCGTAGAAAGCACAGGTAGTGTGAGTCAGTCATCAAAGATACCAGAAAGGTCTGACGAAGAGTTGTTCAAGCTTTTTCGTGCCGGTAATGTTACCGCCTTTGATGCTTTAGTTCATCGTTATGAGGGTGAGTTATTTGGTTACCTGAACAGATATCTTCGCAATCGAGAGCTTGCGGAAGATACTTTTCAAAATACTTTCATGACGATTTATCAAAAAGCTGAAAACTTTGAAGAAGGTAGAAAGTTCAAGCCTTGGTTATACGCGATAGCAACGAACCAGGCAATTGATGCTTCAAGGAAAAGAAAAAGGCGCCAGGCAATAAGCCTTGAAAGCGATTGGAGCAATGGTGAAAGCACCACGAAGGTAGGAAATCTTCGAGATGCGTTGGAAAGTAATAATGAAAAGCCTGACAACCCTGCAATCATGGGTGAAAACAAAGTTCAGGTTCGTAAGGCGATAGATATGCTTCCTGAAAATTTGCGTCAGGTATTATTATTGGCCTACTTTCACGAGTTTAAATATCAGGAAATCAGCGAAGTCCTCGGGATACCATTAGGTACGGTAAAATCCAGGTTGCATGCAGCTCTGGAAAAATTTCAGCAATCGTGGGAACAAATGCAGGATGTGGTTTCATGAAGAATGAAAATGGTGAAGATATGGACCAGATTTTGCGTTACGCGATGAATATTCATGAGTCGGCCGAAGTGGCGGAGATAAAGCGCCGTCTTCTTTCAGAGCCTGAGGCTCAAGCGCATTTGGAAGTGATGCGTAAGAGTCTCAATCTGCTAAACGAAGACCGAGCTTCAGATCCGCCATCTTTTAATCTTGCCAAGAGAACTATCCTGCGTGTCAGGGGTGCCAAAACTCAAACCATTCAGTTAAAACAAAAAAAACAGTCAATCCACCAGGCGGGGAATTATAGAAACTCCATTAGAAGGTTTGATCTTCTGGTGGCAGCAGGGCTTTTGATCATCATCAGCGGGGTTCTTGCGCCTTGGTTGCACCAAACCCGGACCCAGGCGGAAAAGCTGGCATGTGCCAACAACATGCGCGAATTTCATAAATCCTTCCAGCATTATGCCTCTTTGCAGCCTGATGGGAAATTCCCCTTCGTTGAACCTAATGGCCCGCGAAGCTTCGCAGGCGTTTATGTCCCCACTCTCCGACAACATGGCTTATTGGGTGATTACCATTCCGTTTCCTGCCCCGCCAACCAACGCAAACTTCCCACCGAAACCAATCTCGAACAACTTGCATCCATGTATCAAAATAAATCCAACCCAGGCTATCAACGCCTGACCAAGGATGCGGGCGGTGATTACGCGTATTCCCTTGGCTACAACAACCAGGGTTCACTTGCTGGCCTTTCCAACAAATCCCCTGATGACTCACCCATTTTGGCAGATAAAAACAATCCCGCCACTTCCAAGATGGCCTTTAATCATGGCGGTTCGGGAAACAATGTTTTATTTGTTGGCGGGCATGTACGCTGGTTGCCCACCCGAAAACAAAACAGCATTGGCGATGATATCTTTCTGAACGAAGACCACAAAATTTTGGCAGGCAAACACTTTCAAGATCATGTGCTTGCACCAAGCCATGCCCGTCCCTACGGGGAAACTGGCTCACCGGACTAATCTGAACAATTTCCAACAAAACTCTTTGCTTTAAAAAACAAATCTTTTATTATTTAGTTCTTCAGTTAATGATTAAATATAAGAAAGCATGATGGTCATGCTTTCTTTTTTAGCCCCAGATTATTAATGCCTCCAGAAAATCACAATACCATGAAAAAAAATATTAGCGTGCTTGCTCTTTGCCTTGTTATTACAGCAATCAACCCAGCCCAGATATTGGCGGCCGATGCAACCAAAAGACCCATCGTTCCCGGGTTCGAACGGTTTTCCCAGGGAAAAGAAATTGAACAGGCCCAATTGGGTTTACTGTTGCTCGGAGAATTAAACTGCACCAGTTGTCATGCGCCTGGCACCATCTCAAAAGGATTAATCCAGGCAAAGCAGGCGCCGTTGTTGGAAAAGGTTGGCGGAAGAATCAAGCCAGAATATTTTGAAGGCTTTATTGCAAAAACGCATGAGATAAAACCTGGCTCAACCATGCCCCAAGTATCATTGGGAAATACCGAGGAAGAAAAACAAGCCGCTGCAAAAGCCTTGGCGCACTTTCTGGCCCAACAATCCGGGCCTGGCGAAAAACTGATCTTCGATCCCAAACAAGTCGCGTTGGGGAAGGTTCTTTTTGCCCAGTCGGGTTGCGTCTCATGTCATGCGGGTAGGGATCAGGCTGGCAAAGAAATTCTCAATGTCAATAATTCCGTTCCACTGGGATCGCTTGAAAATAAATACACGGTCGGTTCGCTTACCAACTTTCTGGAAAATCCTCATCAGGTTCGCCCCTCTGGAAGAATGCCCGCGGTTCTTAAAGATAAAAAAGAGGCTCAGGCAGTTGCGTGTTATCTACTTCAAAATACTAAAGCCACACCGAAGTCCGCAAGCGTATTGAAGTTTGAATATTTCGAGGGATCATGGACAAAACTCCCTGACTTTACCAAGATTACAGCCGCTGCCAAAGGTACCGCCTCTGATTTCGATGTGGAAGTTGCACAAAAAACCAACAACAATGCGCTTCGCTTTGAAGGTTGGTTCAAATTACAAAGCGCAGGGAAATACACCCTTCATCTCGGCAGTGATGACGGTTCAAAAATCTGGATCGATGGCAAGCTTATCATTGATAATGATGGAATTCATCCGCACACGGTGGTCAGCAAAACAGTTGAACTATACAAGGGTGAACATAAAGTTGAGGTTGGTATTTTTGATGGTGGGGGCGAATACTCTTTATCCGTTGAAATTGAAGGCGGTAATCTGCCCAGGCAGCCACTGGCTGGGATTTGCTCGATAGATGAAAAAACCGCTGAAGGATCTGCCACAGTTGCAAAGGTTAATGCTGCCCCCGGCCAGCCTGAACCCTTTAAATTAGATTTAGCCCTGGCAACCAAAGGTAGAGCCCTCTTTGCTTCTGTAGGATGTGCGAATTGCCATGGACTTAATGAAAACAACAAGCGGATTGCCTCAGTAATTCAAGGGCCGGAATTATTGAAGTTGCGCCCCGAAACTGGTTGTCTTTCTGAAAACCCACAAGGTAAATCACCCGACTTTGCTCTTGATGGGAAACAAAAGGCTGCAATCGCCCTGGCCCTCAAAAACCTTGCCAGCATGCCCCAAGCCCCTGATAGCAAGTCTCTGATCAATCAAACCTTCCTATCTTTGAATTGCTACGCTTGTCACCAGCGTGACAAAATCGGTGGACCTGAAGATTCTCGTAATGCCTCCTTTGTTTCCACCCAACCCGAAATGGGAGATGAAGGCAGACTACCTCCTGCTTTAACAGGCGTTGGCGCCAAGCTTAACCCCGATTGGCTTAAACAAGTTCTTGAACAAGGAACAAAAGTAAGGCCTTACATGCTCGTAAGAATGCCCAAGTATGGCAGTGGCAATGTTAATCATCTGATAAAACCACTGGAAGAAGTTGATACTATCGCACCCGTAGAAGCTATCCAGTTTGCAGACACGCCAGCGAAAGTAAAAACCTCCGGCAGGCTTTTGGTTGGATCCAAAGCCCTAGGTTGCATCAAATGCCATACCTTCAACAACCAAAAGGCGGAAGGTATTCAAGCTCTCGATCTTACGAATATGCCCCAAAGATTAAAGCGCGATTGGTTTCAGCGCTATATGATGGATCCCCAACAGTTCAGGCCCGGAACCAGAATGCCTGCCCCCTGGCCAATGGGTAAAACATTCTTTGACGATATCCTTGAAGGCAGCACCAAGAAACAAATCGAAGGTATCTATGTTTACCTTAGCCAGGGTGGCAAAGCTTCGCCCCCCGAAGGCCTTTCACGCGAAGCGATTGTGCTTGTGCCAGAAAAAGAACCGATCATCTATCGCAACTTTATTGAAGGAGCAGGTGCCCGAGCCATTGGTGTTGGTTACCCTGAAAAAGTGAACCTGGCTTTTGATGCAAACTCTCTGCGAGTCGCAATGATATGGCAGGGCGCATTTATTGACGCAGCCAGACATTGGCGCGATCGCGGAGTTGGTTATCAGCCACCCCTGGGCGACAATGTGATATCCCTCCCTGCAGGGCCCACCTTTGCAACCCTGGCGAGCGAGAAAGAAAACTGGCCCGCGATCACCTCTAAGGAACAAGCAGGATCCTTCATCAGTTACACAATCGATGCGATGGGTAGGCCGGCTTTCCATTACAAATATGCCGATGTCATGATCTCCGACTTCCCCGTACCCACAAAAAACAAGGAGGGGGGGTTCTCACGATCGTTCACCCTTGAAAGCAAAACACCGCCCTCATTGCTTTACTTAAGGGCCGCTGTGGGCACGAAAATTGAAGAACAAAAAGACGGATGGTTCATGGTCGATGGGGAATACAAATTCCGATTGGTGGGAACCAATAAACCTCTGGTTCGAGAATCCAATGGCAAAAAGGAAATCCTTGTGCCTGTGGTTTTCGAAAACGGCACATGCAAACTTGTTCAGGAATATTCCTGGTAACTTACCTTAACACTTAAAGCTTCAGGGACACTTAATATGAAAAACACATTACTTCTTTCCGGCCTTTTCACCGGCCTCCTTCTTGCGTCTTTCTCCAAAGCTGCAGAACCTGTTCCCACCGAGGATGACTATTACAAAATAGTCAAATTCGAAATCCCAAAAGATGTCGTACTTGAAGCAGGCGCAATTGAACTTACCGCGGATAATAAACTTTTTGTCAGTTCCCGCAGGGGGGAAATCTGGTCCATCGAAAACCCCTTCGCCAAGGATCTCGCCAAGGATGCAAAGTGGACCCGTTATGCACATGGCCTACACGAAGTGCTAGGACTGGCTTCAAAGGATGGTTGGATTTATGCCACCCAGCGTGGCGAACTCACCAAGCTTAAAGATTCCAACGGCGATGGCAAAGCGGACATCTTCCAAACTGTTTCTGATGCCTGGGAAATCAATGGCGATTATCACGAATACGCCTTCGGCTCCAAATTCGACAAGGATGGTAACGTCTGGATTGTTCTTTGCCTTACAGGTTCCTTTAGCAGCAATAGCAAGTATCGTGGCTGGTGTGTTCGCGTCAATGCTGATGGAACATTCACCCCCACATGCAGTGGAATCCGTTCGCCTGGTGGTATTGGTTTTAATGCTGCAGGTGATTGCTTCTATACCGATAACCAAGGGCCATGGAATGGCACAAGCAGCCTCAAACATCTTCTACCAGGATCCTTTCAAGGGCACCCGGATGGCAACAAGTGGTTTGATCTAAAGGAAGCAAAGCTTGCAGGGGCCAAGCCCGAAACCCCAAAAAGCGGATCACGAATGATGATCGAAGCGGAGCGCATTCCACAATTAATGCCCCCTGCCATTTATTTCCCCTATAAGAAAATGGGGCAATCTGCTTCAGGTATCGACTTCGATAAATCTGAAGGCAAGTTTGGCCCTTTCCAAAACCAGCTCTTTGTTTCGGATCAAACCAATAGTACCGTCATGCGCGTTCATCTCGAAAAGGTTCATGGCAGATACCAAGGCGCTTGCTTCCCTTTTAGAAAAGGTTTTGGTTCTGGCAATGTCCCAGTGATGGCATCCAAAAACGGGCACCTTTTCGTGGGGGGGACCAATCGCGGTTGGGGCTCGCATGGCAACAAGCCTTTCGCCCTCGAGCGTTTGGATTGGACCGGGAAGGTTCCTTTCGAAATCCATGAGATGCATGCTAAAAACGATGGTTTTGAACTCACCTTCACCCATCCTGTTGATCCTAAAACCGCTGCTGATGTTGCTTCTTACAAAATGAGCACCTACTGCTATATTTACCAATCTGCCTATGGCAGCCCCGAGGTTGATTTCACCTACCCCAAAATCACCTCCGCAGTGGTTGCCCCTGATAACAAAAGCGTTCGAATCGTTATCGACAAACCCGTTGCCGGCCATATCCACGATCTCACCGTTGCAGGTGTTCGATCAAAAGACGGTCTACCCTTGCTTCACCCCGAAGCCTACTACACTCTTAATTACATTCCAGAAGCAGGAAAGTAATTCTTTTGAATTCTTGACAACTCAACCCCGGCCCCTTAGGGTTAAGCCGTGGTTGAGTTTCTTTTTGTCAAAATGTTTAGCAACGAATACTGGAGAATAGGCCCATGTCCACTGATTCAACATCCCCCAGCACATTACCATCAAAGCCCAGAGATATCACCGTTTACAGCCATTCCATGCTGTTCTACTGGTGGCCTGTTTGGTTTGTAGGCTATATTCTTGCTGCACTTACCCTTTGGGATCACCACCTCTTGATGGTTGTTCCTATTCATGCGGAAGTAAAACCCATTGAGTTCAAAGATGGAAAAGAGCGAAATGTCATCACTGTACCTGACAACGAAAATTTTCTAAAAGATGAAAAAGGATCGTTGATCCAACCCACTCTTTATGTGGCACAAAGCAAAAACTATGGCGTAATTTTCTGCCTAACGCTTCTACTTACTATTTTCATCACCAGTGTATCCCTGCGCGGAATGTGGTCTATCCTCGTCATTGTTGTGATCATCATGGGGGTCACCATTCTAATGCTGGCAGGTTACTGGGAAAAAATCACCAGTGCGTTCTCACTCCTTGATATCCGCATCAATCTGGGCGGATACCTATTCACATCCACTGGCTTACTTATCATCTGGCTGATAGCGTTTATGTTTTTTGATCGTCAGATTTATGTGACATTCAGCCCGGGGCAATTGCGGGTTCGAACTGAGATTGGTGATGGCGAAAAAGTTTATGATGCCACCGGCCTCACTTTTGAAAAACAGCGCAGTGATATTTTCAGGCACGGCATCCTGGGGCTTTGGTTCTTGAATATCGGCACGGGCGACCTCATCATCAAGACATCAGGGGCGCAAAACCATACCTTTGATCTTCCCAATGTAATTTCCGTGGAATCCAAGATCAAATCCATCGAGCAATTGATGCAATCCAAAGATGTGAACCTGACGTAACTTCCACAGGATGAAGTTAAGCCAAAAGAAAAAGCCCGGCATCATGCCGGGCTTTTTCTTTTGATCAATCTTCCAAACAAACAATTACTCTTCGATCAACTCTTTCACGGGCTGAACAAAGTAAGGTCCGCCTGTCTTCTTGTCGGCAGTCAACTTTTCTGCGTGTTCGTTTGCATCCTTCTTCTTCGGGTAATCGAAGACCGCCACCCTCTGATTGGAATTGCTGAATACACCCCACACAAGTTTCATTCGCACAACTTTGGATGCGCGAGTCTTGCGCGGTTTCTTCTCTTTAGCTTCCTTCTTCGGCTTTTTTAAAGCCTTCTTTTTCTTCTTTTTAGGGCGATCCTCATCGTCCCCTTCATCTCCTTCATCTTCCGAATCAGGAAAATCATCGTCGGCTTCGTCATCGCCTTCGTCATCGCCTTCATCATCGGTATCATCATCATCGTCGTCTTCATCCTCGTCATCGTCTTCATCATCTTCCTCGTCTTCGAGGAGCTCTTCTTCTTCTTTAGCTTTTGCTTTTTTCCGATTTTCAGCGGCATCGTTAGCAGCGCGTAAATCTTTACGATTGGGAAGGCGGCGAGCCATGAATAATACTCCCATACCAAAAAACATAATGAATGTTGCATAACAATTTTGCAACAGGTTAAGATGTCAAACTAGCAATTATGAGCAATTCATTCAAGTTGGAGTCGCGGAATATTCGCAATTTTATGGGATAAGGGGCGAATTAATGCTGAAATTGAAGGGAATATTTCAAATGGGAACCCGATTTAGCCCATGATTGCACGCCAGACCGGGGAATTAGGCACCTGATTCTACTTTTTATCGTCTTTACGCCCGCCATCTTCCCCTAATACCTTTTCCAAGGTGCGAATTGCATCTGCGACACCTTCCATGCGGGGATGAATTTTAAGCGTATTTCTAAAAGCTTTAAGTGCGGATCGATGCTTTTTCATTTTCATGAAACTTTGTGCCATTCCCACTTGGGCACCAAAATGCCAGGGGTTTAAATCTAAAACCCTCTGGCAATCAGCGATGGAATCCTCGTATTGTTTCATGCGGAAATAAACAATCGCCCGTTGGTTGAGAGCCTCGGCAAATTCCGGGGCCTTCTCGATCAAACTTGTCATCGATGCCAGTGCTTTTTCGCGGTCTCTTACCCGGGTTGCTTTCTGCAACTCCGTATTATTTTCTTCGCTGTCCGCCCTAAACCAAAGATTCCAAAGGCTCGCTGTAGCCATATCTGCAACATCGCTATCACCATCATGCAACAACCTGGCCATGATGGGATTGGCTTCCATGGTGCCTAAAAGCCCAAGGGCAAAAAGGGATGCTTTACGTGCTTCGGAAGATTTGTGATCTAAAAGCCTGATCAGAGTGCCTTCAGTATATTTGGCAAGCACGCGTTTTTTAAAACGCTTCGTGGCTTTGAAATGCCGTGCGCGCCATTCAGAAAAGTCCTCACCCTCGCGGGGACTGGGCAGATCGATAAAGTATTGAACAAGAAGGGCCGAAGGCATCGGACACCTCAATTTTTATTGTTGAAATAATGCCACCTTTGGCACAAACGCTTTTAAACTAAAATCCAGCAAACCATTTCATTAAAACAGTTCACTTCTTTTAGTCTATGATTACTTCCACTATTCAGCAAAGAGATTCAATCCCAAATAATGAAAAACAAAAATTGATTCGAAAGTCATCTTGCCACCGTGGAAGATTTCTATCTAACTTTCCAACCCGCTCATAATAAAAAAAAGTGTCTCACTTATTAATTTCAGCGAATGGGGTTGAGAATCTTTTCTTTCGCGGATTTTTTCAAATCCCCCGACTGCATGTCCTTGAGTATGACCTCAACAGCTTTTTGTAATTGCGCATCAATTCCTTTTTTCAAGTCATCAGGCAATGGCTCAACCAGAATATCAGGTTCCACTCCAACGGTATCCATATCCACGCCCAGATTGGTATAAACCCCAATCCTTGGAATTCTAAAAGTTGATCCATCAATCAACTTGGTACTACCCGTGCCGATCACCATGCCGCCCGTAGGTTGACCAACAAGCTTGCCTATCCCAAGTGTTTTGAAGGCGTTGGGAAAAATCTCCGCATCGCTATAGGATCTGTTGTTGATCAAAAGAATTACAGGCTTGGTCCACTTGCGATCATAGCTTCGTAAAACCGCGCCCTTGTCTCCCTCCCGATGCAAAAACTTCGTGTGATCCTGCGCTCCAAGATAATTCAAAACCTGGTCGTGCGTGAATCCACCGCCATTGAAACGAACATCCAGCACCAATGCCTCCTTATCAAAGTTATCTGAATAAAGAGAGCGAACAAACCTATCAAGGCCGGCATCATCCATGCTTGGAATATGGATGTAACCAACCCTGCCATTACTCATCTCCGAAACTTTTTTCGCATTTGAATTAACCCAGCGATCATAAAGAAGTGGCACCATTCGCTCACGGGTGACCGGGGTGATTTCCATGGATCTACGGTTTTTGATCTTGGGATCTGGAGAAACCTCCGTGCCAACGGATAAAACAACAGGCTCATCAACTTTACCATTTAAAATCTGGCTGACCTCCACCATCGGATTAAGCTCGACTCCATTGACGGCGAAAATAATTTCGCCTGGTTTTAGATCCAGCCCCCGCTTATCCGCAGGCCCGCGCTTGATAACCTCCGCTATCTTCAGTCCCCTGCCCCTGAATGATTCATCAAAGAGAATTCCCAGTTCAGGAGTTTGTTCATCAGGCAGACTTGAAGTCATTTGCAATCCAAGGTGGGATGCATTTAATTCGCCCAGCATTAATAATACCAGGGCCTGAAAATCCTCTTTCATGGGGACATGACTTACCATGGGCCTGTATCTCTGGCGGACTAAATTCCAATCTGCGCCATGAAACTTGGCATCATAAAAGTTATCCGCAAGCAAACGCCAGCATTGATCAAATATCTCAAGATTTTCCTCATCCGCCTTGATCATCATCTTTATGCGGAAAGAAACAGAACCCAAATCTGCGCCCGGAATCGCAGAAGAAGCTTTGGCAGTGCGAAGGCTTCCATTGCCATCCCTGAAATAAACAAGGTCATTGGACTTTTTAGACCAATAGATTCCCTGGGGCTTGGCCAAGCCTGTAGAAAGCTTGGTGACTTGACCACCAGCAACGGAAGCAACCCAAAGTTCATCGCCAGACCGGAATGCAATCTTGGAACCACTGGGAGAAATCGCGGCATCCGTGGTGTTCATCGTGCCAACTGCATTAACTCTGGAATGTATTTCGTCGAAATCGATTACTCCCAATTCCGAGTTGGTTTTGCCATTGGCGGCGGGCTTTTGCATTTCCATAACGAACAATCCAGGGATGTTCCTACGCTCGCTTACAAATGCGATTCTTTTGCCATCAGAGCTCCAAGTGGGGGAATAATTCGAAGTGGCATAACGGGTGATGTTTTTTGGCGGGTTCTCTTTCGTGGGGCCACTTGCGGGTATTACAAACAGCTCGCTTGCAAAAGATCCATCCCTCCGGGAGTAAACAATCCATTTCCCATCGGGAGACCAGGAATACTCCGTGACCATGGAAAGGGATACGACTTCTTTTTGTTCAGAGCCATCCAGATTCATGCTCCATAACTTCCCCACCCTGAGGAAGTATATTTTTTTCCCATCCGGTGAAAAAGTCAGGCCCGATTCAGGCTTCTCATCATTGGTGATCTGCTTGACTTTAAACTGATGGGCTTCAATAAACTTAGGATGTTCTGCATCGGCGGATTCCAATAGGAAGACCTCGACTCTTCCGGTACGATCCGAAAGAAACGCAGCCTTCGAAGAATCAGGCGCCCAGACAACGCCGAAATCATCCGCAGGCGTGTCTGTCAATCTAACCGCCTTGCCAGCTCCAGAAATCCCCATCCGGTACAAGTCACCATGAACCCCGAAAATCACCGAGGATTCATCTTTGTTCAATGCAAATTCAGAAGCATTTTGGGTGAAAGTCACCAGTCGATCGGTATTGGTTTTGTCATCTGCGAGCGCCTTGATTTGTATTTTGCGTGGAGAGTTTGGCATGGATGCATCAAGAAAACAAATATCCGGGCCACACTCATAAACGATGGCTGCACCATTTGCGCTGATGCGGGCCTTACGAACTCCCTCGGATGTGTGGTTCGTGATTTTAACGGGTTTGGCCCCCGCCTTGTTTTCCCTACGGACGATATTGGGTGGGTTTCCAAAAACCTCACTTACATAATAAATCGCATCTCCATTCCTGCCCCACATCGGGGAAGAATCCTGCCCGTTGAAATCGGTGATCTTATTACTGCCGGTCCCATCAAGATTGGCAACCCATATATCATCATTTGAAGATCCTCTATATCCTTTTCTATACCATGCGCCAGGCCCACGGGTGTAGGCGATTGAATTCCCCGAGGGGTGTATCGCACCATCCTTGGCTTCATCAAAGGTAATACGGATTGGTTGCCCTCCATCGATGGAAACCAAATAGAGGTTGGAAAAATTCGGATAACTTAAGCCCCTGTTCGATGAAAACAACACCGATTTAGAATCAGGGCTCCATCCACACACCATGTCATTTGCAGAATCGAATGTAAGCCTTTTGGATTTCCCACCCTGCGAAGGAATTATGAAACAATCATAACTGCCATGTCTGTTGGAACTGAAAGCAATGAATTTTCCATCCGGGCTGAAAGCAGGTTGAAAATCATGCGCGGTATGGATGGTGAGAGGTCGGGCATTACCACCCGTGGCGTCAACAGTCCAAATATCCCCCAGATAACTGAAAACAACCGTTTTGGCATCTGGGGAAATATCAGGCGTGCGGGGAAAAAGAATGGACTCTTGTCCAAATGCAAG
Source organism: uncultured Candidatus Kuenenia sp. (assembly GCA_964646215.1). Taxonomy (GTDB): domain Bacteria; phylum Planctomycetota; class Planctomycetia; order Gemmatales; family Gemmataceae; genus UBA969. The sequence continues at coordinate 10,075 of CAZYAY010000044.1, read as the reverse complement.
TCCGGGAATTAAAAGCAGGAAAAATGAAATGGAACGAAGCATGGAAAACCTCAAAGGCAGGGAATGCTTTTCAGAAAAGAATCATCCCTTCAAATTAAATGAAGAAAGGCTCGATAGCAATTTAAACCTTGAATAAAGCAAGGGAAAGGGCGTCGATTATAACGATGGCAAGGGTCAAAACCAATTAAAGGGGCGGGCCTAAACCATGGGTGATTCAGTGCTTTTTGTGTTTTCCTTCGGGGATTGAAATGCCAGAAGCATAAGCAGGATTGCGCCACCCACCAACCAGCAGTCAGCGAGGTTGAAAACGGGCCAGTCGAAAAAGTAATTCCAATGGAGAAAATCCCTGACACCATTGAACACCAGCCTGTCATAAAAATTGCCCAGGGTTCCGCCTAGAATAAACCCGAGGGCAACGGAAAGCGCCAAGCTACTTGTTGCACCTTTTTGGGTGCTCCAAAAAACGATAGCCATGGCTGCGGCACAACTGATGACAGCAAAAAGTCCGTTGGCAAGGCTCTGGTGATTACCAAGAAATCCAAAAAGTGCACCTTGGTTCACATAGGGAATGGGGTTACCACGGGAGTCTTTTTTCATCTGCCTGGTTTCCAAGTCATATTGGAACTGGGCGACCAGGTGAAATCCGCCATTTTGGTCTGATTGAAATAAAGTCTGAACATGATTGGTGGCGGGATCACCAAGCATATCAAAAATGAAATACTTGGAGGATTGGTCCGCTGCAAGGCTGCAAACCGCAAGAACCCAGAAAAGAATCCGATTTAAGGTTTCCGACATTTATCTATGATCCTTAACATCATTATTATTGTTTCTCAACCACAATCAATTGTGATACTGTATTACCTGATATGATGAATTCCCCCAAGAGCAATTCGCCTTGGGAACTTGTACACTATAGCAGTTCGCTTGCGAAAACCATCTGTATTTTTTGATCATGCGGATGGTTGTGTATTTAGAAAGGTGATTATGGTTTCTTTGGATGAAAGCTTGCTCGTAAAAAAAATCCAAGAAGGGGATCAACTGGCATGGAGTGAGCTGGTTTTACGTTATGAAGGAAGACTTACCAATTATGCGCAGGGCAAGATCAAGGATCACGCATCCTGTCAGGATCTGGTGCAGGAAGCATTTTTGGGTTTCCTTTCCAAAATAAATAATTTCGATGCCTCAAGAAGCATCCAAAGCTACCTGTTCGGCATCCTTTCCAACAAGATTGCAGATTTGCTTAGAAGCCAGGGTAAGTCGCGAACAGTGGAAAATCCGGTGGATAGTTCCGGAAATCACAAAGTCAGCCCCTTTATCGATCCAGCAATGGGCGCCTCAACCTGGTACAGGGGTGATGAAAAGAAAAAACTCGAAAACCTTGCCCTCACCAAATGTCTTGCACTTTTGATCAACGAACTCACGCAGAAAAAAGAATACATAAAACTTAAAACCATCGAATTACTTTTTGTGAATGCCTTAAGCAACAAGGAAGCTGCAAATATTCTTGGCATAAGCAACCGAACCGTTGCCTCCTATCGCTTTTTTGCAATTAATTTCATCATCGATAATTTAAAAAATTTAAACCTCTCGACAGATGTATTCCCAGAGTTTTTTGAACAGGATTCTGACTCATGACTATTTCCAAGGCGATTCTTGATGCATTCATTGATGACCACCTTGGTGAACAGGAAACCATCCGGGTGGAAAAAGCTGTCAGAGAATCTCCCGAGTTACAATCGCAACTTTCAAGCATCATCGCAAATCGCGACATGGGCGATCATTCCATCGGGGCGATCTGGAGGCGCGAACACCTTAGCTGCCCTTCCAGGGAAGAATTAAGCAGTTATCAGGATGGGGCACTCGACCTTCAAAGAATTGATTACATCAAATTCCACCTTGAAACCGTTGGTTGCAAAGCCTGCAAGGCAAACTTATCCGACTTGAATTCCACCAATCCTGCTGAAGTGGATCCTGCCCTTCGGAAAAAGCACCTGCAGTTCCTGGAAAACAGCAAGGTTCTTCTTCCCAAAAAACCTTGAGCCTTTGGGCACAATCACCCGCAATGTATTCTTAAAAGGCTTCCACCTGACATTTTTAAATTCTTTTAAACTGTTATCGATTCTACTTTGACCAAATGAATGCTAGAATAATTTCAAGTTGAAGATCATACGAAACCGAACAGCCCAGGGATTTATACAGGGGAAAGCCATGAGCTTACGAATCTTTTTAACCTGCCTTACCTTGATGTTTTCCACGACAGCTTTTGCGCAAACCTCCAAAACAGACTCCCTTTACGAAGAACGCAAAGTTCATGATCCAAACGGCATCGGGAAGTTTTTTAAAGGTCGTGAAATAGCACATGTCATGGGCTATCAAGCTGCGGGATGGCTCGAACGACCCGAACGCGAAAAAGAAGAAAACACCACCAAGCTCATCGAATCCCTAAAACTTAAACCCCATATGATTGTCGCGGATGTAGGCGCGGGCAGCGGTTATCTCTCATTTCGCATGGCCCCTTTGCTTCCCAAGGGAAAAGTTCTTGCCGTTGATATCCAGAAGGAAATGATCAAGATCATCAATGCAAAATCCAAACAGAAAACCCTCCAGAATGTTGAAACCATTCTCAGCACCGACAAAGATCCCAAGCTGACTGAAAATAGCGTCGACATGATCATCATGGTTGATGTCTACCATGAGTTTGCGTTTCCTTTCGAAATGACCCAGGCCATGTGCAAGGCGTTACGCAAGGGTGGCACCATGGTTTTTGTCGAGTTCCGTGGCGAAGACCCAGAGGTGCCCATCAAACTCGTTCATAAAATGTCTGAAAAACAAGTCATACTGGAAATGAAAGGCCACGATCTCAAGCACAAAGAAACCATTGGAGTTTTACCCTGGCAACATATCATTATCTTTGAGAAAACGGATTCTCAGCCCAGTGACACCAAATAAATCGGGATCCATAATATGTCTTCCTCTGAAACTGCGATTGATTGCGGACCTTGGACAAAAAAACATCTCCTCGGAATCGAAGACCTCTCCGTTGCTGAATTGGAAACCATCTTTAAAGCATCAGAATTCTTTGTCGAGGCAAGCCGTAACCCGGAAAAGAAACATACCTTCCTAAAAGGAAAGGTTATCGCCAACCTATTCTTCGAATCTTCCACCCGGACGCGAGTCAGCTTCGGACTGGCTGCCCGCAGATTGGGCGCTGAAACCATCGATTTCTCACCCGCTGGCTCAAGCGTCAGCAAAGGCGAAAGCTTCATCGATACAGCCAAGAACATTTTAGCTTTAGGTGTAAATGGTTTTATCATCAGGCACTCCGTTCCGGGCACGCCCCACCTATTAGCCCAACAATTGGGCGTTTCAATCGTCAATGCAGGCGATGGTGCGCACGAACATCCCACACAGGGCCTGCTAGATGCATTCACCATTCTTCAGGAAAAGAAAAAGATCAAGGGGCTGACGGTTGGATTGGTTGGAGACATCACACACAGCAGGGTTGCCCGAAGTAACATTCATACCCTTACAAAACTTGGCGCAAAGGTGATTGTGTGTGGCCCGCCAACACTTATACCCAAGGAGATAGAGGAACTTGGCGTTCGATCGAGCTACGATCTCGATAAAATTCTTCCAGAATGCGATGTTGTCAATGTTTTACGAATACAATTCGAGCGCCAACGCAGCGGGCTTTTCCCTTCAATACAGGAATACTTCAGACTCTTTGGCATGACCATGGACCGCGTGAAAAAATGCAGACCCGATATGCTTTTACTCGCTCCCGGCCCCATCAACCGTGGTATCGAACTCACCCCGGAAGTTGCCGATATGCCCAATAGCGCCATCTTGAAACAAGTCACCAATGGGCTCGCAGTCCGCATGGCGGTACTTTATCTCGCTCTTTCCGCAAAGGTCTGATATGCCTGGAATTTCTCTTTCGCAGGCCGAACCGCCCTTCATACTTGCAATCGATGTTGGCACATCTTCCGTTCGGGCCCTGCTTTATGATGCTTCCTGCAGAATCATCGAACCTGAAACATATTTCGGCAGAGCCCAGGTCGCATTGCAAACGGATGCCACGGGCATGGCGGTGTTTGAACCGCTTGCGGTTCCCAAGGCGGTTGTTGATGTTGTCGATTCTATTTTGGCGAAGCTAAAAGGCAAAGTGACTCATATCCATGCGGTGGCGATCGACACCTTTGTTTCCAGTATGATCGGCCTCGACAAAAACTTCGCGCCTCTCACGCCTCTTTACACTTACGCAGACACCCGATGCGCAAAGGATGCCCAATATCTTCGCGAAAATTATAATTTATCAGATATTCACGATCGCAATGGGTGCATGATTCATAGCAGCTACCTGCCTGCAAGACTGCGCTGGGAAAAACAAACCAACCCCGATCGGTTCAACTCTGTCGCCCATTGGTGGAGCCTCGGGTCATTTCTCAGCCAGCAGTTTCTAGGTTGCTCTGATGTAAGCGTTTCCACCGCATCCTGGACCGGGTTGCTCGACCGCAGAAAACTGCAGTGGGATCATGTCTGGATGCAGGAATTAGGCTTAAAACAAGAGCAAATGCCACAAATTTCGGATTTTGGCCCCGGACGAAACAACCTGAAATCAGAGTGGAAGAATCAATGGCCCTCTCTCGCAGATGCCCTCTGGTTTCTTGCAATAGGGGACGGCGCTGCGGCCAATGTTGGCAGTGGCTGCACCAACGATCGCCATATAGCGTTAACCATTGGAACCACCGCGGCGATGCGAATTGTTCCATCCATGATTCCAGAAAAAATACCCCTCGGACTCTGGAATTACAGGGTGGATGCAAAACGACCTTTAGTGGGTGGAGCACTTACCGAAGGGGGCAATGTTCACGAATGGCTGCTCAAAAATCTGAAACTACCCGGGGCTTCCGAATGTGAATCGCTTCTTTTAAAAATGAAACCCGCGGCCCATGGGTTGTCCATGCTTCCGTTCTTTGCGGGCGAAAGGGCACCCGGCTGGCGCGATGATGCCTCTGCCACTATTCATGGCATCAGATTAAATACCAAGCCGATCGATATCTTCCAGGCCGGCCTTGAGGCAGTTGCTCTTCGGCTAGGGCAGATATACCGAAGGCTTTCTCCCCTGGCTCATCCCGATCACCGAATCCTTGCGAGCGGAGGGTTTCTCAACTCGCCTGCATGGGCTCAAATCATTGCCAATGTTTTGGGCAAACCCATCACCGCATGTCTGGAACCCGAAGCCACTAGCAGAGGCATTGCTTGGCTGGCTTTGGAATCCATGGGGAAACTCGATCTCAATCAGTCGCAATCCCCTGAATTGGGCATTACCTATGAACCCAATTCCAATGCCCATCAGATTTATCAAGAGGCGCTTTTAGCCCAGGAAGACCTGTATAAAAAGTTATTAGGGTGAACCACCTTACCGACTTTCCTCTTTGCCCTATACTTTCTATTTACCCAATTTGCTGCTTGAAGGGTTATTATCATGGGTTTCTTTTCTGGAAGAGTTTCTTTTGCCCGCTTTAAAGTCAAAGGGAAAGCGCCCAATGGCTTTGGCCCTGAACATCTGGAAAGACTTCAAGAACGAGCCATTGGCAAAGAGCGCACTGCTTCCCGCGATGGCATAGAAACCGGCTGGAGCGCGGGTGGGCATCTCCTTGATGTGCGTTTCGACCTTGCCAAGAACATTGTCGAAGACACCCTGCATTTCGCCCTTCGCATTGATGCAAACAAGCCTCCTTCCGATCTTTTAAAATCCTATACCCAGATCGAACTCGATGCCATCGCAGCGGAAAATCCATCAGGCAAAGTAAGCCAGAAACAAAAGCGCGAAGCACGCATGGCTGCAATGGATAAACTAAATGAAGAAGCTGCAGATGGGCGCTACCTGCGCAGGAAAGCATACTCTCTTCTTTGGGATGGGCAATCCAACGAACTTTTAGTGGGTACCACTTCCGTTTCTGTTCTCGACAGGCTTACACAACTTTTCGAACAAACCTTTGGCCAAAAAATCGAGGCGCTAAGTTCTGGCATTCTCGCCCATAAGCTTGCTGAACCCAGGGGCCAATCCAGAGCAGTTGATGATGCGCAACATTCAACCTTTTTAAAAGGCGGGGCCGGCAACTCCCCCCAATGGGTCGTTGATGATAACAGCAGAGACTTTTTGGGCAACGAATTCCTCGTTTGGCTTTGGAACCTGCAAGACGAAGGGCACGACACCATCAAGCTTGATGATGGTTCTGAAGTAGCCTTCATGCTTGCCCGCTCGTTGGCACTCGAATGCCCCAAAGGCCAATCAGGCAAAGAATCAATTTCCAGCGATGCGCCAACCAAACTGCCCGAGGCAATGCGTGCGCTGCAAAGTGGTAAACTTCCCCGTAAGACCGGCATCACCCTTGTCAGACATGATCAATCCTACGATCTTGCTCTTAGCGCAGAGCTTCTAGCTGTTAATGGTGCGAAGATGCCTTTGGCAGAAGCTTTGGAAGATCGCGCAAGGCTTGAAGAACGCGTTGGACAGATCAGGCATCTCTTGGAAACCATGGATCTTTTGTTTGATGCTTTCGGAAAAGTCCGGCTTGCAGAAACCTGGAGCAAAGACTTAAGCCGTATTCGTAAATGGCTCAAGGGAAATGACAACGAGGATTAAACAACCCGGCCCAAAGCACACTCATTGCACGCATCGATTTTGTTTGGTCTTTCAGATGTAAAAAGTTCTGCTAATATTGCAGCTATCATCATGGGCTTTTTAAATCCTGAACCGAAGGCAACATACCTGATGCGCAATCATCCACTTCGAAAAGGCTTTACCCTGATCGAACTTCTTGTGGTGATAGCCATTCTTGCCATGCTTATTGGCTTATTACTTCCCGCCATTCAAAAAAGTCGTGATGCTGCTTCCCGAATGAACTGCCAGGGCCACCTAAAACAAATTGGACTGGCGATTCTCAACTACCATGACACTGCAAAATTTTTTCCCCCGGGTTATACCTCAACCTTTGATTCAAATGGCAATGACTTAGGCCCAGGTTGGGGTTGGAACGCCTATTTACTTCCTTACATGGAAGAACAGGCATTGTTTAACAAAATCAATTTCTCGCTTCCCATAGAAGACCCGGTGCATGCCACGGTACGATCTACTTCCTTGAAACTTCTTCTCTGCCCCTCGGTTGATGCACCCAAATCTTTCCCTGTTGGCGCCCGAACAACCTTGGGCGTTTTAACATCAATCCTTTGCGAACTTGCATCATCCAGCTACACAGGGAACTTTGGTGTAACCGAACCGGGGGTTGATGGCGAAGGCATCTTTTATCGCAGCTCAAAACTTTGTTTAACGGATATCTCGGATGGCACTAGCCATACCCTCCTCGCAGGAGAACGCTCTGCAAAATACTCCGAAACAACCTGGGTTGGCTCAGTCACGGGAAGCAAATTTGCGCCTCCGACCGGCTCACCCCTGGCATTCGAATTAAACGAACCTTCAAACTTCGTTCTCAGCCATGTGGGAGAAATGATCAACGGTGCCGCATCGCCTCTGGAAATAAACAACTTCAGCAGCAATCACCCAGGGGTTGTTAATTACCTGTTTGTTGACGGCCATGTAAAATCGCTTTCTTCTTCTGTTGATTACAAAACTTTAAAAGCGCTTGCGACCCGGGATGCCGGGGAAGCAATTTTTGGAGATTATTAATGCTAAAGAACTTTACGACCATGCTTCTGTTAACAATTTTATTTGGTTGCGGCTCTTTAGGCGAAGGGCCCAAGGTTCAGATAAAAATGGAAGAAGTTCCTCCAGCCGCTCTTAAAACCGCTCAAGAAAAACTTCCGGGCATGCTGTTCACCGAAGCATTTCTGAAAAAAGATGGCACCTATGAAATCCGCGGGAAGACAAAGACAGGCAAAGTTCGCGAAGTCGAAGTAAAGGCGGATGGCACCTTTATTGAATTGGAATAATCGATGTACGTAAAAAAAGCGGTAAAGCCCTAGGAATACTTTACCGCTTGGATTTCTTGGTGCCAGGCACCAATGACCCTGACGGGATTCGAACCCGTGTCGCAGCCGTGAAAGGGCTGTGTCCTAGGCCCCTAGACGACAGGGCCACGCTCGCCGTTAAGCGAACACTCATATGATAGGAATTTAAGGGCCCTAGCGTCAAGTTAAGCTTGCCAAACATCTTGCATTTCCTGACTTACTAGGCACAATAGGGGCATAAACCAAGGCAAAATCCAAGGAGGGAGGAGGAGGGCTGTAAGGGTCAAAAAACCCAAATTAAACCTGCAAATCAAGCACACGTTATACAAAGTGCACTTATTCCCATTCCCCTTTAAAAAGTTGGAAAATAAGCTAAAGTTCTTCCATTTCTTGATGCCTGGGGAGGTCTTCCAAACTTTTTAGGCGGAAAAGTTCCAAAAACTTCTTTGTTGTTCCGTAAGTGATCTCCCGGGCATCGGATTGACCTCTTTGCACCGAGATCAGACCCAGCCTTACCAGCTGGCGAATAATGGCGGCCGTGTCATTACCTCTTAAAGTCTCGATCTCCTGCCTGCATACCGGCTGCTTGTATGCAACCAATGCCAGGGTATCCAGCGCTTGCGCAGATAATCTAGCCTCTTTTAGCATCCCATACAATTTATCAGCGATTATTCGATACTTTGGTAGGACAGTCATTTCATACCCATTACCCTTGGGCTGAATTCGATACGGGCGGTTTTCCAACTTATACTTTTTATTCAATCCCGCGATGATCTCAACAAGCTCCTTGATGTCCAATCCCCGTAGGATTTCACAAACCCTTTGGGCGGTTAAAGGCTGACCGCCCACAAAAAACATCGCCTCCACAACTTTTTCGATCGGTGGTGGTTGATTTTCAAACTCTGGTGCGCTTTCGACTTCCTGGGGTAATGCTCCTGCAAAATCATCCGCATTAGGCTCGCTTACCTTCGGAACATTCATGCCTTTTTTTTGCATCTTATTCCGCCTCGGAAATAGCCGCCTTGTTGTTCACTTCCACATAATTGGGCAGCCAGAAAATCCCCGTGTAAAATGTGCCGAACCAGCATACCAAAAATACAACTGAAACACCCCGATGCCAGGTTTTTAATCTTCTTAAACCAGTGAAGAGCATGATACCCATGAGTAATGCACTGGGCACCGCAAAGCACAAATGAATTTTAAGGGACTTTGCCAATTCAACATTTTTCCACAATCCGGAAAATAAAACCGGATCGATCATTCGCACCACGATTTCAAACAAAAAGAGTGCCGCCAGGGTAAGTATAAAAAACATAAGGTTTATTTTACCATGCAGCCTTACTTTGCCATTCGCCAAGGCGACCAGCGAAATACAAAGAAGCAAGGTAACTGCCCCCACTGCGTATTTAAGGGAGAGAATAACAAGTGTTGGCGTAAGCAATATTATAAATCCTGAATTAATTATCGCTGAAATTCACAGAAGAATCAGGTTCCCGGGACAAGGGGTTTCGCTGAAAACGTTCGGTGCATTTTGGACATAGGTCGTACTTGGTTTTTGTCAACGCAGGCAATGGCTCTATTGTATCAGGATCACTAATCAACATTGCGATATGTTCAAGATTATCCTGGTCGAGGTCATCTTCCATCACGGGGCTGTTTTGTTCCATTGCGAATATTTCAATTTCCACCCGGTAATGATTTTTCGATTCTTCAATCGACTGTCCACAAAGATCGCAAGTGACATGTATCATAAGTTAACATCCTGTGTCTTCGTTATTATTTAATCATTGAATTCATCTAATACCATCTTCGCCAATATTTCCCCAGGGTGTCAAGCGGTAAACACCATATAAATTCAAACCCATGTTTCACTTTTTTCGCGCAAGTCAAGCAAATAAATTAATCAAATATTTTCCCCATCAATGGATGCAAGACTTTAAGCAATCAAAAAAAGAAAAATGACGGTGAAATTCCAGGCAATCCCCCGCAAAACAATTAGCATCTGGAACTCTGGAAATAAACTGCTTAAAATGATAGTAGATCCGGGGTATAGCTCAGCTTGGCTAGAGCGCTTGGTTCGGGACCAAGAGGTCGCAGGTTC
>CAZYAY010000043.1:0-28095 GCA_964646215.1 uncultured Candidatus Kuenenia sp. | reverse complement strand
GCTTCATCCCGTAGTAACAAATCTTCTTTTCATCCTTCGAAAACCGTAAGAAATGGCTTTTTGTTGTTCAAACTCCAGATCTTCTTAAATTTCTCGTCTAATTTCATAAAATGATATTAACTGTTTCAGGCATTTTAAGTTTTAATACTGAAACGATTTATTATCACAGTTTTATGAAAAGGATCAGTTAATGAGCATTATCAAATCAGTGCATGCCCGTGAAATCCTCGATAGCAGGGGCAACCCTACCTTGGAAGTCGACGTAACTCTGGAAAATGGCATGGTTGGCAGAGCTGCAGTTCCAAGCGGCGCCAGCACCGGTGCTCATGAAGCAATTGAACTTCGGGATAACGACAAAAAAAGGTTCTTGGGAAAAGGTACCCGCAAGGCAGTTGAAAATGTAAACCATCACATTGCTGCAAAACTTAAAGGCCACTGTGTTCTTAACCAAGTAGGAATCGATCATTTACTGCTTGAAATTGATGGCACCCCTAACAAGGGTAATCTTGGCGCAAATGCAATGCTCGGTGTTTCCATGGCTTGTGCCCACGCTGGTGCAGCTAGAACCGGATTGCCTCTTTACCGCTACATTGGTGGAACAAATGCCTGCGTTCTGCCTGTGCCCATGATGAATATCCTAAACGGCGGCAAACATGCAGACAACAATGTTGATTTCCAAGAATTCATGATCATGCCTTTAGGCGCACCCACATTTGCTGAGGGCTTGCGCATGGGAACAGAAATATTCCATCACCTTAAAAAAGTCTTGCATGACAAAGGACTAAACACTGCGGTAGGTGATGAAGGCGGATTCGCACCTAATGTAAAAAGCACCGACGAAGCATTGGAATTTATTTCCAAAGCAGTCGAAAATGCAGGCTATAAGCTGAATGAAGATATCTTTTTCGCACTCGATGCCGCCTGCACCGAGCTTTTTGAAGAAGGTAAACACAAAGGCAAAAACGGATATTGCTTCTTCAAGAGCAACCCAGACAAGGTAATCTCCTCCGATGAAATGGTGGATTACTGGGTTAATCTTTGCAAAAAATACCCCATCCGATCAATTGAAGATGGCCTTTCTGAAGATGATTGGGCTGGCTGGAAGAAACTTACCGCAGCACTTGGTGGCAAAGTTCAAATCGTGGGTGACGATCTTTTTGTCACTAATACCACGCGCTTGCAACGGGGTATCAACGAAAAAGCAGGCAACAGCATCCTAGTCAAGGTAAACCAAATCGGAACCCTAACCGAAACCTTGGAAGCAATCGAATTAGCCAAACGGAATAGTTTCACCACCATCATCAGTCATCGCAGTGGAGAAACAGAAGATACCACCATTGCCGATATCGCAGTTGCGACCAATGCAGGCCAGATAAAAACCGGCTCTGCAAGCAGAACGGATCGAATTGCAAAGTACAACCAATTACTTAGGATTGAAGAAAGCCTGGGTAAGAAGGCGCGATACGGCAAAGAAGTATGGCCCAAGGAAAGGCTTTAAAAGCCTGCCCTTTATGGCGCAAAAGTTCTTTTTTGGACTGACGATCTTACTGGGGTCCCTTGCCATGGTTGGTGGTATAATCAGCCTGGCGGGACCTCAATTGCTTAATCTATTTCAATTGCAATTCCTAGCAGACAAAGGTTTGGCACGCATCTCTATAGGGTGTGGCATTGGGCTTATTGCGACGGCCTATGTTTTTTTCAGAATTAACAAAAGCACGCCCTCCAATCAGGAAGATCTCTGATATGGATTTGTTATTTGAAGGCAGACTGTCAATCTATGGTGGATTGATATTTGGGTGGGCGGGGCTTTTTCTCATCTGGACTTTTGCCAGATATAAACACTTTTTCACCGCAAGCTTAGCTATCGTTTTTTTACTGGCAAGCTATTGGGTTTTAGACAGCCTGGTTGTTACAGACCTAGAAAATGCAGAATTTGTGCTTGCAGACATAAGTAAACAAACAAAACAAGGTTTGATTATTTCGGCACTAAAGCATTTAGATGACCGTTTCATTACTGCAAGGGGAACAGATTTAAAAACTTTCAAGAACTGGATAACTAAAAATCAGGCGGAAAAATTTGTAAAGGAAATCATTTTTTGGGATATAGAGAACATTGGCAAAGGTAGCGACAAAAACACCACGAAAATATCGTGTATGGTTAAAATCAAAGGAAGTTGGGGCGGGTTTGAAGAAGCGATTTATCGGGTTGAGTTCTTGTTTCGAAACAACAAAGATCAACCACCAACAATTCTATCATTCCAAATTTATGAACCAATCAACCAAAACAATCAGCTTGAAATAGGAATATGAGGGCTAGCATAAAGCTTTGCCCTCACTCATTCCAATTTATTACTTCTGCTGAATGATCTTGATTGGAGGTGGCTCAGAATATCGCGACACAACAGGAGCACTGATGCTTCCCATTTCGCACGAATCACAGTTACCGCCACCAGCTTGCATTGCTGCGCCGCCGTGCCTGTAACTCTTATCAGCATGGATCAAATAGCCCCAGGGTTTGAAGGTCAACCCGACGCGATGTCCATTGCACCCAGACAATAAAAAGATCGTACAAAATCCAGCAATCATCAATGATCTAATACTCATGGCAGCCTCCTCAAATTTGAATTAATCCTGAATAATTCAGAATATCTCTCACACCCTTGACTCTTATGATTGGTAAAAATAACCAATCTCAGAACCACACCCAGAAGGAACTAGTATTCCTTAAATCTCACTAAAAGGAATATGCAGCCCAACTTGGCAGGTGCAAGCAATCTTTCGATTGCAAACTCGAAGAGTGGCAAAAAAAGTTTGAACAATTAGGGTTGTATAGATTCTAAGGAGAGAAAACCTTTTCTCATCCAACAAAAAAATCTAAACCGATTCAGAATCTAAAACCCAAAATTGAAACTGCCACAGTTTTTTTAATTACTGGGGCATGCAAACAGGCGCTGGAGCGCAAACTGGTGCACATTGTGGCATCGGAGCGCAAGCTGGTGCATATTGTGGCATTGGAGGAGGCGTGCTATTTGAATGCCTACGACCAAAAAGCCCTGTGCCTTCATGGCCCCAGCAGCCAGCATTAAGCATGATCAAACCAAGAAAAGCCGACCTTACAATGAACGCTTTCATGTTTACTCTCACAAAAAGCAACTAAAAACATATCTCCAGCAAACCTAAGAAAGGGATGCCGTCGCCAATACAAATTGGCTGATAACTTTTATCCACTGTAAAAAAAAGGGCACTAGTAGCGCGAGAAGAAAAGTAGTTAATTGCTTGATAATTATTATTTACAGATACACATTTAACAAATAAGACAATAGTTCACGAAAAGACAATAGTTCCAATTGTGTCAAAAACAACATGCCCAAACCCCCAAAACAACCTCATTTTTAATAAAAACAACGAAAATTAGGCATTTATGTCACTGAAAATAGTGTTTAGAATACTTTAAATCAGATTTGAATAAGCCAAGGCACAATATATCTGAATGTACTTTTGAATTTTATTTGATTGATTCAAGAGAACAAAAAAACATTACCGACCTTACAAGCGATCCGGAATAAAGTTTTATTCAACTAAAATCAAATACCCTGCCTAAGGTAATTGCGCCAACGGATCTATGTATAGCTCCGTTGGCGCAATAAGGCTGCTAAAAGCTTAAATTAGGGCAATTCAGATTTAAGAATCAGAACTACTTGCAGAGGGTTTTGCAGGAGTAACAACAAAGCCTGCTTGCCTGAGAATATCTTCAATTTCATCACGAAGCAGTTCTTCCCTGCTCATGAGTTCATCGACGAGCTTTTCCATGTAGACACGATTATCAGATAGTAATTGGAAGGCATTTTCATCAGCTTGCCTCAAGAAATTCTGGACTTCTGAATCAATAAGAGCCGCAGTTTGCTCGCTAAAATCGCGGGCTTCCTGCATTTCTTTGCCTAAAAACACGTGCTCTTCACCCACTTTGAAAGTCATGGGCCCAAGTTTCTCGCTCATGCCCCAGTGGGTGACCATCATTCGCGCCAGCCTTGTGGCTCGTTTTAGATCAGATTCTGCACCGGCATAAGGTTGGTTATAAACAAGCTTATCAGCGGCCCGACCGCCCATAATCATGACCAACTGATTTTTAAAGTGATCCAAGCCATGATGGAAACGATCCTCATCTGGAGCGTTAAGGTTAACGCCAAGGCTTTGACCTCTTGGAATGATTGAAACTTTTTGAGGACGATCGGCACCGGGCATTAACCAGGTAACGAGAGCATGGCCAACCTCGTGATATGCGGTTCTACGTTTGTCCTCTGGGGTAAGAACTTCCTCACGTTTAGGGCCGATAAGAACGCGATCCGCAGCGATTTCGAAATCAGATCGATCAATTTTATCTTTTTCAAGGCGGGTAGCAACCAAGGCAGCTTCATTGGCTAAATTCCGCAGGTCAGCTCCAGTCATGCCGATCATTTTTCTAGCTATCATCTCCAGATTTATATTATCAGCAAGAGGTTTGTTACGGGTATGAACCTTGAGGATCGCTAGCCGACCCTGCCAGGTAGGCCTATCAATCGTGATATGCCTATCAAAACGGCCTGGCCTAAGAAGTGCGGAATCGAGCACATCAGGCCGGTTGGTTGCAGCAAGAACAATCACCGTTTCCGTAGGTTGAAACCCATCCATTTCGCTTAGGATTTGATTAAGGGTTTGCTCCCTTTCATCTGACCCACCGCCCACACCGGCTCCACGCATTCTGCCTACGGCATCAATTTCATCAATAAAAAGAATACAGGGGGAATTATCTTTGGCAGTTTTAAACATATCACGAACACGGCTAGCGCCCACACCGACAAACATTTGGATGAATTCTGAACCACTAATAGAGTAATAAGGAACGCCCGCTTCACCAGCTACTGCCCGGGCAAGAAGAGTCTTACCTGTACCGGGAGGGCCAACAAGCAAAACGCCTTTCGGTATACTTGCACCTAGCCTGGTAAATTTATCGGGGGATTTTAAGAACTCAACGATTTCCTGCAATTCGCCCTTGGCATGCTGCAAGCCTGCGACATCTTCAAAGGTGACCTTCATTTTTGTTTTTTCATACTTTTTAGCCGGGCTTTTGATGTAATTGCCCAGGAATCCACCACCCATTGGATCTCGAAACTTGGGCAGTATGAATAAAAAGAACACAATCAAAATGATTGCAGGCAGAATCATCATTATAAACCAACTCAAACCCGCAAAATTATCTTCCTGCTGGTCGACAAGCATGCCATTACGAATGAGTTTATCCATTTGGGTAACAAGGCCTGGATCATCCAATTTGGCTCGATTTACGGTGAATCTTCCAGTAGTCCCTATATTTTTTTTGAGCCTTTCATCTTTAATATTCTCATGGTCGTTGACATCAACTGAAATCCGATCCACACCAATAAATGTTATTTTTTTGATTTTTTTCGAATCTTCTTCATCAAGCATCAGCTTAACGAAATCGGAATACAACACTGAATGGTGGTTTCCGTTGTAGGAAGTGAAGAGAAGAACAAGTAATAAAAAGAGAATAACCAGCCAGCCGAGATTCCCACTAATATTCGAAAAAGATCGCTTCTTAGGGGGTTTTCCAGAACCTTGTGGCTGAGACCCATCTTGGGTGGGGTTGGTCATTAACTACTCCAAAAGAACAAACAAAGAATACCTTTAGTTATGTTAGCTTCTTCCAAGGAAGCAAAACTATTTTAGGAATTATTTTGTTTCAGGAAACTTACATAATGATGCTGCAGGGAAAACATTATTCGGGATTGCCATTCCCCTCTTGGCCTTTTTGCGGTGCAGACTGGTTTGCAAGATTTTGATCATTTGCAACCTTCTTGGTTTCGCCAGCATCGCTGGGAGTTGACTTCTCCCAAAAGACCGCAAGTTCAGCAAATGTTCCCAATGGAGAATCTCCGGACAATGCGGACTGGGATAAATTAGGCTTCTCGATAGGCTTTTGGCTCGAGAATGTTCGAATTTGTGGAGGCCTGTTGGGATCCAACCTTTGAGGGCGTGCGCCTCTGGGCTTATCATCTCGTGGCCTGAATGAACTGCTGCTACGGCTGCTGCCCGCGCTACCACCACCGGTACCACCGCCACTACCTGGTCTTGCAGCAGGGAATCTGCCGGCTGGCCTTTCTGGAGAACGAGGGCGTTGCGTAGTTTGGGAATCAGCAGAACTTTGGTTGCCTTCAGCGTTTTGCTGGGCAGAATCTGGCCTGCGATCTGGCCGCCTGGGATAATCTCGGGCCGGTGCCCTGGAAGATCTTCCGGGACCTTGGCGATCAGGCTCGCGATTTGGATTGATCATGGTTAAGGATAAGCGGGATTTTTCTTTATCCAGGGCAATGACCCAAACAGTAACAATATCGCCCACGCTGACAGATTCGTAAGGACTGCGGACATAACGGGCTGAAATCTGGCTAATATGAACCAAACCGCTTTCCTTGATGCCCACATCAACAAAACAGCCAAATTCGACAACATTCTGCACCACGCCAGCAAGTTCCTGGCCAAGTTGCAACTCTTCAAAATCCAACTGCCTGTTGCGGTAAACCGGCCCAAACCGTTTGGTCTGTTCTTGTGAAAGAGGGTGGATCAATTCATCAAGAAAATCTTTCAAGGATGTTACAGAATCAATACCCGTGGTTGCGATGATCTCCTTGAGATTAGCATCGATAGCTTTTTGTAAAAGCTCGTTTTTTTTCTCGGGAGTTTTCCATTCTTCCTTGGTAATACCAAAGGCGTCCAAGATTTTCTTTGCCATCTCATAATCTTCAGGATGAAAATTAGTGGCATCAAACGGTTCGTCCCCGTCATGGACTTGTAAAAATCCCGCGCAAAGCTCGAACTTTTCAGGAGTCAAACCCGAAACTTCAAGTAGTTGGGCGCGATTTTTGAACGAACCGTTCTTCTTGCGATATTCCACGATTTCCGTCGCCAGCAACTGATTTAACCCTGATATATGACGCAGATAACTCGCCTCACATTTATTAAGATCCGCACCACCTACATTCACGCAAGATTCAAGAACGTTTTCAAGTGCGGGTCGAAGGTACCTGTGCTGGACTTCAAATTCCACCAGACCCGAAACAATATGAACAGGATCAATCTTGATCAATTCTTTAAGGGGATTTTGCAATCTTCTGCCAATCGAAACGGCCGCCCTCACCCCGATATCAGAATCGGGAAGTTCTTCCTTGCCCAAAATGGAAGATGCATATTCCGAAGAACCAGCTTCTATAACGGTTGCAAATCTCACTTCCGCTGGAGCTTCCGGAAGAGTTTTAATAGTAGCCTTTGCATCGCTCACCAATTTCTGATACTCGGCCTGCCTTCGTTCTTTTTCAATCTTCTTTTGAGCTTCAATCTCTTCCTTCTTCTTGGCAGCCTGTGCCTCTAATTCCGCTTTTTTTATCAAGGCAAGAGCTTCAATGTCTGCTTTCTTAATCGCAGCCAGCGCTTCGGCTGTAGGTTCTGCCCCATCAGTGGTTACGGCAACAGGTGGTAATTCAAGAGCGGGTACTTCAGCAGATACCACTGGTTCCTGCACTATTGGAGTACTAATCGGCGCGGGTACCTCGGCAGCAGATTCTGCACCTACTTCATCGGTACCGCTTTTTTCAATCGTTTCTTCAGCAGGCAGTACTTCTTTATTCTCTTCCTCGAGATGCTTTGGATTTTTAAGCCTGCCGATCAATTCATAAAGCAAGGCTTCGGTGGCTTTTGAAGCGTTACCATTATCGAGGGCAATGGTGCTGATCTGATGTTTACGAATCAATTCTTCGAGAATTAAAAGGCTAAGCTCTTTTTTCCCCTGAGGCTGATGCGGAAAGATCACAGCATGATCAACAAGTTGGCCTTCTTCATTAATTACCGCGATTTTGCAGCCATTGCGAAAGCCTGGATCAATTGCAAGAATTTTAACCGGGCCAGCGGGATTAGCCACCAGGCGGTTATGATAGAATCGGGCGAGCAAGCTCGCAGCATGCTCAGAAGCCCTTTCACCCAAGTCACGAACACATTCTCTTTCCAGCACGGGCTTGAGAATTTGATCAACTGCAACACTCATCGCTTTTTTGATCAAATCGATGTATTTATGCGTGTAAGCAGGGGCAGGAACTGCCTTTATTTCGGGTGTTGCCACTACATCGGTGGGTTGGTCTGAAGTTGGAATCTCTTTAATTGCATCGGTTTGTTCGATAAGAGAAGGCTGGGAAACAGGTTTTGCAACAAGGGCCTCGAGGGCATTTTTCTTGGCTTGCTCAAGATTCCAATCGAACAGCACATTGAGAAAACCGTTTTTTTCACCCTTGCCAATTTGCAGGTATTTTCTTGCTTGAACATTTCGAAGTGGCTCGACGTAAGAAAAGAATTCTTTTAATTCCAAGCCGTGCTTATCTCGTACTTTGTTGGTTTTGGACACACGCAGACTGCCAAAATCCCATAAATCATCGCGTACCGAAGCACGAACAGCGGGGATTTCGCTTAATTTTTCAGCAAGGATTTGAACCACGCCCTCGGTGATTTTATCGATGGATTCCAACCCCTTTTCGGGATTGATCATGGTGGGGAGTATTTCATCAAGGTTGGCAACCGAAGGATCTTCAGTCCAAAGAGCTTCAGCAAAGGGCTCGAGTCCTTTTTCCCGTGCCCCCGCAGCGAGCACGGATTTTCGTGGCTTTAAAGGAAGATACAAATCTTCGAGCCTTTTAGGGGAGTCAATTGCAAGGATTTGCAGGCGCAGTTCTTCGGTTAATTTACCTTGGGTATCCAAGGCTTTGAGAATCATCTCTCTGCGATCATGAAAAGTTTTAATTTTAAACAGGCGATCACGAATCGCACGGATGACAGATTCGTTCATACCAGCGGTTTTGGCACGCCTATAGCGGGCGATGAAAGAAGGAGATTTCCCTTCGAGGAGAAGATTGATTGCGCTTTCAACGTTATTTTTTCGAAGTTGAAAATTTTGTGCAATTCTTGAAATTTCGTTAGCCCCGATTGCGCCCAGAGCTATTTGTACCGTCTGCATAGTTTCATTTCATTAAGTAGTTATGGGCAGATAGTGAAAAATCCTGCCCTGCAATAGAGAATGTATCTGTAAATGAAGGATTCTTCCACTAGATTTAGGTATTCAGAAGAATATTTATTCCAAGCTTGACAAGTTACAAATCGCAGGCAATATACATTTGTACATTCATCCGCGTTTTACTGTAGGGAAGCAAACATGCCTCCGGGCTTGCATCATTTGGAATTTTCCCCCATCGTTCATCTCGATGTTGATGCGTTTTTTGCTTCCATTGAACAGCGGGATGACCCGAAATTAAAGGGTATTCCTGTTGCTGTAGGCACCGGCGTGGTTGCCAGTTGCAGTTACGAGGCAAAGCGAGATGGCATTAAAACAGGCATGCGACTTTCCCAAGCCAGGCAACTTTGCAAAACTTTACGGATTGTACCTGGGGATCATAGGCGTTACGAAATAGCAGGTAGACAAATTCTGGGAATTTGCAAAGAACATTCCAGCACAGTCGAAATGGCTTCCCTGGATGACCTTTACATGCAACTTGCACAAACAGGCCCCACGGAAAGACAACAAATCACAACCGCATTACGCGAACAAATCTTCCAAGAAGTCGGACTGAAAGTTTCCATGGGCATGGGCAACAACAAAATGATTGCCAATGTTGCAACCCACCATGCCAAGGAACTGCGCATTTCATCGCAACGAAAAACCGCTTCACGATGGATTCCAGGAACTTCGATTCTTCCGGAAACAAAGCACTTTTCACCCATAGTCGCGGTATTGCCAGGTAATGAAAAAAACTACATCAGCCCCTGGCCCGTCGAAATTCTTCCCACTGTTGGATCTGTGGGCAAAGAAAAATTCATGCGCCTGAATGTTAGCCGGGTGGCAGAAGTTGCTGCGCTTCCCCTCGAAGTTCTTTGTGCCATGTTTCAAAAGCGCGGCCCCATACTTCGCAATTATTCTCTGGGCAACGACACAAGGCCCCTGCTTACTTCCCGCAACCCAGATTCTATTTCAAGATGCACCAGCTTTAATCCACCCACCGCAGACCAAGCTTTTCTTGACGCCATGCTTGCACATCTTCTTGAACGCGCCATTTCCTGGATGCGTTTCAACAAACTCGCAACACGTTGCCTGAAAATTTACCTTCGCTACGGGGATCTTAAAGATGCCCATAACAACCTCCACTTTAAAACAGCTTGCGACTCTGATTCGGTGTTGCATCAGGCTGCAAGGGATAAACTAGCCTCGCTATTCACACGCAGACTTCCACTGCGACTTTTAGGCGTGGAACTTGCCCAACTCGAACCCGCATCTACTTCCAACCTGCTATTCGTCGATCCGGATAAAGAACGTGCAGACAGGCTGGCCAAATGCAAGGATGACATTCGATCAAAATTCGGTTTCATGGCGGTAACGCTTGGCAGTTCCCTGGTCTTGGCGAAAGACCTGGGCCATGACAGGGATAATTTCAAATTAAGAACTCCATGCCTAACAAGGTGACCAAACCATTTTGATTCGTTACAATCAGCAAGAGGAGAAAACATCTTGCTGAAAGAATGGTCTGGAAATTCTGGAATAATCGTGGTGAACAAACCCAAGGGAATATCTTCACGCACAGCGGTTGACCACGTACAAAATTGGTTTTCTGAAAAAATCCCCACGGGGCACGCAGGCACCTTGGATCCGCTTGCAACCGGGGTGTTGGTAATTTGTCTGGGTTGGACCACCCGCTTGGTTGAATATATTCAATCGATGAAAAAAGTTTATAAAACCGTGATCATGTTGGGCGCGAACAGTGCGACCGATGATTCCGAGGGGCCAATCGATGAAATCATGGTGGAAAGAGCCCCCACCTTGATGGAAATACAAACAGCCTTAAAACATTTTGAAGGACAAATACTACAAACACCCCCCTCTGTTTCTGCGGCAAGAGTCAACGGAAAAAGATCTTATAGACTTGCTAGAAAAGGTAGGCCTGAACTACCTCCTCCCAAAATCGTAGAAGTTTCTTCAATCCACATCATTAAGTATGAATACCCCTTACTTGAATTGGAAATCACCTGTGGTAAGGGAACCTATATTCGTTCCATTGCCCGCGATTTAGGTCAGCGATTAAAAACCGGCGGGTATGTTTTGGAACTCGAACGAACCTCGATTGGCAACTTTACATTGGAAAACACCCAATCACTCGATCGGCCACCAACAATTGCGGAAAATGCAATTCTCCCTCAGGAACTTGCTGTTGAAAATATGCAGAAACTTTTGCTCGAAGGCTTAATTTTAAGATATGTACTCAATGGCACCAAAACACCCTATACACTTCCGGATTCGCATATCTCATCAAACAACATTTTTGCCATCATGGATCCCAAAGACAAATTCCGGGCGGTAGTAGAATACAGACCCGATGACCAATTAATTAAACCCTTGAAAGTGTTCCCTTTTCTTGATCCAAACCATTAATATCTGTCCCAAGATATTTATATATCGCCACAAAGCATGGCTACGATTATGATGCTGGAATCATTATTACTGGAGTTTTATCATGACAAAAAGAACACGCACAAAAACCTTTGCATTCGCATTACCTGGCCTGCTTGCTGCCGCATTGGTTTTCAATTTTAATCTCAGCGCCCAAAACAACCCGGATGACAGGAACATGAAAGAACAGCCATTGCCTTTCGACGCCGAACAATCAATGAAATATTTGAAGGAGATATGCGATATCGGAACACGCATCAGTGGGTCTGAAGGGATAGTAAAGCAAAGAATCTTGATCAAAAAACATTTTGAGTCGCTAGGGGCGAAGGTTCTTGAGCAGGAATTCAAAGCCATCCAGAAAAGCACGGGAAGACCCACCCCCATGGTTAACATGATTATAAGCTGGCATCCCACTGCCCGGGAACGCGTGATCCTCTGCTCTCATTTTGACACCCGGCCATACGCCGACCAGGAAACCGACCCAAAAAAACGCAAAGGAACTTTCATCAGCGCAAACGATGGGGCATCAGGTGTCGCCCTTTTGATGGAAATGGGCAGGCACATGAAAAAATTGAATTGCAATATAGGAGTGGACTTCGTCTTTTTTGATGGTGAAGAATTTGTATTCGATCCGGATGATGAATACTTTTTCGGATCAAAACATTTTGCGCGGGAGGCCCGAAAAAACACACAGACGATTAAATATCGGTCAGCGGTCCTACTGGACATGGTTGCAGGCAAAGATGCAAAATTCCCCATAGAACAAAATTCCTGGTGGAAAGCAGGCGCAGTGGTTCGCGAAGTTTGGTCCACCGCCAACGATCTAAAAATCGAAGCATTCAAGCTGAACGAATTCAGCAGGGTGGCTGTTGATGATGATCACACGGCTTTAAACAATGGCGGTATTCCCGCAATCGACATCATTGATTTTGATTACAGGCATTGGCACAAACTTTCAGATACTCCGGAACAATGTTCAGGAGAAACAATGGCGGGGGTTGCAAAAGTTTTAGGTAGCTGGATACAACGCCAACGCTAAAGTAAATATCGTTTATGGTGGTCAAAAAAAAAGGTACATTATGGAATACAGTCAAATTCTTGCTGGTGCTGCCATTTGCACCGTTCTAATATGGCTTGGGTTTACCAGCTTCAAGACCCACTTTAACCACGTTTTCTCACCAACAAACACAGATGGCACTGAAACGTTCATCCCCTATCAAATCCGCTTATGCAGACTGATTGGCGGAAGCGTCATGATTCTTCTGGCACTCCTGCTGGGTTTCGCAATGATCTACCTCGAAGAACCCGCACAACATCTTGCAGACCTTCGTGATCAATCCGAAGAATCCAATACGAAACTTGTCTACACTGCTGAACAGCTAAACTTTGCCACACGCTATGCTTTATTTTGGATAGGTTTTTTAATCATCCTTATGGTTCTGGTCACAACCAGCAGCGTGGATGCGATATTCTCCTGGCAATACCAAAAGCAATTGCGCAAATCCATTGCAGCACTTAAAGCTGTTGGCCTGCAAAATAAAAGATCAAATCTTGCTAATTCAAAGGAAGACCGTTCACCCTTTATTGATCAGAACTTCATTAACGAAAATTGATCGGTATACGAAACATGATCGCAAGAATTCTCTCTTTTTTCCTACGCTTATTATTAAGATTACGTTACAGCATAACGATTAACGGCATGCATCATTTGGATAACCCCAAAAAAGGCACGTTAATTCTACCCAATCATCCAGCCTACACCGAACCAATCGTGTTGTTTTCCTTGCTATCCAAATATTTAGCACCCCGCCCGCTTGTATATGAAACCTATTATCGAAACCGTTACATCAAACCATTCATGCTTTTGTTTAACGCATTAGAAGTTCCAGACATGGAAAAAATAAGCCTATCCGCAAAACAAAAAACACAGGAGGCAATACAAAGCCTGGTAGAGGGACTACATAAAGGAGAAAACTTCATCATCTGGCCTTCAGGCAAACTACAAAGAAAAGGATTGGAATCCCTTGGCGGAAATTCAGGGGTAAGCGATATCTTAAAAATATCGCCCAATGCGAATGTTTTATTGATTCGAACCACTGGGTTATGGGGAAGTAGATTTAGCCATGCATTTTCAGGCCAACGCCCAAATCTCACCTTGGAATTGCTTTACTCCGCTTTACTGATCCCCTTGAACCTTTTTTTTTTCATGCCGAGAAGAAAAATCAGCATCACTATTGAACAACTTGATATCCAAGCACTGGCACCCTTCGAGAAATCAAAAGTAAACCTCCATCTGGAAAATTGGTACAACCTTGGAACCAGCACCACACCGGTATATCGTCCTTACCATTTCCTAATATCAGGAAAAACGAAAACTTTTCCCCCTCTTGATATTTTGAAAAATAATGACCCCACGAATCATCACACACCTCAATTAAAAAAAGATGTCATTCAAATCATCAAGGAAAAATTCCCCGAGGTTGTGGCGGACGAAACAACCGATCCAAATTCCGAATTAGATTCCCTGGGCCTTGATAGTATTCAAAGACTAGAACTGCTTATCCATCTGGAGCAACATTTCAAATTCAATGGCAGCACGGTGCCTAACACCCTGGAAGATTTGTACTTGTTATGTTCGGGAAAATCAGAAAAGACCGCACCAATAAAAGTCCCAAGTGAGTGGGTCGAAAGCTTTAGAACCAAACCTGAGAGCGACATTCTGGGTAAAACCGTGATTGATTCATTTATTTTGCGTGTAATGAGATCGCCAGAACAAATAGCACTTATTGATGACACCTCAGGGATGCTCACCTACCGAAAATTATTTCTGGCATCCCTGGTCGTATCGAAAATCCTGGAGAAAGATCCGGAGAAGCATGTTGGGATATTGCTACCTGCAAGCGCTGGAGGGTTTATCGCATATTTCGCCTGCTTGATTGCTGGAAAAACTCCTGTTTTACTTAACTGGACAACCGGCCCTTCCAACCTTTCACACGCAACAATTTTCCTTGGGATAAAAAAAATACTCACTTCGCAACGCTTTATTGATCGAGTTGGAATAACTCTTGCAGAAGCACAATTTGTTTTTCTGGAACAGGCAAAAGCTAATACCAGTTTCCCCTCACTTTTAAGATCCATGCTGCAATCTTACTTTCCAAGGGGTATTCTTAAAAAATGCAATCGAAAAACCAGTAAGGAA
Organism: uncultured Candidatus Kuenenia sp.; assembly: GCA_964646215.1. Classification (GTDB taxonomy): domain Bacteria; phylum Planctomycetota; class Planctomycetia; order Gemmatales; family Gemmataceae; genus UBA969. Next base: position 13,369 of record CAZYAY010000043.1, on the reverse strand, counting down.
TCTATTGCTGCAATTTTATTTACCAGCGGTTCAGAAAAGCGCCCAAAAGCTGTGCCCCTTAACCATCACAATTTAATTGCAAACCATAAAAGCGGCACATCGTTTCTTGAACTAACATCGCAAGACACAATCCTCTCTTTTCTGCCACCCTTCCACAGTTTTGGCCTATCAGTAACAGGCATACTTCCCATTTTGCTCGGAATGAGAATGGTTTTCCACCCGGACCCAACTGATGCTTCGAGCTTGGCAGCCAAACTAAAAGCCTATGAAGTCACACTACTCATCGGAACACCAACCTTTTTAAACCACATTCTTGACAAAGCTTCGATTACAACTTTGGATAAGTTAAGGTTAATCATTTCGGGTGCGGAAAAATGCCCATCCGCAGTTTTTGAACTTGCTCAAAAAGTTGCACCAAATGCAAAATTACTTGAAGGATATGGCATCACAGAATGCTCACCCGTAGTAGCAGTAAATCCACCTGATTGTCAAAAGAAAGAATCTGTGGGAAAACCTTTACCCGGCGTAGATGTCTTAATTGTTGAACTAGAAACTGATCGAATTTTAAATCGAAATGAAACAGGCATGCTTCATGTTGCTGGGCCAACTATTTTCAATGGGTACCTAGGCGAAGAAGAAAACAACCCTTTTAAATTGATCAACAACAGAAGTTGGTACATCACTGGTGATTTAGTAATGCAGGATGACGAAGGATTTCTATTTTTCAAAGGAAGGTTGAAACGCTTCATAAAGTTCGGTGGCGAAATGATATCATTACCCGCCTTGGAAGAAGTTTTCTCAAAAATCTTTCTCCCAGATAAAAACGGGCCCATGATTGCAATCGAAGGAATTGAAAAAGAAAATCAAAAACACGTATACCTTTTCACCAGGAATGATATCACAATTCCAGAAGCTAACCGCCTTTTACAAGAAGCAGGATTCCGGGGAATCATGCGAATAGACAAAGTTGTAAAAGTAAATGAAATCCCTGTGTTAGGGACAGGAAAAACGAATTACCGGGCACTAAGAGAAAATATCGAGAACGAAATCAACGCAGGTTGATATCTAACTTCCTGCTGCTTCAAGTGCATTGGATAACGTCATTTTCCCATCATAAAGAGCCTTGCCAACGATACATGCCTTTACCCCAGCGAGTTTCAAGTTTTTAATATCATTGGTCGTGGAAACTCCACCTGATGCAATAACCAGTGATTTCGATCTGGAAGCCAGAAGCGCTGTCGTTTCAACATTTGGGCCAGAAAGCATCCCGTCTTTTGAAATGTCGGTGTAGATAATAGCAGCAAGTGGCCAATCGTTTACCTTATCCAAAAATTGCTCCACGGTAATTTGTGAAACCTCTAGCCAACCTGCAACTGCTATTTTCCCATCCTTGGCATCAATCCCAAGTGCAATTTTCCCTGGAAAAGCAACAGCCATATTAAACAACCATTGGGGGTCTTGGATTGCTTTTGTACCAATGATGACACGGTCGATACCCCAACTTAAAGCATCAGCGATTGTTCTTTCATTACGAATACCACCCCCAAGCTCACAAGGGACTTTCACTTTATCAAGGATACCTTTAATGGCAGCGGAGTTTTCGATACGCCCGGTCTTGGCACCATCCAAATCGACCAGGTGAAGATATTTAGCACCTTGATCGGCCCAATCCAAAGCCATCTTCCAAGGGAGATCGGAATAAATGGTTTCCTGGGAATAATCGCCCTGCTTCAAGCGGACACATTTTCCATCACGAAGATCAATAGCGGGAATAACCAGCATAATAGCCTCATAAAAAATAAAAATATCTACTAGGAAAGTTCTGCGAAATGCTTCAGCATTTGCAATCCAACGGACTGGCTTTTTTCAGGATGGAACTGAGTTGCTATCCTGCGATCATCGCCAACAGCCGCGGCAAAAGGCACGGGGTAACTTGCATAGGCGGCAACAACATCGGGATTTTCAGGAACCGCGAAATACGAGTGCACAAAATAGACTCCTGAGCCTTTGGGATAACTTTTGAACACTTGCAAATCTTTTTGCAAATCCAGATGATTCCACCCCATATGTGGAATCTTAAGCCCTTCCACAGGAGAAAACTTTACCACATCGCCTTTATAAAAACCCAATCCTCGATGTTTACCATCCTCATAGCAGTTCTCGAATAGCATTTGAAGCCCGAGACATATGCCAAAAAAGGGTTTATCCGAATGAAGATGATCAAGTATTGGATTTTCCAACCCAGTTTCCCTGATCCTGGCTACCGCATCACGAATCGCCCCTACGCCCGGAAGTACAAGTTTATCCGCACTTTTAATGAGAGCAGGATCATCAGAAATAACTGCGGCGAATCCTACTTTTTCAAAAGCCTTCTGCACGCTTCGAAGATTCCCCATACCGTAATCGACAATGACAATATTATTATTTTTCATTTTCCAAACGCACGCTTTCATCAGGATTATTCTTGTCAAAACCAACTTTTCGTCGAAGCCAAATACCGAGATCATCCAGATAAGAATAAGTTACCGGAGTTATCAACAAGGTTAGAAGAAGCGACAACGCCTGACCACCCATAATTACCTTGGCGAGACCAGCTCTTGATGCTGCGCCATGCCCAACACCAAAGGCCATCGGTACCATTGCAGCAATCAGCATAACCGTGGTCATAAGAATGGGACGAAGTCGGGTCCGATTTGCTTCAAGAATTGCATCCATGCGATTCATTCCGGCTTTGCGCAGTTGATTGGTATAATCGATTTGCAAAATTCCGTTCTTTTTTACAATCCCAAATAGCATGAACAAACCAAACATCGCATAGATATCAAGATTGGTTTGCATCAATATCAGCGCTGCAATCGCAAAAGGAATCGTAAGCGGGAGAGCTATCATGATACTGATAGGGTGTACGAAACTTTCAAACTGTGCGGCAAGAATCATGTACATGAAAAGAAAGCTAAGGTTAAATGCAATAATGAAACTTGAAACCTGTTCTGCAAGCATCTTCGCCTGGCCGAGGAATTCGTATTGATAAGTGGGTGGAAGATCGAGGGTTTTTAATTTAGCTTTGATGAGATCAACTGCCTGTCCGGTAGCCATTCCCTCAAGATTTGCAGAAATAACAACCTGCCTTTGCCTGTAAAAGCGCTCAATGCTGGCAGGACCAAATGCATTTTTAATGATTGCGACATTGCCCAATTCAACCGCACCAATGCCAGGCTTGATTGAGGGCAAAGTCAGGCGGGAGATGGTCTCTTTATCATTTCGATACTGCTTATCCGCACGCAACCAGATATCATACTGCTCATCCTCTTCCTTGAATTTCCCAATAGGTTCCCCACCGACAAGCACCGTAACAGTGGAATTAAGTGAATCAAGTGAAACACCCAAATCAGAAAGGCGGTCTCTGTCGGGGATTATGATAAGCTCCGGTTTTCGAAAAGATAGGCTGGAATCGACATCAACAAAGCAAGGCTGGGTTTTCATCCAAGCAATCATCTCATTGGAAATGGATTTAAGTTTTTCAATATCAGGGCCGCGAACATTAAGATCAATCATCACCTGTTTAAAGCCGGTTTCTTGAAAAGCAGAAACATCTTGAACTGCTGCACGCAAATCTGGATAGTCCGCAACAATATCTCGCGCAAGTTTCATGACATCAAACTGGGAAAACCGCCTTTTTGCCAGGTCTTCAATCCGCACATAAATATTCGCTGTCGATATATCGCCCTGCCCCTTGCCCAACCTACTGGTGGTATCACCTATCACGGTAAAGGTGTGGGTGACTCCAGGCAAAGATCGAAACCTTTTTTCAAGCTGCCCCACTTCAAGATCGGATCTTTCAAGCGAATACCCCTCTGGTAGCAATATCGCAACTTGAAATTCCCCCTGGTCATCACGGGGTACAAATTCGAGGCCTACAACTGTAAAAAGCCATGGCGTAAGGCATATCAAACCTATTGAGATAAAAACAATTACACTGCGATGCGCCATCGAATATCGCAGAATGACCATGTAGGAAGATTCAACCAACCGCCAAACTATTCCCGATTTGGTTCCATGAATAACATCTTCAAGCCGAAGAAATCTGGAACAAAGCATGGGTGTCATAGTCAGACTGACAAACAAACTCATAAGGATGGCAAAAGCAATCACAAGGCCAAAACTGTTGAAGAAGCGCCCCACCTGACCCCCCATAAAAACAATGGGGAGAAAAATAACCAAGAGAGACAAAGTGGTTGCAGTTACAGCCATTGCGATTTCAGAAGTCGCCTGACCTGCAGCTTCAAGAGCTGATCTTTTCTTTTCTTCCATATACCTGAAAATATTTTCATGAACCACAACCGCATCATCAATCACGATTCCCACGGCAAGTATCAAACCTAGAATCGTCATGTTGTTGAGCGTAAGCCCGAGCAAATCCATTAGGGCAAAAGTACCGGCAATGGATGCGGGAATTGATAAAGACGCAATCAAGGTGGTACGCCAATCACGGATGAAAATAAGAATTGTCAAACTAACCAAAAAAACAGCCATTGCCCCATGGCGTTTGATTTCCTCAATTGCGCCACGAATAAATCGCGACTGATCCCTGATGGTTTCAATCCGAATATCAGCAGGAAGAGCGCCCATGAGCTCATCAAGCCTTGCTCGAACCCTATCAACAATTTTCACAGTATTTGCGCCGGTTTGCTTTTGCACGAACAAAGTGACCGCATTTCCACCGAGGGATGCATCATCAATATTATTTTCACCAAGGCTCCAAAGCCTGCTTAAATTATGGGGTTCTTCGAAAGAATCTTCCACCCGGGCCACATCTTCGATTCTTACGGATTGACCATTGCGGGTGGTAATGATCAGCCTTCGTATATCTTGAACAGAAAGCACTCTTCCTATGGTGCGTAAGGAAAGTTCAAGCTTTCCCTGATCCACCTTTCCCCCAGGAAGTTCCTGATTTTCTTTAAGCAGGGTATTCCGAACCTCAGCAATCGAAATTCCTTGGTATTTTAAAAGCCTGCTTGGATCAACAGTTATTTGAATTGCCCGCTGCCTACCTCCCACAATCGTTACCGAACCCACGCCTGTCAGGGTCTCTAGATTTTCTTTAATCGTTTTCTTTGCGATATGGGTGATTTCCCGCAAATCACGATTCCCTGATATAGCCAAGGAAAGTACGGGAGCGGCGCTTATATCAAACCGATCTATAATTGGAGTGTCTGTATTCAAAGGTAATTGATTTAAAACAGACCGAACCTTTGCTTCGATTTCCTCGGCGGCAATCTGGCCATTTTTTTCAACCCTAAATTGAACAACTACCGTCGATATGCCTTCCTTGGTCGTGGAGCGAAGTTCATCAATACCGGCAACGGTATTAACTGTTTCCTCAATAAGCTTGGTGATGTTTGTTTCCATTTCTTCAACGCTTGCGCCTCGAAGAGTGGTGGTGATAATCACCACGGGAATATCAACATCAGGGAAAAGATCAACGCCCAGGCGAAAGTATGAAAAAATTCCAAGAACAATGGGCGCCGCCATCAGCATGGCAGTAAAAACAGGGCGCCTAATACATACATCCCAAAGTGCCATTAGAAATCCTTGTTCCCTTCATTACCAGGGGGAACAGCGGAGCGAATTTTTATGGTGGAGTTTTCAGCAAGGCTGTTTTGACCAGAAATAACAATCGAATCTCCAACCTTTAGAAGTCCTGACACTTCAACCCAATTTTCAATCTGATTATCCTTGGAAACAGGAATGCGCTGACCAAGCTTGACTTCAACCTGCTTGACTTTATCATCTTCAACTCGAAACACCTTGGTTACCCCGGCAAAGCTTACAACCGACTCCTCCGGAACAGTAAGCACATCCTTGAGCTTGTCAACTTCGATGGAAACCTTGGCAAAGAAACCAGGCTTTAGTTCCCGACTGGAATTAACCACCACGATCTCGAGTTGAAAGGTCCGGCTTAAAGGATCAACAGTGGGGTAAATCCGGGCAACAGAACCGACAAAGATTCTTCCAGGATAAGCTTCAACATTAATACTGGCTTTCTGACCTAGCTTCAATTGAGACAGTTCCTTTTCAGGCAATGCAACCTGAAGTTTTAAGATCCGATCAAGGGTTAGTCGAAACAACGGTTCCACAGGATTCAAATGAACCATCTCCCCCTCACTGATACCCTTGCCATAGACAATAAAAGGGGTTTTCCCAGCTAATGAGGAAATAAAATTGGCGTAATCGCTTCCGCCAGGGTTTTGCAAACTTGGAACCAAAACTTTAGTATCTTTTAATTTTTGTTCTGCGGTGGAAAGAAGCGCCTGCTTGTACCTGATCGTAGCCAACGCAGTGTTAACCTCAAGAATGGCATTATCAAGATTAACCTTTGAAACTTTTGATTCTGTTTCAGCTTGTTCACGATCTTCAACAGAAGAAGCAGTCCCTATTCTTCGCAGTCGATCGAGCTTGTTGCTGGCATTTTTTTCCAAAATCGCAGCCTTGGCAACCATTGGTAGATTAGCAATCACAAATTTTTCATCAGGCAAAACTGAAAGCCCAAGTTTTGCCATTTCCAGTTCCAATGATTTTTTCGCCTCGTTAACCACAAGCTTCAAGTCTGTTTCATCAATTAAAAGCAAAGGTTCGCCAGGATAAACTTCATCGCCTATATCATGAATAACTTTGCTAACACGGCCTTCAACTTTGGGAATAACCGCAATGGTTTCAAGCCCTTTAAAGGATCCTGTGGTATTCAAATTTTTAGCGAGGGTTCTGGGTACAACATTTCCAACTGCGACGGGAACCAAAGCAATGGGTTTTGCTGTAAAACCAGATTTAGAAGAATCAATTTTAAAAAAGAAATCAGGCCGGTAGATTACCGCTAATGCGAACAACAGAGCCAACCAGGGAACAAGGGCGAGGAGGGTTGCAAATAAAGATCGAAGCATAAAAAATCCCAAACTCATAAATCAAATTCATAATATTAAGTATTTTATCAAACGAGGGGGTTAGCCACCAACTTGATTCGAACGTAAACTATTTAATAATCTAAAAATAAAGCTTATAAACAACAAGGAAACAGCACTAAAAGCGGACAAAATCAGCAAGACTTGAAATTCGAAGAAAATCGGCTGGAGGTGGGGGGAAATGTATTTCCAGCAATAAAAAGTAGCAACAGAAGAAATGGCAAGGGATGGGCCAAAGGGAAAGGCCTGATCCCCTTTACTAAACAATTGAAGAATACCGAAGAAAAACGCAGGGATTACAGCAAGAAAAAAAGCCGCTATAACAAGCTGCCAACCGAAGAAAGCCCCAACCATCATCATAAGATCCGCATCCCCCAATCCCATCCCCTCAATCCCCCGCCCCAACCCATAGGTAAATCTAACAACCCTTAGTAAAAAAGTGCCTGCGATTATTCCTGCTAAAGAAGCTAAAAAACCATGTAAGTATGGACGAGAATGCAACCAGTCAAAAACAGGAAACCATAAAGGCCAAGTCATCGCCCCCTGCGGGACCTGGGGCATAACAGGCCAATCCTTGGAGAACAACAAAAGATCATCAACAGCTTTGATATCATCAGGAAAAGGCCATGCCTGAAAAGTTGAAAAAACAATGCCAAACAAAGTTCCTGTAATAGTTATCCCAAGTGGAATTTCCATCTTATCAAGATCGGTAAGTGATGCTGTCAAAAGAAAAGAAAACAAAGTCGCATGCGAAATAAAAGTAAACCAGACATCTCTGGGAATTAATCCGAGGGCTATCTGATAAGATTGCGATGCAACTATGTTGTACTTGGGAACATTAAATATTACATCCAAGATAAAAACAGAAACAAACATCAAACCCGAAAAAAGCTCTACCAGCAAGTATCTCGAAGAAAAAGTGGCTTTACAGTTCCTGCACTTACCCCACAAAATAAGATAACTAAGGATGGGAATGTTATCAAACCAGGAGATGGGTTTAAAACAACTGCCGCAATGCGAACCAGGCCAAAAAACACTTCGCTCACTATTAAGCCGATAAACACAGACATTTATAAAACTACCAACACAAGCACCCGTAATAAAAACGAAACAAACCCAGATTAATACGGGAAGAGACATTAAAACTCCAAGGTATTCAGTGCTTTAAGTTCCAATGCGATTTTTTTTGCCAGTTCAACCGGGGTTTGGTTATCAACATTGCAACAAATTTCCGAGCTTTGCTTATAGATCGTGGTGCGAATTTCCAAGATGGCTTTTACTTCGGAAAGAATATTAGCTTGGGGATCTTCCTCTGTTTGCTGGGTCAACGCAGGCCTTTCTTTCCCCGCAAGCCTATCTTCCCAAATACGATTGGCAAGAACATTTTGATCTGCCTGCAACCAAACAACCACGCCATTTAAACCCATTATTTTACGATTTTTTTTTCCAAGGATTACCCCGCCACCCGTGGCAACAACCTGTTTGGAATTGGCAGCAATTTTTTGCAATGCGGCATTTTCCATCACACGAAATGCAGGTTCACCATCGATTGCAAAAATGTCAGCTATATTTCTTCCCGAAGTTGCTTCAAGGGTTTGATCCGCATCAACAAAGGCCCAACCCAATTCCTGCGCAAGAAGTTTTCCAACGGTGGACTTTCCACAACCCCTGGCACCAATCAAATAAATATTTTTCTTAAGCATTAGAAAATGACTTCCTGTTTAATTCTTATTCCTTCGCAACTTTTCCAAGACAGTTTTCCTCATCACATCTAAAGGTGCATTAAAAGATGTAAAAAGCTTGAATTGCTCCGCAGCCTGACAAACAAACATTTCAACCCCGTCGACAACAATGGCCCCAGCCTGCTCGGCGCCTCTCAAAAAACAAGTCTCAATTGGATTATACACTGTATCAAATGCAATATGATCCTTGGTAAAGCAATTTAAATCCCAAGGGGAATCATCCTCGTAGGGGTGCATCCCCACGGAAGTGCAATTCACAAGTAAACCTGATTTAAAATCATGCCTTTGATCCCAAGAGACAACTTGAACACCTGCATCACTAGCAAGTTTGACTGCTCGATCAGATGAGCGATTGCAGACTTTTACATTGCAACCCGCTTTTTTAAGCGCAAATACTGCAGCCCTGGAAACCCCACCAGCGCCTAGCACCAACGCTTCCCTTTTATCTAGAGTATCCCCCAGCTTATTCTTTATAGCTGCAATAATACCAGTTGCATCCGTGTTTTCCGCATGAAAACCATTACCAGCTTTAACCAAGGTATTGGCTGCCCCAATTTGTTTCACTAAATCAGAACTTGTTGTAGCAAAACCAAAGGCCTTTTCCTTATGGGGAATCGTTACACTAAATCCCAAAACAGGAATCGCCTCATAGGCTTCGATAGCACTGGAAAAATCTGATGGTGAAATATGAAAAGGCAAATAAACCCCGGGGTAACCCAACGCCTTATAACTGGCATTATGAATCGCCGGGCTCAAACTATGACCAATGGGATCACCCATCACGCCGAAAACCTTGGTTTCATGCGATAAACTTTTTATGTCGTATATTGAACGAACATCTTTAAAAACAGGTATGCCAGGTGCATTGACAAAGTTATCAGAAAAATTGGTGTACATCCATGGGCTATTCTTCTTGGTTAAAGCCAGCACTCTGGAAGGAAAACCAATGGTCCCCATGCAAAAAGCAATCAAAGGAAGATTCGCATTACGATATAAATCTAAAATTCGAACAGAATCAGAATTATGGTTCGCAAAGCATGCGACTTTCACAATTTCTGGTCGGTGGGCCTCAAACGACTTGTGCAACACATCAATATCATTTGGAGTTTGGGCGAAATTATGATAACTAAGAACACGTAAGCATTCGCCAGACTTGGAAAAATTTTGAAAACAATCTGATTCGACATCAATGGCGTGTGCCCCAAATTGCTGGGCCTGTTGTAATATTTTAATCCGACTTTGCTCGTCTTTATCCCAAAGCCCCCCATCAATTTTTCTTCTGATTGTGACAAGAGCCGGACCGTTGATATTTTTTAATATCTCACCAATGAAAAACTCTTCCTCGAGAAAATCCACCCTTAACTCGACCAGATCCGCACCCAAACCAAATGCTTGAAAACTGGAATGCACCATTTGGCTGCTGGTTTTCTCAGCAATTACCGCACAGACACCATTTCGTAGTTCGTTTAATTTCATAAATGAGTGCTGTTACATTTCATAGCAATTATTAAAAAAAACCAAATTAACTCAAATCGATGTTACTTAATTACCTTAAAACATCCTAAAATAACTTGGTCTAGTGATTTTATGAATACCAAGGCCCTTGGGACATCTCCGCTTATGGGAGTTTACGATAGAGACTATTACAAAACCAATCTCAACTCCTCCTTTGAAAAAGGATGGGGGAATGTAAGTGTTTGCAAATGGCTAATAGGAATCAACATTGTTTTTTTCATTTTGCAGATCAGCACACGAACTCCCTCAGGTGGCGGATTAGTTACAGACTGGCTTATACTAAATCCAAGTAAAGTAATCGATGGGGAAATTTGGCGGGTCTTTTCTTACGCGTTCCTTCACAGCATGGAAAGCCCCTTCCATCTTTTAATGAACATGCTGGTTTTGTGGATGTTTGGGAAAGAAGTTGAAGAGGTACTTGGTGCAAAGGAATTCCTTCTATTTTATGTTGTCAGCATAATCATTGGAGGAATAACTTTTGTTCTAGGCTCCCAATTTGGCCTGCATAAAACTCAGGCTGTATGTTTGGGGGCTTCGGGCGGTGTAAGTGCAATCCTCATTCTTTTTGCATGCTGGTTTCCCAACCGAACTGTTCTTTTGTTTTTCATAATCCCCATGCCCATTTGGCTGATGGCGGTTTTGTTCATAGGGCTTGATGCCTTTAATCTTCTTTCTGGAAAACAAGGGTCTGTGGCTGTAGAGGTGCATTTATCAGGTGCGTTGTTTGCCTACCTCTATCATGTATTTCGCTGGAAACTTGTCCCCAGAAAAATACCCTCGATGCAATTATTCAAACAAAAGCCAAAATTAAAATTATATCAAGAGGAATCGCAGGCATATGTGACCCGATATGAAACAAAAGAACCTGGTGTATCCCAGGATATGTTGATCCGAGTAGACCAGATATTGGAGAAAATTTCGTTGAGTGGTAAAGATAGCCTAAGCGAAGATGAGAAGATATTTTTGTATAAGGCAAGCGAATCAATCAAACGGAAAAAAACCTAGGAGAAACTTCATGGCTATGTACGAATATAGCTGTAAAAGATGCGATCAAGAATTTGAACAATTGGTATTTTCCGGAGAAACAGCAGTTTGCCCGGGGTGTAAAAGTACAAGTTTAAATAAAAAGTGGTCTCTTCCTGCCAGACCGGGCAACGAAATTAGGACAGGCAGCCAAGGTAAAAGCAGTTATTGTGAAACAAATTTGCCACCTTGCAATCCTAACTGTTGCAAATTGCCATCAAATGTACGAAGATAACGGAGCAGGGTTGATTATCACCTTGTTATGAATCACATCTCTCCCGGTTTCTCTGGAATCTATCCAGAGCGAAAGGGAATATAATAATGCAAGTAACAACCAATTATTCGTCATCAGAGGACGGAATGAACCTCAAGAATACCGACCAAGAGGACCCACTTCTCTTAACCTTGGAAGAATCCAGTAAACTTGTGGCTCATACCCGCGACCCAGCCGAAACTCTGGAAAATATCGTGGAGCTGATTTCATCACGATTCAAAGCTGATGTTTGCTCGGTTTATTTTCTGGAAAGTTCTGGTACCGAATTGGTTTTGGGTGCCACCGTTGGACTTAGAAAAGAATCGATAGGGAAAGTAAAACTTAAAACAACCGAAGGCTTGGTTGGATTAGTTGCAGAAACCCTGCGCCCGGTAATGGTGGCGGATGCTTTTTCCCACCCACGATTCAAATACATTCCCGAAGCAGGTGAAGACCCATACCTTTCATTTCTAGGTGTTCCCTTGGTGAAAGCTGGAGGCTTGGTTGGTGTTTTAGTTATCCAAACAGAAGAATCCAGAAACTTTTCCATTAATGAAATAAGAACTTTAGTTACAGTTGCAGCCCAACTCACCACGGTTGCTTCAGATGCCAGGCTTCTTTCTCAATTAACCGCAGCCACCCACCAAGCATTTACACCTACCGACCCATTTGCCCCTGCCCAGGAATTACATGCCAGGCTTTTAAGCCCGGGAATTGGCGTTGGTAGAACATATTCAATTGACAGCTTGGAAGAATGGCGTTCAACCACTGCATTCAAACCGGCAGGACTTGAAATTGAAAAAGAGCGCATGGAAAAGGCGATGAGCCTTGCGAAGGAAGAGTTGGCTGCAATGGGTGTGCGGATTGCTCACCTCGTGGGTCAGGATCATGGTGCGATTCTCGATGCTCAACTTATGATTCTCCAAGATCGTACCATTGAAAAAGATCTGATGACCTGCGTTTCAGAAGGGATGAGTTCTGAAACTGCGCTTATTTCAACGCTGGATAAATATCTCGCTGCATTTCAGAAAATAAAAGCTCCGTTCTTTCAAGAACGCATTTACGACATCAAAGATGTTTTCCTGAGAGTGCTATGGAACCTTAGGCCGCAAAAATCTAACGGGGGCGCAACGCAGCATCGGATCGTTTTGATTTGTAAAGAAGCCTCAGTAATGGAGTTATTTGCAGTCAGCCCTGAAAAATTAGCAGGGGTTATTGTTGAAAAAGGAGGCCCCGAGTGCCATGCTGCAATCCTTGCCCGGGCACTTGGCATACCCATGATGCAGGTAAGCGAAGGGTTCCAAGATTTATTAATACCGGGAAAAATCGTACTTATCGATGGCTCAACCCAATCGATTTGTCTCGACCCAAGCGAAGCGCGAATCAATGCGCTTACCCAGCCTCTGGAACTTCAGGAATCTATTTATCCCGTTCAATCCAAATTAGAAAAGGTTCCCAACGTATTTGTTAACATCAACCTGCTTTGGGAAGTGCCTACCGCATTGCATTTGGGAGCAGAAGGAGTAGGGCTTTTTCGCAGCGAATTCATGCTTCTCGCAAGGCGGACTATTCCCACCGAGGAAGAACAATTCGCCATCTATTCTAAATTGCTAAAAAACATGCAAGGCAAGCCCACAACCATTCGTACTTTTGATCTGCGGCCAGATAAACTTGCATCTTTTTCGGATATTGGTGGTGCAGCTTCCCGCGCTTATGATTGGCGGAAAGTGTTGGATTCCCCACCCTTGCAAAAGTTATTTTACGAACAGGTCAGGGCCATCATGCGTGCTGGAATCGAAGGAAAACCCAAAATCCTTATTCCACTTGTTGCTTCAACTGAAACACTCGATTTTGTCATGCAAACTTTACAGGATGCGCGA
>CAZYAY010000042.1:26830-29893 GCA_964646215.1 uncultured Candidatus Kuenenia sp. | reverse complement strand
GAAGCGCAAGCGAAGGAAGTATGGGCAAATATAAAATGGGGATTGACAAACCGTCGCTGACGCATCCGGCTCTTAAGAAAAATTGTAGGTAAGGATGAGATGCGCAGTATTCCTATTGAGCAGCGGATGTCAATCCGCTGGTTCTGGCCCACACAGGAAATGCTGATGTAAAAATTAATAAGAGATCTTCAATAAAAGTTGTTGCACCATCTAGTATCGGAATGCACCAGCGGATTGACATCCGCCGCTCAATGAAGAAAAACTGGCAAACTCGGTGTGCGCTAGTTTTTTAGAAGCATCTGCCTTGCAGCTATAGCAGCGCCTAAGATTCCCGCATCATTTCCCAAGGTTGCAAAGCAGATGTCCTCGCCGTGGGCGCATTCTTTAAATGCCTGATCTTTTACAAACCAGCGGATTCGTTTTAAGAAATCATCCCCTGCTGCAATCATGCCGCCGCCCAACACCACTTTCTCCGGATCAAAGAAATGAAGGATGTTGATAATTCCAACTGCGAGGGCGGATGATGTCTCTTCGACTAATCGATCTGCGATTGGATCGCCACTGCGCGCTGCATCAAACACATCCTTGCAGGATAAAGTCTTTTTCTCCGCATGTTCATGGAGGTCGGATATTTTGTTGAAATCTTCAGCAAGTGCCTCGTAAGCCCGCTTTAATACAGAGGTAGCCCCAGCGTAAGCTTCCAAGCAGCCATAATTGCCACACGAGCACGGCCTGGGCCTCGACATTTCAATTCTGGTATGGCCAATTTCGCCTGCCAATCCGTGTTTGCCCTCAATGATTTTTCCTTGATGAACCAAGCCCCCGCCAATGCCGGTGCCCAGGGTAAGGAATGCCATGCTGTCGGCGCCTTTTCCTGCGCCAAGCCAAGCCTCGCCCAAAGCCGCAGCATTGGCATCATTCAAGAATGCGATGGGCTTGCTGAAAATGGTTTCAAGGTGATTGCGAACAGCGACATTTTTCCAGTCGGTTAGATTCACCGCATCAAGTATCACGCCATTTTTTAAATCGATGATTCCTGGCACAGCCGCGCCTATGGCCTTGATTGAACCAAGATTAAGCTCTGCTTTTTCAATGCAAAGGCGGATGGTTTTTTCCATCAGGGCCAAGCCAGCATCGGGGCCGGCATTTTTATTGGTAGGCTGCACGAGTGTTTGAACCAAAGTGCCATCGGCGGAAATTATCCCCGCCTTCATTGCGGTGCCACCTACATCCAGTCCGAGATAATAGTGCGAGGTATCCATGGGCAGCATCGTAGCGGAAACAAGGAGGTTTGTGCAGATGAATTCTGGATAAATAAAAAAGGCCGGGGTTTTAAAGCCCCAGCCTTCACAATTCAAATCCATGCGCTAAAAGCGCAAGAGATTAATGGTTCAACAGAAACTCGTTGCTGTTTAGAAGTGCCCAGAAAAGATCCTGGTATGGATCCATCGGGTTTTTGTCCTTGGTTCGCATCGCAAGACCCTTTGAAATTTTAAGGGATTCCGCAGGCCTTGCAGGCCGATTCAGCGTTGCCAGGAACAATTCGTTGATGATCCCATTGGTGTTAGACTTGTTGCGGGCCATCGCAATCGATACCGTGCCTTTTTCTTTCCGGCTGATGGCTTCGTTGATCTCTTTACCATTCATCATAAGCAAAGCTTGAACAACGGTACCATTAAAGTTTACTTCATTGCCTTCGTCATCGCCGAAATTGCTGACCAGCTTATTGAGCCATGCGGTACGGAGATTTTTCTTGGCATCTTTGCTTTCAGCAGCTTCAGCCTTGGTGGAAACCATCAGCGATTCAAAAAGCTGCTCGGGGCTCATTGATTTCAAAAGCATTCTGCTGAAAAGGCCTTCAACTTCAGGCTTGTCGTTGGTTTTATTGGCAACGAAAGTGAGGTTGTAAGCATTGCTATTACAAATCCAGCGAACTAGTTTCTTTAGATCGTAGTTGTAATTTTTGAAGCTGGCAGAAAGCTCTTGAAGGAGTTCTGGGTTGGACGGAATGTTCTGTTCGTTGAAGTCATCGATCGGGGAGGTGAATCCTTTGCCGAAGAATACGCTCCACATACGATTGACAGCGGATTTGGGGAAGTTTTCGTGATCAATAATGAAGGCAGCCAATTGATCGCGTCTGCCTGTGGAACCCGAAAGCTTCTTTTCTTCCATGAAAATTGGCTTGGTGGGAAGAATAACACCATTTCGTTTTTCAAAGAAGATGATCCCATCTGCGTTGGTGGATGTATTATCTTTAAGCCCCAGCTTGGGGAGCGTCATCATTCTGTTTCCAGTTTCTGGAGGGGGTGTACCCGTTCGTTCGACCTGACGGAGAAAAGCATTGATGCCCCAGAAATGTTTTTGCGTGATGGAGTTGTTGAAAGGATGATCATGGCATTGGGCGCATTGCATCTGAATACCAAGGAAAAGCCTGGTAATTCTTGAAGTAATCGGCACCATCTCGAACTTGCCTTCCTGGCTTTGTTTTGCAGGAGGAACAGCTTCGCCAAGATGAGCCAGGATGAAATTCACCGCGGCGTTTTCGGTGTTTTCGCCAGAGGCGGTGATCACTTCTTTCGCTAATTCATGATAACCACGATTACTCGCGAATTGATCTTCCAGCCATACTGCCATTTCTTCGTGGTACTTGCCTTTGCCGAACGTGCCGGAACGGGTCAAGAACCAATTGGTGAAGTGATTGGCCCAATGACGGGGGTAATCTTCGCTTGCAAGAAGATCTTCAATAATCTGCGATCTTCTGCTGGCTTGAGGATAGCGCATGTACTTTGCGATTTCTTCGGGGCTGGCAATCCTGCCTATGACATCCAAGCTTACCCTTCGAATGAATTCATATTCATCGATAAAACCAGAGGGGACAATTTTGTTTTCTTTCCATGAAGATTCAAGCTTTTGATTGATCGATTTTACAACCTGCTCGGTGATTTGCTTTTCTTCGGGGGTCTTGCCGACAATTGTTAATTTTGGAAATGTTGGATAAGGTGGCAGGGGAGCTGATTTTTCAGCAACTGGTTCTTTTTCCTTGCCTTCCTTCTTTGCATCTTT
>CAZYAY010000042.1:9048-26730 GCA_964646215.1 uncultured Candidatus Kuenenia sp. | reverse complement strand
CCTTCTTTGCATCTTTTTCTTTATCATCCGTGGCGGTAGATTGCTTCTTCGATTCTTTTTCCTGGGCTGTGGAGAAATCAGCGCTCAGGAATAATCCGGTGGAAACCGTGCCGAGTGCTACCAAGTGCCAAAAAGAGAATTGCTTGGTTTTTGCTTTATGTGCCATGGGTAAAATCCTTAAGGTTGAAAGTGCGCATATTTTTCTAGGATGCACACTCTATAATTATTACCACTACATCACCTTGTAAACAACACAAATTGTTAAAAAAGAAGCGGTTACCGACCAAGGTAAAAGTTCTTTTCTTTAGGCCAAATCCAAAAGTTATTAGGTTTAGCTCTGCTTTAATGTTATCTGTTATTTTAGTCGAAGGGAAAAGGGATTTAGTTCCCGATAAATAGACAGGTTATTAAATAATGCATCTGGATCTCGAAAAAGTACGAATTTACGCAAAAAAGGCAGATAATAGGTCACTTCTTGATCGGGTAACCGTATTTCAGCAGGGTATGGAGCCCGCAGCAATCGAAATTATTAGAAAAGAGCTTCTCCTAAGGGGCGTTTCCCCCGCGGATATCAGCCAACATGAAAGCGTGTACAAGGATTGGGTGATTCGAGGCCCAGAAGGGCTGCCCAGACTTTGCAAAAAATGCGCCCTCCCCGCAATTACCCGTGAGTGGGGATGGCTGAAAGTCTTTGGGTTTATACCTATCCTGCCATGGCAGAATTTGTATTGCGAAGATCATAAAACAAAGCATTAATTACCAAAAGCAGCCCTTTTATAAAAGGACTGCTTTTAGATTTTAGAATAATTCTGGGGATTGTTACGCCTTCAAGAAGGCATCTACATCTGCTTGAACTATTTGCTTGGAAGGCTTATCAACAGCCTGGCTCAACCAGCTCATTACGGTAGGCGTATAGGGAAGCATACCTTTAGCAAGAGCGGCTTTAAGCCTTAGCTCTTTGCGATCTCTTTCCTTGTTCTTTTTCGCGCCATTTTCAATCCTAGAGCGGCGTTGATCTTGTTTCTGCAAGGTTTTACGGAGTTTTCGGGAAATAGCTGCCATGTCAGGCCTCGACTTTAAACATTAAAATTTCAAAAATACAGTCTCTAACAAGGATATTAAGATTTTGGTGCATTGGCTAGGGGTTGAGCTTTCTTATACCGCTGTAATGATGCTTCCTTGGCCCCAATTTGCTTTTCCAAATCTTGAACTTTCGTGGTTAGCGTGGCCACCAAGGCTTGCGCTGCGGGCATTGCCTTCTGTAAGGCATCAATCTGCTTGGGCAATGCGGGAACCAGTGGGGTAGCCGCAATCAGCTTCATTTGTGCATCTTTAAGGGCTGTAACAGCGGTTGTATAAGCAGCGGTTTTATCTTGAAGAGCTTTTTGCAAGGCGGGCAATTCGAGCTTCAGCTTGTCGAGTTTTTCCTGGGCAACGGTCACATTTTTAGCCAAGGCCATATCAAGCTTGTTCTTATCCGATTGTTCTTTAATTTTTTTAACGCTTTCCGTGCTGGCCAGGATCATTGCTTCCCGAGCTTTAACTTCATTGGTGGATTTTGTTTGCAGGGCAAGGGCAGCGGCCTGATCCGCAGTAAGTTGCTTGATTTTTACTGGTAGATCTTTAACCGCGAGGGTGGCCTCTTCAAGGGTTTTTTGGGCCGTTGCCAAATCTCCCTTTAATTTGGCATCCTGAGTCTTTGCGGTGGTTAATTCAGCGTTTGATTTCGACAATTGTTCACGAAGCAAAACGATTTCCTTGGCGGAAAGCTCTACACGGTCTTTGAGAGCAGGCGGGTTACTAGGCAATACATCAATCTTTTTCCCGTCTGCAAGTTTATAAGCAACTACGTTGCCGTTCCAGTCTCCAACAAATGCAACAACAGCATCATGAGAAACAGCAACCCGAAGCGCTAGATCAGTAAGAGGTTCCATGGATATAATGGCTGTTCCATCGCTTTTCCAAGATTTTGCAGTTTTATCCCTGCCACTTGTGATGATGGTTCCATCCCGGTGAAAAACAAGCCCTTGTGCACCACCAGCATGCGCGGGAATGGATTTAACCAGTGTTCCATTTTCGACTTCCCAAAGCTTGAGGGAGGCATCTTCGCTCACCGAGGCGAGGATATTGCCATCGGCACGCCAGGAAAGGTTATTGATGTAATTGGTGTGTCCCTTAAGAGTGAAATATTCTTTCCCGTTGTGAGATTCCCAAACGAAAAGATTTCCACTGCGATCGCCCGAGGCAAAGAGTACGCCATCCGGGCTGTATTCAATGCTGGTAACCCAATCGGTGTGTTTTTTGATTTCGTGAAGTAGTTTGCCATCGATGGTGGAATAAACACGAACGACCTTGCTGGGGCCACCAAGTGCAATTTGAGTTTGATCAGGGCTGATATCAGCAGCGAGAACAGCATCGGATTCCTGGCCGACAGTCAAAACTTTTTGCCCGGTCTTGATGTTGAATAAAGTGGCGGAGCCATTTTTGCCCCCTCGACCGCCACCAGCTAGAAGAAATCCACCATTTCGACTGAATTTCAAAACCGTGGGAAAGCCATCCGCAAAAGGAATGACACCAAGGTATTCCATGGTATCGGTGTTATAAAGCACGATTTGCTTCTGGCCACCGACTGCTAAAAGAGGCGCCCAGGGGCTTGCTGCCAAAGCAATGACTGCATTGCCTTTTTGGGTGACCACCAATGGATCGAGAGGAAGATTTTTTTCGGGCATCGGGGGTGGGCCATCGGGTTTGCCTCTACGAACGGTTCCCAAAGCAATATCGCTGGTAGGTTTATTCAAAGCCAAGGCTTTGCCATCTGCGGTTTCCAGCAATCCTTCTTTGATCCATTTTTCAAGCATTGCTATAGAAGTGTCTGCAACTTTCGGGCTTTTGGGTGGCATGACAGGTTCAGATTTATGGGCAACCACCTGAAATAGCGAACTACCCTCGGGGTCGCCCGCCTTCACAATGATACCGCTGCTGCCGCCTTCGATGATTTTGCTGTAGCTGTTAAGAATAATCCCGGAACTTTTTTTGTCCTGGTTATGGCAGGCAACGCATTTGTCCTGGAAGAAAGGCAGGATGTGATCCTGATAGTTGATTTTCTTCGCAGAAGGCTGTGCAGTGGCTGACTGGGTTGCCAATAAAAGCAAAGCTACCAGCAAAATGATGGTACGAACCATGAACTAGGCTCCGTTATCTTAGTGGTTAAACATATATTCGCGAGTATTAAGTACCGCCCAGAAAGCATCTTCCAGAACCTGCTTTTTATCCTTCTCAGCATTAACCAAGGCTAACACCTTGGTTTTTTCATCGGCAGAAGGCATTCTTGAAAGGCAGCGGATATAAATCTCGTCCAGGATTTCTTCTGGAGTTTTCTTATCTTTAAGAAGCTTGCCAATTAAGTTGCCCTGGGTAATGCGCTGGGTCGTCGCATCGCCATTAAGTAGATGAAGGCTCTGGCTTAGGGTAGGATCCAGCTTTACTTCGCAGGAACAAACCGATTCGCGGGTCGCCCTGCCAAAGGTTGTAAGGAAGTAATTGGAAACCTGACCATCAGCAATTTGCACAGCCCTTGCACCCAATGGCAAACCAGGGAATTTATTCTTGGTATCAGTCACCTGGCTGATGCAATCCAGGAAAGTTTCAGCTTTGATTCTCCGGATGGAGGAATGACTGAAATTCTTGGTGTCGCTTTCGTTGCTGGGATTGGTTTGGGTTGAAAGCTGATAGGAATTGGAAAGCACGATATCCTTAACAAGCCGTTTGAAGTCGTAGTTGTACTCGGTGAACTTCTTGCCTAACTCTTGAAGTAGCTCAGAATTGGAAGGCGGGTTGCTGACCCGAACATCGTCAACTTCGTTGATGATGCCCAAGCCGAAGAAGTGAGTCCAAACCATGTTGGAAAGATTGGTTGCAAAGTAGGGGTTTTTGGGAGATGCAAGCCATTCAGCCATTAATCCCCTGCGATCTTTGCCAGTAACATCGGGAGTTTCACCGCCCAAATACTTGGGAGCCATGCGCCTTCCACCAACTGGATGGTTGATTTCGCCGCTTCCACTGTTGAACACAACCAATTCGCGTGGATCATCGGTTGGCTTTCTACCAATCTGGGTAAAGAAAGCAGCAAAACCGTAGTAATCATCCATGGTCCAACGATCAAAGGGATGGTTATGGCACTGGGCGCATTGAATACGCATGCCCATGAAAACTTGGGCGACATTTTCAGTCACTTTTAAAATGTCGGTTTCGTTTTGGTAGTAATTCGTGACAGGGTTGTTAAAAGTTCCACCGTTGGCACCAAGTAACTCTTGAACCCATTGGTTAAGGGGCACATTACGGGCGATTCGATCCTGAAGCCAGTTGTAATAAAGCAGGGTTGCCTTGTAACTAACCTGGTTGGAGCTGCGAATTTGCAGGAGTTCGGCCCATTTTAAAACCCATAGTTCTGAAAATTCTTTTCTCTCCATCAGATCCTTGACAAGTTGTTCCCTCTTGTCAGCAGACTTGTTGGCCATGAATGCCTTGTATTCTTCAACCGAGGGCAGCATGCCTGTAAGATCGATGAATATCCTGCGCAGGAAAACTTCATCAGAGCAAGTAACCGAGGGGGCAATACGCAGGTTCTTAAGCTTTGCGTTGACAAGCGTATCGATGTAATTTTTTTCAGGGGTGTTTGGGAAAGAGAATTTCAAATCCTTGGGGAGAACAATAAAAGGCACGCCCACCGTGAAGGTTGAAAAGCGGGCCATCACAAAGGCCTCGCCTCTGTCGCCAGCGGTAACCAAGCCATTGGGGCTTACCTTGCCCGAACTATCATTGCTACTTAAGAAAAGCGCAAGGGAGGTAACATCTCGTTCAGAGCCATCGCTGTATTTGGCCTTGACGATTAATTGTTGGGTACTGCCTTTGCCATCCAACAGGGCGCTTTTAGGATATAGATCGACTGAAACAGGGGTTGGAATTCCTACTGGATCTTGTGGACCACCCGCATCAACCCAGCGAACGAGGTCGTTGTAGTATTGCTCGCCTACCGCGAATTTCTGGCCACCAGTGTGTGGGACCTTGCCAATCGATTTTTCAACCAAGAGGCTCTCTTCGGGAATTGCAAGATTAATCCTTCTGCCATTGAGTTCGCGGGTTAAACGATAATGATCGCCATCGGGATCAAAGCCGAAAAGGGAAAGACGAAACCCATCTTTGCCCCTGGCTGCACCATGGCAACCACCTTGATTACAGCCGTTGCGTAAAAAGATGGGCATCACATCGAGCTTGAAGCTGATGGGCCTATCTTTGAGCGCATCTTTGACATCGACTGGAACTTGGGTTGTTTTGCCTTCAAATTCTACAGCGATGGAGCATTTGCCATCGCCAACAGGAAGTACTTCGAGGTTGACAATCTTTGCAACCTTGGGGTCGCTGACGGTAACCTTAGCTTGGGCGGTTACATCACGCGTTATGCCATCCGCATAGCTGGCTTGAACGATGATGCGTTGTTTGCCACGTGAGGATTGAACATTTACATCGGGTGGAAAAACCGCAATGCTGACAGGTGCGATCGCCTGGATAGAGGTCGCAGAGGCCATAAGCAATATAGCGCAAGCGCCTGATAAAACAGAAATTTTCATAGTAGGTGTCTCCAGAAAGCTTATTTCTTTTCGGGGGTGGATTTTTGAGCTTTTTCGCGTTCTTCTTGTTCAAGCCTGAGCTTCTCAAGCCTGCTTAGTCTCTTTTCGGCCGCCGGGGCAACCACTGCGGGCGTACCTGGTGTTACAGGTGTATTTGCAACGACCTTGGGTGCGGCGGGTACATCAATTCTAAGGTCGGTCCTACCAAGGGTATGCACGATTGGTTCGCCATTCTTGGTGATCACAGCAGAACAGACAATGTTTTTATGCTGGCCCACGGGTGAGGTTTTATCAATTTCAACTTTGACAAGGATCTCCTTGGTTTTGGAATCGATTTCAACTGGTGCCGCGGTGACTTTCAAAGGCAGGCCGATCAATTGTAGTTGGGCCTTGCCTTCAAAGGGAGTCGTTTGGTTAATCTTGCAAAGGATTTCAGAAGACTTACCCTGTTCGATTGCACTTCGTTCAATGGAAGCCGTGATGAATGGCGCTGCTATTTCCAGGTTGAATAACTGGGAGGAAGCCCAAACCACACCAGTGGGGGTAGTGCTATTCGCTAAAAGAGCGGTTTTCCAATTCTTAATGCGGGCACCACCATTGGCGGTGATCGGGAAAAGGCCTTCAGTCTGGTTTTCAGGTATGGTGATGGAAGCGATCGTACCAACACCCGGTGGGCTGTAAACTGGAATTACGGTGACCGGCCCTTTAAATCCTTCCTTGCGTTGAACAACAACCTTCAAATTCATCGAGCCATTTTGAACCAAGGGCACTTTTGGTTCGACAACCTGAATCGAGAAAGGAGCTTCTTCAGTGACTGCAACACCCAATGTTGGCATGTTGTATCTCCAGTAGATCGACTGCCCTGGTTGTCCAAAGGTGAGTTCAGCATTGGTGTTGAACTCCGTGCTGCAGGTAATCTTTGGGTCTGCGGGAAGGGCTTTGATTTCAGAAAGGGAACCTGCGATTGGTGCATCTTTGGCAGCTTCAAAAACTACTGCGAAGGAATCAATCCCCGTGGAGACTTCATCCACGCTAATTTTCACGCCTGGGGGTAACTTTTCGGCAATCAATTTTAAATCACCTGCAAGGTCACGCCTTTGGACTGTCATCAAGGTTGCAAATTTGTTTCCCTGTGGAATACTGATTGTTTGTCTGTCTTGGGAATACTGTGCCACCTTGGGGATTGCAACAAGAGTGCTGCCTTGAACCTGGGAAAAGTTAACACGGTAGGTGTAATCAAAGCCACCTTTTTTAAGGTGATCCGTAATCGTCAGGATATATTCCTTGTCATCAAGGGTTGTGCGGAAATAACTATCGGTTCCTGCTGAATCATCATTGGTTGCAACATTGGCGCCACCAGCGATTGCGAGAGTCATCACGGGGTCGAGTGGCGAACCGTTCTTGCGTGCCACGCATCGAATATCAACCACCTGGCCTTTGACTCCCTTGAAGCGGAAACAATCAACATCGCCGTTCTTTTCGATGATGCCGTTGAAACTGCTGGGGAAGTTCACCAAGGTTGCCTTGTCTGGGGTATCATTGGGTTCAACTTCAAAAGTATTGGGGAAGTTGGAAAGTCCGAATCGAATGCCTGAAGGGCATATGCCACCCGCATCTTGAGGAAAGATTCTAAAATCGGAATCGATGTCGGAGGGAAGCTTGATTTTTTGTTTAAATGAGCCAGCGGGGTCGCCTAGGAAAGTAACTTCAATATCTTCTCCTGCTTTGCCACCCGTGGGGAAAACGCCGGAAGGTCTGGGGAAATTACCAACATGAAGTCGGTATTTGCAATTCCCATTACCACCGTAGGCGCTTTCGCGAACCAAGATTACATACTGGCCATCTTCTGGAGCAACGATGGATGCGAAACAATCCTGACCGGTTAGCGGGGCATCATCGCGGGCGCTAAGTTCAAATCGTTTCATATTAAAGATTGCAACGAAAGGGTCGAAAACAACGGTGCCAAGTCGCATGCCTTCGACTTCGGCGCTGATACGTTGCCCTTTTTTTGCCTCTACAACGAAGTAATCTGCATCTTCATTGTTGGCGACTCCATGAATGGTTACGTTCATTGGGATTTTTTGAGGAGTCGCGAATTCTGAATTAGGTTCTTTTTCATCGATTACAGGAAGCGCGCCAACATAGAAAGTGCGTAGCTCACTAATGCCCGAAGCCGTTCGAACGCGTATTCCGTATTCACCCAGGCCCGCTTCAGGGCTGATTTTTACCATTGCTTTTAACTGGGTATCGCTGACCACGGTCATTTTCGTGGTTTCAATTCCCTTGCGATAAAAGAGAAGTTCCTTGGCATCGGTAAGTCTTGCACCCGTGAATATTAATTCAACTTCGGTGCCCCGCTGCCAGCCCCGGGGAGCAATGCCACCAAGATTTGGGGATGCTGCTTTAAGGGAGGAGGCAAGAGCCAAGACCGTGATGGACATCAAGAAAAATCTAGAGAGAAAAATCTTCATGGATGAGTCTCAGTACTTAAAATTCGAGCAGCCTTAAACAAAGCTGCTCACAAAATAGGAAGGAAGAATTTGTAGTCCCCGGTATGAATCAAATCAACCGGGGAACCACATTAATTACAATTCGAACTAAGCAAGGATATCTTTGACAACCTTGCCGTCGCGAACGATATCAATCGGCCTGTTACCAGGGGCAACCAGGCGTTTTTCGCCATCGATGCCCAACTGATTGTACACGGTCATTGAAAGATCTTCGACAGAAAGCGCATCATCTTCTGGTTCGGAAGCGGTGGAATCGGAGCTACCGTAAACCATACCCTTCTTGATACCACCACCAGCGAGCATTACGCTGAAAACTTTAGGCCAGTGATCGCGGCCAGCAGTGGCGTTGATCTTAGGGGTACGACCGAATTCGGAAGATACCATGACCAAGGTGGAGTCAAGCAAACCGGTGCGATCCAAATCGCGAATCAAGGTTGCAAGGGCTTGATCCAAGGCTGGTGCCTGGCTTGTCATGCTTGCCTTGATGCCGCTATGCATATCCCAACCACCGTAGGTAAGGGAAACAAAGCGCACGCCGGCAGCAACAAGTCTGCGAGCCAAAAGCATACGCTGACCAGCAGTGTTTTGACCATATTCGGTGCGGATTTCTTCTTTTTCTGCACCGATATTAAACGCTTCCTTGGCTTGATCAGAACTGATCAGGCTGTAGGCTCGTTTGTAGAAGGTATCCATTGCGTCGAGGTTGTCCGATTTTTCCTTGGTCTTGAAGTGGTCATTAACCGCTTCAAGCATGGATCGGCGTTGTGTGAAGCGGCTTACATCGATTCCGCCTGGAAGTTGCAGATCGCGAACAGAGAAACCCTTGTTCGCTGGGTCATTGCCCAAGCTGAAAGGCCCATAAGCAGAGCTTAAATAGCCAGAGCCTGCAAAAACATTAGGCTGGTTGGGGATGCAAATGTAAGGAGGAAGATTGTTTTTTGGCCCAAATTCATGGGAAACAATACTACCAAAGCTAGGGTAACTAAGCGCGGGGCTTGGGCGATAGCCGGTGAACATGTTATGAGTGCCACGTTCGTGGGCAGCTTCGCCATGGGTCATAGAACGGCAAACGGTGATTTTGTCAGCAACGCCTGCAAGGTTTTTGAAGTGTTCGCCGAAGTATACACCTTCGAGCTTGGTTTTAATCGGGGCGATATCGCCTCGGTATTCGATTGGAGCCAAAGGCTTTGGATCGAAAGTATCTTGGTGGGCCATGCCACCTGGAAGATAGATATGAATCACGGATTTGGCTTTGCCATCAACGGTGGGTTTGCCACCAACGGAATCAACCGCTTGGGCTTGCTGCATTTTAAAGTATTCGGGGAGGGTGAGTCCGAGCCCACCAATCATGCCGATTTGAAGAAAAGATCTGCGGGTTTGTTTTTTAAAATGAGCGGGGTCTGCAAACCAAGTTCCAGGTTGATGAGCCATTGTTTTCTCTCCGGTTCCAAAAAATTAAAAAGGCGGGTAGTTAACACATATTAAGGCAGGTTCACACATTATACAACAATAAAAGCGTAATATCAATGCAAACAAATGCAAAGATAACCACTTAGGTCTCATTATTAAAGATCGGAATTAATGAGGTGTCAATTAAAAATAACTGAATAAATCCAACTTAAATGTTCTTTTGTACAGGTGTAGTATCGGAAATGCTATAAGTATCGGCATCTTTTCCCTGAAATGCGGTGATAAGCTCCGCCAGGAAGCCAATGGACATCATTTGGGCGCCCAGTAAAAGAAAAGCAGCTGCATAAATGAGGAGTGGGCGATCGTGAAGCGGGGGAAACAAATCAGGATCCCAAAGCCGGATAATCCATGTAATTGCCAAATAACCCAGTCCCAAACTGCCTGCGAGGAAGGAAAGTAAGCCAGCGCCCCCTAAAAGATGCTGGGGTCTTTGGCCAAATCCGGTCAAAAACTTGACGGTTAACAAGTCTAAAAAGCCCTTGATGAATCGGCGGACGCCATATTTTGAATGCCCAAACTTTCGGGCCCGATGCTGGATTGCGAGTTCGCCTACTTTAAATCCCCTGGCATCTGCCAATACCGGGATAAACCGGTGTAACTCTCCATAAAGCCTGACTTCCTTGAAGATGGGCGCCCGATAGCATTTCATGCCACAATTGTGATCGTGTAAATGTACATCAGTAAGATTGCTGACCATTTTGTTGAATATTTTGCTCGGGAAGGTCTTGTGCCAGGGGTCAAGCCTGACTTTCTTCCAGCCGCTTATCACATCAAGTGGAGTGAAAGGCATGCCATTTCTGGGCGGGCCTCCTTGTTCGAGTTGCTTTAAAAAGTTTGGGATTTCCTTCGGGTCATCCTGAAGATCCGCATCCATGGTGATGAAAATATCCCCGGTTGCGGAATGGAAACCTGCGGACAAAGCAGCGGCTTTGCCAAAATTCCTGCGAAACTTTATACCCCGTGTGTTGGGGTGCGATGCAGAAAGTTCGCGAATTTTATCCCATGAGTTATCTTTGCTGCCATCATCAACAAAAAGAATCTCAAGCGCTAATTCGTGAATCCTAGCCACATCCAGGATTTCCTGGTGAAGGATTGCGAGGCTTTCATCTTCGTTATAGACTGGAATAATGATGGAAATCATGGCTGTGGTGCCTGGCTGGAATCGGGTTGGAAGTTTTCGCCTAGGTTTTTTCTATCGTTTGCCCTTGGTTTAATCCAGTAAAACCCGAAAGCTGTTAAAAGTTCAGAAGCAGTCCAGATTACTCTAAGGAGGATCGCTGCGGTGACAGCTTTGGGCCCAAGGCTATCGGCCATCATGATTTGTAGTATTTGCTCGCGAACACCAAGCCCACCCGGGGTTGAAGCTACGAACCCTGCAACATTCGACAAAGTTATGCACCCGGTGCACCAGATAAACCGTGAAAAGTTCATGCCATTTACCGAGGTGTCCATGGCTTGCCAAAGCACCATAAGGCTTGCCCCTAGAAAGAACCAGCAAAGCAGGGTGGAGACGATCCCTCGAATAAAAGAGCGAAAAGATCCTGGGACTATAAACAATTGGTCTGCGGGTAAAAATCGTTGCCCTAGCCTTCTTACGATAAAAGGAAATAAACCAGGCATGATTGGAATGCCGGTGACTATCATCAGGAATGCAGCCGCGGTAATTTGCGTGGTTGACGTATCTGCGGAGAGCAATCCCAGCACAACTGCCAGGGCCGCTCCTGTCGCCATTGTAAACAAAACCTCGTAAACGGACGTGACAACGCCCGCGGTGATGGTGACGTTTTCTTTCATTGCGGAGTTGATGCGAAGAAACAACGCAAGGCCTTTACCTGGCACATATTTTCCCAACTGGGCGATGTAGAAACAACGCAAGGCAAAAGGCAGGGACATAGGCTGTTTGATATCGTTTAAAAGGTCTGCCCAAAACCATCCTGAAAAACCTATGCCAACAATGTAGAGCAATCCACAAAGTAAAACGCCTGGTAACGAAACACTTTGCAACTGTTGTAGAAGCAGTGTCAGGGAGTTATGCTTGCCCTCTGGATCTTTAAGAGCTTCAAGGTGCAGGATTTTCCAGAATTGAAACCCAACCGCGAAAGCCACCAGAACCCAGATGAATACCTTGATGATGGGCCAGAATTTCTTCAAACGATGAATCATGGAAGCCTTAATAGGTGGTGTTCATAATGGAAGTCTGTTATATTGTTGTACAAAACCTGTTTGGATAAAGGAAAAAACGATGAAAAAATTTGCTGGTCTAATAGCTTTTGTAATCTTCCCTGCTTTTACATTGCTTGCATCCGCCTTTGTTTTTCAAGGCTCGGACGATGCTGCAAGGGGTGTTGCAATTGAATTGTTTAAATCATTGGATGAACAGCAAAAAGCCGAGGCCCTAAAATTATTCGATGATAAAGATCGATTCTCTGAGGTCTTTCCCGCGGTTGAAAGAAAAGGCCTTGCTGTCAGTAAACTGAAGCCCGAGCAGGCCGCACTTGTTGAAAAAATGATCCTTGCAATGACTTCCCCTTATGGTGCGACCCGCTGCATCGAAGTTGCCAAGCAAACCCCGCCTAACCGTAGGTACATTAACTTTTTTGGCACACCTGAGGCGGGAAAGTCTTTTGCATTCCGATTGGCGCAGCATCATCTCACATTGCTACACTGCGAATTTTCATCAGAGGACAAGGGCGAGTTCGGGCCTGTCCTGTTGGGGGGCAATCCTGTCAATAATCTTTGGGAAGAGGAAGAAACCATCTTGCTGGCACTTGCAAAAACTTTGGATAAGGAAACCCTGGCTAAACTTGCTGGCCCAGGTGGATCAGGGCAGGCGGTTGGAAAGTCTGGAATCGCACTTAAAGACCTTCCCAAGCCCGCTGCTGAACTTGCCCAGAAGTTGCTTGCGAAAAGGCTTGAGGTCTTTTCTTCCGATCGAAGAAAAAAGCTTGAAAAAATTATTGATGCGCAGGGAGGCGTCGAGCAATTGAAGCTTGTTTTGTCGGGTAACGCTTCGCAGGGGCACTTGCAGGGAGGTAATTATTCCTGGAAGTTTGGTTCTGATTCCATTCTTGTCGATTGGCAGACTTCGGGGAAAAATCATCTGCACATGACCGTTCGTGCCAAGCCCAAAGCTTAGATCTTTTCAAGGAATGTAATTATGTTGTTTAGGCTTTTATGTTTGTTTTTGTTTACACCCATTCTTTTGGCTCAGGACAATGATGCTATTGAACTGTTCAACGGGAAGGATCTTTCGGGTTGGGTTGTGGATGGGACTGCTGAATTTGATAACAAAGGGAATAAAGAGCCCATTTGGGTTGCGGAAAACGGCATGATCACATGCAGGGTGAATAATCGCAAAAGCTATGGCTTCCTGCGCTACGATAAAAAACAATTTTCAGACTTTGTCTTCAGCTTGGAATACAGGCTTTCTGAGAAAGAGTTGCCAAAGCAATCTCCGTGTAATAGTGGAATTGGTATTCGCACTGGTGTTTATGATCCTAAAAATTCGGAATCTCCCCCTTCCCGTGCGGGTTATGAAATTCAACTCTTGGACGATGCACAGAAGAATCCCGACAAGCATTCCACAGGTTCGCTTTACCGCTACATTGCGCCAAGTGTTAAAGCGGTTAAACCCGCACCCGAATGGAATAAAATAGAGATAGAGTGCAAAGGGCCCCGTATCATGATCACCTTGAATGGCGAAAAAATCATCGATGTCGACCAAACCACCGTTGACGCGCTCAAAAAAAAGCCTCTTAAAGGGTATGTTTGTGTGCAAAATCATGGTGGTAAAGTTGATTTTCGAAATCTTCGGGTTAAAGAACTCAAATAATCCCCCGATCTTTCTATAATACTTTGGTTCCGTACGATTTATTGGAGTTTCCATAATGAGCAATGAGCCTTTCAACCAAGAAAATGAAAATTTACCATCCACCCGGACTGATAATCCTGACAGGATGCCTGCACGGAAAATAGGCAAGTATGACATGAACAAGGCGGGTGATATCAGCAAGGCTGGAAAAATCCAAGAGGCACAACCCAATCAAATTTTGGATATACCTCCCCTCCTCTCCAAATTTGATAACGATGCCTTTATCGAGCGCGAACTCGAAGAAGCCATGATGGGTATTTCTGAAACCGATCTCATGGGTGGTGAACCCATGCCCAAGCGGAAAAAAGGGCAGGAGCCTTTGCCGCAAATGAAATTGGGCAAAGTCTTTCGCATCCATGATCAGGATGTTTTCATCGATTTACCCGGTGGTATCAAACAAGGCGTCTTGTCTATTCTTTCTTTCCCCGAAGGCACTCCCGTTATCGGTCAGGAAGTGGAAGTTAAAATCGAAGGCTTTGATGGTGCAAATGGCGTTATGCTGCTTTCCCGAAAAGGCTCGGCTGTATCCAATGCCAATTGGAACACCGTTGCTGTGGGCATGACGGTTGAAGCCAGGGTTACCGGGGTAAACAAAGGCGGGCTGGAAGTTGATGTGCATGGCATACGTGGTTTCATGCCCATCAGCCAGATTGAAATGTTCCGCATCAATGAACTTGAGCCCTATTTGAATCAGAAGCTTATTTGCATGGTTGCAGAAGTTGATGTTGCAAGCCAGAATCTTGTGGTGAGCAGAAGAGACATTCTCGAAAAAGAAAAAGCAGAGGCAAAGGAAAAACTCTGGGCCGAACTCAAGGAAGGCCAGGTTCGCGAAGGTATTGTAAGGTCGGTAATGCCTTTTGGCGCATTCGTGGATTTAGGCGGAGTCGATGGCTTGTTGCATATCAGCGAAATGAGCTGGAGCAGGCAGATCGATGCCACCAAATTGTTTCAATCAGGCCAGAAGGTGAAAGTGGTGGTTTTAAAGATTGATCCTGAAACACGAAAAGTCGGTCTTGGATTCAAGCAATTGGAAGAAAACCCATGGGATGTATTTTCAAGGGATAACAGGCCGGGCGCAATCGTTACAGGCAAGGTGACCAAGCTTGCAGAGTTTGGTGCCTTTATCGAATTATCGCCTGGCATCGAGGGCCTGGTCCACTTGTCTGAATTATCGACCGTTCGGGTTCGAAGGGCACAGGATGTTGTAAAGGTAGGGCAGGAAGTTCAGGTTAAAATCCAAAGCATGGATCCAGAAACCAAGCGCATTTCTCTTTCAATCAAGGCGCTTACAGCACCCGAAGCCAGTGCGACTGAACCCGAGGAACCCGAACCAGTTGTTCCTTCAAAACCAGTCAGGCCTGCACCACCTCGAAACTTCTCCATGCGTGGTGGCATAGGCGATGCGGGAAAAAAGCCCCTTTTCTAACAACCATGTTTCTTCATGAACTGCCTGCATTTGCGGGCAGTTTCAACTGCATCATGGCTGTGCCTGCTTAATTCCCAGTGCACTCCACCTTCATACCTTGTTTTATTCAACCCTTCAAAAACCTTGGCGAAATCTATTGATCCCCCACCTGGGAGCAAATGATCATGCACGCCAGGCTTCATGTCTTCCAGATGTATGTTCCAAAGCACTCCACCCCATTTTTCAAGATGAGGCATCAAGGGCATTTCATTCATACATTCAAGATGGCCTATATCTAATGTTAAACCAAAGCTAGGGCTGTTGATCGCGTTGTATAGTTTTTCAAATTTTTCCATCGTATCGATGAACATGCCGGGTTCCGGTTCGAATCCGATTTTCATCCCGGTGTTTTCAAACTGCCTGCTGATGAAGCTGCATTGTTCGATGAGTAACTCCCAATAAGAATCATCCGCAGCTTCAAAATCTGGTTTGCCAGACCAAAAGCTCAGGGTGCTTGAACCCATTTCAGTTCCAAGCCCGGCACAGCGAAGCAGGAAGTCGGTTCTCTTTTTTCTGCCCGATGCCTGCTGCGATAAAAGCGTTGGTTGATGTTTTCTCCTTGGGTCTAAAAGAAACCTTGCGCCAGTTTCGATCACAAGATTTAAACCCAGATCGCCCGCGATCTTCCCTAATTCCCGTGCCCTTGTATTCGCGTTTGCAGCGAATGGATCAAGGGTGTTGTAATCCAAGGTGAATGCGATGGATCGATAACCAAGCTCTGCGATAATTTGCAAAGCATCTTCAATTTTGTGGTGTGCGAAACCGTTGGTGTTATATCCGGGCAGCATCTTTGCCCCTCCTTTAAGCGTTGATTATCGCAATATTAAACGGGTGGGCAAGAATCATTAACCCGCTTTTCGGGATTTGTGTACCCGGGATAGGCTTGTAGCATGCTCCGCAAATCGCCTTGCAACGGTATTTACAAACATGTCGGGCGGGGCGCCATGCCATTGGCTTTGCACATGAACATCACACTGGTCGTTGAAATAATCGATTGAAACGAGTGGGAGCAGCGAGCCATCTTCCAAGCGGATATGATGCTTGGAGTAGGAAGGTTTTTCATGGAGGCAAATCTCTGTGGAAAACCAATCGAGGCCGCTTAAGTCTTTGAGTTCTTCTGCGAAATCCAAGAGCGGTTGCAAGCGGGAGGCGCGAATTTCCGCGGCCTCAAGTGGAATATAGCTTTTCTCACCGGGGGCGCAATACTCTGCGGGTTTCCACCAGAACGCATGAAAATCACCCAGGCAATAAATGATGCGCCAGTAGGCTGGCCTTGTCAAACCTTGGCTGGTTTGCATGTATCCACAACGAACCTCCTCCTGCAAAAGGTAGGAATCCGTGGGGTCTGACACCAAAACTTTTTGAACCTGGAGAATCAATTCCTCCGGGTTTGCAGTCTTGACATGGGTCACACCCTTGTTGCCAAATCCGTTCCCCTTTTTGAGAAACAATCCACCTTCCCAGTTTGGATTCTTTTTGCTCAAGAACCCAACGATCATCTGCCTGATGGTTTTTTCAGGCAAGCCTGGGCGGAATATCAAAGACCTTGGCACACCGAGATTATTCCTGGTCAGTTCAAAATGGCTTGCAGCCTTATCTGTAAATAAACGAGAGCGATGGGGCGAGTTGACAGGCTTACCGCCGCAATCCTGGATTGTTTGCGCCAGCTTTGCAAAGGGTTCATTGGCTTCATGCCAAAGCGAAAAAAAATCGAGGTGAAATCCAGACGATAGTTTGCCTATGCGAATCTTTTCAATCGTCTCCGCGACCATGGCTTCGTTCACAAGCAAAAATCGTAATCCCCGTTTGGTGCATTCTTTTTTCAATGAGTCGAGAAAAACAGTAAAAGACGGGTGTTGGGGATCTTTCAAACTCATGCTTAAATCGTAATGCTCGGATGCATAATTTACGATGCATTCGTCCACCGATTCTGAATTGGAATCTTTCAGGTAAAGCCTTGGAAAGCTTTCGCCTGAAGGAATCTGGGAATGTTCCATTTGGACTGAAATCCTAAAACACTTCTTCACACAATATTCTGTATGTAAACAAATACAGTTAATCATTGAATCGTGCTTTTATGCTTTCAAACATTAGAAAATCCATCCTGAGGGCCTCTTTCAATCGCCTTAAGGCGAAAAAAACAGCCCATCCTTTTGTGTTGGTAAAGTTGGGGGAATTGCGTGTGAAAATAGGTAACAAGGGTGGTTTTCTTTTCTTCCACTTTAGAACTCGCCTTGTGTTTCCCTGCAATCATTCCTACCCTGTGCCCGCTTGGTTGATTTTGTTGGGCATGATGCCCTCGGAATCATCTATTTTTTTAAGTTGATTGAACAGATTTTTAACCATTGTTGGGGAGCATGGATGCTCGTTATGAATACATCGAAACTATTGATTGCTGTTTTTATCTCTGTCGCAATTCCCTTTGCCCAGTTGCTTTTTGCAGCAGAT
This sequence comes from uncultured Candidatus Kuenenia sp., assembly GCA_964646215.1. Lineage (GTDB taxonomy): Bacteria > Planctomycetota > Planctomycetia > Gemmatales > Gemmataceae > UBA969. Next base: position 9,339 of record CAZYAY010000042.1, on the reverse strand, counting down.
ACAGATGCCAAATTCCAGAAAATCCTCGCAGTTCAAAAAGCCCTGCTCGAAGGACAGGATCACTTTAAAAAAGGTAATTATCAAGCCGCGGTATTTATCCTTGAAGCCCAGATTTCTTCAATCGATGGCAACAAGGAATATTTGCAATTGCTTCATAATGCCTATCAGGGGCATATTCGCGACCTTCAGGCAAAGGGGCTTAATGATGAAATTTCGAAGTATGAAAAGCGCCTGCAAATACTTGATTCCAACATGGCCCAAGGAGCAAAAACTTTAGCACCAGCGCAAGCA
>CAZYAY010000042.1:7190-8948 GCA_964646215.1 uncultured Candidatus Kuenenia sp. | reverse complement strand
GCTGCCCCTACAAAAGTTCCTGAGCAACCAAAGATAGCGCAGGATGCTCCAAAGGTGCGGGGCAAGATTGAAGATGCAAATGAAGATAATCCCTTTTCGTTCACCAATACCCAGCGCTATCATGATGCGCGGTTAAGGTTGGATCAGGCAGAGAAGGAGTTTGCAGGTAAAAACTTCAGGCTGGCTTCAAAGCTTTATGAAGAAGCATACAGGTTGGAACCCAAGGTCATGCCACAAAGCGTAGAGCGCTGGGCCTATTGCAGATTGTATTCCGTCGTTGAGGCGATGAACCAACGCCAGAATGCAAAGCTCGATCCCCAGTGGGAAAACGAAATCCGGGTCAGCCTTTCGATGGCTCCACAGTTACAATCATTTGGCAATAGCCTGTTACAGAATATAGATCAGCGGAAGCAGGAAATAGGCGCAATCAATCCGCAGCAAACAAATGCACCCGTGGTTGAAGTGAAACATACCGGGCCATACCAGGGAAACTGGTATCTTGCTGAAACAAAAAACTTCAGGGTTTGGCACCATCTGAACCAGGCCGATGCAACCCAAGTTGCAAAATCCTCTGAAGCATGCAGGGCGGAAGCAGGGATGAAATGGTTTGGATCTGTTGGAAATGATTGGACACCCATTTGCGAAATCTATCTTCATTCCACTGCTCAGGAATATTCGAAATCAACCGGGGCACCTACCGTTTCTCCCGGACATACAACCTTGAAAACCGAAGGTATTCGCGTGCTTTCCCGCAGAATTGATCTCCATACAGATGAAACCAACATGATGACGGGCGTTCTTCCGCATGAAACAACCCATGTAGTTCTTGCTGGCAGACTGGGCGATCAGCCTGTGCCACGCTGGGCGGATGAAGGCATGGCGGTTCTTGCAGAACCAAAAAACCGGATTCAAAAGCATCTTGATAACCTGCCCAAACATGCGCGGGAGAATACCTTGTTTCATGTTTCGCGGTTGATGCAGATGGCGGATTACCCCGAACCCAAATTGGTGGGGCCGTTTTATGCCCAGAGTGTTTCGCTGGTGGATTATCTGACCAGGCTGAAAGGCCCGCAGGCTTTCAGCGAATTCATGAAAGACGGCCTCAAGAATGGCTACGAAAGCGCTCTTTCAAGGCATTATGCAATTCAAAGTTATAACGACCTTAACCAAAGTTGGTGGAATGCCTGTTTCAGTAACAATACTGCTTCCAAAAACTAATTCTTTGGATATAAGAGGTTAGATTTCCTTCGTTTGCGCTTCAGGCTTGTGAAAATATGCAATCCTTATTCTACAAGCCATAAGCGCAAGCTAAGGGCTCTTTCTAAGCCTGAAGCGCAAGCGAAGGCAAAGGAGTTGCAATTCAATTTTGCATGCGCATAGCCTTCCCGAGATCATCCTTATCTTACAAGCCTGAAGCGCAAGCTAAGGGTTCTTTTTGGTCCATAAGCGCGAGCGATGGCAAAGAGTTGCTATGCAAGTTTGCATGCGCATAGCCTTCCCGCAATCGTCCTTGTCTTACAAGCCTGAAGCGCAAGCGAAGGCAAAAAGTTACAATGCAAGTTTGCATGTGCATGACCTTCCCGCAATCGTCCTTGTCTTACAAGCCTGAAACGCGAGCGATGGATTTTTTCTAAGCCATAAGCGCAAGCGAAGGCAAAAAGTTGCAATGCAAGAATGCCTGCCCCTGACCTTCCCGAGGTCGCCCTTGTCTTACAAGCCTGAAGCGCAAGCGAAGGGTTCTTTTTGATCCATAAGCGC
>CAZYAY010000042.1:0-7090 GCA_964646215.1 uncultured Candidatus Kuenenia sp. | reverse complement strand
CCTTGTCTTACAAGCCTGAAGCGCAAGCGAAGGGTTCTTTTTGATCCATAAGCGCAAGCGAAGGTAAAGAGTTACAATGCAAGATTGCCTATGCAGTTCATTAAAACAATGCGGGCAATTGTGGTTTATTCAGGAACCAAAGATCAAACTAAGCTTCGTCTGCAGCCTCTGCTTCCTTGACTATCCGTTCTTCCTGTTCTGAAAGATAAAGCAGGCGGTTGCATGACTTACACGCCACAAACAAATGGTTTCGCACTTCGTTCATCATTTGTGAAGTTACTTCCGTGGCGCAGGAAGAGCATGTTTTGCCTTCCAATGGCGATAACGCCTCATGCTTGAACGATTGCACAATGCGCAGATATTTAGGCAGATGTTCTGCAGAAAGTTGCGACTCCGAAGCTTTTAAAGATGCACTGGTTTCGGCAAGTTGTTTTTCAAGTTCAGCTTTGCGCTCGGTGGAATTCTTTTCGATGGTGGCAGCTTCGATCTTCGCAGCCTTCAACAATTTTTCCTGCTCGGGCAGAGCCGCAGTTTTTTCCTCCTGCTCGGTGATTGCAAAAAGGATCTCATCCTCAACCTTTGCGATTTCAGCCTTGGTGGTGGCAATCTCTGTTTTTAGCGCATCATAGGCCTTGTTATCGGAGGCTTCGTTTTGTTGTTTTTGAAGCTTGGCAACCCTGGTGTTGAGTTCCTTGAAGGAAACTTCTTTTTCATGGATGGATACCTTGAGTTTTTTAAGAAGGTCCTGGAAATCCTTGAACTCTTTCTCCATGCGTTCGATTCTGGTTTTTTGGGCCTTTATCTGTCTCGGAATCCGCCCGATCTGTTCTTGAAGTTCAAAAGCATGTTTGCTGTACTTGTGGATTTCCTTGAAGATTATTCCTGGCTCGGTCATTGGCTTATTCATCCTTGTTATGAAGATTGACTCGGTGCAATAAAAAAGGGCCCTTGTGGGGGCCCTTTGGGTCTACTGTTTTAGTGAAAGGTCGATAAAACCTTCTAGTTGCCTGCTGCGCACTGGGTGCTGCAGTTTTCGGACGGCTTTCGCCTCGATCTGCCTTACCCGCTCTCGGGTCACTTTGAAAATCCTACCAACCTCTTCCAGGGTATAGGTGTAACCATCGCCCAGGCCGTAGCGCAGCTTGATGATTTCTCTTTCCCGGTAAGTCAGGGTTTTCAGAACGCCATCGATTTTATCCTTAAGCATTTCCTGTGCTGCTGCATTGACGGGTGAATCAACGGAGTTGTCTTCGATGAAATCGCCAAAGTAGCTGTCTTCGCTTTCACCCACGGGCCTATCAAGGCTGATGGGGTGCCTGCTGATTTTCATCACCCTGCGGGTTTCTTCGACGCTGATTTCAGCGGCTATTGCAATTTCTTCGATGGTGGGTTCGCGGCCCATGTCTTGTAAAAGCTTCTTGGTTACATTGCGGAGCTTCGACATGGTTTCGATCATGTGCACTGGGATGCGGATGGTTCTCGCCTGATCTGCAATTGCACGGGTGATCGCCTGCCTGATCCACCAGGTTGCGTAAGTGCTGAACTTGTAACCTCTGCGGTATTCGTATTTGTCGACCGCACGCATCAGGCCGGTGTTGCCTTCTTGAATCAAGTCAAGGAAACTCAAGCCACGGTTCCGGTACTTCTTGGCAATACTAACCACCAATCGCAGGTTACCCCCGGAGAGATCGCGCTTGGCTTGTTCGTATTCCATGAATCTGGTGTGAACAGTCACGACTCTTCTGCGCAGTTCGGGAGTTTCCTCCATGGTGCTGAACATGTAATCGCGAAGTTCTTTTTCCAAAGCCTGGATGTCTTCCTTGGAACCACGGATGTTGTTGAGGTAGCGGATTTCGGTTTCGAGTTCTTCCATCCTTCGCGCGATTTGCTCCAACTTCTTCATCAGGGGTTGGATTTTCTGGGTTCGAATGCTCAATTCTTCGACCAGACAAACAGCTTTTCTTCTGCGGTTTCTCAGGGCTCTGCGGAAATGCCTGCGGGTGTCTTCATCCAGATTCGCATTCATTATCTGATTGAAATCTTCCTGGTTTTGCTCCATCAATCTTTCCAAAGTGCGAAGATTGTGTGGCATTCTCTGCAGGATTTTGTCTTTCTCAAGGTTTTCGGTAAGCGATACCTTTATGGTTCGATCGAAAGGTAGCTCGCCTGAATGCACCCTTTTGAGGGTATCAACAACTTGATTCATTGCACCATCACACTCTAAAACTTTCCTGCGGAAGCGCTTGCGTGTGACTTCGATTTTCTTCGCAAGGTTGATTTCCTGTTCGCGCTTTAAAAGTGGGATTTCGCCCATCTGGGTAAGGTACATGCGCACTGGGTCGTCAATGCGTTTGCCTTCTTCCTGTTCGATGAAGCTAAAATCAAGTTCAGGCTGGGTTTCTGTGGTTGCGCCAGTGGCTGCGCCTTCCCGATCTTCAACCTCGGATTCATCTATCAGTTCGATTCCCTGTTCTTCAAGAACAAGCAAAAGCTGATCGATCTTTTCGGGGTTGGCATCATCTTCGGGCAGGTGTTCATTGACTTGGGTGTAAGTCAAGAAGCCTTTTTCTTTGCCTGCTTCCAATAATGCCTTGAAAGTAACTTCAATCTTTTCCATCAATGGCCTCCATCGAGACGGGAAGGGGTTGGAACCGAACCAGATCCAACCGAACGGGACTGCAATTTTCTAAGAAGCTCAATGGCGGTTTCGTGGTCATTCGCGGCGTGTAACTGGTCTTGAATGACCCTTACAACCGGTTTGACCTTGCGCTCATTGAACCGTTCCAGAATATTGCCATACCATGTCATGGGTTCTGGATTTCGCCGACCTTGGTCTGCTAAATCCAACAGCCTCGAACCAATCGGACTGTCACCCATGCGGGCGCGAACTGCATCCAAGTCAGGCGTGAGTTTTTCGTCCTGTAAATCGAACAGGATGGAAACAATCTGCCTTAACCCGGGATGATTCAAATCGTCGGTGCTTAAATCCTGCCTGGCACGAAACACCAGGTCAGGGTTCGCCAGCAGAACTTCAACCAGTTCTTTTTCTTCAGGGGCTGGCTTGGCCCGACGGGACTCTTCAGTCGTTGTAATTGTATTCGTGTCCACCTTGCGGGATTCTGTTTTAGGCCTTAACTCATTCACCCGATTCTTCAGGGTTTCCTCGCTTAATCCTAATCTTTTGCCTATTCGACCCAACATTAACTGAAGCTTGAGTTGGGAAGATGGGCTGCTTTCCACCGGTATTCTTGCAAGCACACTTAAAATCGAATCAGTTGCTTTGCGCTTGGCTTCAAGCGAAACACCTTCTCTACTGGTTTCAGCAAGGATGGAACTCAACTTAAATTCCAAAGCATCCACCGCGCTCTTTAAAACTTCTTGAAACGCCTCAGGCCCATCGTTTAACAACATATCGCAAGGGTCTAAACCCTCGGGAAGGGTTGCGATCGCCAAATCCATGTCGTTGGTCACGAATAATTCCAACGCCCTATCCACGCCTTGTTCACCGCCCGCATCTGCATCAAATACCAACACGACTTTACTGGTCCAACGCCTAAGTTGGCGCAAGTGCCTGGCATTGATGGCGGTGCCCATGGTTGCAACAATATTCCCAACACCCATTTGATGCGCCATCATCACATCGGTGTAGCCTTCGACCACAGCAAGATACCCTACTTTTCCAATGACATTTCGGGCCTGATCGATTCCATAAAGTTGTTCGCTTTTCGAGAACAAAGGGGAATCGGAAGAATTATAGTACTTGGGCGCTTTATCCACGAAGGGTGATGAGGGCATGATTCTGCCACCAAAACCAACCGTGTTCCCCAGCACATTACGGATCGGGAACATGATTCTGTCCCGGAATCGGTCGTAAAGCCCAGGCTTGTCTGTTTTGCGGCCTATCAAGCCTACTTGTTCCAACATTCCCACATCCACCCCATCGTTATGTGCAAGCTCCAACAGCCAATCCCCTCTGCGTGGAGCAAAGCCCAATCCGAACTGCCTGATAATTTCATCTTCTAAACCCCGGCTGGATAGGTAACTTCTCGCTTCAGCAGCCAAGGGTGATTCCTGCAAGCACTGGTGATACTGATCTGATGCCCAGCGCACTGAGTCAAGCATTGACCCGCGCAGCCGGTTCTGCACTAAATTTTCTTTTTTTTCTAGATTTATACCGGCCCTCTTGGCCAGAATTTCCAAAGCTTCGGCAAATTCGACTTTTTCGTACTCTTGCACAAAGGTGATTACATCCCCATATTTGCCACAAGACCAACAGCGGTAACGTCCTCTTCTTGGATCGACATCAAAAGATGGCCTGTGATCATCATGAAAAGGGCAAAGGCCCTTGAAGGTTTGCTGGCCAGCAGGGCGTAAAGAAATGTAACTTCCAACGACATCAACGATGTCACTGGCTTCCTTCACCATTTTAACCCTGTCATTATCCAAGTAGTTAAACCTTTTGAATTTGAAGTTTGTTGTTATCTTCTGGGCTATTTTTACGCTGTTAAATAAACCGTGGGCTAGTTGAGGAAATTAAAAGATACTCTCGGCTTGCGGACTTTTAAGAAACAGGTTGGAAAAAACTGCAGCTGGACTAATGGCTTTTTGGGGTATTTGCAATTCTCCTGTTACCCTGCATTTAGATACAAGGCAATTAATCGATTGATTACAAATCATTATGGTGGCACTCCTTTGCCAATTTTTACTGCCGGCCTTTAGGTGTGTTTCTAAACCCAAGAAATAAACTGGTTCAGATGGCACCTATCAATAATTGTAATTTTTTCATGAAGGGGGTCAAGGACAGCAGGGATAAAGACTTAGGGAATGTTTCCTATTTATTTAAGTACTGAAATTAAGTAGCTTGACAAACGCTCGTACACTCTATACCTGTTTTTCAGGTTGTAACCTTTATGCAAATATTTTTGATTTTGACATCAACTTCCACACCTCTTCCTGCCGATCTAATTTACATATGGGGCTTTCTCCCCGATTTTTTATTGGTTTCTGTGAAGGAGTTTGGTATGCGGAAGTCTTGGAAGTTTGCTGGTCTTTGTTCAGGTACCCTATTTTTATTCGGCACAGCCTTGCCTGCTTTTGCTGTTCCACCCACTGCTGCTGCCATTCTTTCTTTTAAACCCAAACAAGACAACATTGCTGTTTTTACCCCCTCGCCCGAGGAAGAAGCCGCCTGCAAGGTGGAACTTACCAAGGGTGCTAAAAAAGGCTCAGGCTGGATTCTTAAAGATGGCCAAGGTAATCTCGTTCGTAAATTCTTCGACTCCAATGATGATAATCGCATCGATGTTTGGTCTTATTACAAAGATGGCCTAGAAGTTTATCGCGAAATCGACACCAACTTTAACGGCAAAGCAGATCTTTTTCGCTGGCTTAATGCAGGCGGTACCAAAATAGGTATCGATGAAAATGAAGATGCAAAAATCGATTCTTGGCAAGCCATCAGCCCTGAAGAAGTCAGTCAGGAAATTTTGAAGGCTGTTGCTACCAAGGATTTCTCCCGCCTTAAACCGCTTCTTCTTACCGAAGCTGATTTGAAATCCCTTGATCTTCAAGGCGAATCTGCAAGAAAAGTAAGGGAACAAGTAGTCGCTGCGACTGCAAAGTTCCAGGCCACCCTTACCAAGCTTCCAACCTTGGATGACAAAACCACTTGGCTTCATGTTGAAATGGGTATTCCCCAATGCCTGCCCGCAGATCAAACCGGAAGCAAAGGCGATATTTTCCGCTTTGCAAAAGGTACCATCCTTTATGAAGCTGCTGGAAAAACCGATTGGCTGCAAACAGGCGAAATGTTCCTCGTCAATGGCGCATGGAAACTTGCTGATGCTCCAATCCCAGGCGCTGTAAGCGAAGAAGAAGGTAGCGTTCGCCCAGGTACCAACAAAATTGATCTCGAAAAAGATCCTGAGTTGAAAAAGTTGGTTGATGAACTTGCCGCAATTGATGCCGCGGTTGAATCAAACAGCACCGGGGGCGCCAGTGCTACCCTTGCAAAACATCACCTTCGTAGGGCTGATCACCTCGAGAAAATTCTCGCCAAGGTCAAACCCGAAGATCGTGATCCATGGATTAGGCAACTTGCAGACAGCCTAAGCAGTGCCGCTCAAAACAGCGTTGCTGGCGACATGGTTGCATCTAAACGCCTTACTTCCTTGGAAGATCAACTTGCAAAAGGTTTGCCAGGCAGCAATCTTGCGGGCTATGTTTCCTTCCGTGGGTTGCAAGCTGATTACGCTGCAAGAATTTCCAAGCCAGGCGAAGACTTCAACAAAATTCAAAACGATTGGATGACCAAGCTTGCCGCCTTTGTTCAAGCCTATCCTAAAGCTGATGATGCTCCTGATGCTTTGTTGCAACTGGGTATGGTTAGCGAATTTTTGGGCAAGGATGTCGAAGCCAAGAACTGGTACACCCAGATTGCCAAGAACTTTGCAGGCAAACCCCAGGCAGCCAAGGCTGCAGGTTCCATCCGCAGGATGGAAAGTGAAGGCCAGCCCTTTATTCTTACCGGTGCAAGCCTGGTAAACCCCAGCCAGACTTTTGATATCACTTCCATGAAGGATAAAATGGTCGTGGTTTATTACTGGGCAAGTTGGAATGGCCAGACCCTTGGCGATTTCGCAAAGCTCAAGCTGATCATGGAAACCTATGGCCCCAAAGGCTTGGACTTGGTCTGTGTGAATCTGGATACAACTTCCGAGGAAGCCAACACCTTCTTGAAGAGGTCGCCCTTTGCAGCCCAGCATCTGTATCAACCAGGCGGCTTGGAAGGAAAACTCGCAACCGACTATGGTATCCAAGTGCTTCCCCAGGTGTTCCTGGTGGGCAAGGATGGCAAGGTTGTAGGCAAGAATCTTCAGATCTCCACGGTTGAAGAAGAGATCAAAAAGAGTCTTAAGTAAGTTGTAGTACAAAAAATTGAGCCACCGGCTTGAGCAATCAAGCCGGTGTTTTTTGTTGATGCTCTAAAGCTTATGGACTGCGCTGCATCTTTCGTCATTCTCCGTAAATGCGGGGAATCCTGAAATACTAGCAGTAAAAGGCAGCCCCACCCAGCGCAGTGGGTGGGCTT
>CAZYAY010000041.1:26871-30112 GCA_964646215.1 uncultured Candidatus Kuenenia sp. | reverse complement strand
AATGAAACAAACAACCACAGGAAACTTATTTCAAAGTAGAAAGGAAGGCAATAACATCTAGAAACTCTGCTGGGGAAATGGTACCAGCCAAGCCTTCTGGCATACTGCTTTGCTTCAAAGTTTTTCGTTCTTCGATATCTGCAACCTTGATGACTCGTTTAACTTTGCCATCGAAAATCACAACCTCGTCTTTGTTTTCACTTACCAGCAAACCGGTGACGATTTTGCCACTGGATGTGCTGATCAACGTGGAGAGATATTTCTTATCAACATCCGCGTTAGGGTCTATGATCGATTCCACGAGTTTATATTTATTAAGGCGCATACCGACCTTCATCATATCTGGGCCGAAATCCTGGCCCTCGTTAAATACTTTATGGCATGCGAGACAATTCCTACGAAAAACTTGTTTACCGTTTTCAGAATCGCCTCCCTTCATATCGGCAAGAGCCTGCATGGCTTTATTACGCTGTTCCAATGCAGAGGAATCTTTACCCAAAAGGATTTGCAGATAGGGAACAACCTGTGCGCCTTTTTTATCGATAGAGATAACATTATCGAGAAGTTTTTTGCCTGCAGGATCATCCTTCGCAAGTTCGCCCTTCAGATATCCGGTCCTCCAGCCATTAAGGTTTGCCCCCAAAGCGGCTTCACCAGTATATTGGGTAAAGTAGTCTGCAGGGTTCTTACGCAATGATTCGAGTACTGCGCTGGCAGATTCGGAGGTGGAAAAGTAACTAAGGCCTCGAAGGGCTTCCGTCCGGGTTCGGGGATTTTCATCTAAAGAAGCAGCTTTTAAAAGCTCAAATGCAGAGGGAAGGTAATCGCGTTCATCCGCGACAACCCTGGTTGCAGCAGCTTTTGCATCGGGTGTCTTGCAAGCCATGATTTGCTTTGCAAGATCCACATCCACTGCATGAAAACTATGCTGGATCCACAAAGCTTCACAGCAAAGACGATCATAATCTTTACCACTTTTATCAAGCTTTGAAACCCATTCTTTAACCAAAGGCAGAACTTCTGCAGCGGTATGGGAATGAATTTCGTTTCGAACGCGGGCACGGGTCCGCCATTCGTACTCGGTAAGCTGGGAAAGCAACTCGGGAACTGTTTTACCGAATTGAGTCACTGGTTTGAGCAATGGCTTATCTTTATACACCAGACGGTAGATTCTGCCATGAACATGATCACGATTGGGATCGCGTTGGCTGTATTGCATATGGCCGATAAGGGGATTGGCCCAATCACCAAACCAAAGAGCGCCATCGGGGCCGATTTGCGGATCGACAGGTCTAAAATGCTTATCAGTGCTTTTAATCAAGTCAAAGGGAGTCTTGGCATCCTTGGGGTCATGCCTGACCCGGGTGCCTTTATAACCAGCGCCGTCATCGGAAAAAGTCCAGCGAGGTATACCGTTCATGTTAATAACGCAAGCATAAATAAACTGGCCTTGAACATCGTCTGGGAATTGCCTGGAAACCAAAAATTCACTTCCAACAACAGGCCTCATACCTTCGGTTGGGAAAACAGCATTCAGGCCCTTGCGACCTTGGAATTGCTTGCCTGAAAGCGGGGTATCCCAATGCTGATTTGCACCAGTGCCGTCACCAGGAAACCCTTGATTCCATTCGTTGTAAACAAAACACCATGGGTTACCGTAACCCGGGGTGACATAATGGCTTATTTTCCAGGTGCGCGGATCTAAAACATAACAACCAGAAGACCCAAAGTTACGGAATGGGCCCCAAGGTGTTTCGACCGTGGTGCTCATGGCAACGCCTTCCATCATGTGAAGCAATCCACCATGGCTAGCCTCAAAAGCGCCAACGGTATGATGGGTATCTTCGGTAGCCCAACCATCGAGAACATGAACAACAACATCGGCTTTGTCATCGCCATCGGTATCTTTGAGCCAAAGAATACGGGGCTGATCAACAACAAGAACACCACCGTTGAAAAATTGAAAACCAGTGGGGCAATGAAGTTTATCGTAGAAAACGGTACTCTTGTCGGCCTTACCATCGCCATTTGTATCTTCAAGAATAACAAGTTTATCGCTGGGTTTAGGGTCGCCTGGTTTCCATAAGGGATAACTGGGCATGGTGGAAATCCAAAGACGGCCTTTGTTGTCAAAACTCATCTGCACAGGCTTGGCGATTTCGGGAAACTTAGTTTCATCGGCAAAGAGTTTGATTTCAAAGCCTGGAGGAACCGTGCAAGATTTGATAAGTTCATCTGGAGGAAGAATCTTAGGTCCGCCTTCCTGATTTTCGCTGTACTTCTGCCTGGGTTCGCCAAATCGGGTGGGTGGATTAAAAAGCTCACCTGTTTTGGAATCATCAATTTTATCCGAGACATTTTTACCTTGGGCAATATCCCAAACCAAACGGTCGCGAACAGCCACCATGTTACGTATTTTCAAGTATTCCTTGGGAAAAGTTTCGGTATCAAAGGTGCGCCTGCCACCATAAACATACCAACCATTAAGCATGCGGTAATCTTGCAAATGAACCCACGATTTATCGTTGATGGCTTTGCGAAGTGCTTCAAGCATGGAAGTATTGCTGGACGCTGGGTTCGTGTTATTAAACAATCCGGAATCTAAAATCTGACTGACAAGCTTATCGCCCGCCTCGTTGACATGGCAACCATTGATAGTGAATTGGGAACCAGCTTTTTCATCGAATGCTTTAAGAGTAGGGGTAAAAATATCAACGAAGGCGATATTGCGATATGTTGCAACAGATTTGGCAGCATCAGCATAAAGCTTTAGATTTTCATTTTCTTTTTTACCTTCGGGAAGAAGGGAATCGCCAGTGGATTCAAAGGCAATGGGAGAAATAATAACAAACCTAGGGCTGCTTTTTGAATCATCGCGGGAATACTTCTGAGAGTACTCATCTATAAACTTCTCGTAATCCGCCTTGAATTTTTCAACGCCAAGAGGGCCGGCAAACGATTCATTAAACCCGAAGAAACAAACAAAAGTATCTGGGTTGAAAGTAAAAAGAGGGTCATCAAGCTTGGTGTAATCGTTGGCACGCTGGCGGTTTGCAACTTCATCAGCAGGCCTGCCAAAATTCCTGAACACTAATTCTTTATCAGGGAAGCGCGCATGAAGCAAAGTTTCAAAATGACCAAAAAGGTTCATTCGTTCAGCGGTGGAATTTCCAACGAGTGCAACCCGTTCACCTTTGACAAATTGCAATGGAAGAGTGCTGGGGGGTAGATCAGCCTTTTT
>CAZYAY010000041.1:0-26771 GCA_964646215.1 uncultured Candidatus Kuenenia sp. | reverse complement strand
ACCGTAGAAGCTGCAAAAACTAAACCTGTAAAAGGCACGATTCTAAAAGCCCAACAGGATAGTGGGAAAGAATCCGGCACAATTACTGTAAAAATAACCCCTAAGAAAATGAAAGGTACCGCTACCGCTGCCCCAACAACAGCCGAAGAAAAATCTTTTAAAATCACAGAATCGACCAAACTAGAAACGGTATCTGGAAAGAAAAAAGATGCAACCGCTTCGCCGGCGAAATTCAGCGACCTTAAAGAAGGTAGCGGTGTTTTGATTGCAAGTAAAAAACAGTCTGTGGACAGTGTTAAAATAACCAAAGCCAAAAAAACCAAAAAGAAGAAAACAGCAGTTTAATGACATATTTTATTTCCCCTAAGACCTTCAATTGGAGCAGTTCATGCGACTTATTTGCGTACTTTTGATCAGCGGTTTATTTACCATGGTTGGATTAAGTATTTCTGCTGAAACCACGCCCGATTCAAACACAAAAATGGTAACAATCGACAAGATAGTTTTCGAGGATAGCCTTGCTAAAGGTTTTGGTGAAGACTGGAAAATAGCTAAGGGAAAATGGGAAAATTTCGATGGCAGCATCCGGGGATCGGAAATTAAAGCCGATATGCACGGCGCGGTTTCAAGGCATGATGCCAGCTTCACCGATGGAGTAGTGAAATTCAATTTCAAGCTTGAAGGAACCAAAGGTATTAGTATAAGTTTGAATGCAACCAAGGGCCATATTTGCAGAGTTGCAATCAAACCTTCAGGTTTTTCAGTTGTCAAAGATTCACAGGATAAAAAAGCTGGAGACAAAGCCATGGCTCTTGCCAGTAGTGATACCCCAATCAAAATAGGTGAATGGCACTCCATGGTGTTGGAACTTCAAGGGCCAAACATGCTTGCGACCCTTGATGGAAAGATAACAATTATTGGCACAAATCCAGCGGTTGAAAAGCCAAAGGCTAACATTGGATTAACTGTTTCTGGGGAAAGTGCCTCTTTCAAGGATCTTAAAGTTTCTTCGGGCACCCTTGCCAAAGATTGGGATAAAACCAAAGCTGCGCTTATTAACAATAAAAAATAGATTCAAAGCCACCGTTAAACAAAGAATGCATTCTGCCCATCGAGCAAAATGCATTCTATTTTTTACTTGATACCAAAGATGATTAACTCTTCTTGGCTTTCTCAGCTTCTGCAACTAATTCATTTACTTTCTTTTCAAGCTCATCCCCCCGAAGGCCTTTAGCCCGGATAACCCCCTTATGATCAAGGATATACATCGTGGGGAAAAACTTGATATTCCAATCCTTCAAAATACCTTTACGATCAGCAAACCAATGAGTCCAAGGCATCTTTTCTTTCTCGAGAAAAGTTGTCAAAGCTTCTTTATTTTCATCTCCAGAAATAGAAATTAAGGCAAAAGGTTTACCTTTAAGTTTTTCATTCATTTCACGTTCATGGGGAATCATCGCCCTACAAGGCCCACACCAGGTAGCCCAAATATCAAGTACAACAACCTTGCCTTTATAGTTGGAAAGCTTGTCATCCTTGTCGCCATCAATATTCAAACAAAAAACTTCTGGCGCAACTTTCCCAATGCTGAGGTTCTGAAGTTCAAATAATGCAGCTTTAATAGTATCACCAATGGTGCCACGACCATTAGCCATGGGGACATCAGCATAGTCCTTCGCGAGTTTTTCGTAGATCATTTCCGTTCTTTTGTTCAATTCTTCAGCTTGTTTTAAACCAACATCACCAGTTTGTTGTTGCAAACTCTCAGTGACTGCGTACCACGCAAGTCCAGCAACATTCCGATCTTCTGTTTTTGTGGCAATTTTTTCAAGGATGGAGGCGCCATCGGGTGAAGAAGCTATAAACCCTAGCGCTGAAACCATCTTCGGGTTTTTTGAATGATCTTTAATAATCAGGTCAACCGCCTCCTTCATGATCTCCTTATTGTTGCTACGCGCAACCATGCTCATTGCAAAAACCAAGGAATCAAAACATCCCTGATCAGCAGGTTTCATGGTCTTGGAAAGAGAAAGAGCTTTCTTGGCGAATTCTTCGCGGGGCAGTTTAGATAAATTCTTTTGAATTTTCGGAATCAGTTTCTGGGCTTCTTCAGGAGACTTGGCGTCCTTGTATTCCTGAATAACATCATCCTGCAACTTCTTGAATTCATTTCGCAAAACATCAAGTTTTTTCTGACCTTCAGATTTCTCGACTTCGGAATCAGAGGATTTAGCTGGTGCGCCTGGTTTTGTCTGGGGCTTTTTGGTGTTGGTTTCCTGTGCAAACAAAGGCACAACCAAACCTAATAAAACTAGCGAAGCAAAACGAATCTTCATCTCAGTTCCCTTTATTTAAACGACATTAAATATTCATAAAATAATCAACAAGTAACTCTATCATAAATTGTTTTTGCAACTTGGGCATAGCAGAATCCAAGCTTTTTAACAAATTATCCGAAGATACGGTTCCTTAAGTCAAGCTGACGAAATCCAACTTATTTTGCTGATTTCACGCATTATCCAAGTTAGGATTCATTCTATAAACGAAGACCAAGATTTAAGTTGATGTATTTTTTGGAGCAAGACTTTTGAAAAATCGAATTCTAGGTAGGACAGGCGTGAATGTTTCTGAAATTGGATTTGGCGCCTGGGCAATTGGCGGAGGTTGGGGCCCACAGTCCAATAATGATTCCATTGCTGCTTTAAACAAAGCCCTAGATCTTGGAGTAAACTTCATTGACACTGCTGAGGTATATGGCGATGGAAATAGCGAAAGGTTAATCGGTGAAGTACTTAAAAACCGTAATACCCAAGTTTATGTTGCAACTAAGACTCAACCCACCAAAGGGAAATGGCCACCTTCCCCTTATTGCAAAGCCGAAGACCGTTACCCGGAAATGTACCTTCGAAAAAACGTTGATGAAAGAAGAAAAAATCTAGGCGTGGATTGCCTTGACCTTTTGCAACTACATACCTGGACCCGTGCTTGGAACCGAAACCCCACGCCGCTTGATGTACTTAAAAAACTTCAAGCAGAAGGAAAAATCAAACACATAGGCATCTCCACGCCTGAACAAGACCAGAATTCCCTGATCGAACTTATGCGGAAAGGTTACCTTGATGCAGTACAGGTAATTTACAACATTTTCGAGCAGGAACCTGTTGCAGAATTTTTACCCGCAGCGCTTGAGCATAATGTTGGAGTGATCGTCAGGGTTGCTTTTGATGAAGGCTCTTTGACAGGAAAGTATAAAACGGGCCAAGAATTTCATGCGGACGATTTTCGCAGTCGATACTTCCAGGAAGACCGGCTTGATCGAACTGTTTCAAGGGTTGAACGTATCAAGGAAGATCTTGCGAAATTAATGCCTGCAGATTCCTTTACGCTTGCAGATGTTGCCCTTCGGTTTGTACTGGCCCACCCTGCAGTAAGCACCATCATCCCGGGCAACCGCAATGCAACCCAGGCAGAAGCAAACACCAGGGTATCGGATATGCCCGCCTTACCACATGAAGTTATTCATAAATTGCGTGACCATTATTGGCATAGGGGTATTTGGTACGGTGGAAAATAATTTCAATCCAACAAAAAGATACGTTAAGCACTTTGGCCATCCTTTTGAATTAATCCGTGAAAGGAAAATAAATCATGAGAAAACTTTTAATTTTTATTTTATGCATGGTAGGAACAACATCCTTCGTTTTGGGATATGAACCCCAAAAAGAAATCATCCTTTGGCCCAAAGGCATGCCAGAACCCAAAGTTCAATCAGAATTACCTGAAACCTCCATCAAGGGAAAAGACGGTATTTCCCGGCGATCAAATGTATCCAACCCCAGACTGATTGTTTTCAAACCCGATGCAGGGTCTAAACCTTCCAGATCTGCAATCATTGTGGTTCCGGGTGGCGGATTTGGCATCCTTGCAGATGAGCATGAGGGATCTGATGCATGCAAGTGGCTCGCAAAAAACGGGATCACCGCCTTTCAGTTAGTTCATCGAACTCCCACCAACAAGCATACCGAACCTCACGCAGGGCCTGTCCAAGATTTGCAAAAAGCCATCATGGAAGTACGCAATAATCTGAATGATTTAAACATTGATGCGGACAAAATCGGCGTGCTTGGATTTTCTGCAGGAGGGCAGGTCACACTTATTGCAGCAACCAATAAACCCGATTTCCCATTTGTGGATGACAAAGCGAACTACAAGCCTGATTTCCTGATGCTGCTATACCCCTATAAAATTTATGACCCCATCACCAAGAAATTAAGAGCTGATATCAAAGTTGGCAACGGGTTGCCACCATCCTTCATCGCCCAAGCCAGCGATGATACAGGTTCGCTTCCGCAGGGTAGTACCCTGCTCTTTCTGGAACTCATCAACAAAAAAATCCCCGCTGAATTGCACATTTATGAAAGAGGAGGACATGGTTTTGGCATGAATTTACGACCAGGAACAACGGGGCCTGGGGATTGGCAAAAACGCGCCTTCGACTGGCTTTCCCAACATAAACTTCTGCTACAACCCTGATCACAGCATAAAAGATTACCCACCGGCTTTGAATTCTGCATTGTTTCCTTAAGATAGCCTTGTTGGGTTCCTGTGGCGGATTTGTCTATCAATACCTTGAGGATCTACCCCAAGGGCATTATTTTATTCTGTACATTCGCTCTTCCTTGATAAAAAGGTTGATGCCTAAAGGAAAGATCTTTTATGAACGACGAGATCGTTGGCATCGATCTTGGTACCACTTTCAGCCTTGCCGCTTTTTCCCGTAATGGCAAAGCTCAGGTTGTCCGCGATTCCTTAGGAAATCCCCTAATCCCCAGCATCATCAGCATCCATTCGGATGGCAGCGTTTTCGTTGGCACAGAAGCTCAACGCCATTGCCTGACAGACCCGGAACATACCATTTTCAGCATCAAACGCCTGATCGGCAGAAGCCTTAAAGATCTTGAAAAAGATCTGCCTTTCATCCCCTACCAAATCCAGGAAAAAACTCGCGATGATGGCAGGATGGTGCTTACCGTAAAGATTGGTGATAAAGATTTCACCCCTGAAGAAGTCTCTGCAATTATTCTGGGTGAAGTCAGACGCCTTGCTGGAAACCCCACCAAGGCTGTGATTACGGTTCCGGCATACTTCGATGACTCGCAAAGGCAGGCAACCCGGGATGCAGGCAAAATCGCAGGCCTTGATGTGCTTAGAATAATCAATGAACCCACTGCGGCTGCACTTGCATACGGCCTTGACCGTAAACGAAATGGCACCATTGTGGTGTACGATCTGGGCGGGGGTACGTTCGATTGTTCAGTACTATCCATTGCAGATGGTGTTTTCAAAGTACTCAGCACCAATGGCGACACCCACCTAGGCGGGGATGATTTTGACCATGAAATCATGCGGCATGTAATAGATGATAAACTTAACATCAAAACAAAGCTTGATTCACAAACCATCGCAACACTTAAATTAGAAGCCGATAAAACAAAACGGAGTCTCAGCGCCAATAATCAGGCAACTTTCGATTTAAGCTCGCTTGCATGCTTTAAAACCGACTCCCTTGTAATTACAAGAGAAGATTTCGAACACAAAATTTCTCCATTGATCGAGCGGACAATTGAGTGCTGCAAAAAAGCCCTTAAAGATGCTGGAATTAAAAAAACATCCATCGACGAAATAATTCTTGTTGGAGGATCTTCCAGGGTGCCCCTGGTTCAGAAAATGGTACATGATTTCTTTGATAAAAAGCCCTTGACCTCAATCAACCCGGATGAAGCAATCGCAATCGGTGCAGCGGTTCAAGGTGAAATATTATCAGGCAAACGCAAGAACTTGCTTTTACTGGATGTAATACCACTTTCGCTAGGCATCGAAACATTAGGCGGGGCGATAAGCAAACTAATTCACCGCAACACCACTATTCCTGCAATTGCAACTGAACGATTTTCAACAGGAGTCGACAATCAAACTGGTATCGTTTTCAACATTTACCAGGGCGAAAGAGAATTGGCAAAAGACTGCAAAAATTTAGGCAAATTCACGCTTTCAGGCTTCCCTCCCATGCCTGCCCAAATGCCTCAGGTTGATGTCTCTTTTATTATTGATGCCAACGGAATACTCACCGTGAGCGCCAAGGAAATTCGTAGTGGTGTGGAGGCAAGCGTTAAAGTGCAACCTGCAAGCGGCCTTAGCAAGGAAGAAATTGAAAACATTGTTCTCGACAGCATTGAGCACGCAAGTGAGGATTTCAAGCAACGGATGCTGATTGAATTGAGAACCAAGGCAGGTATCGATCTTAATCATGCCCGTAGAATCCTTTCCAATACCATGCTTCCTCTTTCCGAAGATGACAAATCAAATATTAAAAAAGCAATTGCAACCGTTGAAACTTCTTTGCTTCAGCAGGAACCTGGAATTATTAAAGCTGTTCTTGATGATTTTCAAACAGTTTTAACTCCTTATGCCTCCATGGCGATGGATTCTGCAGCGAAGATGTATCTTTCAAACCAAAAACCTGATCAACTAGAAAACTTGGGGGAATAATCGATGAATTGGATCGATTTTCGCGATATCGGCGAACTTCTTTTTGCAAAACATGGCAAGCTAAATCCCCTTTCAGTTCGCTTTACCGATCTACATAAATGGGTGCTCGAGCTCGAGAACTTTGATGGTAAGCCCGAGGGTTCAAACGAAAAAATCCTTGAGGCAATACAGATGGCCTGGTATGAAGAATGGCAGGATGAATACGGGGAAAATTAAAGTCCTGCTGATTTTTTCAAAAACTCGACAGCAACTTGTGCAGCAAGAATGGAATTAGCCAACAGCAGTTTCTCATTGGCAACAACTGTGGCCCCTTGGGTGAAATCAGCAACCGCACGAAGAAGATAAGGTGTGCTGGCCTGCCCCATGATTTTATCCCTTACTGAATTTTCAATCGCATGGTTCAAAGCATCCGACCAGACCCCGGGAGATAAGGCGAAGCTACTTTCCACTGGAAGGCACAGTAAAATCGCAGAATTTGAATACTTCCAATGTTCAACAGCAATAGCAGCAAGTGCTTCAATATTTTGAATGCAAGGAATCTTTAAACCACTTGATCTTACAAAAAACGCTGGGAATTCATCAGTTTGAAATCCGAACACAGGAACGGCCAAAGACTCCAAGACTTCGAGAGTTGCCCCGAGGTTTAGAATATTTTTTGCCCCCGCACAAACAACAATCACTTGATTCCGGGAAAGCTCAATTAAATCTGAAGAAACGTCGAACGGCTTACCATCTGAACAATGATGAACACCGCCTATGCCCCCTGTTGCAAAAACACGGATGCCTGATTTGGATGCAACCTTCAAACTAGCTGACACCGTTAATGCAGCCGTTTTCTTAAGAGCAACTGCCATTCCGATTTCCCGTGATCCGGCTTTAAGAATACCGCCTTCGGTGGCTAATCTATTTATTTCTTCGAAAGTACAACCAACGGTTATCACCCCATCGATGATTGCGAGGGTTGAAGGTTGGGCTTGTTCCTTGCGAATACAAGATTCCATTGCAAGGGCGATTTCAAGATTTTTGGGGTATGCCAAACCTTGGCTGATTACCGAACTCTCGAGCGCAACCACTGCTTTTTTTGAATCCAAAGCGTGTTTAACGCTCGTGGCGACTTTCATGAGGGTCTTCCTTTTTGATCATGCCAAGATAACTTAGGTAGCGATCCGGACTTATAACCCTACGATAAACCTGCCTTTTAATAGCACAACCTTTTTCATGCGTATGGGTGCAATCTGCAAAATCGCAGTAAGGCAACATCGGACGGAATTCCCTGAAAAAATTCTCCACCTCTGAAGGCATCTGGTTTGACAATTCAAATGACCTGATTCCAGGGGTATCAACAACCCACCCCTTACACTCCAACGGAATCAATTTGGCGGAAGTGGTCGTATGCTTACCCTTTTGGTTAACTTCACTTACCACATTGACCCTTAACCCAAGGTTTGGTTGAACAGCATTCAACAAAGAAGATTTTCCAACTCCGCTTTGTCCGCATATTACCGACTGCTTGTTCGAAAGCACATGCCTTACTTCATCAATACCCACGCCCGTTCTTGTACTAGTGAATATCACCTTGTAGCCAAGTTGCGAATATAAGCCAACCAAGTACTGGTATTGATCTTCGTTAACCAAATCCACCTTGTTGAAACAAAGCACAGGTTCAAGGTTTCCTTCCAAGGCACCCGCGATGTATCGATCCACCAAATGAACTTTCAATTCGGGTTGGGATAACGATATCACAAACATCACCTGATCAACATTGGCAACGATGACATGCTCTTTATGTTTGGATTTCCGGGTCAATATACCTGTTCTTGGTTCGACTGTTTGAACCACCCCCACAGGAAGAACCGCGTTCTCCATCACCGGGTCCAACCCCGGCACAACCTCTTGATTTAATTGGATTTGTTCTGGAATCATCCAAACCTTGTCGCCTGTTGTTACGGCACTTCGCTCATCGGTCGCAAGGGTTTTAAGCAATCGCCTAACGGTACAACGATAAATAGCACCATTTTCAACCTGAACCAAAACGGTTAAGCCTGTTATTTGTATTACCCGACCAGGCAAGGCATTAATTAAATCAGCGGCAGGCCTGACTTCTGTATCCTGGGAAGTGGAGTTACCATTGGTAATAATCGTGCGCTTGCGGGAAATCTCACCCTTGGCCCGAACTTGCTCTGTTCCAGAAAGGCCATCGATCTTTTCGGAATCGGTTTTAAAATCCCGGGTAAAATCATTCTCGCGAGGCGCTTTGCCTCGATTCTTAATGAAATCAACCCTGATTTTTTTATTCTTACTCATACCCCTGACTTTCTATCTAACGAAGACATCTTAATTATACAACATCCAAGACTGTGAGAACCGTAGATTTATCAGGCTCTTTACACTTCTAAATGACAATTATTGAGCATCTAGCACAAAAAACAGGCAGATACCACTTGCTATTTTCATTATCCACTCAAAAACATGCATAAAAACTCTGAATATTACCCTTCAAATTATTTTCCGAATTGGCACAAAGATTGCATCTGTTCTAGTGTTCAATCTTCTGTTCGTATTGAAGGAATAGAAATTGTTGTCAACACTAGGAAATATAGGTCACATTGATGAACCTTATCCCATTAGAGAGGATACTATGAACGAAAATGAAATAGTTGAGATATCATTACTTTTGTCGAAAGCTCACCTACGCCTTTTGGAAGAATTAGCTGATTCCAAGCATTGCTCAGTAGGAGAAGCCGTGCGTTTGTTATTAAAACAATCCAGCAAATGGAAACATTCAGCCTGAAACCTTGGCAAGATTATTTTTCGAAACATCAGCGATTTCCTGATGAAGAGACATCCCATGGGAATCCATGGTCACGACCACAGGGAAATCAGTAACATTCATCTCCCAAACAGCCTCGGGACTACCAAACTCTTCTTTTAAATAAACATTCGGCACACTGTTTACACAAGCAGCATAAACTTGCGCAGCGCCTCCAATGGCATGAAGATAAGCACAGCCATAATCCTTGCAAGCCTGAAGCGTTTTTGGCCCCATTCCCCCTTTTCCAATAACCGCCTTTATTCCGTATTTCTTAATCACTTCAGCTTGATAAGGTTCCTCCCGGATCGATGTGGTCGGGCCGGCAGCAACAACTTTATAAATGTTATCTTTTTCTAAAATCACTGGGCCACAATGATATATCACTGCATTTTTAAGAATGGGGAGATCGCCACCTTTAAACAAATATTTATGAACCTCATCCCTGCCAGTGAATATTTTACCCGAAAGCAAAACAATATCTCCCGCCTTGAGAGCACGGGCACTTGCTTCTGAAATCGGGGTAGCCAAACGAATAACCTTGGTAGAGCTTTTCCCTAATCTTCCCAAATCAATTGCGGTAAAAGATTCCCCTTCCTTATTAAGTTCAAAATTTTCATCAGCTTCCTGATAAAGCCATTCATGCACCTTTCCTGAAACATCGAGCGTAACGCCCCGCCTTCTATACGCCCAACACATATAAGAAACAGAAACAAAGAATGACGCGGGCAATCTGTTCAGGGCCCCGATTTTACAAGCACCCAGGGTAAGCTTACCCCCAAACCCCATGGGGCCGATACCAAGCTTATTAGCTTCTTCCAATATCAGGTTTTCAAGATGGGAAAGTTTAAGATCGGGATTAACATCATCAACAGTCCTAAGTAATTGGTGTTTGGCAAATTCATACCCACTAGCGCGGTCACCTCCGATACAAACGCCCAAAAAACCAGGCCCACAACCCTTCCCCTGTGCTTGCCATACCGCATCTAAAATAACAGCTTTAGCGCCCGCAAGATCACGATCACAGCGCACACCATTGATCGTTGCAGGAAGAGAATACTGGGCGCTCATGTTTTCACAACCACCGCCTTTAAGAATAAGCTTGATTTCGATAAGGGGGTTCTCGTGCTGGTGCCAATGAAAAACAGGGGAACCCGGGCCGATATTATCACCACTGTTTTTTCCAGTCAAACTATCAACAGAATTCTGCCTTAGGTAACCGAGTTTTGTCGCTTCCGATACTGCAGAAATGCAGGCTTTTTCGATTTCAATTTGATTGGCGGACACAGGGGTTGAAATGTAAAAGGTAATCGTGCCGGTATCCTGGCAAATAGGCGCGCTTTTCTCTTTCGCCATCAATATATTCTTATAAACAAGCTCTAGTGCGAGATCTGCATTCGATCCTTGTTGCTCTAAAGCCCGATTCAGATCAATCACTTCTTTCACATCTTTAGGAAGACATGTCGAAGTGCGGCGAACAAGTTCAAGTATATTTTTAAACAGTAGTTCATTCATAATCAAAGCATCCATTTAAAGTAAAATTAATCAGACTGAAATGTCCTTCATTGCCATAAAACAATCACGCAGCGTTTCATCAAGTTTAAACTTGCCCGACCAACCCGTGTACTGGTTTATCTTATCCAGTGAAGGAACCCTGTGAAGTATTTCTTCAAAACCAGAAGGCATGACATCCCCATACGGAATCATTTTTATTTCCAAAAAAGGATCAACCAATGCTCGAATTTTATCTGCAAGACCATGAATAGAAATTTCTTCCGCGTTACCTATGTTAAAAACCTGCCCATTACAGGAATCATGATTCATAAGAGAAAGAATGGCATCGACCGCATCTGCCACATGACAAAAAGAACGGGTTTGAGTTCCATCACCAAAAACGGTCAGAGGGCCCCCTTTGATTGCCTGAGATAAAAGATTAGGGATGACAGCACCATAAGTTTGATTCTGCCTGGGCCCGACGATATTAAAAAATCTGCCTATAACAAGGGGAATATTTTTATCACGATAAATAGAGAGCAACAAGTATTCAGACAATAATTTACTGCAGGCATAAGCCCACCTCGCTTTCTTTGGTTCACCCAATACCAAGGGAAGATCTTCGGTAAGTGGGGAAACATTTGCTTTCCCATAAACTTCGCTTGTACTGGCATAAAATATTTTCTGGTGCGCTGATGCGAAGGAACAAATATCGCGCACTTGATCCACCTGGGTAAAAGCAGTTCCTATTGGGTTTTCTATGACCCTACGAACACCAAGAGTTGCAGCTAGCAGATAGACATGATCAGCCTCTTGAATAAGGCTTCTAAACAATGAGGCATCAGAAACTGAACCATGAACGTACTTAAAAGCAGGAGAATCAAGTTTAAAAAGATGGTTGGAATCATTCCAAGGGGCATGATCAATGGCTACAACAAAATGATTATCGCGAAGAAGCCGGGAAATCAAATGACTCCCGATAAAACCAGCACCACCAGTAACAAGACATTTAGCCATGATTCACTTAATTATCAATCTTGCAAACGGAACAATTTACGCAGGGCATCAATCAGCGAATGATTGGAAGAATTCCCTTTTTGCATTTCTTCTGCAAGGGCACTGATCGGCCCGTGAAGAAACTGGTTTTGCAGCAGGCGGAAAGCCCCCTCAATGTATTCCTTATCTTCCTTTGAAAGTTTGCCATTTAACTTGGAAAGCAAGTTGGCAACAACATTCTTGCGTTTGTTTTCGAATTCCTGGTTAAGCCTGGCAATCACTGGACCATTGCGCCTCCGTTCCCAATCAGCCATGAATCTTGAAGATTCCTGTTCAACGATAACCTCGGCCTGGGGAACATGCTTCAATCTTTCCTTGAGTGTGGATTCGCGAATTTTCTGAAGATCGTCGATATTAAAGAGGCAGGTTTGATCACCATCATGAATCTCAGGATCAAAATCCCTTGGGACGGCAATATCGAGGATAACCAAGGATCTGCCATTGCGCTTATGGGCAACCGAGGCAAAAAACTCCTTGGTAACTATAGGCTCCTGCGACCCCGTGGAACTAATGATGATATCTGCATGAACAAGAACATCTGAAAGACGCTCCCAAGGATAGACTTCACCATTACAACTTTTGGCAAGCACTGCACTTTTATCAGGGCTGCGATTAGCAACGATGATTTTCTTGGGATTAAGTTCCTGCAAGTTCTTAAGGGTAACTTCTCCCATTTTCCCAGCGCCCAGAATTGCAACCACCTTGTCACCAAAATGATCAAACACCTGTTTTACATATCCGATGGCAACACTTGATACAGAAATATTTCCACGGGAAATCATGGTTTCGGTGCGAACACGCTTGGCTACCCTTCGGGCTTGGCGAAATAGCGAGTAAAGCAACGGCCCTGCGGTGGATGCTGCGGAAGCAGTCTCAAGGGCACTTTTAACCTGACCTGCAATCTGGCCTTCACCTACGATCATACTATCCAAGCTACCCGAGACCCTGAATAAATGCTTAACCCCATCCACCGCACCAAGAAAGAAAAAGTGTTTTTCTACAACTTCAACCGGCACAACAAAGAATTCGGAAAGAAACTTTTTGACAATGTCTTTGCCTAAAATTTCAAGGCTATCGATACCGGCGATATAAATTTCAACCCTATTGCAGGTGGCAAGAATAATTACCTCGACATTGGAATTTGCACTAAACCAATCAAGCGCTGCTTTGAGTCGATTACCATCAAATGAAAATTTTTCCCTGATATCGATAGGGGTGTTACGAAAGTTGCAACAAGTTACCAGAAGATTCATTTCCCCACCTCTTGCGGAAGATCGTGGGGAAGGATCAGGCAAAGAATCAGCAGGGCAAAAATAGTAATGGTAAGGCTTGCAAGTTGCTTGCCACGCAAATGAAACCCATAGCGGGCGTATATCAAAACCAGAAATGCCAGCCACAATACCGACGATCCAATGATCTTCGGATCCGACCATCCGGTAAGCTTTTCAACATTTTTTATCATCAGATATAACCCTAAAAGCAAACCCATGGACAACAGTGGGAATGATAAAGCAATGCAGAAACGAATTACCGATTCAAGTTTTTCCAGACTCAGCATTGCAAGCCCTTTGCCCGGTGCCAGCTTTAATTTCAATTGATTGGCATGCAAGAGGTACATGAAACTGGCAAGGGAACCAAGGCAGATAACAACCGTGGCGGTAAGCAAAAAAGCCACATGTAAAAGGCCAAGGGTTTTGATATTGGAAACCAATCCACCGATTCGATTGCCTGCAGAATCCATGGCTGGAGTAAAAAATGCCGCCAATGTCACAAGCAAAATTATAAGAGGAAGAACAAAAACGCCCCAGGCAATTTTTCGATAGTGAATAATACCATACAGATAAAAGGTGGAAAGAATCCAACTAGACAAAAGAAACCATCCAAATTGTTGGGCAAGCGGAGGTTGCCACCAGGCAAGATACCATGATTGGGCAAACAATCCCGCAAGTGCAAAGGTGATTTCGAGGATGTTAAGAAGCCTGATGGGCCTGTACTGGTACAAAATATTAAGTACCAGGGCCACAGAATAACTAGCACCAAAACAAAAAAGGCTGATCTTATCCAAGGGAGGCCCTTTAAAACCTGAGCCGTATAAAACAGCGGGGTAAAACGTTAACAATTATTATACTTGAAAAGTTCAAATTGAACCAAAATACTGCAAATAAAGGCGGAATAATTGAAAACCAGGTCATTCAATCCGGATGGCATAAAAAGCGGAATCGCGATCAACCAGCTTGGAAGATCCAGCAATGGCCTTAGCATCGGAAGTAAAAAGAAAGCCTTGAAAATTTTGCTCAATCCGCGGAAATTTAATAATGAATTGGATCGCATGAGGAGGCGCACCCGCCTTACCACGCACTTCATACTTTTGACCATCCTTATCCGAATAAAAAGACCCAAGCACCTCGCCAAGATCATCCACCTTTAGAATCAATTTTCCAGTTCTTCTACCATCATCATTAAGCTGGTAGGAACCATTGAAATACTTCATGTCGAAAGTAGGGCCAACGGTAACTGCATTATCTTTTTTCATAGGTTTGGCATCGGGGTGGGCCTTGATGACAAGAAAAAGCTTAGCTTTGCCAAGAGGTGAAATTTTTGGTGACCCCTTGTCTGATTCGAAAAGAATGTCGCCGCCTAATTCGGTAGGTACAACCTGACCGAGATCAAAGCTGAACCTGAACTTTGAAAAAAGGGCGATATTTTTTGCAGATGCCAGAACGGTTCTTTCCTCACCTTCGCGGTAGGTGGTAAATCGTTCAAGAAGAACCATGGGTGTGGCATTATTGGCATCAATTTTTTGTCTCGCAAATTGAATAAGCGCCCGTGAGAAACGCCCCTCATTGGTTTTAACAATAATAAAGCCTGCTTGAATACCAGGGAGCACGGAATCAATATCAGTGATATCCTTCAAAGAGACTGCATCAACCTCCTTGCAGAAACCATCTTCAACCATTTTTGCCAAAACTTGATTTGTGTACTCATCAAAAAGATCAGCACGCACCAACACCGGTTCTAAAAGAAAGAATAAAGCAATCAACAAAATTCGGTTGAGAAACATATTGCACCCATGAAGTAAAGGCGGAAAGATCACCATTAGTTATCTTACCAGACCAATATCAAAAAGGTCACTGATAAGTCTCCAAAGCCATTGGGCACAAGTTTCGGGCTGGAGGTAGATTTTGGCTTGAGCCATACACCCCGGAAAAATCGTGGCATCTGCATCTAGAACATCGATGTAAACCAGAAATTGCTGTGTTTGAGGAACTAATTGGTTTGGTACTTCGGTTGCCTTTACAGGAATGGGACCACCAGCCTTGTTGGAAAGAGCCATTGGAATTTCCTTGGCTTCAGAAGAAGGAAGACTCTCAAGCCTTATCTTACCCTTCCAAATTTTGGAATCACGGCCTTGTACCCGGATGAAGATATCGGGTTCCCACGATTCAGATTTTTTATCAGCCTTACTTTTTAAAAGTTCTGAATTGTAAATATTCTGCCTCAATTGATTATATTCAGATGGAACCAACGGTAGACAAATGCTTAGTACCTTGGGTTCATAAATGGAAACGAGCGGTGCATTGGGATCATCAAGAAAAAGTTTCCCGATATCTTCAGGCTTTGGAGCATGCCCGATAATGCCAGTCCGGGTTGCAATTATCGCAAGCTTATCTTTTTTTAATTTAACAAGGGTATCAGACTCTATTCTCGCCATATCACCAGTACGAATCGATTTGTTAATTTCCATTTCAATGCGATCGCGTTCAGAACGATCATTGGTCCGATCTTTAAGGACTAAAAGAACGCGATGATATTTATCGCTTGCTTCAAGATCGGTCTTTGCAGACGAAAGTTTTGATTCAAGTTCATGATTGCTGAAAACTGCAAGTTCATCACCTTTAAAAACTTCCTGCCCGGGACGAACCTTGATATCTTGAAGAAACCCTGGAACTGTGACAAAAAGTTTATCCGTGGTTTCAGGCCTTGGTACAACAAGCCCATAACCGCGAAGGCGATTAACAGGAAGGGGTACGGTGAAAAACACCAAAAGTAAAAGCGCTGCAATAATGGCAGTTACAGTCGTTCTAGCACGATTCATGTCTGGCAACCTCCCCCTGCGAAATAAGTTTTTTCCAAAACGATATAAGGGCCAACCCACCATCGAACCAATCGAGGCAAGGGTTAAAGCAGCACTTATAACTTCAAGCTTGTATGGCTTGAGGAACGAATACATGAAATACAAAATAGTAAAGGTAACAACCCAGCGATAAAGATAACTAAAAACCGCATAAGAGATAAAAAGAGTTTTCCGGGTTGCTGCCATGTATGGTTCGGGCTGAACTTCGATACCAAAACAAGTTTCAAGGATAAGATTTTTGATAAAGCGATTGGCCCTTTCCCGAAGGTTGGGAATCTCCAGCCAATCTGCAAGAGCATAATAACCATCGTATCGCATCAAGGGGTTGGCATTAAACACGACAGTGCTCACGCTGCAAACAATCATGATACACAATGCCAGATTATTGATAAAAGGATCGTTGGGGGTATTCCACCATACAAAAGTTGCAATCGAAGCAATGATAAGTTCGACATAAATACCCGCAGCACTAATGATGATGCGATGCCATTTGTTGGGAAGAGTCCAGGCATCCGAAACATTGGCATAAAGGGCCGGGGAAAAACATAGGAAGAGCATGCCCATTTCATGCACTTCACCTCCGAACTTTTTACAACTTAGCCCATGCCCGAATTCGTGGATAACTTTCACAATGCCCAAAGCCAACCAAAGATAGATCAATGTTTTAAAACTGAAGAAAAACTCATAATAGTTGGGAAGTTTGTTTCGGAATGTATCAAAATGCGAAGCCACAAGCAAAACCGCGGCACTCATGATAGCAAGGCTTATAAGAAACCACCCGAACGAAAAAATCCAACTAAAGTACTTGAGCATATGCTTCAAGAGATAGTCAGGATCAAAAACTGGAACTTTAATGTAAAGGATGTTGGTAAAGGTTTGAAAAAGCTCAGTCCGCCTTTTCTTAACATGCCTTTCGTACAACTGTTTACCAGATTTAGGGGCTTCGTTTTGGGCCAAACCCGCGGTTAAAAGTTGCTGGGCAAAAGCTTCAAGGTCTTCAAGCCTTAACCTATCCGGGCGAAAACGATCTTCATACGCTTTCTGGGCATCTTGAAGCGTCCTCTTCCCATCCATGAAGTCGAGGAGAAAATGCTCATGTTCCTTGAGTCGGTAATAGCGAAGACTGACGGGGTCTTTGACTACAAAAAAAGTACGGCCTTCGTAAAGCTGAGCCTCAATTGATAGATCTTTACGCAGACGGATTTTAATCTGCTTACGGCGTTCTAGATCTGACGATACTGGCTCACTCATATGATTAAATTTGTTAAGGTTGAATTATTTATCAGGAGAAACTGAGACTTTGGCACCGGGTATCACAAGAGTTGCTGTGCCACCGGGATGCAACCAACCCGGGTTTTTAAGATCAACCCAAATGCGAACCTGCCTTGAATTAGAATCTAAGAAGTTTTCATTCAAGGCTATGGTTCCAAACAAGGTTTCTTCAACTTCCCGCTTGGTGGGTAAAGCCCACACAAGCACTTGATGATCATGTGTGCCAGTGACAGCAAAGCTACCATCGGGAGAGAAAGCCGCGCAAGAAGATGAACCACCAGTCCAGATATATTGCCTTAATTCAGCGGGGCGCGCATTATTAATCGGCGTTCGCCAAAGTTGAACCTTGCCATCGCTACCACCGTTGGTAAGAACTGTTTTTCCATCTGGAGAATAGACAGCAAAATTTGTAAAACTCGAAGAACCAGAATTTGAATGAATGACACCTTCGAGGTGTTTATCTGCAAGTGATAGCACCCTGATTTCTTTTCCCAGGTCAAACAGTACGGTTTTACCATCAGGGCTTGCACCCAAATGCGAAACATCACCACTTCGTTTATCTGACGAAAGAAGCATGGTAGGATCTATTTTACCTGAATCGAAGGCCCAAACACGGATTGAATTATCTTTGCCTGCGGAAACAATCTTACCAGCACCAGCAAAAGAAACAGAGGTGATGCCAGACCGATGTGCGTCTGAAAATTTTTGCAGAAGCTCAGTGCTGGATATTTTCCAAACACAAAGCGAATGATCCTCACCAGCAGAAACCGCATATTCACCATCAGGAGAAATAGCAAGGGAATGAACCACACCACGATGCCCGGAAACCGAAGATTTTATTGCATCTTTTTCACGAATTGTTGATGGGGAAAAGAACACAAGAGACCCATCAGAAAGACCAGCAACCACCTGTGAGGATTTACCGCTAAAACAAGCGATTGATTTAACAGGATGCTTGAGGGTGAGAGACCATAATTGCTCGCTGGTTCCGGGATTCCAGGCACGAATACTACTATCCTCACTACCTGAAATAATGGTGCTGAGACCATCCTGCTGGCAAACACCAATCGCGGTAACTTCCTGCAAATGCCCGCGTAAAACGATTTTTGGTTGT
Source organism: uncultured Candidatus Kuenenia sp. (assembly GCA_964646215.1). Classification (GTDB taxonomy): domain Bacteria; phylum Planctomycetota; class Planctomycetia; order Gemmatales; family Gemmataceae; genus UBA969. The sequence goes on along the minus strand of CAZYAY010000041.1, from coordinate 8,342 downwards.
TCAGGTTGTGAAGGCTCAACAATAACCTTGGTATCCCGGCCAATCGTCCGAGCATCTTGTACTTCAACCAAGCCCTCAACCCTCAGGCGGTCACGATTTTGAACTTGCAGCAATGGTTCAAGATTTTTAATGGCTTCGCCACGATTACGATAAATAGTCTTGATAACACCCGGTATGGAGCTTCGAATTTCGTGCATTTTAAGCGTGGTAACAGCGGCATTCAATTCGCGTTGGGACTGAACCACCAATGCGGCTTTGCCAGTCTCTTCATCAATATATCTGCGCCAAAAAAGTTCAGCAGAGCGGTACTCTTCATCAGAACCAGCACCCTTCTGCCTAAGAAGAGACTGCTGTTGAAAGCGTTTATGTGCTTCATCGCGTGTTTTTTCGCTCGCCCTGCGATCAGCCTCGCTGGCTTCCAACTTTGCAGCGCGAATACCAAGATCATCCAATGCAAGCACTGGATTAACCAAAGCCACCATCTGATTTTTTTGAACCTCATCGCCAACTTCAAGCTTATAGAAAGTAGCTTCTTTATAGTCCAAAGCCATTTTCCCAGGGGTTAGTGGATCATCTCCACCCCTCCATAAGCGAAACTTTTTATTGGATTTATTGTCCAATAAGATCGCATCATCTCCGGAAACTTTATCATCTTCGACCACCAGGCGGCTGATGGTAAGCTTGAAAATATCTTCGGGATGAACTTCCCGCTTGGGTTTAATATCAGTACCTACAAACAAAAGTTTACCGTCTTTTTCAGCAGGGATTTCCTGTCTTTCCATGGCAGAAATACGGGCGTTGGGAATCACTAAAGGCTGGTTAACCCCTGGCCTCGATACTGTTACCGTGGCTGGTGCATCAACTCTGGGATTTCCATCAACAAGGTTGGTTTTATTTTCGCCAACCTGCGCGACAAATTCTTCCGTTGTCGAGGTAAAGACGAGTTCGTCTGTAGCAACAGCCTTTTGATGGGTGGATTTATTAATCGCATTCAACAGAACTAAACTTATGCCAAAAAATAAAACTGTAACTGCTGTCCATCTGAACATGATAATCTCCTAGCCATCACTGTATATATTCTAAATTCTATCCATCGAGCATTGGTATTGTGCTTGCTGATTAAAAGAAAAACACAATTTTCTCGTAGAAGAATTCCCAAAGCCCATAAAAGAGGGAATAACCCATTTTCTCGTTACCGCAGATGATTTTCGCATGCACTTCGGTACCCGAGAGAAGTAATTCCCGTGGAATCTCATAATCTTTATCAACACCAACCAAGGTCACACAGGCAATCACAACCGGCTCAGCTTCCATACCCGAAGAACGCTCGGGATTAGCTTCGCCACCGATTTTGCTTTTTGTAAGCTTGCCTTTGAATTTTCGAGTGGGATCGCTACGCACAATAAAATCGACATCCAATTCGTCTTTATTCATGCGCACGAAGCCTTTGAGTACCTGACCAATATGCTGCTGGGGAATTTTAAGCTCAACTTCCCAAGGGCCATCAACCGCACCAAGTCGAAGTAATTCTTCAGAAGGCTTGACAACGCGATTCGTTAGATTTTCCTGAAAGGCACTGCTAAGTACTTTCCATTCTTTATTGCCAACCCGAACCGCCTCCTGCGAAGTAAAAATCGGGGCTTTTAATGCAAAAAAGCCTTCTTTTTGAAGATTAAGATCGGCATTGGTTCTTTTCACCAACGCATCAAGTTCCCGCTCTTTACTTAGACGAATAATGCTGCTCTTTTCAGCCTCAACAAGACTGGATAAACGCTCTGAATCGGTGCCCTTGCTTGAACGCTGCTCATACATCCGGACATCACGATCGGCCATTTGAATTTCTTTACGCTGAGTTCGAATTTCTTTTTCCAACTGACTGTCATACATGATACCCAATGACCGATTCTCAGAAACCATATCACCAGGTTTCACACTAAGTTCTTTAATAACGCCTTCAACCGTTGAGAAAACCTTTCGTCTTATTTCAGGCTGCAATTGCCCAGAGGCATCCATTTTTAAAGGATAGGGTACGAAGTAAAACAGGAAACCCAGGCCAATAATACCTACAATTACCGCGAGTGTAATCGCTTTTGTTGCTCCCCCCAAGCCTTCTTGAACCTTGGCAAGGGGCATCCAAACATAACGCATGGGAATTCTGCGATACTGGATGGCATTAAAAATAGCAGTTGCAGCATGGCGCCCAACTACATCAAGCCTTGCGATCAACTGTTGCGGGTCTGTTGGGGGGTCGAACGATTCCATGATCAAAACGGTTCGAAAAGGGGGCTTGCGATCTTTATCGCGATCATCTGTTACAGGATAAACCACAAGAAGCTTACTACCGCTTTCGGCAAGATATTCATCAAGGGCTGCAAGCACCTTGGGAGGCAGGGTTTCTTCCTTGGCGCCAGTAAAGACAAGTTTTTCGCCCCACTCCAGAACTTTGGACGAAAGCCTTTGCATAAGCCTCACAAGATTTGATCTTTTCTCGACAACATCAGCGCCCGAAATAGCTTCGATCACCGGTTTTTTACCATAGCAAATACCAACGCTTAAACGATCGCAGCTAATCAAGCGCCTACCATCATTTGCTATTTGATAGGCAACTTCCACAGGGTCAAGGCTCGCATGAACCAGTCGGGAAAAAGATTCGACTTGGGTCCAGATTTGTTGCTGACCAAGCATCTGGCCAAGCATCTGGTTGCGTTGATACCGGGTAGCGATGTCCGCCATCAATGCGATGTATTGCATAAAACCAGGCACGGCATTCATAGCGCGATTTGAGCCCTGAAAAACCTCGATGATGCCTGTAATTTGGTTATTTAGAAGAATAGGAACCATTAAAAGCAGGAAATCGGTGGGATTGCCCGCACCCGATTTACCCGGCTCCTCAGATGCCAATCCACTTCTGGGAAGAAGAACAACCTGTCTGGGATTAACAACAACCTGTCTAAGAAGTTCTTCGTGGGTTTGCCTTGATTCTTCAGAACGATCGATGCCGACTTCCTTCAAACTGATTTGAAATTGCAGCTGAAGATTACCTTGATTTGTACGAATCCAAAGGGCTCCAACGGGGGCTGCAAGCGATTCCAAAAGCTTTTTAAGCAGCTCACCGTAAAATACACCGGGTGGCACATCGGATTCACAAAGCTTGGACATCTCTTCCAACCTTTGACTCAGGCGTTTTCGCTCTAAGTCCAAGGCTCGAGGATCAACTTGAGGTTCTGGTGTAGTACTCACAGCAGTCCACCTTAATAAATATCAGATTACAATTAAAATCAACTCTACAACATTCTACCTAAGTAGAGTGCTGAATAATAGTTAACCTTAAACAAATTGAAATTATTTTAAGAAGACTGATCTTAAGAAAGCCTAATATTCAGTATAACCAACTACAAAATAGGCAAATTAGATAGCGCAGGCATTATGGGTCAAGCGCATTTACGTTTCAATTCCGAATCGACCCCAAATGCTGTTACCGAGTGCACCGTTTCGCGATCTCGCTTCGTTAGCACTTTTATCATACGTAAGAGCAAACTCATGCAATCACTAGGGTACTCTTCCAGAACCTCATGCAACTCCTCAGCGGCCAATAATTGGTGCGAGTTCGCCCTTTGGCCCTCCATTTCCCACAACATCAGAATTTTCCGGATAGACCGCCCTTTATTCGCCAACCTTTGCAACTTCAATTTCAACAACACCGGATTTTTTTCGCACACCACCAACTTTTCTGCTCTTTCAATCAACCAATTTATAAAAACCTTGGCGACATCTTCCGCCAAGCCTTCCGTCATAAAATCATCATCTAAAAACCCAGCTAATTGAATTCGACTGATTAACATTAAAACTTCCCCCGGCAAAAACAGTTCCATCCCCCAACCAACAGAATGGCGATATAACACAAACAGTTATCGCTTCAATGTCATTTTGCCTAAAGAATATTTCTTTCTTTTTTGGGATTGACGCACATTTTTTCAATCATTTTTCAATCCGAGATCCACCCACACCAAATCATGGAGCAAATTCAAGGGGAGCGTACCATGCGACAATACCGACTCATGATATTTCTTTAGATCAAAAGAATCTCCCTTGGCGTTCTGGGCATCCGCACGAAGCTTGTTAAAGAAAACTGCGCCTGCAAAATAAGTGGAAAGCTGGCACGAAGACTGCTTCGACCTGATGATTTTTCCCAGCGCTTCACCCCGGGTTTGAAACGCACGGTTTACAAGCAAATCCAACGCCTGCTCATCCGTCATATTGTTGCAATGCATCTGATGATCGAGCACCGCATTGGCAACCGCACGCAGGTACCATTTTAGCTGATGTATTCTCAAGCCTGGATCTTGATCACCATAACCTTCATCAAGCATCATTTTTTCGGTGTAAACCGCCCAACCCTCGGCAAAAACTCCCGAAGATAATACTCTGCGAATTTTCGAAGGGTGTTTGTTCGAGTATTCAAGCTGGACATAATGGCCTGGGTAGGCCTCGTGAATGGTCAAAATCTGCAACATATAACTGTTGTATTCTTTCATGAAACTTAAAACGGTGTTGGCGTCCCAATCAGAAGGCGGGGGACTAACCGCATAAACACTGGATGCACTTGTATCGAGTGGCGGGGCCTGATTTAAATAAGCAACAGAGTTGCCTCTTTGGAATTCGGGCATTTCAAGAATCTGGCATCGATCAGGTTGTGGCAGGGTTAGAATATTCTTGGCGGTGATGAACGATTGGATTTTCTTGACAGTACTGCGTGTATCTTTGAGAAGGTCTTGAGGGCTGCCTCGTTTCTCGCTAAGTTTTTCAAGAACCATGGCGATGGTTTGATTTTTACCTTTGATATCTGGTACGGGAAGGGATTGCCCGGGATATAACCCAGACCATAACTGCCTCGCTATCACATACATTTCATGCGTGACGGTAACCATTTCTAATTCTGCAAGGCGCAGCAATTCATCCGCACCAACTCCCGTCTGAAGCTCATGAACCAATTTTAACTTGAATTGTTCTTTGCCTATGCGCCAATCGCTGTCAGTTCCTTTTTTTTCAAGATCTTGAAGAAAATCCTGGTAACTTTCCAGGCTGGGTACAACTTTGTTGGTGGCATCAAGAAGGCGGGTTTTAAGTTCCGGGCTTTTAACAAATTCACTAATTCCTTTTTTATAAAACCGAATGGAACCAAGATTCTGCTTTATTGCGGTGTTGAGAATGACTTTGGGCGGGTTTTTAATCGATTCTTTTGCAGACTGTAAAACCTTGGGCACCAACGCAACTCTGGAAATCAACGCTGTAACAATTTTTTCCTCAGGAATGGTTGATTGGGACAAAGGCAAATAAAGGCTGTCCGCGATCAATTCATTATAAACCCTTGGGTCATTCTCATGGGTTTTGCTGAATTCCTGCAGCCAAAGAGTACGCTCAAGATTTGATTCCAAAACTTTGAAATCGACTTTCCCACCTGGGCTAAGAGATTCCTGTTTAATTTGCGATCGTAACTTTTCTAGCGAGGATTTGTAAAATTGTTTCCATAATTCCCGATTTTCTCCGCTGGGGTTTTCCAGCCTGTCATCGAATCGATGATCTCCCAACTGGGTTGCAACCATGGGGCGCAATTTAAATTCATCCTCCAGCATCCCATCAAACAACTTTGCCAGCTTCTTGTCTTCATCCTGTTGGACGTTTAACATTGCGGATCCACACAAAACCATCGAAAAGAAAAAAAAGCCACATGACATTAGTTTTAGTTTCATTGCGGTTAACCCCGTTTGATTTTAATCACCCCATTCTTGCCATAGACAACATTATTACCTTTTCCCGCGGGTTGAGAAAGAAGCAAATCGTTTGCCACCCACAAGGAAGCAGGATTTATTTCAAGGTAATTCCTGACTCCGAGGTAAGAAGTTGTCAACCTGGGATTTATTTCGAGGACAAAATCTTCAAGCCCGTTGGTGTCGGCCCCAAGAATCAAATCAACACCAACCCACCCGTTCAAACCAACGAAGTCACGCAAGGCTTTTTGTGCAAGAATCAATGCGCGATGTTCAAATTCAATGGGCAAGGGAAGTGCCCCACCCTGATAAACAAACTGATTATCGATGCAACTCATGTTTTGAAAGCTGGAAACCATAGGTGTGAATTGTCCCTTGTGTAAAAAAAAGCAATAGCTTGCAGCCAAACCCTGCTTTAATTCCTGAACAATCCATTGATTCAGTTTAATAATGTTGGAAGCCTTATTCCGCAGGCAACCCATGGTACTAATCAAAAAAGTATCTGCAGATCCTGCGCCATCCCTGGGTTTTAATACCAAAGGGAAACCGAATTGGGGGACTTTGAGAAAATCCTCCAGCAGCATGGTCGATGGCGTAGGGATATCCCTTTCTTTAAAAAAAAGATAAGTTTGGTATTTATCTCCTGCCAGGGTGATTGCTTCAACCGAACAACCCAGATTTTCTGCACCTGTTTCCTGCAACTGCTTAATGCGACTGGCAAGAATACCATCACATTCAGGCGCCATGACCAGTACAACATCGTTTGAATTAACAATATTCAAAAAAGGGTTGGAAGATTCGGGCACAATCCATTGGCTTAAGTTGATGATTTTTTCAGCAACGAGAGATTCCCCCACATGCTGTGAGGCAAAAACAAAAAGTTCAAACAGATTAAGTTTTGTAAAATCGATGATCAAGGCTTTAAGAATCGAGAGTCCCTCGTCAAGAAGGGGTGCAAGAGCGTTCCCGTTATCCAAATTCATTGCAGAAAGCTCTTCATACAAATACAAGCGCTTCATAACGGGTACCCAAATCAATGCCAAGGATTTGCAACGGATAAAAACGAAAGAAGCCGGTATTATACCGGCTTCTTTGCAAAAATCGCCTAGATAACCTTTAAGATATTCTACTCAGGCTTCATGATGATTTCAGGCTTTTCAAACCTTAACCCGGTGGAAGTCGGGGCACTGCTAGTTGCTGCAACAGGCTTGATTACTGTTTGGCTCGAAGCTGGGTTTAAATCTTTGGAAAGATTGTTGCCATCGATTTTTGGTACGGGGATCAACATAGGGTTCTTATTGTCGCCACCCTTCTTGATTTCCTCAGGAACTTCAGGCGCATTTTTCAGTAAAGCGGGAAGGCTTACTGCGCCATCATTTGGAATTTGTGGCAGGCCTGGGTCGCCATTTTCCGCATTAGGCGAATTGTGCATCAAGGGGTTTTGGTGCTCTCTGATAACCAAAGCTTTGGTTCGTTCCCTGAAGTGTTCAACCGCCCTTACCTGCGCAACACCGGGCAGCGAACCTTCTGAAATCTGAACATTATTGTGCTTTAGGATGGTACCCTTGGCGAATTCAAAGTTAGCCAGTGAAATATTGTATTGCACGATTGCAGCATATTCATTGGCAAGTGAATCAGCCCAGAAGCGCTGTGCTTCTAGAAGAATATCCACGGTATCGCGGGTTCTGTTGCCTGCACCCTTGCCTGCAAGAAATTCCTGGAAGCGGATTCGAAGTTGTTCTGCGAAAGCTTCCCTCTGGGCGCGTTGCACTCTGATCTGTTCGTAGGTGGTAAACACTTTGCGGTAGGATTGCGAGAGGAACCTTCCAGCCTTCAATTCCTGATCCTGCAAAACTTCATAGCTCTTTGAAAGTTCCAATCTTGCATTACGAACATTGGCGTGTTGCGATCTGAAACCGATTGGCACATTCATCCTGAGGCCAAGTGACCAGTTGTTAAACCTGTTTTCTGCAAGGTTTCTCAAGGCGTTCGTACCACCCGCACCATCCAGCGTGCTTCCAATCGAGTTGGAATCATATGTCGAAAGGAATCGTAAGTCGGGCATCAGGGTGTTCTTTGCAAGAATCAAATCCATCTGTTTGGTTTTAACTTCCTGGCGGGCGATGAACAACTCTGGCCTAAGGGTAAGAGATTCATCTAAAGCGGAATCCCAATCAGGTTCGAACCTGGAGAGAGTGGGCGCATCGCTGGGGACAAGCCTGGTGGAATCTTCCGCTGGCATACCCAAGAGAGCGCGAACCTGTCTTTCATTTTCAAGGACTTTATCAAGGGCCTCAAGACGCTGGCCACGGAACAACTCATACTGGCCACGGGTCTGGGCAAGGTCTGCGAGCGTGATGGTACCAGCATCAAGCCTTGCTTTGCTGATTCTCCAAGCTTCGTAACCTTGACGAAGAGCTTGCTCACGGGCAAACAGTGTCCAGTAAGAACCGTAAAGATTCCAATAAGCATATTCCACATTAAGAACTTGATAGTTAAGGTTTCTTTCGAATTCAGCTCGCTGTTGATCAAATCGAATTCTGGTTACAAGAATACCTTCAGCAGCAGGCTGGC
>CAZYAY010000040.1:0-31221 GCA_964646215.1 uncultured Candidatus Kuenenia sp. | reverse complement strand
GGGCCAGACTAAAGAATTCTTCATCAAGCGAGACCCCGAACAAGTCACCCGTGCGGAGAAAGATCCCAAGCATAAAATGGCTTTGGTCTTCCGATGGTATTTGGGGCAATCCTCCAGATGGGCTAATGCCGGTGAATCTTCCAGGGTTGTTGATTATCAAATTTGGTGTGGCCCTGCGATGGGCGCTTTCAATGAATGGGCAAAAGGTTCTTTCCTCGAGAAGCCTGAAAACCGCAAAGCAGATGTTGTTGCATTAAACTTATTGCATGGTGCATCGCAATTGATGCAATTCCGCATCTCCTCACTGCTCGGCCTTGCAAGGCAGGGAAACCCTTCCCCGGTGCCTGTTGAATTCGAAAAACTTAAAGAGCAATTGGGCTACGCAGGAGTGCCCGCATGAGTGATGCAACTCCCAAAATGAAAATGGAACCATTGGCCATCGTTGGAGCAGGATGCTTCTTTCCTGGTTCAGAGGGCTTTGAAGCTTTCTGGAGCTTCGTGAAAAGTGGCAAAGATGGTATTACCAAAGTTCCAGCTTCCCATTGGAACCCCGAAGATTACTTCGACAAAGATCCCAAATATCCTGATAAGGTTTACAGCCAGACCGGTGGATTCATCTCTCCTGTTGATTTTTCACCAGGCGATTTTGGCATCGCCCCCAACAACCTCGAAGCCACCGATACATCGCAATTACTCGGATTAATGGCTGCAAAGCAGGCGCTTGAACATGCTGGATACCAATCCGGAATTGGTGACCCTAAGCCAGGCTTGAAACCTTTAGATCGTTCCCGTGCCAGTGTTATTCTAGGCGTTACTGGTACTCTCGAACTGGTTATTCCCCTTGGTGCTAGGCTTGGCCATCCCCGCTGGCGTAAGGCGCTTTCAAAGGCTGGCGTTGATGATGCCACCACTCAAAAAATAATTGATGACATTAGTGCTTCCTATGTTCCTTGGCAGGAAAACTCCTTCCCTGGACTATTGGGAAATGTTGTTGCGGGTAGAATTGCAAACCGCTTTGATTTCGGCGGCACCAACTGTGTTGTAGATGCTGCTTGTGCTAGTTCCCTTGGTGCATTGCATCTTGCAGCACTGGAACTTTGGTCGCATCGATCCGATATGGTAATCTCCGGCGGGGTTGATACCTTCAACGATATTTTCATGTTCATGTGTTTCAGCAAAACTCCCGCTCTTTCTCCCACAGGCCATTCAAGGCCTTTTGATGCAGAGGGCGATGGTACCGTTCTGGGCGAGGGCCTCGGGCTTTTTGTTCTCAAGCGGCTTTCTGATGCTGAAAAAGCAGGCGATAACATCATTGCAGTGCTTCGTTCGGTTGGTACCTCAAGCGATGGAAAGGGTGGTGCTGTTTATGCCCCCCGCGCTGAAGGCCAGATGAACGCTTTACGGGCTGCATACCAAGAAGCAGGAATCTCCCCCGATTCAATCGATTTGGTTGAAGCCCATGGCACCGGCACCAAGGTTGGTGATGCGACTGAACTTTCCTCGCTTTTGAGAGTGTTTCAAGAGTCGGGCAAAAAAGGTTCCTGGTGTGCGGTGGGGTCTATCAAATCCCAGATTGGCCATACCAAAGCTGCTGCGGGTGCTGCTGGTTTGCTTAAGGCTGCTGCTGCTCTTTACAATAAAGTCCTGCCACCGAGCATCAAGGTGCGAAAGCCCCTCGAAGGAATGAACCGTGGCAAAGGGCCTTTCTATTTCTCCTCCCAAAAGCGGCCATGGATTGCGAAGCCCGATCATCCCCGAAGGGCTGCAGTCAGTGCTTTTGGTTTTGGTGGCAGTAATTTTCATTGTGTACTCGAAGAATATCAAAAGACAAAATCACAACCCGATTGGGATGGAAACACCCAGATTCTTTCGCTCTGTGCTGCTTCAAAAAACGAACTGATGCAAAAACTCGATGCCTTGAATGCCCAGCCCAAATGGGAACATTGGCGCAGGGATTGCTTTAATTCCCGCATGAGTTTTGATCATTGCATGGATTGGCGATTGTTGTTGATCACCCGCAGGGGCGAATCTGATATTGCGCAAGTATTGCAAAAAGCTCGTGAATCCCTGGCGCAGTTTCAGAAAGATAAACCTCTTCCCCCAGGTATTTTCATCGATCAGGGCCAACATTCAGGCAAGCTCGCTTTTCTTTTTAGTGGCCAGGGCGCGCAGTACCCAGGAATGCTTCTTGATCTTTCCTGTATGTTTCCCGAGATGCTGGATGTCTTTGAGAAAGCCCATGCGCTGCAACTTAAAAAACAACCCGAATCAACTTTGCTGGTCGATCTGATTTATCCTCAGACCACCTTCGATCCCAAAGAGGCAGAGCAGGATCTTTTACGCCTGCAGGACACATTGAATGCCCAACCTGCGTTGGGCGTGCTTGAACTGGGCGCCATGAAGGTTCTTGGTCGGTTTGGTTTGAAACCCGATCTGACCGCAGGCCATAGCTTTGGCGAACTTGCGGCACTTAATTGTGCAGGCGCTCTTTCTGATGAACATTTTCTTGATCTCGCATTTCAGCGCGGCAAATGCATGTCGCATGCCTCAACCGGAAATGGTGGCATGATTGCTGTGCTTGCGCCAGAGAAAGACGTTGCTGCATTATTTGAAGCCAATGGCATATCCTTGGTTCCCGCCAACCGAAATACTTTGAATCAAATTGTTTATGCAGGACCGATTGAACAGGTTGATCTTGCTGAAAAAGTTCTTGCATCCAAGGGTTTTAAAGCGAAGAAACTTCAGGTGGGTGGCGCATTCCACAGCCCAATGGTTGCCAATGCCGAGCAACCTTTCCTTGAGTTTATCCAATCGAACATTGTGTGGAATTCCACCAAGGTTCCTGTTTACGCAAACTCGACAGCTTCTGTTTACCCAACCGAAAAAGTTGCTGCTAATAAACTTCTTGCAGGCCAGTTGGCGAAAAGTGTCGAGTTCAGCCGGATGATTTCTGCAATGCACGCCGATGGGGCCACTACTTTTGTCGAGATCGGTCCAGGGGGAAGGTTGTCCGGCCTGGTAGCTGAAATTCTCAAGGGCCAGAAGCATAATGCAATTTCCCTTGACGCAAGTCAGGGCAAGAAAGCAGGCGACTACGATCTTGCAGTACTTTTGAGCAAGCTTGGTGCTCTAGGCATCAAGGTTGATCTAGCACAATGGGATAAGGGTTTTGTGGATGCACCTGTTGAAAAACCAGGGTTCACTGTTGCATTGAGTGGGGCAAATTATGTTCGCGCCAAAACCGAAAAAGTTGAACCCAAGCCCGCGAATGTTCTCAAAGTTCCACCTGTGAAAAACGTACCCGAAAAAGTAATCGAAACTAAAGTTGCATCTCCATTAAGTTCGTCAAGACCGCTTGAAAATCCGAAAATTATAACACCAACCATGACCCCGCAAGTTAATCAGGAAGTGAAATCCGTAACAATGTCAAACAGAAATATTAATGCAGATGGCATAGGCCGTGTGCTTGATGTAACCAAGGCAAGCCTTGATATGCTGCAAAAATTGCAGGAGCAATCCTCCCAGATTCACAAGATGTTTCTGGAAGGGCAGGAATCTGCGCAGCGAAATCTTCATGCCCTTATCCAGCAGCAGCAGATTGTTTTGCAGGCATCTCTTGGGTTGAATCCCTCAATGCCTCAAATCAAACTCGAACAAAAAACTCAACCCGTTGTTTCCTATAACCCTGCGCCTCAAACATCCTTTGTAACTGAAACAGTGGCTGCTCCTGTTGCAAAGCCTGTGGCACCAATTAAAGCCCCCGTTCAATCTGCGGCTCAACCCGCGCCTGTAACCCAAAGAGTTCAGCCCGCACCCGTGGTAACGGCACCGGTGGTTTCCAAAGTTCAGCCCGCTCCTGTTGTAGATGTACCAGTTGCAACCATGGTTTTATCCAACCAAACGCCTCCCCCGCTTGGTTCCATTGCCTCGGTTTTAATGATGGTGGTTTCTGAAAAAACAGGCTATCCAACCGAAATGTTGGAGCTTGATATGGCTTTGGACGCAGACCTTGGCATCGATTCCATTAAACGGGTTGAGATCTTGGCGGCTATTCAAGAGAGGCTGCCTGATGCGCCAATTGTCAAGCCAGAACATCTCGGCTCGCTTAATACCCTGCGCCAGGTCGCTGAATTTCTTATCGGCGCCAAAGTTGAGGACACCAAGGCCGAAATTAAAAATGGTGCTCCAATAGTTCATGTGGCGCCTGTTGCACCAAAAAAGATAAGCACGGTTGAATCGGTTTTAATCCAGGTTGTTTCCGAGAAGACTGGTTACCCAACCGAAATGTTGGAACTCGACATGGCGTTGGATGCCGATCTGGGAATTGATTCAATCAAGCGGGTGGAAATACTCGCTGCAATTCAGGAAAAGTTACCTGATGCGCCAATTGTAAAGCCCGAACACCTGGGAACTTTAAATACACTCCGCGAAGTTTTGAATCATCTTGATGGCGGAGGTGTTCAGCAAAAAGAACCGGCAATCGAGGCACCCCCCGCAAAAAAATCACTCAGCCAGCCTTCGATTCCTACCGGGCTTGACCGGTTGGTTCCCAGGTTGGCTAAGGTGGCTGGCAACCACGGAACCTTCAGTATTGACAAACAAATACTCGTCACAGGTTCAGATGCGGAATTGGCAATTGAAGTTTGTAATGCAATCATCAAGCGTGGATTCAAAGCTGAAAAAATAGAATTGAACGAAGTCGTCAATGCCTCTTGGGATCGATTGGGCGGACTAATAATCCTTTCCTCTCCTTTGCATTCAAACGAAGATTTTCTCTTGAAATCTTTAATGGCGGTGCAATCGGTTGGCAAGGCTTTGCGCTCGGAATCTTCATCCTCCGGATCCATCCTTTTCGCAGTTACCAGATTTGATGGCGCTTTGGGTTTTGAATCATTTGCAGAGGATCGCAATCCCCTTGATGCAGGTTTGCTCGGTCTCGTGAAAACTGCAGCCCGCGAATGGCCCCTTATCCGGTCGCGCGCCATCGATATTGATCCCCAGATTGGCATTGCTGATGCTGCTGAGAAAATCGCAGAAGAAGTTTTGTTTCATGGCCCGATCGAGGTTGCAATCAATTCTTCGGGAAGAAGGGCAATTCAACTTGATGTCGCCCAAGTGGAACTTTCTCAAACGAATTTAACACTCGAAGGCAAATTAGTTGTGGTTACCGGTGGGGCCCGGGGCGTTACTGCTGCATGTGCCCAGGCGATCGCTGATCTTCATGCACCTTCAATTTTGGTCTTGGGTAGAAGCCCCGAACCAACCAATGAGCCGGAGTGGCTCATGAAGTTGCATTCCGAAATGGATATTAAGAAGGAACTGGTGTCCCGGCATGGGGCTGCGCTTTCGCCCAAGGCCATTGGCGAGCAGTGCAAGCAGATACTTTCGAATCGCGAAGTAAGAGCGAACTTGGAAAAGCTGGGAGCCAGTTGTTCCAAGGTGCTTTATCATTCTGTGGATATTCGCGATGCCGCTTCCGTCGCCCAGATTCTTGCGGAAGTTCAGGCCGATTTAGGCCCTGTCTGCGGAATTATTCATGGGGCTGGGGTCTTGGCGGATGCCTTGATCGAAGATAAGACTGCTGAGCAATTCCAGCGTGTCTTCGCAACCAAGGTCACTGGATTACAAAACATACTTTCTAATGTTGATGTTCATAAGCTTGATTTCCTGGCAATGTTCTCAAGCACCACTGCCCGCTTTGGCAGAAATGGCCAGGTCGATTACGCCATGGCCAATGAAGTTCTTAATAAGATGGCGCAGAAGTATTCCCGGTTGTTGAAAAATACCCGTGTTGTCTCGTTCAACTGGGGGCCGTGGGAAGGTGGCATGGTCGGCGAGGGCTTGAAAAAACTTTTCCTTAAGGAAGGCATTGGCCTCATTCCAATAAAAGAAGGCGCAACTCTGCTTGCGTGTGAATTGCTCTCCAATAATTCTGCTGTTGAAGTTTGTGTGCTTGCAAAGGGTTCTTCCATTCCCCGCGAAGAAGTTCCTGCCAAGCTGAAACCTGAGGTTCCTTCACTTGTCACTTTTGAACGAAGGCTTGATCTCTTGGAGCATCCTTTTCTCGAGCATCATGTGATCGATGGCAGGCCTGTGTTGCCCATGGCCATAATGCTTGAATGGCTTGCCCATGCTGCTTTGCACGAGAACCCGGGTTATCAATTTCATGGTTGTGATGACTTTAGAATTTTGCATGGTGTGATTTGTGATCAGCCTGAACCCTTGCAATTACGCTACCTTTCGGGCGTTCCGCGGGCCACTTCCAATGGGCTTATCATACCCGTGGAAGCACGAAGTTTCCGTAATAACGGCAAAGATGTTTTGCATGCCCGGGCAGACATTCTTTTAGTTGAAGCACTGCCTGGATCCCCTGCAAATCTTCGCTCCATCACCGCCCCCAAGGTTGAATATTTGATTGATGATCTTTACCGTGATGTTCTCTTTCATGGCAAGATGATGCATTGTCTGGAAAACGTTGAAAGCTGTGGCGAACGCGGGATCACATGCTGGGTCAAGGGCGCTCCCGAACCTTCCGAATGGATTCGCCAACCTTTAAGGCAACGCTGGATTCTTGACCCCCTGGGGTTGGATGCGATTTTGCAAATGATGATTGTTTGGACTTCGAAGATGCAGGGCATGGGGTCTTTACCTTGCAGAATTGGCAGTCTTCGCTTGTTCCGGAAACCCGTCTTCAATCAAAAGCTCAAGGCTGTGTTGGAAATTCGCAAAGCTAATGAACTTCATGCGGTTGCAGATGTTGATATGATTGATCCGGTGTTTGGTGTGGTTATGCGTTTGGAAGCCGTTGAAGGCGTTTTAGATGCATCTCTGGCCAGGGCTTTTCGCAAAAATCGACTGGGAAAACCAGCCACCATCTAGCCCGGGTTTTGCATGAACAATACTAAGCACAGCCCAGGCGGAACTGATCACTCTTTCTTTTCTCCCATTGCCATCGTCAGTGCTGGTTGCGTTTTTGCAGGTTCACCCGATATTGAATCTCTTTGGCAGCTTGTTGCCTCCGGGCAAAATGCTTCAACCGAGGTTGAACCGGGGCGTTGGGTTTTAGACCCTTCAACACTTCGTGCCAATTCAATGGCGCAATCCGACAAGGTTCATACCACCAGAGGTTTTTTTGCCCGGGTTCCAGCTCGTAATTCCAAAGAATATCCATTACCCCATGAGATACTTCAGAAGCTTGATGCTGGTGGTTTGTTTGCCTTGGAGGCTGCATCTCAGGCCTTGAAAGGGAAGATTGATAATCTGGATCGCCAGCGTGTGGGAGTGATTCTTGGGCATATTGCATTGCCTACCGAGGGCACCTGCAAACTCAACCTTCAAGTGTTGGGGAAGGTTCTTTCAGAAGCCGCAGGCCTGCCCATACCCGAAGAATGCCTGGGGATGGAGCCTTCATGGCTATCGCAACCCGCTGCTCTTCCAGCAAATCTTATTGCCAGGGCTTTTAATCTGGGAGGGCCATGCTTCACTTTGGATGCAGCGTGTGCATCCAGTTTTTACGCCCTGAAACTTGCATCAGAGGCCCTTTATAATCGCAGGGCGGATGCGGTACTCGCAGGGGGTGTTTCCGGTGCTGATAGCCTTTACACCCATATGGGATTCAGCCAGCTAAGGGCTTTATCCATGTCGGGTGGTTGCAGGCCGTTTGATCATCGTGGTGATGGCTTGATGGTGGGTGAAGGTGCGGGGATATTTTTGCTCAAGCGCTTGCAGGATGCAATCGAGGCTAAAGATCAAATTCTTGGCGTGATCAGGGGCATTGGTATTTCAAATGATATCGGAGGCGGGCTGCTTGCACCCAATAGCGAAGGCCAACTGCGTGCCATGCGGGCCGCCTATCAGCAATCAGGCCTCAAGCCCTCGGATATTGATTTGATCGAATGCCATGCCGCGGGTACTCCGGTTGGTGATGCGGTTGAATTTTCAAGCATGGCGGAATTGTGGAAGTCTGAATCATACAATGCTAATCAATGCGTTATAGGATCTGTAAAATCTAATGTTGGGCATGTGCTTACCGCGGCTGGTGGGGCGGGGCTTGCAAAGGTTATAGCTGGATTGAGCCATCAGCAATTGCCTCCTACCGCGGGGTTTGAAGCTTGTTCTCCATCGATCAAAATTGATGCCTCAGCATTCCGTATTTTAAAAACCGTCGAGCCTTGGAAAAGAAGGCGGGATGATATTCCCCGCAGGGCGGCACTCAGCGGTTTTGGTTTTGGTGGCATCAACGCCCATGTTCTTATCGAAGAATGGATTGGCCAGAAACTTCAGGTTGCAGAGCCCCAAGCAGAGCATTGCCCACTTGCAGTTGTTTCGGTTGCTGCGAGAAACGCTGGGGACGCCAGCACCGAGCCTTTCTTTCAGCGGGCGATGGGCCTTGATAAAGTCGAAGTAGGGCCGCTGGTAAATGCCTGGGATGTGCAATCATCAAAAGCCATTGCAGCGGATTTGCCGCATGATGCGGTGCTTAAAGGGAAGCCCAAAAAAGCAGTGGACTTGTCACTGGATGCGTTTCGAATTCCGCCAAGGGAACTTGAACAGATGCTTCCGCAGCAGGGGTTGGCCCTTGATACTGCGCGCGAAGCTCTTAAATGCATGAGTTTCAAGGAGTCTGATTTTCAGAGGATGGGTGTATTTCTTGGGGCAGGTCTTGATTTAAACACGACTAATTATCACCTGCGTTGGTGGTGGCTTGCCAACAATCGAAACCCAGAATATGCAGATGCAGCGGGCCCTGCCTTGAATGCAGATCGAACGATGGGCGCCCTCGCCAGTATTGCAGCCAGTAGAATCGCCCGTGAATACAAGGTGGGTGGTGCTGCGTTTACCATTGCTGCAGATGAGAATTCAGGTTTGAGGGCGCTTGAAATTGCCTGGGATTCCTTGGCAGCTTTTCAGATCGATAGCGCCTTGGTTGGCGCAGTTGATTTTTGTATCGACCCCCGCATGATTGTTCCTCTTGCAAAAGAAGGCAGGCTTTCAGATGCAATTACGCGTTCGCCTTTAGCCCAGGGGAATACAGGAATTCTGCCCTCGGATGGCTCCGCAGTTCTTGTTTTAAAAAGGCTTGAAGATGCGGAAAAATCTGGTGATACCATTCTTGCGGTACTCCGGGGCATAGGAACTTTTAAAGACCCTCTCACAAGGGGAAATTCAGATAAAGCCTGCAGGACCGCCATGGAAAGCGCATATCTTTCCTCGGGTATTCATCCTGCAACCATTCAATATCTTGAGTCCAATTCTTCCGGGCTGGAGTTGGACGATGCTGCGGAAGCCAGGGCTCTGGGGGATTTCTTTTCCCCAAGGCAGGTGTCCGGCCAGGCCGTGCTTCATTGTGCCAGGTTTCAACTTGGCTGGTCCGGGGCTGCAACAGGTCTTCAATCTTTGGCAAAAGCTTGCCTTTGTTTAAGCCAGAAAGTGTTGCCCGGGAACTCGATTGAACAACCGGATATTGATCGCAGATATGAAGATGCCCGATTTTTAGCAGAAAACTTCAGCCCCACTCCATGGCTTCGAAACAGGGAGGAGGGCCCGCGCAGGGCAGGGGTCAACTCTTTGGGCAGCGATGGTACTTGGTTTCATATTTTGCTTGAAGAGCCGGAGTTGGAAAATAGCGCAGTACCTCCAAATCTGGTTGCGTCTTCTTTCCCTGAAACACTTTTTGCAATTGAGGGAAAAGATGTTCCCGCACTTGAGGCCAACCTCTCCCTGTTAAAACAATTTGCTTCAGAGGGCCAATTCACCACGCTGCTTTCTTTGGCCAAAGCCTGGCACGAGAAGAATCCCGCCTCGGCTGATTCACCACTGGCCCTGGCTTTTGTTGTATTGAATCTTGTCGAGCTGCCTTTGATCATTGAGGCGGGTTTCAAAACCTTGAGGGGCGAACCCCTCGAGCCTTCAATTGCTGACCGGGTTTTTTATAGCAGCAAACCACTTGGAAACGAAGGCAAGGTTGCCATGGTTTTTCCAGGATCCGGGGCCGATTTTCCTTTTATGGGTGCGGAACTTTCTCTTCGCTGGCCACAGAGCCATCTTAATTACGATAAAAATAGTCTTAAGTTAAGAGCACAGATTCTTCCCGAGCTTTACTGGCATGGCAGGCCATTTCGCCAACCGTTGCCACACGAGCGAATCATGGCTCAAGTTTCGTTTGGATGCACCACCGCGGAGATTATGAGGCTTTCCCGCATCAAGACGGATTTGGTGCTTGGTTATAGCCTGGGTGAATCAACCGCATTGGTTGCGATGGGTTATTGGGCTGATCGCGATGGGCTTTGGCATGGTCTGGAAGGCTCGACTCTTTTCAAGGAAGATCTGGTTGGAAAAAGGCAGGCCATCGCCCTTTCCTGGGGAATGGAGCCAGGCAAGGTTCCTGATTGGCTTGTAGGATTGGTGGAAAAATCTCCCGAAGATATTGCGCAATCCCTGCTCGAATTTGACCGGGTTTATCTTCTTATTATCAACAGTCCAACCGAATGCGTCATCGGTGGAGATGCCACCCAACTCAAGAAGCTGGTTAAACTTTTGGATTGTAGATTGTTTCCCTTAAGCACGGAAACTGCAGCGGTTCATTGTGAGGCCGCAAGGCCAATTGCAGATGCTTATCGAAGATTCCATTTGCTGCCAACCACGCCAATGACTTCACCATATATTTACAGTGCATCTTTTGGATCTGCCTACGAGGTTACCAAGGAAGCAGCTTCGGAAGCGATCACAGGCCTGGCTTTAAGCACCATGGATTTTAATGCGATTGTGGAAACCGCTTATAACGATGGTGCCCGCATATTCTTGGAAATGGGCCCTGGTTCCTCATGCTCCAGGATCATCACCAATATTCTCAAGGGTAGGCCCCATTTTGCTAGATCACTAAGCACTATGCGGGGCAGCCAATATTTAGGATTTTTGAAAACCATCGCAGCCTTGATTTCTGAGCGTGTCGCTTTGGATTGCAGCTTTCTTTTTGCTCCCACTTCCCCGGCCATTAACAAAGGCATTAAGGCTAGTTTGATTACAGGCGCTGCAGGTTTTGTGTTCAAACAGACCGGCCCCAGTAAAATGAAACCTAATGTTGTTGCGTTGGAAGCAATTGAAGAAAGAATACAATTCATGGAAAATGAGAATGTGCTGCAGCTTCATGGTGTTGAGCACGCTGTGAACATGAATCAATCTGCAATGGAAGCCCATGCGGCTTATTTAGCGCTCTCGCAAACAACCATGCGCCAGATGATAGCCTTGGTTGAATTTCAAAATCAGATGCTACAGTCGGTGGACTTCGATAGTAATGGGATTGAAGTGTTTTCAGGCGATGGTTCAGAAAGCACCAATTTAAACGAGCCTTTTGAGGAGCTTTTAACACCACCCAGAACCCTTGATCGGGAATCTTGTTTGCAGTATGCACGGGGGCATATCGCTGGGGTTTTGGGCTCCATGTATGCTGAAATTGATGCCTACCCCACCAGGGTCAGGTTGCCGGATGAACCCTTGATGCTTGTTGATAGAATCTTGGCGATCGAGGGCGAACCTTGCTCGATGGGTGCGGGCAGAATCATCACCGAGCACGATGTTTTGCCCGGAGCATGGTATTTGGATCATGGCAGAATCCCCACTTGCATTGCCGTGGAATCGGGGCAGGCAGATCTGTTTCTATCCGGGTTTTTAGGTATTGATCATAAAACCAAGGGCCTGGCTGTTTATCGCCTGCTTGATGCAGAGGTTACTTTCTTTCGTTCCCTGCCCGTTGCCGGCGAAGTCATTCATTACGATATCCGTATTGATCGTTTCTTCCGCCATAATGACACTTATCTTTTCCGGTTTTGGTATGATGCCACGGTGAATGGCGAACCTTTGATGGCCATGCGCGAAGGTTGCGCAGGGTTTTTCACCGAGGAAGCGCTTGCTGCGGGTAAAGGCATTGTTGTTTCAGCAAATGCAGTGAATAAAGAAGAAATAATATCAGTTCCTCCGCTGCTTCCCATGGTAGAGGAATCTTTTAGTGAAGAGCAGTTGGATGCGTTAAGGAGTGGAGATTTGGCGGCTTGCTTTGGTGCGAGGTTTGCCAACCTTCCCATCAATGAGCCTGCAACATTGCCCGGTGGAAAAATGCGGCTTGTGCATCGGGTGCCTCTTCTTGAACCTGAAGGCGGGCCTGCTGGCCTTGGGCGTATACTTGGCGAAGCGGATATTAATCCTGATGATTGGTTTCTTACCTGCCATTTTGTGGATGATCAGGTAATGCCCGGCACGCTCATGTATGAATGTTGCCTGCATACCCTGCGAATTTTTCTTTACCGGATGGGATGGGTGGGGGAAAAATCAAATGTTGCATTCGAACCCGTGCCAGGAGTGAC
Source organism: uncultured Candidatus Kuenenia sp. (assembly GCA_964646215.1). GTDB lineage: Bacteria > Planctomycetota > Planctomycetia > Gemmatales > Gemmataceae > UBA969. The sequence continues at coordinate 18,862 of CAZYAY010000040.1, read as the reverse complement.
GGGTAAACTTCGCTGCAGGGGCCAAGTGAATGCTACCACGAAAAAAGTGACCTATGAAGTCTTGATCAGGGAAAGAGGTTACCGCCCTGAACCCTACACCATTGTTGATGCGTACATGTATGCGGATGGAAAAAATGTTGTTGAAATAAAATCCATGTCGCTCCGTATGACCGGATGGAGCAAGGAATCGGTTGAGGCGATATGGTCGGGTGGGATTTCAGAAGCTGTTAAAACGCCCCGCTTTGATAATGCCAGCATTCTGGCGTTTGCAATTGGCAATCCCTCAGAAGCGTTTGGGGATGCCTACAAGGTTTTTGATGCTGAAAGAAAAATCGCAAGGCTTCCCGGGCCACCTTATAAATTCCTTGATCGTATCATGGAGGTGAATTGCGAACCGTGGAAGATGGTTGCGGGTGGAGAAATTCTTGCTGAGTATGATGTCCCGCCTGATGAATGGTACTTCCGTTCCGAAAGGCAGGCAGCAATGCCTTTTGCCATTCTTCTTGAAATCGCCTTGCAGCCTTGCGGTTGGCTTGCAGCTTATTTGGGATCTGCGCTTACCAGTAAGGATGATCTTTCCTTCCGTAATCTGGGCGGGAAAGCAGTTTATCTCGAACCTGTTCTTGCTGATGCTGGAACTCTTTCCATCAAGGTGAAGATTACACGCGTCTCATCTTCTGCGGGGATGGTGGTGCAATCCTATTTGTTTGATGTTTTTTGCAAGGGTAAAAGTATCTACAAGGGAGATACCACCTTTGGGTTCTTTTCGAAGGATGCGCTTGCCAACCAAGTTGGGGTTCGGGGGGCAAGTTTGTGGAATGTTGAGAAATATGCCCGTGTGGATGCCTTGATAAGTGCGGATTTTCCATTTCCTGATGATTTTTTAAGAATGTTGGACCGGGTCGAATATCTTGAGCAAAAGGGTGGTGCAAACAGTCTGGGTTATATCCGGGGAATCAAGCAGGTTAACCCTGAAGATTGGTTTTTTAAAGCACATTTCTATCAAGATCCTGTCTGGCCTGGCTCTCTTGGCCTTGAGGCAATGATCCAACTAATGAAAATATTGGCAAGAGATTTGTGGCCTGAAGTTGACACTTTTTTGCCTATCGTAAGCCCAGAACCACATATTTGGATTTACCGCGGGCAAGTTATTCCGCATAATAAGACTGTGATAGTTGAGGCAACGATTACCAATAGGGACGACCCCTCTGGTTTATTGGTTGCAGATGGTAAACTATCCGTAGATGGCTTGATCATCTATGAAATGAAAGACTTCCGCCTAAAGGCTTGGAAGTCGTAACAGCGATTATTCAGGATAGAACTTTTATGAAATATTCCCGGGTGTATCTCGATGCAATTGGTTACGAACTTCCACCGGTGGTAGTTTCCACCGAGGAACTCGAAACCAGATTGCTACCCGTTTATGAAGCATTGAAATTTAATGCAGGTCAGTTGCTTGCTTGGACCGGAATTCAGGAAAGACGCTGGTGGGAACCAGGGTTTTCCGTTGCAGAAGGTGCAACGCTTGCTGCCAGAAAAGCACTCGATCGTTCCAATGTAACTGCCCAAGATCTTGAAGTTGTTATTTACTCTGCTGTTTGCAGGGAGCAATTTGAACCCGCCACCGCGTGTTCGGTCGCTGCAAAATTGGGCGTTGGCAGTAATGCACTCGTTTACGATATCAGTAATGCCTGCCTGGGTGTCTTGAATGGCATTCTTGATATTGCCAACCGTATTGAGCTTGGTCAGATTCGTGCGGGCGTTGTTGTTTCCTGCGAAACCTCACGCGAAATCAACGACACCATGATTGCCGAACTGCTCAAAAGAAAAAATATCGAGACCTTCAAAGATTCCCTCGCAACTTTAACAGGTGGTTCCGGTGCAGTGGCTGTTGTTGTTACAGATGGATCCTTCTCAAGTGAAAAAAGAAGAAAGCTTATTGCTGCAAGTGCGCAAAGTGCTGCAGAGCACCATAGCCTTTGCAGATGGGGCCTGACCCATGATCCCATTCCAGATTTCATACCCGATGGCGCCTCTCCCAAACAAATCATTCAGGGCGTTATTCATGCTGCAAGGCATTTTATGACTACCGATTCGGTTGCAGTTTTGAAGTACGGTGTTGATCTTGGCATGCGGACTTGGAAAAATTTTGTAGGCAAGATCGGCTGGACACCCGATGCAATCGATAAAGTTATCTGCCATCAAGTGGGTGCCCCCCATCGTGATTCCGTTTTGAAAGCTCTTGGAATATCCCTGCACAAGGATTATTCCACTTTTCCTTTTCTTGGAAACATCGGTACGGTTTCCCTGCCTTTGACCGCAGCCATTGCAGAGGAGCGAAAATTCCTCCTCCCGGGTGACAGGGTTGGCTTGCTTGGGATTGGCAGCGGGCTTAATTGCCTGATGCTGGGCGTAGAATGGTAGTTCGCAATAAGCCTGGCGATGTTTCAGGCCCTCCCGAATCCCTTTTAAACTGGGTTAAAGAGAACCCCTCCCTTTACCCTTTCCAGGGTAAATTTCTCAACCTTGGTAATCACAAGCTTCATTACCTTGATGAAGGTTCGGGCAGGCCCGTGTTTATGATCCATGGCAACCCGACATGGTCCTTTTTTTATCGAAACTTGATACCCGCCCTTTCCAAATTCATGCGCGTTATTGTTCCCGACCATGTGGGGTGCGGACTTTCCGACAGGCCCACTGATGACCAATACAGTTATACTCTTGAAAGCAGGCTCAACGATCTCGATAAGTTGATCAATCATATTGCCCCGACTGGAAAAATCAGCCTGGTTGTGCATGATTGGGGTGGCATGATCGGAACCTCCTGGGCGGTGCGGAATGCATCTAGGATCGAAAGTATTGTTTTTTTGAACACCGCGGGTTTTGGGCTTCCCCACGGCAAGCCCCTTCCCTGGACTCTCAAGGTTTGCAGGTCCAAGATTTTTGGCTCGCTGATGGTGCGCGGGTTCAATGGGTTTTGTCTGGGGGCGGCACGTTACTGCGCTATAAAAGGTCTTAATAATAGGGTTAAGGCTGGTTTTCTTTCGCCTTATTCAAGCTGGAAGGATCGGCTTGCAATATTCCGCTTCGTGCAGGATATTCCAATCAATCCCGGGCACCCCTCGTATGAAATTATTGAAGGCACCAGGTCGGGGCTTGTTAATTTGAATGATACTCCCAAGATCTTTTGCTGGGGAAGGCATGATTTTATCTTCAATGATGAATTTCTTGCTGAATGGAAAAAATATTTCCCCAATGCGGATTACCATGTCTTTGAAGATGCCGGGCATTACCTTCTCGAAGATGCGCCTGCTCCGATCATTGCGAAGATTAAAGAATTCTTCATGAAATACCCCGGGGGTTGAGCCATGTCGGGCTCGCTTAATATCGCCAACCTAGTCCGGGAAATGGCGCATGATTTTCCCGGGGCCATTGCTGTTATTGTGCAACAAGGTGCTCACCTTTCATGCGGTCCGAAAATTTCCGCGCAGCTTTCCTTCGCTCAATTGCAGGATTCCATCGATGCCGCTGCCCGGGGCCTTATCGAAGAAGGCTTTCGGCCTGGAATGCGCGTTGCTGTCATGGTCAAGCCAGGCATCGAATTCCTCCAGGTTGTTTTTTCACTTTTCACCATAGGTGCCACGGTCGTTGTCGTTGATCCCGGACTAGGTTTAGCCGGCATCGGTTCCTGCCTTAAAGAAGTTCAGCCTGATGCTTTCATCGGGATTCCGCTTGCGCAAATGGCAAGGATTTTATTTGGATGGGGAAAAACTTCCATCCGGAAAACCATCACTGTTGGGAATGCAATTTTTGGAACCCGGTGGTCGGATGTTTTACGAAAAGGTTCAGTTTTAAATACGCCTTTGGTTTGCAACGCTGTTGATCCCGCTGCGATTTTGTTTACGAGTGGTAGCACGGGGGTATCCAAAGGCGTGGTGTACGAACATGAGCAATTTCATGCCCAGGTTCAACTTCTTAAAAGCCTTTATCAAATTGCCCCGGGTGAAGTGGACCTTCCTACTTTTCCTCTTTTTGGGCTTTTTTCTCCAGCATTGGGTATGACTGCGGTTATTCCAGAAATGGATTTCACCAAGCCTGCCAAAGCTGATCCGTATAAGATTCTTGGTGCGATCAGACATTTTAAAGTCACGAATCTATTTGCTTCGCCTGCTTTGCTTCGTAGGTTGGCAAGCCTCCCAAAGGATGTTAAATTCCCCACGCTTAAGCGTATTCTTTCTGCGGGCGCCCCGGTTCCCGCACGCGATGTTGCCAATCTTGCCAACCGATTAAATCCTGGTATTTATCTGCATACCCCCTACGGCGCGACCGAATCACTGCCTGTTGCAACCATTTCCAGTGCAGTCATTCTTTCAGAAACTCAACAATTCACCTCTTCAGGGAAAGGTGTTTGCGTAGGCAATCCCGTTCAAGGCATCGATGTTCGTATTATTAAAATCGATGATGCAGCCGTTGAAAATTGGTCTGAATCACTGTGGGTTCCCCAAGGTGAAATTGGTGAAATTGTAGTGCGTGGCCCGGTTGTTACCAAGAATTATTTCAATCGCCCTGTTCAAACAAACCTTGCAAAAATTCTTGATGTTGACGGCCAAACCCTTCATCGGATGGGTGACCTTGGATATTTCGATTCTGAGGGAAGGCTTTGGTTTTGTGGTAGGAAATCCCAGCGCGTTTCTTCTGCGAATAAGATTTTTCATACCGTCCCTATTGAGGGAATTTTTGATTCAGTACCGGGTGTTTTTCGAAGCGCACTTGTGGGCGTAGGCGAACCAGGCATGCAGATTCCCGTGCTGTGTGTCGAAAAAGAAAAAGGTATGATCAGTAATCAGGAGTTATTACGCAACCTTGCAAGCAGGGCTTTGCTTTATCCCCAAACCAAAGACATCATCAAATTTTTGATCCACCCATCATTTCCCGTGGACATAAGGCATAACTCCAAAATCAAGCGGGAAGAACTTGCGGCCTGGGCTGCGGGGAGGCTTTCATGAAAGTACTTGTAACCGGGGGTGGGGGCTTTCTTGGCTCTGCAATTTGCTCGATGTTGGTTTCACGGGGCGACAGTGTTCATAGCATTTCCCGTAAGCCCCACGCAGGATTAAATGCAATGGGTGTTGCCCATTTTCAAGGTGACTTGGCTGATGAAAAAGCCATTCATCTGGCTGCCCAAGGTTGCGATGCAATCATTCATACTGCTGCCAAGGCTGGTATTTGGGGTGATTACAACAGCTACTACCAAACCAATGTGGTGGGCACCAAAAACATTATTGATGTTTGTAAAAGCTTGGGAATTCCCAGGCTGGTATACACCAGCTCCCCTAGCGTGGTTTTCAATAATGGTGATATGGAGGGCGTTGACGAATCGGTTCCCTATCCGGAAAGTTATCTTACTGCGTACCCTAAAACCAAGGCCCTTGCGGAGCAAATGGTTTTGAAGGCGAACGATGATACGCTTGCAACGGTGGCGTTAAGGCCACATTTAATATGGGGGCCAGGCGATAACCATCTTGTTCCCAGAATTCTCGACCGGGCCAAGGAGGGTAGACTTCGCAAAATCGGAAATCGCATTGTCATGGTTGATTCCGTCTATGTTGATAATGCTGCAAGTGCCCATCTATTGGCGCTGGATCGATTATCTTTTCGCTCCTCTTGTTCAGGCAAGGCGTACTTTATTTCCAATGGAGAACCTTGGAAACTTTGGGATTTGGTCAATGAAATCATCCGTGCGGGCAATGGCAGGGCAGTGGATAAAAGTGTCCCTGTATGGCTGGCTTACTTCATGGGTTGGTTTTTTGAAATGAGCTATAGTCTTTTAAGAATACAAAAAGAACCACCCATGACCCGGTTTCTTGCCAAGGAGTTATCCACATCGCATTGGTTTGATATTTCGAATGCAAAGAAAGATCTTGGGTATGACCCCAAGGTTTCGATTAAAGAAGGATTAAAGCGTTTAAAAGCTTCGCTCGAAAAGACATGATTAATACTATTTCATCATGCTAAATAATGCTTGACCAAGCATCATCATATTATTTGCCGATCAGGGCATTTTGGTAATCCACCAAAGCTGCTTCGATTCCGGTACGCAGATTTTCTGCAGCTTTATCATTTGATTTACGATATTCGTCTAGGCGCTCGCGGATGCCATCTCTGCGTTCTTGCAAGGTCTGCAGTTTTTTATATAGTTCAGCCTTGGCTTCACCTGTTGCATTTTTACCCTGTTCTTTGATCGCCACATATTGTTTGTCCAAGGCGTTTAATTTTGCCTGGCTTTCGTTTACATAATCCACCCTTACAGAACTGAGGGCTTCGGCGGTTGAATTTGCAGCCTCGTGGATATCATTCTTGGCTTTTTCAAAATGCGCATCGGTTCTTGCAGAATACATTCGAAATGGTGACGCATCACATCCAATTATGGAAAATAAAACTGCGACACTTAAAATTAAAGGGTGTGATCGATTCATATAGCTCGCCTGTTTCAAAATACCAAAAATATTCATTTGAACCCGTTTGCTTTTAGCTGGCATAAGCTTTATTTCAAATCGTTCAAGCCCATTTTTTAGGTTTGCTGGGTTAATCGCATGAAGAATCGCGATCCTACGCTATATGCGCTGTTTTGCGATGTTATGGCTGGCTGCAAGGGTTTTTGTAAGTGCATGGTATTAAAAGGCTTGTGTTTATTATTAAAAATATTTAAGGTTGGCGTTGTATTTGTGTACATTCTTGTCTTGTTTTGCCAATAATGTAGATGTGACATAATAAAAGGCCTTATGGGTTGTATTAATGAACATTGACCGATACACCGAAAAAGCACAGGAAGCCTTGCAGCAAGCTTCCAAGATTGCCCAGTCTAAGGGGCAACCACAAGTTGATTTGGAGCACTTGCTTTCAAGCTTTTTGGTTCAGGATCCTGGGTTGGCATTATCCATCCTGAGGAAAGCAAACATCAATACCGATGCCTTGCGCAAGCGGTGCGATCAGGAAATCGATCGCCTTCCCAAGGTTTCTGGTTCCAATCAAGATGGTAATATTTATCTTGCAGGAAGGTTGAATACCGTTCTTAAGCAAGCGGAGGAAGAAGCCAAAAAGTTCAAGGATGATTTTATTTCGATCGAGCATATTCTTCTGGCGTTGTTGGAAGATAAAGCGTCGATAGGAAAAATGTTCAAAGAGTTTGGAATTACCCGTGATCTTATAATGAACGCACTTCAAGAAGTAAGAGGAAACCAACGCGTGACCAATCAAAACCCCGAAGCCACATATCAATCATTGGAAAAGTATGGCCGTGACCTCACTAAAATGGCCGCTGCAAACAAACTCGACCCTGTGATAGGTCGTGATGAAGAAATTCGCAGGGTGATTCAGGTTCTTTCCCGGAGAACCAAAAACAATCCCGTTCTCATAGGTGAGCCGGGCGTTGGAAAAACTGCAATCGTTGAAGGGCTTGCCCAGCGCATCGTGCGGGGTGATGTGCCTGAAGGTTTGAAAAACAAAATGATAGTTTCCCTCGATATGGGGGCATTGATTGCAGGGGCGAAATTCCGGGGTGAATTCGAAGAGCGGCTTAAGGCGGTACTCAAGGAAGTTCAGCAATCCGCAGGCGAAATCGTTCTTTTTATCGATGAACTTCATACGGTTGTTGGTGCGGGAAAAGCTGAAGGTGCCATGGATGCAGGCAATCTTTTGAAGCCCATGCTTGCCCGTGGAGAGCTGCATTGCATCGGCGCGACCACGCTTAATGAGTATAAGCAAAACATTGAAAAAGACGCCGCTCTTGAGCGCAGGTTTCAGCCTGTAATCGTTGATCAACCCACGGTGGAAGATACCATCAGTATTTTGCGCGGCTTAAGAGAGCGCTATGAATTGCACCACGGCGTAAGAATCAAAGATGCATCCCTGGTTGCAGCCGCTGTGCTTTCCAATCGTTATATCGCGGATCGGTTTCTGCCCGACAAAGCAATCGATCTTATCGATGAAGCTGCTGCCAAGCTGCGTACTGAAATCGATAGCATGCCCTCTGAATTGGATGAAATCATGAGGCGCACCATGCAATTGGAGATTGAAAGAGAGGCGCTTAAAAAAGAAAAAGATGCTGCATCCAAAGAGAGGCTTTTAAAACTCGAAAAAGAACTTTCAGATTTGAAAGCGCAGTCGGGCGCTCTCAAGGGGCAATGGGATATCGAAAAAGAAGCGGTTCTGAAACTCCGCTCTCTCAGGCAGCAAATCGATCAAACCAAGCTTGATGCAGAGCAGGCCGAACGCAGTTATGATCTTAGCAAAGCTGCGGAACTCAAGTACGGAAAATTAAATGAATTAGAACGAAAGCTTAAGATTGAAGAGGAGGCCTTTTCTTCGAAGCAAGGAGAAAGCAAGCTCATCAAAGAAGAGGTTGATGAAGAGGATATCGCTGATGTTGTAAGCAGGTGGACTGGTGTTCCGGTTTCGAAATTGCTTGAGGGCGAACTGCAGAAACTATTGCATCTTCAGGAAGAACTTCACAAACGCGTTGTTGGGCAAGACGAAGCAGTTGCTGCGGTTTCTGAGGCCGTTTTAAGGGCCCGCAGTGGCTTGAAAGACCCGAACAGACCTGTTGGGAGTTTTATTTTTCTTGGGCCAACAGGCGTGGGAAAGACCGAACTTGCCAGGGCGCTTGCTGAGTTTTTATTCGATGATGAGCGTGCCATGATTCGCATTGATATGTCTGAATATCAGGAAAAACATACCGTGGCCAGGCTTCTTGGCGCGCCTCCTGGTTATATCGGGTATGAAGAGGGCGGGCAATTGACGGAGGCTGTCAGGCGAAAACCGTATTGCGTCATCCTCTTTGATGAAATCGAAAAAGCCCACCCCGATGTCTTCAATATTCTTTTGCAGGTTTTGGATGATGGCAGATTAACGGATGGCCAGGGCCGTACTGTTAATTTTAAAAATACCATTGTGATCATGACATCGAACATAGGCAGCCATAAGATCCTTCAGTTCAAGGGGTCTTTCGTTGGCGAGATTTATGACCATATGAAAGATGCAGTGCTTGAGGAGCTGCGAAAGAATTTCAGGCCCGAGTTTCTCAACCGGGTTGATGATATGATCGTGTTTCATGCCCTTAGCGAAAAGCATCTGGAAAAAATTGTTGAAATTCTTCTTGGGCGGCTCCGTTCCAGGTTGGATGATAAGCATATTCTGCTGGAGCTTACCGAAGCTGCAAGGTTGCATCTGGTGGCAGTGGGCTATGATCCCGCTTATGGCGCCCGCCCTTTGAAGCGCACCATTCAAAAAGAAATCGAGAATCCGCTTTCAAGATTGATGCTTGAAGGGAAAGCCAAGGATCATTGCAAAGTAATGGTTGATTTCGATAAGGCCAAGGGTGTTTTGAAGTTTGATACAACCATGCAAATGTGATCAGAATATTCCTCTTTGATTTTATCTCCCATGGTAGAATCAATCTGGAGGATAAATGCTGGCTTTCCGCACTGATACTAAGTTTGACCGCAGGCTGTTCCTTTCCTTGGGGGCGCCATTGCTTTCTGGTATTGCCAATGCAAGCATGGGGGATGGTGCGAAAACGCGCAAGGCAAAATCAGTTCTCGTTGTTTTTTGTGGTGGCGGGCAGAGCCAGTTGGAAATGTGGGATCCCAAGCCCAATGCCCCTGTTGAAATCCGGGGAGCTTTTAGCTCTATTGCAACGAAAGTTTCCGGTGTGCGATTTGGTGAACATCTTCCCAAGGTTGCAAATGTTGCAAATAAATTCACTATTCTTAAAAGCGTCAGCCATGATGATTTGGATCATGGGTCTGCCTGTTATCTAAGTTTGACGGGCCATTTTCATCCGCAGAAATCAGCAAATCCACCGCCCAAGCCGGATGATCTTCCCACGGTGGGGTCAATCTTTAGAAGAATCAGGCCAAAGGGGCCTTTTGGTTTTTCGAGTTCCCATGTCAATGGGCCCTTGCTGGTGCCCGAGTTAAATTCTCCGGGTCAAAATGGCGGTTATTTGGGCAGGGCCTATGACCCACTTGCGGTGGATGGCAACGACCCGGCGAAGTCTTTGCCCTCGCTTAATCCGCGAGATGAACTGCCCACGGTGAGAATTCAACAACGACAAACGCTTAAAAATGCATTGGAAAAAGAACAGCGCAAATGGGAGGCGGTGCCTGGTTTGCTTGATCATGATTTGCGCTACAAGCAGGCGTATCAAATATTAAGTGATCCCAAGGCTCGAAGTGCGTTTGATCTTTCCCAGGAGAAGGATTCTGTGCGAGATCGCTATGGTCGAAATCGTTCTGGCCAGGCCTGCCTGCTTGCCCGCAGATTGGTTGAAAGGGAAATGCCATGGGTGACGGTGTTTTGGAATCCGAATATCCGAGGTCAGGATTCCGCACCCAACGAAACTGATCAATATGGCTGGGATACGCACAACGATATTTTTGAATCGATGAAGGATCATTTGCTGCCTCGTTTTGACCAAAGTTTTTCCGCTCTTTTGGAAGACATGGATTCGCGAGGATTGTTGGAATCGACACTTGTAGTTTGCATGGGAGAGTTTGGCAGGGCGCCCTTGGTTGCCTTGGAGCCCAGATTTGCGGGGGCTACTCCCGGAAGGAAACATTGGGCTGCAACTTATTCCGTCGTTTTTGCGGGGGCGGGTGTTACCCGTGGGGGCGTGGTGGGAGCCACCGATCGCGCAGCAGCCTATCCAATTCAGGACCGCGTTACACCACAGGATATAATCACCACTTTGTTCGATGTGCTTGGCGTTCCGCCCACCGAGCATTATCATGATCTATTGAGCCGCCCTGTGGCTGTTTCCACCGGGAAGCCGATTAAAAAACTGTTTATCTGACCACCGGATTCCAAGTACATGAACAACGATGAGTTTATAACCCCGGGCAACCCCAAATCCAGACCTGTGCTACTCTGGTTTTTTGTCGTCATCGTTTCCGTCATTGCCCTTTCGCTGCCTTTTGTAATCATCCTTGCATTTATCTTTGGCAGGGACATCCTTTTTAAAATTAATGAAGATTCGGATAATGTCAAATATGGTTCCGCCAGGCCGATTGTTGCCCGGGGCAATCTTGCGGAGGATGAAAAATCAACCATCGAACTTTACAACCAATCCAGGCAGGGAGTTGTAAATATCACGACTCTTGCCAACCGCAAGACCGGAATCAATTTGAACATCCAGCAGATGCCCGAGGGCACTGGATCGGGGTTTGTTTGGGATGATGCAGGGCACATCGTCACAAATTTTCATGTGATTCAAAATGCAGATGCGGCGCAGATTACCTTTGCAGATCAATCGGTTTTTCAAGCCAGGCTTGTGGGTTATTTCGCGGATAAGGATCTTGCAGTTTTAAAAGTCGATGCCCCCAAGGGCAAGCTTAAACCCCTGCCTTTGGGCCGTTCCGATGATCTCCAGGTTGGACAGAAAGTCTACGCTATCGGAAATCCCTTTGGCCTTGATCAAACCTTGACCACCGGGATTATTAGCGCCTTGGGCAGGGAGATCGATTCGGTAACCAAAAGGCCGATCAAGAATGTGATTCAGTCGGATGCTGCGATCAACCCGGGTAATTCCGGTGGGCCACTTCTTGACAGCGCGGGTTTGCTTATCGGCGTGAACACCGCAATTTTCAGCACATCCGGGGTTTCTGCGGGTATTGGTTTTGCTATTCCCGTGGATGAGGTGAACCGGGTGGTACCCGAACTTATCAAACATGGAAAAATAACCAAGCCTGGTTTGGGGGTTACCCTTGCTCCTGATAGCATATCGAGGCAATGGGTTCCTGAAGGTGTAGTGGTCTTGGATGTTCTGCCTGATGGCGCTGCAGGCAAAGCGGGTATTCGCGGTTCTTCCAGGCAAAAAACAGGTAAAATCCTTCTGGGCGATGTCATTAAATCTGTCGATGGAAAAGCCATCAAGGTGCTGAAGGATCTTTACCTGGTGTTGGATGAGAAAAAGGTGGGTGAAGTAGTGAAAGTTGTGATCATCCGCGAAGAGGTTGAAATGGAGTTTGAAATCACCCTCATGCCACTTCAATCTTTAAAACCATAATTCTATTTCTTTGTTCTCATTTCTAAGCAACAATATCAAAGCTTTTATCAAGAAAAATGGTTGAGGAGGCTGATATGAATAGCGTCATCAAGATTGTGTTGATGTTTGCAGTTTTTGCTGCGGTGGGTTGTGGGGGTGGTAATACCAATACCCCTGATAAAAAAGAAAAAGGCAAAGAAAAGGTCGCGGTCAAGTCGAAGGGTATCATTGGCGTTTCCGTGCTTACCCTGACGAATCCATTTTTCAAGATGATAGGCGATACGATCAAAGAGCAGGCGGAAAAAGTTGGTTATTCTGTTGAGGTGGTGAGTGGGGAATTTGATGTTGCAAAACAACAAAGCCAGGTCAAAGACTTTTTAGTTAAAAAAGTTGTTGCGATCGTGTTATGCCCTTGTGATTCGCGCTCGATTGGCGCGGTGATCCAAGAAGCGAATAAAGCGGGTGTGCCTGTGTTTACCGCAGATATCGCTTGCTTAGCGCCTGATGCCAAGGTGGTCACCCATATCGCAACTGATAATTACGAAGGTGGCAAGCAAGCTGGAATCGCCACCATCGAGGCAATGGGAGAAGCTGGTGGCAAGGTTGCAGTGCTTGATTTCAGGCAGGCTGAATCATGCATCCTGCGGGTCAAGGGATTTAAAGAAATCATCGATGCGCATAATAAGAAAAACCCAAAGGCGCAGATCACGATTGTCGCAGAGCTTCCGGGCGATGGAAAAAAAGATAAAAGCCAGAGCGCGACCGAGGATGTATTGCAAACACATCCAGATCTTGCTGGGATTTTCGCAATCAATGATCCTTCGGCGCTGGGCGCACGGGCTGCCCTTGAGCGTGCCAACAAGGCTGATGCTGTGAAAATCATAGGGTTTGATGGGCAACCTGATGGCAAGCAAGCGATCAAGGATGGGAAGATTTTCGCAGACCCTGTGCAATTCCCTGATAGAATCGGCAAGCAAACCGTTGCTGCAATGCTTGATTATTTTGATGGCAAGACACCACCCAAGGAAATTTTGATTCCAACGGGCCTCTATAAAAAAGCTGATGCAATCAAAGACCCCGAACTTAAATAAGGATGAAGCGATGACCAAAATTTTAAATTTCAAGCAGGAACTTACCGGGTGTTTCGGACAACCTGTTAGTGAAAATCCAACCCAGGCCATGATCGAAGCCGCCTACAAGCATCACGGTTTGGATTGGCGGTATCTAACCATTGAGGTTGCACCAAGCCATTTGGGGGATGCTGTAAAGGGCGCTCGTGCCATGGGTTTTGTAGGGTTTAATTGCACCATTCCGCACAAGGTTGCAGTGATTGCACATCTTGATGGGTTGGGCGAATCAGCATCAGTCATGGGTGCTGTCAACTGTGTTGTGCGCCGTGGTGAAAAGTTGATTGGCGAAAACACCGATGGCAAGGGTTTCCTTGAATCATTGAAAGTGTTGACTGATCCCAAGGGGAAGCGCATAGTGATTTTTGGCGCGGGCGGTGCAGCCAGGGCCATTACGGTTGAACTTGCGCTTGCAGGTGCCAGCCATTTCACACTGGTCAATCGCAGTGTGACCCGGGGGGAAGAGTTGGTCAAGTTGCTTCGTGAAAAAGTAAACGCAAAGGTTGATTTTGTTCAATGGAAAGGCGATTTCAAAGTTCCCGAGGGCACTGATGTGGTGATCAACGCCACTTCCATCGGCCTTTATCCAGATCGAGAAGCCAGGCTTGAACTTGATGTTTCCACTTTAAAGCCTTCGATGGTGGTTGCGGATGTTATCCCTAATCCGCCTGAAACCCGGCTGGTAAAAGATGCCCGGGCTAAAGGTTGCAAAGTGATTGATGGGCTGGGGATGCTTGTAAACCAAGGGGTTATCGGCATCAAGCATTGGGCGGGTATCGATCCCGATCCCAAGGTGATGCGCAAGGCCCTTGAAGATATTTTTAATAGTTAGTTTCAAGGATGATTCAAGCTGTTAAAAGAAACGCGGGTGCTTGTAATGGAAAGTCCAAGTCTTATCGTCAGAACTTCGGGAAATGAAGAAGCATTAAAGCAGCTTGGCCCTTACGGAATTGAAACCCTGATCATGCCTGATGAGGAAATTCGAACCACGGCATACAGGGTGAAAGTTAAAGCGGAATCGATCACCAGCACCAGTTATCATCAAATTGCTGAGGAACTTTATTATGTGCTTGCGGGTGAGGGGGTTGCAATTTTGGATGGAGTGGAACATGAGTTGAAGGTGGGGGTATTTTTGCGATTGCCTCCTGGCACAAAGCACGCGTTTAGGGCTGGGCCTAACGGTTTAGAGATGCTGGATATTCACGCGCCTGGATGTAGGCCGGACAGGGATGTTTATTTTGTGGGTGGCGAAGTGCCTACAGGGTTTAAATCTGCTAAAGAATAATCAAGGCGTCCAGTCTTTTCTTTCCCTGGAAGATGGGATGTTGAGTAATTTTCGATATTTGGTGATGGTTCTACGAGCAACAGGGTATCCTTCTTCCTGCAGTTTGTTCACAAGGTCTTCATCAGAAAGCGGGTTGGATTTATCTTCTGCGCCAACCACTTCAAGAAGTTTCCTGCGGATTTTTTCCCAGGCGATGTCTTCGCCCGTCGCGCTCTGGGTGCCCCCGCCAAAGAATCGTTTAAGCGGGAAAACTCCCCGCGGGGTTTGAACCCATTTATCATCAACCGCCCTGCTGATAGTGGAAACATCCACCCCCACCACTTCAGCAATCTGCAGCATTTTTAAGGGTTCGATATGTTCCGGGCCGAGTTCTAAAAAGCTCAACTGCCTTTGAACGATGGCCTGGGTTACTTTTTTAAGGGTGGACTTCCGCTGCTCGATCGCCTCGAGGAGCCATTGCGCAGATTGAATTTTAGGCCGGAGAAACTCTTTCACTTTTTTATCAGTCGCGCGATTCTTGCATTCTGCTACATAAGTTTGGTTGATTTGCACATTGGGTAGAAGATCGTCAGCCAGGCGGACGAGGTAGTCTCCATCTTCCGACTTGAATACTTCAATATCGGGAACCACATAGGGAATACTTTCCGAGTTGAAGATCGCAGCAGGCTTGGGATTTAGTTTCCGAATAACCTCGATGGCTTCCTTGATCTGAGCCAGGTCGAGACCGGTTGTTTTTTGAATTGCGGGTATCCGGTTGTGCCTGATGTTTTCCAGGTGGTTGGTGATCAGGCTTTTTACTGCTTCTGGGTTTGGCGTTTCCGGAGTTAGTTGCAGCAACAGGCATTCGGCTAAATCCCTTGCGCAAACGCCTGGGGGGTCAAGCCTTTGAACGATGGAAATAGCCTGTCTGATTTGATCAGGTGTGCAGGGTGGATCAATGGAATTGGCAATTTCTTCCGCGCTTGATTTCAAATATCCACCATCATCAAGATTGGCTATCACCAGATTTACAAGGATTCTCTCTTCCTTTGAAATATCAAAGAATGAAAGCTGATCGATGAGATAATCTTCGAGGGATTGTGGCCTTGAAACCATGTTTTGCATGGCATTGTGCTTGCGATCAGAAAATTCCTCGATGGCGTTTCGGGAAGGCCTGTGATCATCGTAAAGCGATTCCTTCCATTCTTCGGGCATCCCATCCAAGCGTTCAAAATCGGCTTCTGCCTGGCCTTTGGTGTCGATCACCAATGTTTTATCAGAGGTGTCTTTAGAGGTATTTGGTTCAAAATCATGATCGGCTTGGGCGTCATTCCAGTCATCGTTGGCAGTAACATTTTCTGAATCCTGGGCCAGTTCGAGAACGGGATTTTCCTGAAGTTCCTGTTGAAGCTTTTCTTCCAAGGCCATGATGGGTAGTTGGAGTATCTCCATCGACTGGATCATGCGCGGTGCAAGATGCAGTTCGTGCCCCATCCTCATGCCCATGGAATGTTCTAGCCGCATTCATTTTCCTTAGGAACAAATCGCATCATGATGTAAAGCCGGGTAATCAAAGTTCTCTTCGCCCCTCAAGGGCATCTGCCAAAATTTGAGAGTTGGCAAATTCCAAGCCCGACCCCGATGGAATTCCCCGCGCAAGCCGGGTTACTTTAATTCCTGAGGGGCCCAGTAGGCTGGAGAGGTAGAGTGAAGTTCCATCCCCTTCCATGGTTGGATTGGTTGCCATGATTATTTCCTGAATATTTCCCTTTTCAACCCTTAGCAGGAGCTGGTCGATGGTTAGGTTGTCGGGGCCCATGTTATCCAGTGGAGCAAGTTTCCCGTGCAAAACATGGTATAAGCCGCGAAACATCCCAGAGCGTTCGATGGAGGAAAGATCCCGTGGTTGCTCGACAATGCAGACTACGGAGGGATCTCTTCTAGGGTCGGAACAAATCAGGCAGAGTTCATTTTCCGTGGGGTTGCAGCAGATTTTACACTGTTTGATGGATTCTTTGACGGAGCGCAGGCATTCGGCAAGCGAGAGCACCTGTTTTTTATCCGCGGTCAAAATGTAATGAGCCAGTCGTTCAGCAGATTTTGGGCCAATGCCAGGCAGTTTCCCGAGCTCTTCGATTAGGCGAGCGATAATTCCCAGTTGTTGATTTGAATCAGACAGTGTCAAATTCCGGCTCCATAAGAAATCGGTTTAGCTGAACCCGGGAAGTTGAAAGCCCCCAGGCAACCCAAGCGACTGTGTCATTTTTGCAGTTTCTTCAGCAATCGCAAGCTTAGCTTTTGCCAACGCTTGATTCGAAGCAGAGCGAACAAGTTCTTCGAGGCACGGCTTATCTTGCATTTTAAATGCTTCATCAGAAATAACGATGGAAACGATTTCCATTTTGCCATTGGCTCGAACCTTTACCATGCCTGCACCCGCATCGCCATCGGCGTGGATTTTTTCGAGCTTGGTTTGCAGTTCTTCCATCTGCTCCTTCATTTTAGGAAGGTTTCGCATCAGGTTTGCAATCTGGCCCATTTCTTTAAACATCGGGTTAAGCCTCGTCGTTATCGTCATCCGCATCAGGTTTGGATTCAGGAGGGAGAACTCCGAACCCTGCATCGACCCTAACAATCTGAGCGTTAAAAATTTCAATTACTCGTTGAACAATCGGTTCTTTTTCTGCAGCATCCTTGGGATTGAATTTCGGCTTGGGAGCCGAGAGTTCAACCTCCACGGGGGCTGGTTCTACGATTTCATCAGGGTCAGTAACGACCCTGCTAGTTACTCTTACCTGCCAGCTTTGCCCCGTGATTTTATTAAGGGCATTTTGGATTCTCATGATTCTTGCTGGGTCAGAGCAATACTCCAAGGCATGATTGTACTGCCTGGAGAATTCAATAACCAGAGCGTTTGGCCCGGAAATTGCTGGAAGCCCTGCTTTTTTTATTTCGTTACCTAACATAGGTCCAATCGCTTCAATGACTTGCGGCCAAATTGAAGAAATTGTTTCAGATGATAATCGTACTTCGGAAGATACTTGAGCTGGTTCTATCAGGCTATCAATTTCACTCAGGAACTTTTTTTTTAAGCCCTCGGAAGGGCTCGTTATTTGTTTGACTGGTGTTTGCTTCAGCGTAGGCAGACCACCCGCTTGAAGGTGCTGCAAAATTTGTTGAAGGGGGATTAAATTCACCAGTCTCGATAGGCGGATCAGCCCGAATTCAACCATGATCCTGGGTTGGTGCGTCGCCTTGAGTCTGATTTTTGTCAGTGATAAAATATCGAGGCCCGCAAGCAAGGTATCGAGAGAAATTCCCTTTGCCATGTTTTTGAAACGCTCATGCTGTGAGGTTGCAATACCAGCATCCACCGGAATTTGATTTGAAGAGGCGTAAACCATGAGGTCGCGCCAGTATGAAATCATCTGCTCAATCAGTTCCCCCATTTGCAAACCTTTGGAATTGGTTTGGTCCATGAGTTCAAGAACCTTGGAAGATTCTCCAGTTAAAATTGCCTCAGCAAGATCCATGATGTGGTTTTCATCAACTGCGCCAATGAGTCGGTGTACCTCATCGCGGGTGATTTTTCCGTTGGAGAAAGATAGTGCCTGGTCCAAAAGCGATTGGGCATCCCGCATCGAACCACCCGCCCTGCGGGCGATGAGTTCAATGGCCTCGGGTTCAGCCTCCAACCCTTCCTTGCTTGTGATTTCTTGAAGATGCGCTGCAATTTGTTTTGTGCCGATGCTGGAAAAATCAAAGCGCTGGCAGCGTGAAAGAATGGTGATAGGGATTTTCTGCACTTCGGTGGTTGCGAAGATGAACTTTACATGGGGAGGGGGTTCTTCAAGTGTTTTTAGGAGCGCGTTGAAAGCCGGCCCTGTTAACATGTGTACTTCATCGATGATGTAAATCTTGTAGCGCGACCTGCTTGGCCTGTATTGCACATTGTTGCGGATCTCCCGCACTTCATCGATGCCCCTGTTGCTTGCGCCATCGATTTCCAACACATCTACATCTTCACCTGTTGAGATTGCAGTGCAGATCGAGCAAACCCCGCAAGGAGTAACTGATGGGCCTTTTTCGCAATTAAGGGCCTTGGCTAGAATTCGTGCTGCAGATGTTTTTCCCACGCCCCGGGCGCCCGTGAATAAATACGCATGGGCCACACGATTGTGCTTGATTGCATTCGTAAGAACTTGAGAAATTGCTTCTTGGCCGATGAGATCGCTGAACCCGCCCGGGCGGTACCTTCGAGCCAGTACAGTGTAACCTTCCTGGGGTGCGGTGCTTGTGGCCTGGTTTTTTGGAGCAGCTTTGGCCATGGATAGATTTATAGAAATAAGTTAGAAAAAAGTAAGGCGCAGCGTGGCGCCGAGAGAGGCGAATCCACTGCACAAGGGTACGCTGCGTATGGCTGCACCT
>CAZYAY010000039.1:7352-31357 GCA_964646215.1 uncultured Candidatus Kuenenia sp. | reverse complement strand
TAAGAAGTAAGCCCCTCGAGTCAAGGTTATCCTTTAAGCGGCGTCATGGCTTTTTTGCTGGACATTCCCATGTCCAACCTTTACAAGCGAAAGGTAAACATCACTTTCATTTTTTCGGAGATTTCCATGAATTCCTACCTGATGAAAATCGTGGCACTCGGCTTATTCCTGGTTGCCTGCACTTTTTCCCAAGCAGCAAGCTTTGAACAAGGCAAACCAAAGATTCAATCCATCGATGTGATTTCTTTTCAGCCCGAAGGCATTTTGCTTATAGGTGATGGCAAATCCGGGCAGGTTGTCTTGATCGACACGAAAGATCGTGAGCCACAAAAATGGACCGCCTCCGTGAGCGATCTCAAGGGTAAAATTGCAGAACGACTGGGCGTTGCAGCCAAGGAAGTTGAACTGGTTCACTTCGCAGTCAACCCCGTATCTGGGAAAGCCTATCTTGCAATCCGTAAGCAAGACACTAAAAGCCAGCACTTGATCACCGTGGATGGCCAGGGGAAGATTTCCGAATTCTCACTTGATAATGTTGCATTTAAAACTGTTGCATTGCCCAAGGGTACGGGTGGTGCGATTTCCAAAATCACTGATCTTGCTTGGATGAGCGATCGCCTTCTGGTGAGTGGTGTTGCAGCAGATGAATTTGCCTGCAAACTTTATAGCGTGCAACAGCCTCTCGAAAAACAATCTGAAGTGATTCTTACCAGTGCTGAAACTTTTCATGTTGCGCATGGCAAATGGGAAACCAAGGCCCCTATGACCGTTCTCATGCCCTTTGAAGAAAATGGCAAGAAGTTTCTTGTTGGAGCTTTCTCCTGTACCCCACTTGTGAAATACCCACTTGAAGCATTCACCGAAAATGCCAAGGTTAAAGGACAGAGTATTGTGGAACTTGGATCAGGCAACAAGCCCATCCATATGTTCACCTATCAAAAAGATGGCAAAAGCTATGTGCTTATCAACACCTTCCGTTTTCATCACCAGAAAAAACCTTTTGGCCCAAGCCCTTACTGGACTGCCAGAATTGAAACGGGTGTGATCAGTGATAACGCAAACATCAATGAAAAAGCCCTCAAGAGGCTGGATAGCAAGGGCGAACCAGGCACTGAAAAAATCAAGTTGATCCCTGAGTTCCATGGCGTATCGCACATGGATAAACTTGATGCTGCCCATGCGCTTGTAATTTCCGAAGATGAAAAAGGTGCCCTTACCCTCAAGGCTTTAACCCTTCCCTAGGATTGATTCTTGAACATGATGATCACCATGATGGCGGCATTGCTAATTGCGATGCCGCCTCTTTTTCAACCACTGGATAATTCCCCGGGTGTCGAAGTTCGACTTCCTTTGGATGCTGCATCGCCTTTGAAGAAGAAAGTGGGCGCTGTTTCTTATGATGATGGAGAGAGAGTTTTTTTTGTTGGTTTGTTTAATGATGAGACGGCGAAAATAGGTGCGCCTTTGTTTGGTAGGTACTTGGTTCGAGATGGAGAGCTGGTGTTTCTACCGAGCCAGCCTTTTTCTTTTGGAAAGACTTACAGGGCTATTCGTACTGATACAAGGGATAAGGAATATTCGCAATTCAAGCTGCCCGCATTAAAACATCAGGATGCGGTGAGGGTGATGAAGGTATACCCAACCACAGAGCAGGTGCCTGCTAATTTGTTGAAATTCACAATCGTTTTTTCTGGCCCGATGAGGCAGAGCAAAACGATTTTTGATGCTATTGAGTTGGTTGGCCCTGATGGAAAATCGGTGGATGATCCATGGAGGCGCACCGAGCTTTGGAATGATAACGACACCCGTTTAACGCTTTGGTTTCATCCTGGGCGGGTGAAACTTGGAGTTAACCTTAGGGAGCAGTTGGGGCCACCACTAGAGTCTGGAAAAACTTACACCCTTAAAATACCCACCGGGCTTTTGGATGCATCGGGAAACAAACTGGCGCAGGGCTTCGAGAAAAAAATCATCGCGGGAGCTGAAGTTCGCACAAGGTTGGATGTCAATCATTGGAAAATAACCCCACCCATCTCGGAGTCAAACGGTGCTCTTAACATTGCTTTTCCATATGTCATCGATCCTTATTTATTTGCAAGGGAAGTGAAGGTTACCGGGCCCACCGGGAAGATTATCGCGGGTAAAGCATCGATGGGTGTTGCGGAAAAATCCTGGCATTTTGTGCCTGATGAATCCTGGCGGTCGGGGGAATACACAATACATGTGGGTTCTGAAGTTGCAGACCTTGCAGGGAATACGATTTCCAGGCCATTTGAAGTTAATTTAGAGGCATTCGAGCCACTTGCTGGCGTGCAAAAATTGAAGTTTATGGTTAGATAAGTTCCATCAAACACTTTGATAAAGGTTGGCAAGATGATGCCAGCCTGAAGAAGATGGAATGAGTGCAGATGCTTTTTGCAATTGTTCTAATGCTGATTCTTCCCGCCCTAATCTTAGATGCGCCAGCCCGCGATTGAAAAACGCAAACGATTGCTCTCCCAGCTTTTCCCAAGCCTGCAGCGCTTTCGCATGATCACCCCTTGCCCAATAGATCGCCCCTAATTCATTCTGGGCTATATCATCATTTAATTGATCTTTAATTATGTTTAATAGCGTTGATGCCTGGTCGTGCCTTCCTGCAAGCCTGCAGATACCAAGGCTGATGAGTTGTTTTTGCAAGTTCCCTTTAGACCACCCTTCGAGTTCGGGCAAAGGCAGTAGAGTTGCCCAGCCGGTTTCTTCACGAATGAATTTGGGAAGTTCAATGGGGTTTCGCACGGCTTGGGGAAAGTGCCCGCTGGCAAACGGAATCCCGAAAAGGGCAGGAAGGCTAAAGAGCAGGGATTGCCAACCGGGTGGCGCTGATATATTTGCAGTTGCACCCTTGGCATTGGCAAGGGTAGGGAAAATGCCATCTTTCCAAGCGGGTATTGGATCAATCCCCACATCTGACAAGGTGCCATGCGGTATGGCTGTTTCCGAGTATGAAGGCGTACCCAAACCCTGTTCAAAAAGGTTGATCTGTTGCTTTAGATGCGAAGTAAATAATTCGCCTAAAGCGCTATTTTCCAATGGTTTACTGCTATTCTTCATGTTACTAAAGTACTCAAAAGTTCGTAATGTTACATTATAAGAACGGCAATAAGCATTTTACTTGCGCACTAACCTCTCAGGCCCGCTTTTTTTAACAATTTACTTGTGCTTTGGTAGGCCTCCAGCACCCATTCGTAAATCTTTTCGGGTTCAGGGGAATATTCCAATTCAATACTTATCGCTCCCGGAACATTCAACTTCTTGATTTCATCCAGATACGGTGGGAAATCCACCACGCCTCTGCCGGGGGGCAGGTCGCCATGCACTTTACCATCGCAATCGCTTATATGAACATGGATGGCATTGCCCTTGAGTTTTTTTAATTCCGTAGCAGGGGTATTGGAAAGGAGCAGGTGGGAAACATCGATGTTGGCCTTAACTGCGGGATGGTTGACTTGTTCAAGAAAGCAGACCATGCTTTCGACATTATTAACGAGCGAAAGTTTGAAAGGTTCGAGTTCGATTGCAATTTGCAGGCCCAGATCTTGGGCATATTTACCAAGTTCGCGGGTGTTGTGAATAGCGGTGTTCCATTGTTCGCGCGGTGGGATGACTTGTTTTTCCCAGATGTATTCTCCGAGGACGAGCAAAAGATTTTTGGCGTTGAATTCGTAACACATATCGAGGTATTTTTTGCAGCGTTCGAGATGGAAGCGTTGGACACTGGGGTTAAAATCGATCAGGCCTGTTGCAACGCAAGCCACGCTGATGATGGGCAGGCCCGCTTTTTCACATTCGGTGCGAATGAGTCTGCGTTCTTTGGCATCGGTATCGAGTGGGTCTGCAAAAATATCGATGCAGTCGAATCCGATTTCCTTGGTTTTCTGTATGCCGTAAGAGGTGGCCTTTCCTGCCTGCGCCCAAGCCGAGTTGATTAATCCAAGTTGCATGATACAAATCCGCTCTTGTTTTAGGATGTTGTAATAAAGCCAGGGGTTAAAGATAGCATGAAGGATCAAACTAGGCCATGGGTTAAAATTGATAATGGCTTTGCAAAAACAGGGGGTTTGTGGTTATAAAAGAATTTGGTTGAAGTTGTAATTATCGTGGAGATGTTGATTGTTAGAAATTGACGCACAAGCACTGCAGGCATTTGCATTATTTTTTGGGATGTTCATCGCATCGGGCATGGGTGCGCCCATTCCCGAAGAAGTTGCAATTGTATGTGCTGGATTATGGACCGCGCATCATCCCGAATACGGTCTTGCGCGCTGGTTGATGCTTCCCACCTGCATTTTTGCAGTGGTTTTAAGTGATAGTATTTTATACACAGCGGGAAGATTCTATGGGAAAAGACTGTTTAATCTGCCTTGGATGCTGCGCTGGGTGCCCAAGGAAACGCAAGGGCGCATTCTTGATAACTTTGAAAAGTACGGAGTGAATATTCTTTTGTTTGGCAGGTTGGTACCCGGGGTAAGAATGCCTTTGTTTCTTACAGCGGGGTTGTTAAGGTTGAGCGTTGCCAGATTTGTGATTGCGGATGGATTGGGCGCGGGTTTGGGCAACAGTTTCTTTTTTCTATTGGCGTTTTGGTTTGGGGAAAAGTTTCAGGAAGTGTTGGAAAACGCAGAGGGCGCCTTGAAGAAATTGGGGCCCATCATTATCCTGGTCGGGTTGGTTGGCTTGGCTGCATATCTCCTTTATAAGTTTTTGCGTAAACCTGTTTCCGAGGGCGATCCGGAACAAGTGCCCATCATCGGTCATCAGGTTGCAAGCCATATCCCCCATACGGATAAAAAAACATCGGTTGAAAACTTGTTCAACATTCCAGACCAGGAATTGGCAGGCGGGAAAACAGACACTCAAATCTAGATTGTGTCATTTTGCATTTGATATGCCATCGAGCCGAAGACCCTTCAAATAAGCCTGGTGTTCTTTTTCGAAATCCTGCAAGGGTTTGCCGGTGAGTTTTTCAAAACATGCGATGGGGTTTGCACCACTTTTAAGGGCCTTTGCATAATCATCTAGAACCGGCTTTCCCAATATTTTTTGTTTGAATGCGAGGTTGAAAGCAAGTGCCCAGCTGGCAAAATACATTCGTTGGGAGGTTTCTTTTTCGGAGGGATGATAAACAAGAAACAGTGCCGGTTGAGCGGTTAGCAGATCTTTAATGGAAGGCAGGGCGTTTTGATTCAGCGCCAGTTTGACCGATTCCAATCTGGTTTTATCCGCATGTCCGATTCGAAGTTCTCCTATTTCAAAAACAGCAGCTTCAAATATTTGTGCAAGCCCTTCATTAAGCCAGAGCGGTATTTCGCCTTCCCTAGGGTCGAAAACAGCGCAGGATAGGTATGCATGAAAAGCCTCGTGATACAATCTTTCGAAAAGTCTTTTGCGCTCTTTCTGGATCATTTCCAGGTTTCCATCATCCGCCTGTTTGATTTTCTTGCGATTTTCGAGAAGCGAAGCAGCAAGATCCGGGGGAACCTTGTTCTTGTAAAGCTGTTTCAGATCGGTTTCTTTTTTTTGCAGCTCCTGCAATGCCTTGCCGTGAAACAAACTGATTTCTTCTTGTGAATTGATCAACCTGTCGAGGTCGCTACCACAAATGATTTGGTTTTTGTTGATGTCAAAGTATGCGGGGTTTTTGATATTGATGGCCCTTGTTTTCAAAAGGGCTTGATATTCTTCAACAGAATTGGTTAGCAGGATGGTCGTTGGTTTGATGTTGATTCTGCGGGGTGGCAGAGTTCTTGCATAGGCGGAGTAAACCTGTTCAAGCTGGATGGCTGCAAGCTGTGCCATTTCCGGCCGGGAATTGGTTAACAAGGTGAAATATTGCGAAGCGTAGGAATAAGCGTTGCTTTTGCTGTTTGTGGGCCAGGTTGTTTTTTCCAGTCTCACGTATTCAACAGGGTTTTTACCCGCCAAGGATTTCGGATCGAGCGAGCGCAAGGTGTTGGCGAGTCGTTCGCGTTCTTTTGCAAGGGCATCCAGCTTGGCTGCAAGGAGGATGCGTTCTGGCTCGGGCAGGCGCTCAATTTTACTTATCGTTGATTTTTCAAAGTTTTCGGTGAATACAAGGGTTGGAGAACCTGGTTTCCTTACGATACACTTAAAAACCAACTGGCTTGGAGATTCTGAAATTAGCAACCCGTAGAAGGTTAACCCGGTTTTTCGATGCAATACCTCGAATTTCCACTCATCCTCGCCCGCAGCAGGCAAATAGGCGGAAAAAACGGTCAGGCATAACAATAAGATCAAATTTTGGCTTAAACGGGCGTTCATAATGTCCAAAGCTGTTATTCTGCTTAAACTCGCACAATAATGATAGTAACAACAATAAACTGCGATTGGTTGCGGATAAATGAAAATCCGGGTGGACAAACAGCAATTTCCTTCCTATTTTATAAGTTCATGAACAAGAGCCCTTAAAAAGGCTCGGCAATGATGCTCACCGGACTCCCGTTCGGGTAAGACAGTTGCTTATTTAGATGGAGAATCAGCAATGCCAATAGGATTACTTGGAACCAAAATCGGTATGACACAGGTCTATAACGATGAAGGAAAAGTTTACCCAGTAACGGTTATCAAGCTTGGGCCCTGCCCCGTATTACAAGTGCGAGACATGGCACGCGATGGTTATGATGCTGTGCAAATTGGTTTCGAAGAGAAGCCCCGCAGGAAGGCAACCAAAGCAGAGCGTGGCCATATCTCCAGCGAAATGGAATCAAACCGCAGGAAGAAGGCGCCCGCAGGAACCCAATACCTGCCCAAGGCAAACTGCGAGCCACAAAAATATATTCGCGAATTCCGTCTTGAAAAGCCCAGTGAAGAAATCACCGTGGGCAAAGTGCTTACCGTGGATGAAATCTTCAAGGATATCAAGTACGTTGATGTGATTGGCACAACCAAGGGTCGTGGTTTTGCCGGTACCATGAAAAAAGACAACTACGCAGGTATGCCAGCCAGTCACGGTGCCAAGAAGGTGCATCGATCGATTGGTAGTACAAGTTCGATGGCAAGTAACCGAGGTAGTGGTCGACCTAAAAAAGGTCGTCCAATGCCAGGTCGTTACGGTGCAGAGCGTGTAACGGTGCGCAACCTGACGGTGGTGAAGATCGACGTGGAAAATCATCTGTTGTTGGTTGAGGGTGGAATCCCCGGTGCCAACGGTGGTTTGGTGATGGTTCGTGCGACCAATAAGATCAAGTAATCGGCCTGCCAGTTGACGCTGGAGGTTTATTACGATAGTTTTAAATTGCCTATTAAGTGGCATGGAAGTGTGGCTTAGGGGAAACCTGAACCCGCTCCTGGATGGTCAGATAGCTCAGCCGGTAGAGCACAGCCCTGAAAAGGCTGGGGTCGTCGGTTCAATCCCGACTCTGACCACATTAAGAAAGCCTAGGTATCTCTTCAAGTAAGAGTGCCTGGGCTTTTTTGATTATAATCCCAATAAAGATAGCATCTCTCCCATCTTTCCGGTTACTTTAGGCATCTTAACTTCTTATTTTATTAAGGCTCTGCTTATCTAAGTCGATGAAACAATAGCATTTAAAATCAAGCAGGATTTATTTGTAATGGAATCTGTTCAACTTACTTTTCGAAGCACTTTTTCTGCGGCCATCAAAGAGAAAACATTCTGGATTCTGGCCCTGCTCCTGGCATGTGCCTTGTTTCCCAGATTGGGAATTTTAACCATGAGGGGAGAAGAAACCCGTAGGGCCCTCGTAGCTTTTGAAATGCAATATTTTGATGACTACATCACTCCAAGGGAGCAAGGGGAACTTTTTCAAAGCAATCCTCCTTTAAGTTCATGGCTGATGCTGGGAAGCACCATTGTGTTTGGTAATAATGATCCCTTTGTGGTGCGCTTTCCCTCTGCAGTTGCAGTACTTCTTACCAGCCTTCTGATCTATGCCTATGCCCGCAATTTTTTTTCCACCGTTGGAGCCTTTGCCAGCGCCCTGGCGTTTGCAACCAATGGCGAAATCATGATCATGAGCCAGAAGGCGGAGCCCGAGGCGGTTTATATTTTCTTTTTAAGTGCATCCCTGATGCTTTGGCATTGGGGCTATGAAGGCAAATGGCCCGCAGTTGCAACCTGGATTAGTGCTGGGGTGATGGTGGGCTTTGCCTCGCTTTGCAAAGGCGGCTTGCAACCCCTGGCATACTTTTGCGCCAGCGTTTTTTTCTATCTCCTGTATTCAAGAAACATGCGCTACCTTTTCACCCTGCCCATGCTGGCGGGTTTGTCCTGCACTATTGCGGTGGTTGCAGCTTGGATGCTGCCTTACATTTCTTTGCATGGCATCGCAGAAGCCAAGGCATTGTGGCTGAACGATACCGCTTCAAGATTTCATTCCTGGAACATGGTTCACTTTTTTAAACATCTGGGAAGTTACCCTTTTGAGATATTAGGTTCGATCCTGCCTTGGTCGCTTCTTTTGTTTGCCTACCTTCTGCCATCTTTTCGTAGCAGGCTAGAGCCCTACAAACCCGCACTAATGTTTGCACTCTTTGCCTGTGGGTTTGCATTTCTTACTGTTTGGATTCCTCCGGGCGGGCAGACCCGCTACTTTGCAACCCTGTATCCCATGCTTGCTCTTTTCATGGGTGCGGTCGCAGAGGTCGCTGCTGTTTCAATCGATTCCAAAGGTAGGGTGGCATGGATTAGATTCTCATTCCTGGTGGCTGGGATTTTTATTCTGGTTGCATTCGCCATCGCCCTGCTTCCCTTTAAAATTCCAAGGTTTACTTTTGAGCGTTGGACATTGCCATTGCCACAAACGATTTTCTATTCGATATCTTTCTTGGTATTGGGTATCTGGATGATGAAGAACCTGGCAAAGGTGCAGGTGAATCTTTATAGCATGGGCCTAGCCCTTGTGGTTTTCAATCTCGGTTATTTCATGGATGTAAAAGTCCAGCGAAGTGAGAAAACAGTGGAAGAAATGGTACGCATCAAAAGCCAGCTTCCCCCTGATGTCAACCTGGTAAGCCTTGGGATTACCAACCATAAGTTTACCTACTATTATGGGAAGTTTGTCAAATCATTACCCGTGGATCATAGTGGCGAAGGTGTCATTTATTTCTGTTTTGATCCATGCTTGATTGATGCGGGGAAAATTACCTTCCCATGGAAGCAGGTGGATACATTTTCCCTCACGCGCGATTTCATGGATCAGAAGCGATTTGTAGTCCTTGCAAAAAAGCTGTAATCATCACCCAAGTTTAATTTGTTGGCGAACCCCCGCCCTTCCCATTAGCCTAATAGGAGTAAGATTTAAACAACGAGGAATTATGATCATGTACCTGAAAATTACAGCAATGTTTGTGGCATCAATATTTTTAATGCTTACGGCACCGCTGAATGCCGCAGAGAAAAAAAATGTGCTCTTTATCATCAGCGATGATCTGAATAATTCCCTGGGATGTTACGGTCATTCTCTTGCGAAAACTCCCAACCTTGATGCATTGGCAAAGCGTGGGGTGAAATTCGACAGGGCTTATTGTCAATTTCCATTGTGCAGCCCTAGTAGAACTTCTTTCCTTACAGGAAGAAGGCCTGATATTAATGGCGTAAAGGCCAACCCCGGGCAGGCAAGTAAGGGTAGGTTTGGCGGTTCGCCACACTTCCGCGAAACCATCCCCAATACTGTCACCATGCCCCAGCTTTTTATAAACAATGGTTACTCGGTTGCCCGGGTGGGAAAGCTTTATCATTACAATGTACCCAATGGCATAGGCACCAGCGGCCTTGATGATCCCCAATCCTGGGAAAAATTCATCAACCCGAAAGGTCGTGATATAGATGATGAGCCCCAGATTTTCACCCTGTCCAAAGGGCAGTTTGGCGGAACCTTAAGCTGGTTGGCTGCAGAGGGAAAAGATGAGGAGCAAACCGATGGCATTGGCGCCAGCGAAGCCATCAAGCTTTTAACCCAGATGAAGGAAAAACCTTTCTTCCTTGCAGTGGGCCTTTATCGCCCACATACGCCTTATGTTGCACCCAAGAAATATTTTGAACTCTATCCACTCGATAAAATCTCACTCCCAGTGGTTGATCCCAATCATAAGAAGGGCGTGCCCGAAGCAGCTTTTCTCAGCTTCAAAAAAGAAGAGGAACAGTTAACGGATGACCTTCGCAAAAAAGCAACGCAGGCTTATCTTGCGAGTATCAGTTTCATGGATGCACAGGTGGGTAGAATCATCAATGAACTCGAACGGCTTAAACTTACTGATGACACTCTTATCGTTTTCACGTCCGACCATGGCTACCACATGGGTGAACATGGATTATGGCAGAAGCGAAGCATTTTCGAAGAGTCTGCCCGGGTTCCCCTGATTATCGTTGATCCAAAATCCAAATCCATCAATGTAAGTTCCCCACGAACGGTTGAAATGCTTGATATCTATCCCACCCTGGCTGATCTTTGTGGTCTGAAGTATCCTGATTACCTTGATGGTAAAAGCTTGAAGCCTTTGCTTGAAGACCCCAGGGCACCATGGGATCGCCCCGCAATCACCCAGACGGTGCTGGGTAAAAACATCAATGGGTACACCATTCGAAATGAGCGCTATCGCTATACCGAATGGAACCAAGGCAAAGATGGCATGCAACTTTATGATCATGATGCAGACC
This sequence comes from uncultured Candidatus Kuenenia sp., assembly GCA_964646215.1. Lineage (GTDB taxonomy): Bacteria > Planctomycetota > Planctomycetia > Gemmatales > Gemmataceae > UBA969. The sequence goes on along the minus strand of CAZYAY010000039.1, from coordinate 20,679 downwards.
CGAAAGAGTTGAAAAACTTGGCTAATGATCCGTCATTTAAAGGCACTGTTGCGGAACTTTCCAAGCTTATGAAACAGCGGTTGGGTAAATAAGCCCTGCTGTTTTTCATATTCTATAACTAGGTTCTTTTTGTAATCAGACTTTGGGAATATTGAAATGAATCAGGTAGGTTTGGTGGGTTGGCGTGGCATGGTAGGATCGGTGCTGATGCAGCGCATGGTCGAAGAAAAAGATTTCGATCTGATTGAGCCTGTCTATTTTTCAACCTCTTCCGCAGGCGGGAAAGCCCCTGTATACGCAGGAAAAGAATCCCCCAATCTTAAAAATGCTTCGGATATCGAATCTCTCGCAAAGCTTGACATCATTCTTTCCTGCCAGGGTGGTGATTATACCAAAGAGATTTTTCCCAAGCTTCGTGCCCATGGCTGGAATGGCCATTGGATTGATGCCGCTTCTACTTTGCGCATGAATGATGATGCAGTTATTATTTTAGATCCTGTAAACAGGCCGGTTATTGATGCTGCACTTTCGAGGGGAATAAAGAATTGGATAGGTGGAAATTGCACGGTATCTTTGATGTTGATGGGGTTGGCGGGACTTTTTAAAGCCAACCTTATCGAGTGGGTTAGTGCAATGACTTATCAGGCAGCTTCTGGTGCGGGTGCCCAGAATATGCGGGAGCTTTTGTTGCAAATGGGCGCTTTGCATGATGCTGTCAAGCAGGAGCTTTCAGATCCGGCATCTGCAATCCTTGAAATCGATCGTAAGGTTGCAAGCATCATCCGCTCCCAGGAACTTCCCACCAAGAATTTCAGGGGTGTCCCCCTTGCGGGCAGTTTGATTCCTTGGATTGATGTTCCCTATGAACACGGTCAATCGAAGGAAGAGTGGAAGGGCGGTGCAGAGTGCAACAAGATTCTAGGCATGCCTGCTTTTCGCACACCGGGATCGATTCCCATTGATGGTATTTGTGTTCGCATCAGTTCCATGCGCTGCCATTCCCAAGGTTTGACCATCAAGCTGAAAAAGAATATTCCGCTCGAGGAGATCAACGCAATAATCGCCTCGGGTAACCCGTGGGTGAAGGTGGTTCCGAACGAAAGGGAAGCTTCTGAAAAAGAATTAACCCCCGCAGCGGTTACAGGAACCTTGAACATCCCCATTGGGCGATTGCATAAACTAGCAATGGGGCCTGAATATCTGGGAGCGTTCACCTGTGGTGATCAGTTGTTGTGGGGTGCTGCAGAGCCGCTGCGCAGAATGCTTCGTATTCTTCTCGAAAAATAAATCCATCATTGAAGAAGGTAAAGGCTTCCGACCGAATAGGTGTAAAAGATGCAGATGATTAATTCTCCCAAAGCCACCGCAAGGAAGAACCTTAAAAAATTCATGCGAGCGGTGCCCGCCAGATAGCAGACCAGATCGGTGGGCATAAGTGGGAAGAAAGACCATAAGACAACGAAGAAGAATCCTGAGCGGCTGTTTATTTTTGTTGTGATGTAGGTGATCTTTTCAGGTGCGATCTTTTCAAAGTATTTGTCAAATCCAAAAAATTCAGAAAGAAAGTAGATGAGCGTTGCGGAGAACAATATTCCGCCAAGGCTTATCACGAGTACGAGTATTTTATTCTCCGGAAACAGCAACACCCCTGCGATTACGAAGGGCGTGCTTGGAATCAAAGTGAACCCCCGCAGAAAACTAATTGCAAAATAGGCAAGTAATAAGTGGCTTTCAAACTGTTTGACTGTTTCGCTGATATGGCGGGGAGAGAATTCATTCGTGTGGGAGACATAGTATCCAATACAGCCAATCAGAAAAAGCACCCAACTCCAAAGGAATATTCTTTTGAAAAGATTCATTGTGCCAGTTGCTCGGTGAAAAGTTTTACTAATTTCATTTAACTACGGGGTTATCAAAATTGAAACGCCAAACTTAAAAGGTAATCCTGCAATAAGTGATTGCCTTTTGAAAAATGGGTTTAAAGAATAACGACAATGGCAGTATCTTTTGATAGCTAAAACAGACTGGACCGATGTTATTGCGAAGGTAAAGACGAGAATAAGAGAAAGATTGGTGCCATGAAATAAAAAGAGTCCGGGATTTTAAATTCCCGAACTCTTTAATTGTTGGTCAGTACCTGCTTACTACTTCTTGGCGCCTTTGGCGGCAGGGGCAGCCTTGGCAGCAGGAGCAGCCTTGGCGGCAGGAGCGGCCTTGGCAGCAGGAGCGGCCTTGGCAGCAGCAGTTTTGGCGGTAGGTGCAGCTTCAGCTTTCTTCTTGGAAACCTTGGGGCCCTTTTTCTTGACTTCCATTATTGATGGGGGAATACCAAGTTTTGTGTCATACGCCTTGAGCAATTTTGCCTTGCGTATTTTGGTCCGCTTTTTCCAAGCGGTTGTCCTGGGTCTTGAGGCTGGCATGATTCATCTCCTTTTGTTTACTCCCGATGCTTTCAAACATCGGCATATCTTTGCATACAGTAGCTTTTTATAGCAATTTGAGACTTTTCGGGTAAGACAGCTTTTGCTGTGAACTGCGTTTTCATCGTATTTCACGGATATTTTCGCTTTAATGCTGCTTTTTATGTTTCAACCTTTTCTCCTTTTTTGCCCCTTGTTCAATATTTTTCACCCTCTCCCAACTTCTTTGTGTAATTTATTAAGGTGTTGATACTTGGTCTTGTCTGCCTTATTTTCGCCCTTCCTTTGAGAATTATCATGAAATTATCAACCTTTGCTTTTGCGTGTTGCTGTCTTTTTTTAGTTGGCCCATCACTTCATGCCGCCAAGGCTCCGAACATTATTCTTTTCTTGGCGGATGATCTTGGGTGGGGTGATCTTGGCTGCTTTGGCAATAAACTTTGCAAAACCCCTAATCTTGATGCCTTTGCCAGGCAAGGTGCAAAATTTACCCAGTGCTATAGTGCAGGAGCTGTTTGCTCGCCTTCGCGTTCCGCCTTATTAACGGGCCGCACCCCCTATCGCAATGGGGTATTCACTTGGATTCCTGAAAATCGCGAAATTCATCTTCGTAAAACTGAACTTGCTCTTCCACTTCTCCTTAAGCAAGTCGGGTACACCACCTGCCATGTGGGCAAATGGCATCTCAATGGGCATTTCAACAAACCTACCCAGCCCCAACCCAATGACCATGGTTATGATCACTGGCTTGCAACACAAAATAATGCCGGGCCAAGTCATGCTTTCCCGGTTAACTTTGTGCGAAATGGGCAACCCGTTCCCATGGCTGATGATCACTCCGCACCTTTCATCGTGAAAGAGGCTATTGATTGGCTGGGTAACAAGCGGGATAAAGACAAGCCTTTTTTCCTGGCAGTTTGGAGCCATGAACCGCATTACCCCATTGCAGCAGCAGAGAGATATAAAAAAATGTACGAGGGAATTGAAGATAAGGTGCAGTTGGAATACCTCGCTGATGTAACCCAGATGGATGATGCTTTTGGGAAATTAATGAAATCACTGGATGAAATGAAGCTTACGGAAAACACGCTGGTATTTTTCACTTCTGATAATGGGCCCGAAGGCGATGGAATCAAATCCCCTGGCAGAGGCACCACTGGTGGGCTGCGTGGTAGAAAGCGTGCGGTATATGAAGGTGGTATACGGGTTCCTGGAATTGTGCGCTGGCCCGGTCATGTGGATGCAAATAGTATCTGTGATGTTCCGGTGATTGGTTCCGATTTTTTTACCATGGCTTGTAATGTGAGTGGCGCAAAAATTCCCCAGGATCGCACAATCGATGGCGGTAATCTGCTCGATGCGTTATCAATGCCCGGGGTGAAAAGGGCGAAGCCTTTATATTGGCATTGTGATATAGCGCCTGGCGTCATGAAAATTGCAATGAGACAGGGAGATTGGAAAATCATTGCCAACGAAGAGATGACTAAATTTGAACTTTATAATCTCAAGGAAGATCCTGGTGAAAAAGAAATGATCAATGAAAAGCAGCAGGCAAAACTTTTAGAGATGACGATGGAGATTAAAAAGCTGACCAAGGAAATCGAAGCCGAAGGCCCTGACTGGTGGAAAAACTATTCGAAGGGTGCTGAAAAAAAAGCCAATAAGAAAAAGGGTTCCTGATGACCAGATTTTTATTTCTTTTTGTGTCCTGCTTCGTTTATTGCAATACCCTTGGTGCACAACAAATCAAATCACGGGAAGTTTTCATGCTGAAACTCAGCGAAGATCAAGCTGGAAAATTCGCACGCCTGGCACTCAAGAATATTCACCGCGAATATCCAAGCAAACCGGGCAATGTGCTTGAAAGCCCCAAGGATGTTCTCAGCCCAAAACAACTTTATCCTGCATTTCACGGTTGCTACGACTGGCACAGTTCAGTTCATGGCCATTGGATGCTGGTTAGAATATTGAAGGAGTATCCGCAATTAAAAGAAGCTGGAGATATTCGAAAAGCATTGGCGAAGAATATCACCAAAGAAAACTTGGAGGCAGAAGCTGCGTTCTTTCTGAAGCCCGAAAGCAAATCTTTTGAAAGGCCTTATGGCTGGTCATGGTTTTTAAAACTTGCGTTGGAACTTCGATCTTGGGAAGACCCCCTGGGAAAAGAGTTGGCACAGTATCTGAAACCACTCGAGGAAATCATTGTCGGGCGTTATATCCAATACTTTCCCAGACAAACCTACCCTATTCGCAGTGGGGTGCATTCGAACACTGCTTTTGGATTGACGTATGCGCTTGATTATTCTAGGCAGATTCAAAACAAGGAACTCGAGCAATTGATCATAAAACGGGCTCAGGAATATTATCTTAAAGATGAAACGATTCCTGCAAAGTGGGAACCGGATGGTGCGGATTTCTTTTCACCCAGCCTGATGGAAGCGGATTTAATGCGTAGGATTCTTCCTCAAAAAGAATTCTCAACCTGGCTTGATAAGTTTTATCCCAACTTGTTGAAAAGTGAACCTGCCAAGCTTTTTAGCCCTGCAGTTGTTTCTGATCGTACCGACCCGCAGATTGTTCATCTTGATGGTTTGAACCTTAGCAGGGCATGGTGCATGAAAAATATCGGGCTGTCTCTTTTAGAAAACGACCCTAGACGTATTATTTTTTTGGAAAGTGTAAGGAAGCATGCAGAGGCTTCGCTTGGGCATGTTAGTAGCGGAGATTACGCAGGGGAACATTGGCTTGCATCTTTTGCAGTCAATCTGTTATGCAATTAAATATTATGATCCAAGAATTAAGTCTTACTTTTGCAATCTGATGTTATTGTATAGCATGGTCGGAAGGTTTCTGGTTTCGATACTGAGATTATAGCTTATGAAATTATCTTCGATGAGTGTGTACCGGCTTAGGACAGCGCTGTTGGTTTGTTTTATTGGGCTGACTTTGTTTTCTGGCCTTTCAATTACCTTGTTAAGTCTCAGGCTTTCTTATACATCCCGGGTGAATTACACCCAAGAGGTTGGGCATTTGCTTACCCAATCGGTTAATCTCAAGGTGGAAAATTTTCTTCAAGATGCTGAAGATATCATTGAAGTGACAGATCGCTTTTCCTTTAAGATAGCAAATAACAAAGTGGATTATTCTTTGCTTTTAAGCAACTTGGCCCACAGTCTCATTGTGAATCCCAACCTTGGTACTGCAATTTTTACCGAGGAAAAAACAGGATATTCAATTAAACTCGCAGTGCTGGAAAAACCTGGGTTCAAGTATATTACGCGCGCGCCTTCCCGATTTAATGAAAGTTCGGTTTATACAGAAAAAGATGTCATTATTGAAGAGATCATCCCAAATTCCTCAGGCACTTTTACCTTAAAGTCTTATTCCTATCCTGATTTTCCGCATAAACCTTTTTCGGTTGATGAAAATGGGGGATCTGATTTAAGAGAAAGACCTTGGTATATTTTGGGAAAAAAGCAATCTGTTGAAGAAAAAGGCCGATGGTCTAATTGCCATTATAATCTAAAAAATGATAAGGATGCTAAAGTTGGAATAACTTATGTGACTGCCCTGGGTAATGAAAAAGGTGAATTTTTTGCTGTTTTAGGAATGGATATTGGTACCCAATGGGTTAGTGGGTATCTTTCGGAAGCGATGCAGGAAATACAAAAAAGGGGCATCAATGCCTTTATTTTTGAACAATCTCCAGATAAAACCAAAATGGTTATAGCCCACTCCCTCAAAGAAAATGGTTTTTCCTTAGACCAATATGGCAACATCAATTATTACTCCTCCCCAAAAGATATGAAAGATCCTGCCATTGAAAAAATGATCCTGAGTCTGCCTGATTCGGTTTTAAATGGACTCGAGATAAGTGGTGATTTTGAAAGTTTGTTTCACTTTGATGTTGATGGGGTAGATTATGTCGGGATTATTAAAACGGTTTTACCAGGAACCGCTCCTGATTGGTATGTGTGTCTTTATGTGCCTGAGAAAGTGTTGTTTAGTAATGCCTATCGCCATTTTTATATGGCTCTCGGGATCCTTGTGGTTGTGATGATCATAAGCGTGGTTCTTTCGATCATACTTGCACGGTCGGCATCCAAGCCCATAGAAAGCCTGGTTCTATTGGCGAAAAAAATCGGGAAACTTGATTTCAGTCATAAGGTTCAAGCAGAGTCAAAAATCATAGAAATTCAAAACCTTTCTTATTCAATGAACCTCATGCAAATTGGGCTTCAAGCTTTTACGCAGTATCTGCCCAAGGATGTGCTGAAAAGTTTATTTGATGCTGGAACGGGAGCTATACCGAGTGGGAAAGAAAAAGAGGTATCAATCATGTTTGCTGATATTGCAAACTTCACCCATTATTCCGAAAATCTTTCCCCTAATGATTTGGTGCTTCAACTCAACGAATATCTTGGGTGTTTTTCTTCCGTGATCATTAGAAATCAAGGCACGGTTGATAAATACATAGGGGATGCGGTGATGGCTTATTGGAATGCGCCCCGAGATTGCGATGACTATGCATTCAAAGCTTGCAAAGCTGCAATTCAGGGCCTTCAAAAGCTATCTTTTTTACAGCAGAAATGGTCCAGATTGAATAAGCCCGTATTGAAAGCCAGGGTGGGGATTAATACTGGCAGTGTAGTGCTTGGGAATATTGGTACCGAAGAACATTTAAGTTATACCGTGATTGGTGACAATGTAAATCTTGCAAGCAGGCTTGAAGGCTTGAACAAGGTATATGGTACGACGGTCATGATTTCTGATGTCACTTTAAAAGCATGTGGCGAAAGGCTGGTAACCCGTCCCATAGATTTGGTTGCTGTCAAAGGCAAGGATAAAAAAATACTGGTGCATGAGTTGCTGGGTATGGCAGGCGAAACATCAGAAAGTATCATCAGATTATCTGTGGATTTTAAAAAGGCATACGATGCCTATAGTAAGAAAAACTGGTCGGGGGCTTTGGCCTTATTCCAAAAATTAGCCATCGAAAACCCTGATGATAAGTTGATTCAAATTTATGCCGAGCGTTGTAAGGATTATCAGCAGAACCCTCCGGATGATTCCTGGGATGGTGGCCAGGAAATGGACCATAAATAAAGCACCATAGTTTACCCATGATGGGTAGATAAATAGTTCGAGGAAGAAAAATATGAAGTTTGATGCATTTTTTGTATTCTGGAAAGAAGCCGTTTTGATCAGGGGTTCAGTTACCCCAATTGTAATTATTAATGTTTGTGTTTTTGGTATAATTGCAGCTTTTATATGTTTTGCTGATCATTACATTGAAGAAGTTTTCCAGGTGAACCTAGGGTTGGAAGTGGGGCCACATGAAATAGCGGGGGCCGCGCTTGGGTTGTTGTTGATTTTGCGCACTAATGCCGGGTACGACCGCTGGTGGGAGGGAAGAACCTTGTGGGGTGGAATTGTAAATCAATGTCGAAATTTAGTCGTTGAATTACTTGCGTATGGTCCCGATGACAAAGCCTGGCGCAAAGAAGTTGTAACGTGGGTGATGGTTTTTCCTTACGCAGCCAAATCTTCTTTGAGGTCGGAAAATGGAGTGGAAAAGTTTGAACAGTTGTTGGGAAAAAGTGAGGCGGAAAAGGTTGTTAATTCAAGTCACATGCCTTTTTATGTGTTGTTGAAAATAGCAGGGTTGCTTCGTTTAGAGTTGGATAAAGGGTCTCTCAATCCGTTTACATTTGCCCAGATGGAAAGGGAAAGATCGCTGCTGCTGGATCATGTTGGGGCTTGTGAGCGAATTTTGAAGACCCCGCTGCCTTTGGTATATTCTGTTAAAATCCGCAGGTTCGTTGCTTTGTTTCTTGTTACCCTGCCTTTTGCCTTGCTTCATCAAATGGAAACAGACTGGCTTGTGCCTCTGGTTATCATGCTGGTGGGGTATCCCCTGGTTTCGTTGGACCAAATAGGAATTGAGTTGCAAAACCCATTCTATAAATCCAGCCTGAATCATCTTCCCTTGGATGAAATCTCAGCAGGCATTGAAAAAACTCTTCGCGAAATGCTCGAATCTTCTGGCAAGACCGAATTCAAATAACAAAGGCCCTGGGAGTTTTCCCAGAGCCTTGATCAATGGTTTTTACATTCCTAGGCAAGTTGAACTTTACCATGGTTATCGCAATGACCGTTGTGGGGATGATGAAGATGCCCATCTACGAGGTAATCAACATGGTCGCCATGGGGCACAGCTTGATGTCCGCAATCGGGGCCGTGTTTGTGTGCAGCATCGTGAGCATTACATGAATGACCGGTGGTGCAGTTCGCAGGGTTGTTGGCATCCACGGGCAAAGTATGTTCTTCAACTTTTGATCCATCCATATGGTGCATATGGCCATCGTGAAGATAATCAACATGGCCTTGATGGACGATGCCTTGGTGTCCGCAATTTGCGCCATGGGTGTGGGAGGAATGATTTTCGTTGCAATTGGCCATGATAAAGCTCCTAAAAGTTAGATTGGGTCATGGGAATCGGATGTTTCCAATTCGTTTGCATGAGCCAAAGCATTTCGTAACAAGGAAGAAACATGATTATCAGCAAGGGAGTAGAAAAGGTGCTTGCCTTCTCTGCGCCTGATCAAAAGGCCCTCAGCCCTGAGGACTTTAAGACGCTGGGAAATGCTGGAAAGTTTATCTGAGAGGGTTTCAGCGATGTCGCCTACACAGCATTCTCCCTGGTCTAACAAGGCAAGAAGTTTAAGCCTTGAAGGTTCGCCCATGGCTCGGAATAGAGTGGCAGCGCGTTCAATATTTTGCTGTAAAGGCAAGGATATTGGCCGTTTAGCATGATCTAAGTGCGAGCAAACGGGTTTGGTAGACAAAGGAAACTCCAGAGGACAATCAAACACTTCATCAATCATTGTAATGTTGTATCGAAAAAAATCAAGATGTTTCTTTAATAAAATAATGAGTCATGCCTGAAAAGTTGCTTCCTAAAAGCTTTTTTACCGCCTAGGACGCGAAATAAGACAAGGTGGCTGAATCCTTCCGGTAAAAGCACAAAGCATTCCTAGCGCCGAGGAGGCTAAGGAATCATAGATGAAGAGTGTGGAACAGAGGGAATTTCAGAAAATATAAAACATATTAGCAATCATTTTCATTGTTTAGTCAAGAAGACAACAACCCCGATGATTAATGAAATTGCAATGATAGTGATTGCGCCCACGACATAATAGAGCCAGGGAGTGGCACCAGATTTTGGTCGATCAAGCGCTTTCATGGCTCTGGTTGGTTCTGACACCATGGGGCTTGGGGCAGGGTCGCCAGCCTTGGTTTTTGAATTCGGAGTGGAGTTGGGCTTGGTCAGGTGGACTGCTAAATCTCTAAATTCCGGAAAAATCTTCATCTCTTCGAATGGGCCTTCCGCACTTTTACCCAATTTGTATTTGCCCGGGTCTTCCAAAATACCATCTTTAAAGCTTCTTCGGATCGCCTTGGCTGTCCCCTTCACCACGTGGAGTTTGCCAAGGTCATCGTTATAAGCCATGAACCAAATTGGATCTGTAGTCTGTTTAAGCTCCGACTTTTCTAATCCGGGGGTATTAACCGCTGATTTTCGGGTACTCTTGCCCACAAGATCTTCTACAAATTCCCTGCAACTTGAAGGGCGGGTATCAGGATCACTATCCATGGCCCTGCGGATGGCCCAGTCGGTTCGTTCTGAAATGCGGGGATTAAGCTCACGGGGGGTCGGTAAATCGTTTTGTACTTTTTTCATCCAAGTTTCGAGAGGATTGACTGATTTATAAGGCAGTTCTCCCGTCAACATGGTGTAAAGGGTTGCTCCAAGACTGTAAATATCGCATCGAATATCCGCATTCTTGGCATCTCGGAATTGCTCTGGTGCCATGAAGTTTGGCGTTCCAAGCCCCCTTCCCGAGCGGGTCAGATTTAGGTCTCCAACCAATATTTCCTTAACCAGACCCAGGTCTGTTAATTTGGCGATACCGTTTTTCCCTACCAGAATGTTGTCTGGCTTTACGTCCCTATGGATCAGCTTATCTTTATGCACCTGGTTAAGGGCTTTCGCCACTTGGGCTATGATTTTTATCCCTTCCAGTTCTTCAAATTTTCCATTCCTACTGATCTGAACACCCAACGATTCGCCATTCACAAACTCAAGTACGAGAAAAGGCAGGTCGTTGTCGGTGCCAAATTCGAGTGCACGCACCAGATTAGGGTGGTTAAATTTGCTTGCAACCCGGAATTCTTGCTCGAACCTCTTTAATAACACTGGGTTATGAACATAATTGGGCGACATTACCTTGATCGCAACCACCGTTTTATTCTTGATGTTGCGTGCCATGTAGATGGAACCCATGCCGCCTTCTGCTATTTTCTTTAGCAGTTCGTATTGGCCGACCTTCCCCAAAGGTTCAACATATCCCTGGGGTTTGGCAATATCAGGAGTTTCAGAAGGTTCTTTCATAGCGTCATCTTATCTTAAAATAAAAAACTAGCGATTTAAGAATAAAATTTTCTCGAATTCTTAAGAAAGAGCGTTGGCTTAAGGAAAGGTTGCATTCGGTAAAACCATGTTGATCGGTTTAATACATACAGCTTCGCTCAAATATCATGTACAATTTATTGGCCTAACGGCTTGTTATGGGGAAAGATATAATAAGAGATGGATTCTCTGGTGCAATCCTACCCATGGAACAAGAGACAGGTTAATCGATGTCCCTACTTGGTAAAATCTTTGCGCTTTTAAACACCCTGCTGGCATTCGGTCTGGGCGTTATATTGGTTCAAGATCTTGGAGTTCGCAAGAACTGGACTTACCTTGTTTTTAGACAAGATATCGTTCTTAATGGCTTGCCCTTGGATGAAGACGAAACAACCAAGACAAATATAAACATCAAATCAAATCTCGATGGCCTTGATGATGGCGCACTAAAAGCAATTTTTAAAGATGCAGGTGGCCCGTTAAAAGTTGGCGACAAGCTTGTTTTAACCCAGGTCGATGAAGTCAAACGCATGCACAAGAAGTTTGATGACAAAGAAAAAGAAATCGAAGGTAGTGATAAGAAAGCACAGTTCCTTTCGAAATTGCTTCTTGAAAATGCCATTACTTATGTGGATAGGCGTAAGTACCACGATCTGATCAATAAGGCCGACCCGAAGACTCTTGCTGATGAATACACCACGCTTCGTGAAAGTGTGGATAATTTATTCCTATCTTCAGAACCCCGTGAAAAAAGCAGACTGCCACAACAGGCCCATATCATCAGTAAATCTGAATCCCGCACTGCAATAGCAGCCTTGTTGCTTTCGCTTTACCAGACGGTGGATGAAGGCTCGGAAGAATCGCTGCGCAGGCTGGTGGTGGTGGTTGGCCCGGATTATGCCTCGAAGGCATTTGATGGGCATGCGGTGGTGCTGGCCCGTGCTTTTGATAATCTGGAAAGTCACTTGAACAGGGAAGAGGCGATATTCGTTACGGAGCACCGCGAGTTGCTTAACGAAATGAATCGCAGGGCAAAGCGTGCCAAGCAAATAGAGGGTTTCAAGCTGGAATATGATGAGCGCATAAAAACCCAGAAGGCGCTTTTAGTCAAAGAAAAATTGTTGTTGGCAAAGATGGAAAAAGATCTTGAAGAACAGAGGGAACAAACCAGCAATCTTGTCACTAATTTTCATTTGATCAGTGAGCGCTTGTTTTCGGTGCATAAAAAACTTCAAGGGTATAGGGTGGGTAACGAAGATCAGGAAAAGAAACTTCGCGCGGTAGAGTCAAACCACTAGACACGGATAAGGTTAAAAGGAAGCCATGGCTCTTAACATTGGAAAAAAGATGGTCTATCTGCTTGCGTTAAGCAGTTTCACCCTTGCAACTTGGGGAATATCTCTTTTTTTCAACCCCGTTCTTACCCCGGTAATCGGAGCGGATGGAAAGCCGAAGGATGGTTCATGGCAGGAAATTGACCAGCGCAAGGCAAAGATCGAAGCATGGTTCAAGGATGCTAAGGATGGTTCGCCGAGCCCAATTCAGATTGCTGCGAACCGGTATCACTCAGGCCGTGATAAAATGCAAAATCTTGAGTCTCAGGTTGCAGTTACGGAGAAGTATTATTTCGACCAGTTGGAGTTTCTAAAAATCAAGGCATCGGAAAAAGAGCCAGCTAAAAACATTACTCTTAAAAACGGTCAGCCGCTTCGCCTAACTGCCAAGTTCGTTCCCTTGCAATTTGAAGATATAAAAGATATCGAGGGAAACACCTTTGAGAACCTCAGTGCACTTGGGAAAAAGATTGAGGCCCTTGATAATGAAATTAGGGCCATGCAAAAGGTGCTGGATGATACCTCCAAGGAAAACAAGAAGCTGGTAGATATCCAGGCGGATCAACTGCAAAAAGATGCGGATGGCAAAACGGTAGTTGGGCCTGATGGTAAACCCGTGGTCCAGCTCAAAGGGCTGCAATCTATAATCGAAGATGAAAAAGCGAAGCGCCAAAGATTCGCAGAAGAGTTTGATGCCATCGAGCAGGCATATGTTAATTTGACGATCGAACATTTCGATTTGGCCAAAAGACGCGCAGAATTGGTCACACGTTTTAATGAATTACGCAATTCGGGGTTAGTCACCCTTCCCTAGGTTACTATTCCTCCCTCTTTTACCCCATCTTTGCAAATAATTGCAATTATTCCCCTTACTTTTACTGGGTTATGATTGTTGCCGTTGACAAGCCTTGGAATACAAGGCATAGTCCCGCCCGGATGCAAAAATTACTATTGTCAAGATATATTGCTTGGTTTCTGTTATTATTAAAGCAATGGAATTTGACTGATGTAAAGTCCTAACATTTAAGTGAGGATCAGGCCATGACACCTGTAGGTAAAATTCTGGTATTTGTGAATCTAATATTCAGCTTGTTCGTAGG
>CAZYAY010000039.1:1636-7252 GCA_964646215.1 uncultured Candidatus Kuenenia sp. | reverse complement strand
GCCAAAGTAGGCGGAACCTCCGCGCTGGCTCAGATCAATAAAGCAAGTAAGAATCCGCCACCGGATAATATCGAAGGCATGGTCAAGGTTGCTGATGCCAGTGGCTTGATCAAAATTTCCATTGGCTCTGATTCTGGGTTGACCAAGGGCCATACTCTTGAAGTCTTCAGGCTTTCTGCGGTTGCCACCCAATCCAAGTATCTGGGCACTGTTCGCATTCTCGAAGTTACTCCCAATGAAGCTGTTGCCCAACCGGTAAAGCCGTTGTCTGACAAGCCGATTGCCGGCGATCGTGTAGCAAGCCGCATTCTTGGCAGCTAATTTCAAAAGCTAATCTTAAAGTTTATCTAGGAGGGTATCCCAATCATGGCAGCCAAGGCAAAGACTCCTTCATCGGGCACACGCAGTGACGCATACACGGGGATTTTGATTTTATCATTGTTGGCACAACTTATAGGTGGCGGTTTTCTTTTTTGGGATTACATGAGGCTGACCAGCCCAAGTGGACCACCCGATTCGGTTGATAAGGTGATTGCAAGGCCCGGTAAGCTAGGAAAAGATGGTGCTGCACCCGCACCCGCACCAGCTCCTGCACCAGCTCCCGAAAACTAAGTAACCCTCTTTCTGAATTTGAATCTGTTTTCATTTAACAGTTCATTTCAGGTGATTTTATAATCATGCTTTTTAAGCCCGACGTTATCGAAAGCTCTCTTCTTTCGCCTTGGTTTTATTGCTTTTTGGTGTAACAACATGAACTATCAATCCTTGTTTCTTCTTGGAATTATTACTTCTTTTTTCATCAGTCAATCACTTAAAGCCCAGGGGCTTCCATTGAAATATCCAAGCACTAAAAAAATCGAACAGGTCGATAATTATCATGGAACTAAGGTTGCGGATCCTTATCGCTGGTTGGAAAATGATGTTCGAAATTCTGCCGAAGTGAAAGATTGGGTTGAAGCGGAAAATATTGTCACCAACGCTTATCTGGCTGAGATCCCTGAACGCGTTAAAATTCGCAAGCGACTTGCGGAGCTTTGGGATTACGAAAAATTCTCCACGCCTGTTGTTCGTGAGGGCAGGTATTTCTTCACCCGCAATGATGGCTTGCAAAACCAGCCTGTTCTCCTGGTCCAAGATGGACTTCAAGGGAAGCCACGCACCCTACTTGATCCTAACACCATGGCGAAAGATGGCACCATCGCCCTTTCCTCCTGGATGCCCAGTGATGATGGAAAACTTCTCGCGTTCGGCATAGCTGAAGCGGGTTCCGACTGGCATGTTTGGCGCATTTTAAATGTTGATACTGGGGCACAACTTTCAGATGAACTTCGATGGGTTAAATTTGCAAGCCCCGCATGGACCCCTGATGCCAAGGGTATTTATTACAGCAGGTATGATGAGCCCGCTGCAGGCACGAAATTCCAAGGGCTTAATCTCAACCAGAAGGTTTATTTCCACAAGGTTGGAACCGCCCAGTCAGAAGACAAACTAATCTACAAACGTCCTGATCATCCTGAATGGGGTTTTCAAACCGAAGTGACGGAAGATGGCAAATACCTGCTTATCACCACTTGGAAGGGGACTGATCATAATTACCGGGTTACTTATTTTGACCTGACTAAAAAAGATCCGCAACCCGTGGACCTCATTGATAATTTTGATAACGAGTATTCTCTGGTGGGGAATGAGGGCAGCACCCTTTATTTCAAAACGAATTATAAGGCCGCATTGCACCGGGTTGTTGCAATAAACCTTGAAAAGCCTGAACCTGCCAACTGGGTGGAAATCATCCCCGAGACAAAGGAAGCTCTTCAGGGTGCCAGCCTTTTTGGAAAACAATTCATTGCAAGCTATTTGAAGGATGCCCGGACACTTGTCAGGATTTTTTCAATCGATGGGAAAACTTCCTCTGAATTTCCGTTGCCTGGGATTGGAACTGCGGGCGGTTTTGGTGGCAGGCAGAATGCCAGCGAAACCTTTTACTCCTTTTCCAGCTTCGCAACGCCACCTTCGATTTATCGTTATGATTTGAAAAAAGGCACCAGTGAAGTTTATCGTACCGCAAAGGTAAAGTTCAACCCGGATGATTATCAGGTCGAGCAGGTGTTTTATCCAAGTAAGGACGGCACCAAGGTGCCCATGTTTCTTACCTATCGCAAGGGGTTGAAGAAAGATGGCAACAACCCGGTTCTTCTTTATGGATATGGCGGTTTCAATATTTCGCTTACGCCTTCGTTTTCTGTGAGCAGGATAGCCTGGTTGGAAATGGGCGGGGTTTTCGCAGTTGCAAACCTTCGTGGTGGTGGCGAGTATGGCGATGCCTGGCATAAAGCGGGCACCAAGATTCTCAAACAAAATGTCTTTGATGATTTTATTGCAGGGGCGCAATGGCTTATCAGCGAGAAATATACCCAAAGCTCCAAACTTGCGATTCAGGGTGGTAGCAATGGTGGTTTATTGGTAGGCGCCTGCATGGCGCAGAGGCCTGATTTATTCGGTGCATGTCTTCCCGCTGTAGGTGTGATGGATATGCTTCGTTTTCATAAGTTTACTGCAGGGCGTTTCTGGGTTGATGATTATGGTTCTGCGGACAATCCAGATGAATTTAAAGCTATTTATGCGTACTCGCCTTATCATAACCTTAAAAAGGGAACATCCTACCCCGCAACCATGATTACTACCGCGGATACGGATGATCGTGTGGTACCCGGGCATAGTTTTAAATTTGCAGCAATGCTACAAGAGTGCAATAAGGGGCCCAACCCTATGCTTATAAGGATTGAAACAAAGGCTGGGCATGGTGCGGGTAAGCCTACCGCCAAAATTCTTGATGAAGTTGCAGATCAAATGGGATTTCTCTTTAAAAATTTGGGCATGAAGCCTGAGTGATTTATGTTTTTCGTTTGGCACAAGGAGGTGCTTTATGGCTAGTTATCGCGGACATCTTAGGTTTTCTTCCATGCTTGCAGTAGCTAACGGCTTGCTTGCTACTTTTTATTTTGATCTCGATTGGGGCACCAGCTTGATGGCTGCGGGCATTACCGCAGTTAGTGGGTTGCTACCAGATCTTGATAGCAGTAGCGGCGTTCCCGTACGCGAAATGTTCAATCTTACCGCAGTGGTTGTGCCGCTGATGTTGCTTAAGCGCATGCTTGGTTTTGGCCTCACAGAAGATCAAACCTTCGCCATCTTGGCCATACTTTATGTGTTTATACGATTTGGGCTTTCCAACATATTCAGGCGTTTAAGTGTGCATAGGGGAATGTTCCATAGTGTTCCTGCGATGGTTATCGCGGGCGGTTTGGTTTTCCTTTGCTATACCCATGACTCTACATTGCTTCGTGTTTATATGGCTGCTAGTGCCATGGTTGGATTCTTGTCGCATTTGGTGTTGGATGAGCTTTGCAGTGTTGATTTTAACGGTGTAACGGTGGAATTAAACCAGTTTGCAGGAACAGCGGTCAAGTTTTTTGGCCCATCGCTTTTCCCTAACTTGTTTGCATGGTCTTTGTGCATTGCAGTCAGTTATTTTGCCTGGGTTGATTTTGAACATCATGCCTTAGCGGTAAAGGATGGCAAAAAGCCTAATAGCGATGGCTTGCATATTATGCCCCCCCAAGTGCAACCTCTCACAAAAACCGTAAAACCTGTTGCGCAACCCTTCTCGCAGCTTTAGACTAAAGCTTAAGATTCTGAACCAACCTTTTGCCACCTCTGTTACAGAGGTGGTGCTTTTTCTTGTTTATCTCTAGGAGCAATTAAAATGATTAGAAAGCCTGATCGTCGTAGCTTTGTTAAACAAACTTCCATTGCAGGGGCTGGCTTTTGGCTGGCAGGTGGCATTGCTGGTGCCCAGGAAAAGAAATCCGCACTCGAAGGCCTTCGCTTCGCTGGCGTGGGCGTGGGTGGTAAGGGTGGTAGCGATATCGATCAGGCAGGCGCTCTTGGCGAAGTGGTTGGCATCTGCGATATCGATGATAACACCCTCGGCAAGAAGGGTGAGAAGTTCACCAAGGCCAAGAAATATAATGACTTCCGCAAAATGCTTGAAGAAATGGGCAAGGATATCGATGCTGTAGTTATCGGTACCCCTGATCATACCCACGCACCCGCAGCCGCAATGGCAATGCGAATGGGCAAGCATGTTTATGTGCAAAAGCCTTTAACTCACACCGTAAAAGAAGCTCGCGTTCTTCGTGAACTTGCTGTTGAAAAGAAGGTCTGCACCCAGATGGGTAATCAAGGCACTGCTGAAAACGGCCTCCGTGAAGCAGTTGAAATTATCCGTGCAGGCGTTATTGGCCAAGTTAAGGAAGTTCATGTTTGGACCAACAGGCCCATTTGGCCACAGGCCCCCAAGGTTACAACCCGACCAACAGGTACCCATGAATGCCCCAAACATGTTCATTGGGATGAATTCATCGGGCCTTCCCCCATGCGCCCTTACGCTCCTGGGTATCATCCTTTTGCCTGGCGTGGCTGGTGGGATTTCGGTACAGGCGCCTTGGGTGATATGGCTTGCCATACCGCCAACATGGCATTCATGGCACTTAAACTTGCCCACCCTACTTCTGTTCTTTCCAACTGCGAAAAAACCAATGTCGAAACCTACCCCGGTTGGGCAACGGTTGCTTTGCAATTCCCTGCGCGTGGCACCATGGCGCCTGTCACCCTCAACTGGTACGAAGGCAAGAAAGATAATGTTCTTGTTCATCCTCCTGCTGAACTTCAGGCCAAGGTTCTTGCCAAGGGCAAGGATGGCAAGGAAGAAAAGCTTGTTTCATCCGGTTCCATCCTCGTTGGCGACAAGGGTATCATTTACTCGCCCAATGATTATGGTGCCTCCTTCAGAATCTACAACCTCGATGGTTCGACCATGGAAAAACCCAAGGTTGATCAGGTTCTTCCCCGCAACGGCAAGGGTGATGGCGGCATGAAGTCTGAATGGGTTGAAGCCATTCGCAAGAATGATCCTTCCATTGCAATGTCGAACTTCAACTATGCTGGCATGCTTACCGAAGCCATCCTGCTTGGTAATGTCGGCATGAAGATGGCAGGCAAGAAGCTTGAATGGGATGGTCCTGCTTTCAAGTTCACCAATGATTCCGCTGCTGAGCAACACTTGCATTTTGAATACCGCAAGGGTTATTCACTTTAGTAGCGTTTGATTTTTGTTGATTCCTTTTCCCACCCTGTGAAAGCAGGGTGGGTTCTTTCCTACCTTCGAGAGTGCTACCATGAGAATCCTGGCTTCTTCACTTTTTTTCGCATCCGTACTTTTTGTACTTGCTGATGGACCTCAGGATAATGTCGCTGAAAAAGTGCGGCCCGTGCCTCCAGAGGGTATCATGGTGCCTGCCGAGGTTCGTGCTGATTTGCAAAAAGGTGTGGACGACCTGGGCAAACAAATTAACGCCCTCAAAAAATCACTCGCTGGAAAACCCCACGCAGAGCTTCTTCCTGATGTAGAAATCTTTCATAACAGCGTGCGCTACGCGCTTGCCCACAATGAATTTTATGATGCCAAGGAATTCCCCATCGCCAAGAAGCATCTGCAATTAGGCATGGATCGTGCCAAGTCTCTTGCAGAAGGCAAGGCGCCTTGGACTACTGCAA
>CAZYAY010000039.1:0-1536 GCA_964646215.1 uncultured Candidatus Kuenenia sp. | reverse complement strand
TGCCAAGTCTCTTGCAGAAGGCAAGGCGCCTTGGACTACTGCAACAGGTTTGGTTGTTCGTGGTTACCGTTCCAAAATTGATGATTCCGTCCAACCCTACGGTATCGCAATCCCCGCTGATTATACCGGCATGACAGATCACAAGCGCAGGCTTGATCTTTGGTGCCATGGCAGGGGGGAAAAACTTTCCGAGTTGAACTTTCTTGAAGGGGCGATGCGCAGTGCGGGCCAGTTTGTTCCCGCCGGCGGCATGGTGCTGCAACTGTATGGCAGATATTGCTGCGCAAATAAGTTCGCTGGCGAAATCGATGGCATTGAAGCCATGAACCATGTTGAAAATAATTATTCGATTGATCGTAACCGGGTTGTGATTCGTGGATTCTCGATGGGTGGCGCTGCATGCTGGCAGTTCGCAGTGCATTACCCGGGCAGGTGGGCAGCCGCTGCTCCTGGTGCGGGCTTTGCCGAAACTCCTGAATTCCTAAGGGTTTTTCAGAAAGAAATCATCACTCCCAATGCCTGGGAAAAGAAGCTTCTTCATTGGTATGATTGCACCGATTGGGCCATCAACTTCGCCAACCTTCCCGTTGTTGCCTATAGCGGTGAGACGGACAGCCAAAAGCAAGCCGCTGATATCATGGAAACTTATTTGAAAAAAGAAGGTATTGAACTTCGCCATGTCATCGGGCCAAAAACCGGGCACAGCTATCATCCGCAGGCTAGAAAAGAAGTAAGCGAGCGTATTGATGCGATTGTTGAAAAAGGCCGTAACCCCATCCCCAAGCGCATTCGCTTCTCCACCTATACGCTGCGTTACAACCAGATGCTGTGGGTGCAGGTTGATCTTCTTAAACAGCATTGGGAAAAAGCTTTGGTCGATGCAGAAATAGTTGATTCAAAAACCATCAAGGCCAGCACCACCAATGTTGAAGGCTTGACTTTAAGAATGCCCAGCGGTTTGTGCCCGTTGGATGTTACGCAAAAAACCAAGGTTATTCTTGATGGTGTTGAAATCACTTGTAATGCCCCGCAATCTGATCGTTCATGGGTTGCCCATTTCCGCAAGGAAAACAACGTCTGGAAACTGGTGACTGCGCCCACCGCACCTGGCGAGCGTAAAGTACACGGTTTGTCCGGCCCCATTGATGATGCCTTCATGGATAGCTTTTTGGTGGTTCGACCAACTGGTGAATCCAAGAACCCAAAAGTGCAGGCTTGGGTGAAAGCCGAGATGGATCGCTCTTTGGATCATTGGCGCAAGCAGTTCCGAGGCGAGGCCCGTGTTAAAAACGATACCGAGGTTACCGAGGAAGATATCAAGAAAAATCATCTGATTCTTTGGGGTGATGCCAGTAGCAACAAGCTCATAGCAAAGATTGCTTCCAAGCTTCCTGTTAAGTGGGATTCTGAATTGGGGGTGAACAAGGAAAAGTTTAGTTCTGCTGATCATGCACTGATTATGATTCATCCCAACCCAGAAAACCCAGGCAAGTATGTCGTGCTTAACAGCGGGTTTACTTTCAGGGATTATGATTA
>CAZYAY010000038.1:0-31543 GCA_964646215.1 uncultured Candidatus Kuenenia sp. | reverse complement strand
TCGTGGCGCAGATGGGTGATGGTTCCGCGATCAAGGATGATATTTCAAAGCATCCAGGAAAATTCAAGGCACCCCATGCATTGACCTTGGATTCCAAGGGGAATCTGTATGTGTTGGAATGGGTAGGCCAAGGCCGTATCCAAAAGTTCAACAAGGGTTAAAAGTTCGCCATAGAAGCAAAGAAAAAGCATTTGCCACGGAATGACACGGAAAAGCACGGAAGAAGAAACACTCTGATTTTCTTCGTTCGTGCTCTTCCTATTTTTTTTCCAGCCCCGGTCCTTTGTCATCCTCGCAAATGCGGGAATGACGGGCGAGAGTCTCCGTAACCCGGGCCCTGAGCTTGTCGAAGGAGCCCATTTGCTTTCGCCAACCGTCGCTTACCCTTCCGGCTCTGAAAGATCTATTTTATTTAGCATAACCGTTAATCAAAACGAAATCGTACTTAAGCTCTTTAAATTACCACCGGAACAATAATTGACTTTACTCACGGCGGAAGCCAAAATAAAATCGATAAACTGTTTAAATACTTACGCCCTAGTTTTAACATAGGATTCACTTACTATTTTAAAATTCACACCCCGTTTAGAAGTATTAGAAAATCGAATTGCATTGGCTGGAGCCATAATAGCTACTGGTGCAGGGGCTGGTGGTAGCCCAAATGTACGAATTTTTGATGCTGAAACCAATCAAGAGACTGCTTCCTTTTTTGCTTACAATGAAGCCTTCACCGGGGGCGTTCGGGTTGTTGTTGCGGATATTACAGCAGATGGTGTTCCGGATTATATAACCGGCGCAGGGCCAGGGGGTGGCCCTCAGGTAAATGTGTTTGATGGCAAAACCCTGAAAATATTAACCAGCTTCTTTGCATTTGATCCCTCTTTTAGCGGCGGGGTATTTGTAGCAGCAGGGAACTTTGATAACGATCGCTTTTCTGAAATCGTTGTCAGCGCAGGTGCAGGTGGTGGCCCTAATGTCCGCATCTTTAATATTGATAACGGCGTCGCTTCTCTGACAAGCAGCTTCTTTGCCTACGACCAAAGTTTTACTGGCGGCGTTACGGTTGCTGCAGAAAATTATAATGGCGATGCAGGAGATGAAATCATCACGGGCACCGGCCAAGGGGGTGCTCCGCATGTTAAAATATTTCAACCCGATGGCATCGAATTAGGAAGCTTTTTCGCTTATTCCGAACAATTCACTGGTGGGGTTTTTGTTGCTGTTGGGGATATGGATCTTAATGGAAAATCTGAAATTGTCACCGGCCCCGGGAAAGGTGGTAGCCCAAATGTGCGAATTTTTAACGGTGGTAATGCCACACTACTAAGCAGTTTCTTTGCTTTTGATCAGCAATTTTCAGGTGGAGTTACTGTTGGTCTTACAGATGTTAACTACGATGGTTTTTCAGACATCGTTGCTGCAGCAGGCCCTGGGGGAGCTCCTGAAGTTAGCATCTGGAATAGTGCATCCACAGAAATTAGTTCTTTTTTCGCCTATAACACCGCTTTTAGAAGTGGGGGTTTCGCTACGGGATCTGTCCGCATCCCTGTGCAACTTAACAACACTTATATTGATCCCACTGTCGAGTTTATTTATCCAAGCAACGTTAAAATTGGAGGCGCAGTATTAATTGCTCCTTTTGTTATCCTTGATGCAACCAATGGCCCTATTACTATCGGTGATGATTCCGACTTACAGGATAATGTACGTATAGTTTCCAGCGGTGATGGGATTACCATCGGCGACGAAGTCATCATTGCCCACGGCGCCAGCATTTTAGGTTCCAGCCAAATTGGAAAAATTCATGGCTTACCTGTTTTTGTAGGATTTAATTCCATCGTTGATGGTGCAGTACTTGAAGAAGACACAGCAGTGCTTCATCTTGCTAAAGTCGCACCGGGTATTATCATACGATCTGGCACGGTAGTGAAGAGTGGAAAATTCATACAAACTCAAGCCGAGGCAGATGACCCAAGTCTGGGGAAAATCACTTCTGTAACCCCTGCTCTACGAGATTTCATGGCAGATGTTCTTCATGTGAATGTACAACTTGCGGAAGGGTATGATCAGCTTTATTTTGAAGGCGGCATTCTTGCCCTTCTGGGAATCAATTTGAATCCTGCAACTGATTTTAATCCCGTTGAATCTTTGCCTACGCTTGGTTCCTCGGGAAGCGAGGCAGTTACCTCGTTCCGCAATCGGATCATTGGAAATGTGACATTGGCGAATTCTCTTGCCCAGCTCAACCTGGTTATGGGGCATCGTGACTCTATCCGCGCCGATGAAGGCTCTCCTTTTGTATTTGGTACCATCAGCCGAATGGCTGATAGTTTCACTGCCCATGCCCTTGAACACACAGGCATTGTTACAGGCGACAATAATCAATTTGGATTTCACTCACTCATACATGGTGGTGAAGATACAAGTACTGGGAGCAGGTTGGGCACCACATTAGGCAGCAATATTATCGTGGGTGATTGGTCTGTTGTCTTCCGCTCAACCATTCAAGATGGGGTTACTTTAGGTTCGCATTGCTTTATTGATAATACACTTATCACTGCGGGAAGCATTATTCCTGACCGTGCAATTTACATCAATAATGTTTTCTTGGGCTTTGTGGAATGGTAATAGGATTTAAAGGCTTTCGACAAAGTCCTTGGCTTCCTTAAGCCCAACGCCTGTGCTTTCACGATATAGTTTGATCGCTTCGATTTTTTTACCTTCGCGAACCAATTGCAGAAGTTGGGGATCAACCCCGGAATTCATAACAACACCCAGATGATTCATAACGGCATCCAATTTTCTTTCAACCCGCTGCAAACGCAGGTCCATCGCCTGGGTTCCCGTTCTTAATAAAATATATGCCAACGGTATGAACAAAAGAAACCAATCCATCGTGAGATACTCCGTTATAAAAGGATAACAAGAATCAACCTAGTATACGGGTCCAGCGTTGTTGATGATAAGCCATTTTTTCTTTAGCGGTCATTTTCGAAAAATCAACCGTGGTGGTTTTCGCAGCCTTTGCTTCCGGTACTAGGGTTTTTACTTCTGCAACAGGAGCATCACATGGGCAGGCTTTGGGGCCACCCTTGCAGGAGCAATCGTGGTCATCTTCTTTTGGTGCAGCGGCTTGGGGAAAACTAATCGTGGTGCCTGACCCGGAATAATTCATCACACCCGTGGTTATTTTCATGTCGTCTCCAAATGATCTTTGGGGTTTGATGTTTAATTTTTGTAAATCACCATGATAGGCTTTTACAGCTTCTTCAGCAGAAATCTGGGCATCCGCAAGAAGCCTGAGATAACGGATGAACGAAAGCTGGTGTTCAGCGTTGTTGATTTTACGACCATAGAGTGCAGCGCGGGCGCCATACTTTTTGGCCTCGGAAAGAAGCTTGAACGCATCGTAGGTGGTGCCTGCGGAACCGCCGAGGATTCCCACCACGAGATGTGGATCATAATGCACAAGTTCTTCCATGGCTTTGGGCCCATGATAAACAATCTTCAAAAACACGGGCCTGCCTTTGGAGGTTACACCGCCCAGGGTTCGAACGATGGCATCGTTGATAAAGCCCGGAAGTTTTTCGGGATCGACCGCACCCGCCCGGTTGGGATCGAAGATTTCCAAAAAGTGGCGAAAGCCCTTTTGCTCTGCATCGATGCGAAACTTCTTGTATTCTTCAAGCGCATTACGATCAAGGTTGGAATCATTATTAAAAGTAATGCTGTAAAGCCCAAGGTTAACGCCTTTTTGCCTTTCAAAGGGTGAACAACTCCACTTGCCACACTGGATATGATCGAGCGTTGCTGTACGAAAAGGCAGCGAGGGCTGGGTTGCAGATTGGCCACCGGCGAAAATATGAACATCGGTGGTATCGTTGGCACGGGCGGCAGGAGTAACTGGGCTGTTGGCAAAAATATTCTTATGAAGCACCAGCGCTTCTGCGGTGCTTGCTGACATCAGCATGATATCCACAAGCTTTTGTTCAACAACCTGGACGATCACATCGCGAAATTCAGAAAGGCTGCGATACTTGGTTTCGCCATGATGGGCTTCCGGCGATTTCCCGGTAGCTGCAATGCCTAACGCCATGTCTGGATCTTTAGCATCTGCAAGAATGAAATCCTTGCTCAACTTTGGGTTGGCATGAATGCGCTGCAGTTTAAGATCGAGGGATTTGAGGTTCACTCTTCATCATCCTCGGTCAAGAAGTCATCGCCAAGTTTCAGCGCCTGTCGTTTTTGCTCAAAAAACTTGGCTGCGGATTCAGCATCTTTGAAGCGTTTTTCCTTGATGTCAGACTCCATGGAGTCGGTTTCAGGAAAGGTGACGGAGAAGATATTTTCATCAAGGCGGGTGATATCAAGGCCGCCACCAATGCTGATGTTGTAGCCTGGTGCAAGGGAAACAAGGGCTGCGATAAGTTTAATATCTTCCATGATTAATACTTCCGGGAGGGTTGCCAGGCCGATCTGGGGAGAATCTTGCCCTGAGGGTTGCTTTGGGGATTAATAGGAGAAGAAGCGCCAATCGCAACGGGATTGGGGTTACCAATGCGGGCTTCAACTTGATCAATGATATCGCGTAAAAGTTTACCCGATTGCTGAATACCAATTCTTTCTTTGGGTGTTAAGGCAAGTTCAAAAAGTTTGCGAACTCCGCCACAACCAACTTCTGTGGGAACACTAAGGCAGACATCATGCACGCCATAAAGGCCATTTTGAAGCGAACTTACAGGCAGAATTTTCCTGCTGTCAAGGATGATGGATTGAACCACTTCAGCAATGGAAACCCCGACAGCAAAACCAGATCCGCCCTTCAGCTTGATCATGGTTGCGCCTGCGGTTTTTGTTTCTTCAAATGCATCCTTCATGAGTTGAGGATTACACCCGGGGAATTGTTCCAAAGGCAAACCTGCAACGGTTGCGCTTGACCAGATTGGCACCATGCTATCGCCATGCTCGCCTAGAAGCAACGCTTGAACTTGGGTAGGCGCAACTTGAAGCCGCTTTGCGATATGGCTGCGGAAGCGAGCTGTATCAAGAACGGTGCCTAGGCCGATAATGCGTTTGGGGTCGAGGCCAGAAAGTTTACCTGCAAGGTAGGTAAGAATATCCACGGGGTTGCTAACCACGACTAGGTGGGTATTTTCTTTAATACCAGCGGCTTTGGCCTGCTGCAGAAGATTGAGAAAAAGATCAACATTTCGGTTGATGAGATCGAGCCTGCTTTCATCGGGTTTTCTACGAAGGCCCGCGGTGATCACAATAACATTGCTGGTGGAAACATCTTCCATGGTGCCCGCGGTGATGCGTTGGTCTGCAACCAGGCATGAACCTTGAAGAAGATCAAGTGCAACGCCCTGGGCGACATCCTTGTTGGCATCGATGATGCAGATGTGGCTTGCAGCTTTGCCAAATTGCAGTGCATAGGCAGCCATACTTCCGACCAGGCCGCCACCGCCAATAATACTTACCTTCATGACAAAACTCTCCAGAAAGCTGTTTATGATTTAGGTTGTTCGGAATCGGATGGTTGGGAATCAGGTTGTGTTGCGGGGTTCTCGCCTGCCTGAAGTTCCTCGAGTTTCTTATTGCCCCGCTGTACCGCAAAAACACCAATGCGGGTAAGCACGATGGTCATGCCTGTGATCCAGAAAACAGCGAGCACGATCTTAATGGGAACACTGTAGTATTCCCAGTTGTTCTCTTTTATGCCTTGTGCAAGAAGGATACCGGTTACAATAACAGTTGCAGCAGCGAGAATAATAAGGCTGACCGCAGAAAAGAAACCGGTTTTATCTTTCTTGAAACTAAACATATAAATCTCACTGAGGATGATGAAAGCACTGAAACCAAGGGCGCTTTAAGCAGGAGAACCTTTCAATGCAGCCATCACTTGATCCGTGATTTTTTTCACGAGGGCATCAACATCAAGATTGTTATTACCCGGGGATGATTTCGCATTGATCCAGGCATCCTGTTCAGCAACAGGGAAGGCAACATGTTCAGGGTGGAATTTGCTGTAACCTTCGTTAAAGCAATTTTCGCCACGCAGTTCGCAATTACTGTTCTTAAAGCGAACATCGTCATAACCCAGCTTCTTTTTCAATTCAAGCAACTCGGAAGTTTCTTTTTCGGTGAAGTAATTCACCCTGCCCAACTGCCTCGAAAGAATAAGGATCCTACAATAGGCATCGATGATTTCGGTGTTGAAGTAGGCTTTTTCAAGATCGGGGCCAAAGGTGATGGTGCCATGGTTTGCAAGTAAGATGGTATTGCAATCCTTGACATAGGGTGTGATGGAGTCGGCAAACTTCTGGCCACCTGGGGTGACATAAATCGCAGTGGGCACTTCGCCCAAAAACACTTCCACTTCAGGAAGAATAGCCTTGGGGATTGGTTCGTGTGCAACTGCAAAAGCAGTCGCATGAGGTGGATGACAATGCACCACGCCATTCACATCAGGGCGGTTCTTGTAAACACTAAGGTGCAAAAGTATTTCGCTTGAGCGCTTGCGAATACCGGAAATCTGCTTGCCTTCGTAATCCACCTTGCAAATATCCTCGGGCTTCATGTAGCCCTTCGATACCATGGTTGGGGTGCAAAGGAGTTCTTTATCGTTTAGGCGGATGGAGATATTGCCATCGTTCGCGGCGGCAAAACCCTTGCTGTAAACCCTGCGACCGATCTCGCAGATTGATTCCTTCAGTTTGTATTCATTTGTGTACATGGTAATTCCTTGCTCCGTTTTAATTAACAACAGTAAGAACTAACTCTTGGGTAAAATTTCCAACTGATCTATCAACAATGCAGCATACGCATCGACAGGCTTTTTAATCGGATGAAAAGGCGCTGCAGCCTCTCCCCCTTCACTAAAGCCGATTTTTGATCCCAGTCCCGCACCCAAATTATCGAATATCACCAGGTCTTCGCCATCCCCCTTACCATCGGCACGAAGGGCGTCGAGGCTGTAGGGAACCCCGATAATCCAGCGCGATCCAACCAGCAAAGGGTGAACTCGCGACAATGTTAGCGATCCTATGACCTCAGCTACGCGCATCGAGTCTCTCCAATTGGGCTTGGGCGCCTTCCGGGCATCCTTTTGCATCCATCATCAGAAGAATCACCTGTCTGATTTCGAAATAAGTACGGCCCGGCATTTCCACCACCATCAAATTGGCCCCCAAAGACTGGCTGACCCTTTTCGCCTGCATCATGTTGTTCACCGCTGCAGCGCGAATTCCAACCAGTTTATTCGCGGCACAAGCGGCGGCTTCAGGCTCTCTACAAAACAACACCGCACTTTTCATCTCGCCGCGTGAAACCATCTCACCAGCGGTTTTTCCCAGTAAAATCGAGCCGATACCCTGCTGCATCTGCAATGTTTTAAGCGTAAACCCTTCCCTGCCAAGCGCCAGCACGACGGTGGCAAGCTGCGGGTACAAGCCATCAGAACCATAGCCGATGCTTGTTTCTTTTCTGGCTTCCCTGCGCACAAGTGAAACACCGAGCCTTTTGATTTCGTCACGCGCACAAGGGGTCAGCACGACTTTATCTGCAACAATCAACTCGCGCAGATTGGGCCCAAGGCGCTGTAAATCGTTTAGCGCAAGCACTGTTCCAGGCCATTCATGCACTGCGTTACTCATCAATCACACAGCCCCATTACCATCCAACGCACGGGCGAATCTTTGCGCTTCATGATGTCTCTTACTGCGCCACCTTCGCTGGTGATGATCACGTTGGA
This sequence comes from uncultured Candidatus Kuenenia sp., assembly GCA_964646215.1. Taxonomy (GTDB): domain Bacteria; phylum Planctomycetota; class Planctomycetia; order Gemmatales; family Gemmataceae; genus UBA969. The sequence continues at coordinate 23,790 of CAZYAY010000038.1, read as the reverse complement.
ACCAGCCGCTGAACCCAGATGATCGATGGCCAGCACCGGTTCGCCATCGGCCTTGCCATCTTTTTGCAATGGCTGGATGAGCGCAAGTTTCCAGCCTTTAAGGCTGTCATGCTTCATGGTTGCAGTTGCAGTTCCCACCACTGTGCCAATTTGCATCGTTGTTTCCTAGATCACCCGCATCGAACCAACCGTGGTCGAGCGTCGTTGCCTTGTAAAAGTTAGTGGGGTGGTAATCCCTTCGCCTGTTGGTGTTGCAATACTGAAACTAACATACCCTTCCCCGCCAATACCCAACCCAGCAACGCTGGCGCCATTCTGAATGTAAAGAGTGGTATCCATTTCACGGCCCATGCGAGTAATGGTTTCCACATTGCGCGAATGAATGATGCTGGTGTGCTTGTAGCCATGCTCATGCTTCTTCGCCAATTCAATCGCAGAATCAACATCCCTGGTTTTAACAAAGGGAACAAAAGTCATCATTTGTTCGGTGGGAACAAAAGGATTGGACTCATCGGTTTCGCCATAAAGCAACTCGGTATCCAAAGGAATCGAAAGGCCGATCTTTGCAGCTAAGAACGCTGCATCCTGCCCGATAAATTCCTTCGTGGGAACCATGTACTTCTTATCTTCAGAAGGGCTGAAGGCGATTTTGGTAAGCGCATCAACCTGCGCAGCATTCAACCTTACTGCTTTATGCCTGCCCATTGCTTCCATCAATTCTTCGAAGATGGCAGCAACCGCAAACACTTCTTTTTCACCAATGCAAAGCAGATTATTATCGTAGGCCGCGCCTGCAATGATGCAACGGGCTGCGTTATCGATGTCTGCGGTTTCATCAACCACTACAGGAGGATTGCCAGGGCCGGCAACAACAGCACGCTTGGGGCTTCGTAAAGCAGCTCTGCCTACGGCAGGCCCACCGGTGACGCACAACATCCGGACATCGCGGTGATCAAAAATCGCCTGCGCTGTTTCCAAAGTAGGTTTGTCAATAATGGTGATGAGGTTGTCAATCCCTATCGCAGCACGAATCGCCTGGTTGAAAAGCTTCACACCTTTGCAAGCGATTTTCACACCGGAAGGATGCGCATTAACTATTAAAGAATTGCCCGAGGCAAGCATGTTGATTGCATTGCAAGCAAGCGTGGGAAGCGAATGGGTGACGGGGGTGATTGCCCCGATGACGCCAAAGGGAGCGTATTCTTGGAGGGTGATACCATTCTCGCCAGAGAAGACATCGGTTTTCAAAAACTCGACGCCTGGGATGCGATCAGCGATGAGTTTAAGCTTTTCGATTTTATGAGGGAGCCTGCCGATTTTGGTTTCTTCCATTTCTTCACGGCCTAGCTCATCAGCCCTCTCGAGGCAGATTTTGCGAATGCAGGCGAGTGCTTTTCTGCGGTCTTCAAGGCCCCTGCGTTCGAAGGCGCGTTGAGCTGCAACCGAGGCTGCAACCGCGGATTCAACATCGCTGAAGATGCCATCAGCGCCTGCTTTTACCGCAGATGCAGAGGTGCCTGAGGGAGCGCTGATTTGGGCCAGCACTCGTTGCACCACACTTCTTACCAGATCATCAGTTACTTGCATGAAGTTCCCCTTGTTTTATCATCCTGAGCAGTTTGATCTTTAACCATTACCAGCATTGGCGCTGAAAACTATTTTGTTGTGCACGTTGACAGTGTCGATGATCCCGATGATGGTGGCATCGACTGGAAGTTTTTCGGTTTCAGGGGTGAGCCTTGCGCTGGAGCCCTGGACAACAAGAACCATTTCATCAAGGCCTGCGCCCACGGTATCAACCACGACAAAGCTGCGCCCTGTGCCTATGAGTTTATCGCGGTTGGCGGGATCAACGCGCAGAGGTTCAACGATGAGCAGTTTATGCCCGGTCATCGAAGCAACCTTCTGGGAGGAAACCACCGAACCTGTGACGCGTGCCACGAACATGATGAAACTCCTTATTTAAGCCGGGCTTCGATCAGCAGTAAGATTTCTTTATTATCGGGGAAGCGATTTTGATCCCATTTGCTGAAGATCACTTCGCCATCCAGCTCGACATCAAAAACCCCGCCCGAACCTGTCTTCTGGTTCACTGTTACTTTTTCTGCATAAGCCTTTTGGATTGCTCCCGCCAAACTGGCGGAAAAATTCCTGTACCCTCAAGAGGTACAGTAGGTGATGTTTACTATCATGAAAAATCTCCTTTACTTTCTTGTTAAAACCACTTTACTTTTTCATCAAAAGATCGCGGGTCTGCCTCGCAACCACCAACTCTTCGTTCGTCGGCATGATCCAAATCTGAACTTTGCTATTCGCAGTTTGCAACGTGGCCTCGCCCTTGGCGCTATTGTTCTTCGCCTCATCGAGATGAATGCCAAACCATGCAAGATTGGCGCAAACACCAGATCTTACAACCGAGGAATTTTCACCAATGCCGCCGGTGAAAACGATCGCATCCACTCCACCAAGCAAAACCATATACGCACCCAGATAATGCCTTATCGATGCGATGAACACATCAAGTGCAACCTGGGATCTTGAATCGCCTGCCAAGGCTGCCTGCTCCAGATCGCGCATGTCTTTCTTGCCACCAGAAAGACCCATAAGGCCGCTATGGTTGGCGAGAATATCGAGGATCTCTTCAATCGATTTACCTGTTTCCCGAAGGAGCACAGGCAGGGCAAAGATATCGAAATCACCCACACGATTGTTATGAGGCAGGCCGGATTGGGGGCTCATACCGAGGCTGTTCGCCCTCGATTTTCCCTCGCTTATCGCACACACCGAATTCGATCCACCCAGATGAAAGGAGATGATCCTGGCATTCGGGTTTTTCAAAAGCTCGGCGGTACGCATTGCGATGAATCGATGGCTCGCTCCATGAAAACCCCACTTCTTAATGCCGTACTTCTCTATCCATTCATGGGGAATGGCATAAGAACGTTCTGCCTGGGAAATGGTTTCATGAAACCCTGTTTCAAAAGAAGCAACCAAAGGTATCTGGGGCAGCTTGGAAGCCAGCAATCGCATCGCATTGATGTAGGGTGGATTATGGGCGGGTGCCACGTCGGCGTAAGCCTGCATGGCTGCCAGCACTCTTTCATCCACGCGTTGCGCACCACTGACATCCTTGGCATGAACCGCCTTGAAACCAATCGCCGCCAGTTCGCCCGGATCCTTCAGGCAACCCCGTTGGGAAAGCTGCTCGAGGCAAAGCGTAACGGCAGCGGCATGATCCTTTGCCACCAGCTCCGCATCAGCACGTGTTCCACCTGATTCAACAAAACAGGGGGAAACAGGTGCGCCGATTCTTTCGACGCCTCCCCGTGCCAGCAGCTTTTCCCCATCCATATCAAACAGACGGTACTTGAAGCTGGTGCTACCAAGGTTTGCCACCAGTATCTTCATCGAATCGCCCCTTTACTTGCCTAGATAGAAATCAAGGACATCTTTTTCGGGCCTTGGAATAACATGCGCACTAACCAACTCACCATTGGCGGTGGCTGCCTGTGCACCTGCATCAACCGCTGCACGAACCGAGCCCACATCTCCACGCACAAAAGTGCATACAAATGCGTTCCCAATCTGTACCTGGCCTGCAAGGGTTATGTTTGCAGCCTTCAACATTGCATCCGTGCTTGCCACTGCTGCAATGTATCCTTTGGTTTCCACCATGCCGAGGGCTTCGGCTTGTCCACGAGTCGCTACTGTTGCCATTTCTTTTTCCTCCGTTTCATTAATGGTAAGGGATTAGCTGATTGCTTTTCGTTCAGGAATCAGGGTGCTGATATCTTCGTGCGGTCTTGGAATTACTTGAACTCCAACGACTTCGCCAACCCTGCTGGCAGCAGCGGCGCCTGCGTCTATCGCAGCTTTTACAGCTGCAACATCGCCCACCACCATTGCGGTTACCAAACCGCTGCCGATTTTTGTCCAACCCACCAGCTTCACATTCGCTGCCTTCAGCATTGTGTCGCTAGCCTCGATCAAAGGGACCATGCCACGGGTTTCAATCATCCCGAGGGCTTCCATGTTTACTGCCATCGTTCTTTCTCCATTCCCCGATTTGCCTTCTGTCCGTCACGCCCGGACAAAAAACTCATCGAAACAGTTCAAACCCGGTTGCCCGGGCATAATTACACGCGTTACCTTCATCGGTATCGATATGCACTTCCAACTTGATGGCGTTACCCACCCTGCAAAGAAGTTTTTCGAAAACCACGGCACAATCGCTTGTCACGCGCAAATTAAGGCGATCGCCGTCTTTGACTTGATAAAAACTGGCATCCGCAGGGCTCATGTGAACATGACGTTCATGGCGGATAACCCCCTTGGGAAGATGAATCATTCCAGCAGGGCCGAGTAGATAGCAACCAGGGCTGTCATTAATGTCGCCACTTTTTCGTACAGGAATATCGAGGCCAAGTTGCACAGCATCGGTGAAAGCCAACTCCACCTGGCTATGATCCCTGCAAGGGCCAAGAATGCGAAGGTTGGTGATCATGCGGTGCCTTGGCCCGATGATGGTAACGGTTTCTTCTGCTGCAAAAAAACCATCCTGGTACAGGGTTTTAAACACCTTTAGTTTGTGGCCTTTACCAAAAAGCCTTTCAAGATCTTCCTGTGTCACATGGGCATGGCGGGCAGAGACATTCACCATTAAAGGGTTGGGCTGGCCCGGGGCCAGCGACTTGGGCGGGCTTCCACCCAACTGCGTTACCACAGCTTCGCGAACCAATTGCTCGATGCGACTTCGATCAAGACCCATGAGATTGTTTTTAAATATGTTGGAACTCATCTGCCAAACTCCTCGAGATCACCCGCAATAAGAAGGCGGGCGCCTGTTTGCGCCAGCATTGATTTTTTCCTGTCTTCAAGTTTGCGATCGATAACTAAAAGGTCGATTTCAGACCATTCGCAAAGAAACGCCAGAGCAGGCCGACCCACCTTGGTATGGTCTGCCAACACAACAACTTCATCGGCGCAGCGCATCATCTCGCGCTCTGTTTCCACCAAAAGCAAATTACTGTTGAACAAGCCCCGCTCGGTCAACCCGCTAACACTAAGCAATGTCTGGTGAACATGAAGATCCTGCATCATGCGCACGGTAAAAGGCCCAAGAGCCACGCCCGTTTTGGGGTAGATGTAGCCCCCGAGTAATACGAGATCCGTTTCCCTACTGCCCGCAAGCAATGCGGCTATGGGCAAACTGTTGGTAACCACTTGAATGGATCTGCCAAGAAGCAGGCGGGCAGCTTCCAAAGTGGTGGTGCCACCATCCAAAAGCACGGTATCACCATCGCAGATGCGGGCAACAGCAGCCCTTGCGATGGCTTTTTTTTCTTCGAGCTGGGCATCAATGCGCTCTTCAAGTGCGGGAAAGCTGGAACCATCGCCCACAAAGATTGCCCCACCGTGGGTGCGCTTGAGGTTGCCCTGCTGGTGCCAGAATTCGAGATCGCGCCTGACAGTCGACTCGGAAACTTGAATTTCCAAGGCGAGATCAGCCAAGGTCGCAAACCCCTTGGTGCTGACCAAGTCTAGAACACGCTGTCTTCGTTCTTCGGCAATCACACTCGACTCCTGAGAGTTGCTGGAAGTTATTGGTAGATAACCTTCAGGTTATTTCAATTTATGACAAACACTATCCCCTAGTCAAGCTAGTTATCCTAAATTTCGTCATTATTCTTTCAAAACATTGCACAAACCTTCTTCTTTATCTGTTTTTCTCCAATCAACGCCCTTTATCTTCCCTATTCTTCTTCCTGAGATTAAACTGGTATCGGTTGTATCGATCGCATAAAGGAAAACTCTGGTCATGGATAAAAACTCAGGTCTCGTTTTTGTTTATAATGCCGACAGAGGGTTCTTTAACATGATGGCGGACATCTCTCACAAGGTGCTTTCCCCAAGTACCTATCCGTGCAATCTTTGCGCCCTTACCCATGGGGCGTTTTCGATGCGCAAGGAATGGCGCGATTTCCTAAACAAAATAAAGCCCCCTTTCGTATTCATGCATCGGGACGAATTTCACAAGGAATTCAAGCTTAACGATGCCCTTCCCGCCATCTTCATCAAAGACCTTCGCACCCATGAACTCAGGCCCTTCATAGATGCCCCCACTCTTAAAACCCTTACAGGCCTTGAAGATCTGAAACATTTGATAAGCGACAAGCTAACCTTGGAGGGATTGCTGTAAAAATCCTTTTGCACACCTCATATCCTTTCAATCAGTTAAGATGGAATTATGAATAATCTGGAATTGATATACCTTGATGCAAATGCAACCACGCCGGTTTTGCCCGAAATCTGGGATGCCATGCGGCCCTTCGCGTTAACCCAGTTCGGAAACCCATCAAGCAGCCATGGTGGAGGGCGAAAATCAAGAAAAGCACTCGAAGATTCCCGTGAAGAAGTTGCCCACCTTCTAGGCGCCTTCCCCGATGAAGTGGTATTCACCAGCGGTGCCACCGAAGCCAACAATCTCGCTCTTCAAAGTGCTTTACACGATTCCCCCTCAGGTATTCTGGCTTCCAAAATTGAACACGCTTCGATCACCGAACATCTAAAAAAGCTTGAAAAACAGGGCTTTCAGGTTCAATGGCTCGAAACCGAACCCCAGGGAAAGGCCAGCCTTTCAAACCTCTCAGAGAAAATCAAACCAGATACCAACCTTGCAACCCTGATGCTCGTCAACCACGAAACAGGCGTGTTGCAACCCACCGAAACACTAGGCAATCAACTTCAAGGCAAAATGTGGATACATACCGATGCAGTGCAGGCTGCAGGAAAAATACGCATCAATTTCCATCGCTTGTGTGTCTCTTCCCTGGCCCTGAGCGCACATAAATTTCATGGCCCAAAAGGTATTGGCGCCCTTCTTGTACGCAGAGGCACCACTTTAAAACCCATGCTCTATGGTGGGCATCAGCAAAAAGGCCTCCGGCCCGGAACCGAACCCGTTCACCTTGTTGTAGGTATGGCCATGGCACTAAAACTAGCTATCAACAACCTCGAGGCAAGGCGCAACAAGGTCTCCCAACTCCGGGAATCCTTCCTTCAGGAACTGCGAAAAGAAGTGACTGATTTCACCATCAACGGCGAATATAACCCCGCCTTGCCTTTCACTCTTAATCTTGGTTTTCCCGGCTTAAAAGCAGATATTCTGCTGATGCGGCTCGATATGGCAGGGGTGGCCTGTTCCACCGGATCCGCATGTTCGAGCGGCTCACTTTTACCATCGCCGGTATTAATGGCGATGCAGGTGCCCGCTGAGGTATTAAAATCCTCGATGAGGTTTAGTTTCGGGTTTCATTTGGAGGAAGCCGAGGTGATTGAGGGGGCAAAAAGAGTCGCCCACGCTGTTCAGTCGCTACGAAACCATGCAGGAATAAATGAATAATAGGTTTAATAATCAAGAAATATTGGTTTAAAAGTACTTGAATAAGAAGGTTAGGATTGCAAGTTAAGAGACAAGGAAGTAGCATAAAACCCAGTCAGCTGACCGATAAATACAAATTCACGGCTTTTTCAGGATGCTCATGGCTGCCCCTCATTCGCTGAGGTTGAATTTCCCCGAACATAGACTTGCCAGATTATCCCTGGATCGAGTGGGCAAATTATTTGTCTTGCGATCACCAAAGCGGTTTGATTCGATCGGGGTTCTTTACGGCCCACCAGGATCAGGAAAAACAAGGCTTTTAGGCTCGCTTTGTCGAAAAATACTGAAGGTTTCCCAGAACAAAACCATCCAGATGATGAGGGCTTCCGATTTTTGCCAATCTCTTCGAGATTCAGAAATGGCAAATCGTGATGACTTCGAATCCCTGCAAAAACAACTCATCGACTTGGATCTTTTGGTTCTCGAAGACATCCAACTTCTTAAACCAAGAGAAGCGGATATTCTAGCTCGGATCCTTGATGAAAGAACCGCTAGGCGAAACCTGACCATTCTTTCTACCTCGATTGCACCGGGCCAATTAGGTAAGTTTTCCTACCGGTTTATCAATCGCATAACTTCGGGTTTGATACTTGAATTACCGGCACTTGGGCCTGAAAGCAGACTTCTTTTTCTTGAACGCAAGCTCGAATCTTATGGCACCAAAATTGAGACCCAGGCATTGGAATGGTTGGCCGGTTTGGTCGAAGGCAGTATGCGCAGATTGCAAAGCATTTGTAACCGAGTCCATACGATGGTTCGTACTCTGGGAAGGCCTTTAAAGCGGTCGGATCTCGAAAAACTATTCGCCACCCCGGGGCACCTTAAAAAAGCCATCAGCGTTGAATCTATCGCCTCTAAAGTGGGCAAACATTTTCGCATTACACCTAAATCAATGCAAACCAGATCGCGTGATAAAGAAATCGTCCTTCCCAGGCAGATTGTCATGTATTTGGCACGCAGATTAACCGGGATGTCGCTTCAAGAAATAGGCGAATTCTTTGGAGGCAGAGACCATTCCACGGTTTTACATGCCTGCAAAAAGGTCGAAGATGTGATTGGCAATAATATCACCCTTTCAGGCACTATTCGCCAACTTGAACACGATCTAGCTTAGTCCTTTTTGCTACCAATCCTTCCCTTTAAAAGGTCGAAGATGTGATTGGCAATAATATCACCCTTTTATTCATTATTTGCCAGCTGGAGCACGTTTTAGCCTAATTCTAATTGTGGAAAACTTGTTAACCCAGTGTTGATTCGTGGTTGCCTATTGTTCCATAGCGCTCCCAACCAAATTCCATCAACATCTGACGCACCAAGAGTAACCACGAAAAGACCATTAAATAACAACTTTTCCACAACAAATTTAGTATGATAACTCTATACTCGAAAAGAGTTTAAGTGTTACTGAAAAGTGTTTTTAACAACTTGGGTGTGCCACTCAATAAAAGTAATAAAATTTAATTATATTTACTATTAAGAATCATTGTGTGTGCGATGATGTGTGTTACGAGGATCCTTAGACTATGAAAGCAATATGTAATCGCGAAGCGTTATTAGCAGCTTGCCAAGTTGCAAGTTCTGCAATTTCATCCAAGGATGTAAAACCCATCCTTAAAAACTTCAAAGCAGTTGCAGATGAAGACCGTTGTGTTTTGATGGCTACCGATTTGGAGTTGGGTGTTCGGATTGAAATCGCAGGCATGGTGGTTGAAAAACCTGGCGAAGCTATTCTTCCAGCTTCCAAGCTAATTTCAATTTTAAGGGAAACAAGAGATACCGAAATTCATCTTGAAGCAGATGCTGACTCAAGTCACATCGCAGGAAAATCCTTTGAATTTGAAATGCCTGGTGAAGACCCTGCAAACTTTCCTGACATTCCAATCTTTTCGGATGAAAAGTATCATGAAATGACTGCCGGAACCATGCGTGCCATGATTCGCAGAACCGTATTTGCCTCCGCTTCCGAAATGGCAAGATACACCATGACCGGTGCGCTTTGGGAACTCGAAAAAGATTCGGTGAGATTGGTTGCAACCGATGGCAGGCGGTTGGCCTGGACCCAAGGTAGCGCCTCAGAGCATGGTGGTCATTCGGCAAAGGGGCAATCGCCGGTGGTGCCAAGCAAGGCGTTGAATTTATTGGACCGTAATTTTTCCGATGACCAGGAAAGCATCAAGGTTTGTTTCCGCCCCAACGAAGTTTTGTTCAAGACAGAACGATCGATTGTTTACAGCAGGCTTGTAGAGGGGCGTTTCCCTGATTACAAAATGGTTCTGCCCAAGAAATCTTCGGCTCATGCGATTTTAAAAGTCGAGGCTTTTGGGTCTGCGGTAAGGCAGGCTGCCATCATGGCGGATGATGAAGTTAAAAAAGTATTGTTCAAATTCAACTCGAAAAAGTTGGTCATGCAGGCCCAGGGTAGCATCTCGGGTAAATCGAAGGTTGAATTGGAAATTGATTACCAGGGGCCGGATGTGGAGATAGCCTTTAATCCCGTCTTTGTCACCGATTTATTGAAGGTGCTCCCCAACGATGCAGAAGTACGATTGGATTTAATCGATGCTGCAAGCCCTGCATTGTTTAAGTTTGGTGATGATTACCAGTATTTGATCATGCCTCTGACCTGATGCAATAGTTGGAGAAAAACAAAATGGGAATACGGTTTTTCAAGCCGGAGAAGGGTCCGGAAAAAATCGGAGATATTCTGGGTAGGTTATTTGTTGCCAAGGGTTGGGGTAGAAAACAAGAGCGTTTAAAACTTGAAAAATCCTGGGCGGAAGCCGCGGGTGAGGAATACGCGGAACACACCCGCGTGCTGGTATTGAAGAAAGGTGTGCTCGAAGTCTCGGTCGATAGTTCAGCGTTGCTCCAAGAGTTAACGCAGTACCAAAAGCGCCCGATACTAACGAGGTTACGCAAGCTTTTGCCGGCCTCGGTGCTGACAGACTTGCGTTTCAAGTACGGTAAAGCTAAATGATTTTCATTGGAGAATAGAATAGATGACAGAAGATAATTTGGTCGACCCGACCTTTGATGGGTCGAATGATTATAACAGCGCTAATGTACAGATCCTTCGTGATGCAGATCATATCCGCAGGCGCCCAGGCGTTTACATCGGGGATATCAATACCACCGGTTTACATCACCTTGTCTACGAACTTATTTACAACAGCGTTGATGAGGCACTTGCGGGTTTTTGTAAAAATATACAAGTCCATATCTATGTTGATGGCAGCGTAAGCGTCAAGGATGATGGCCGTGGTATTCCTGTTGATATTCATCCCCAAGCCAAGAAACCAACTTTGGAAGTGGTGTTAACCACGGTGGGCGCTGGTGGCAAGTTCGATAAGGGCGCATACAAGGTTTCCGCAGGTTTGCATGGTATGGGTGCCAAGGCTGTAACCGCATTAAGCGCATGGGTTGAAGCTGAAGTCCGTCGTGGCGGGCGTACTTATGTTCAAGAATACGAACGCGGCAAAGCCACGACCGAACTCAAGGATATTGGTATCGCAATTGGTACGGGAACCCGCATCAAGTTCAAACCAGATCATGAGATCTTTAAAGATCTTGATTTTAAATATGATACCCTTGAAGATCGTCTGCGCGAACTTGCCTTTCTTAATAAAAGCTTGTCCTTTACCTTGACCGATGATCGCACAGGTAAGTCGGAAGAATTCAAATACGAAGGTGGTATCGCAGAATTTGTCAAGCATCTTAATCGCAATAACGATGTGATTCATCCGCCAATTTATATTGAACATAGCGTGGGCGAAATCAAAGTCGAATGCGCATTGCAATACACGAGGGAAGATGAAGAGCGCGTGCGATGTTACGCAAATAATGCTTATAATCCCGTGGGCGGAACCCACCTCAGCGGATTCCGAGCAGCCCTTACCCGCACCGTGGGTGCGTATGGTGAGAAACTCGATTTCTTCAAGAACGTGCGCCCCATTGGTGAAGATTTCCGCACCGGTGTTACAGCAGTGGTAAGTATTCAACATCCAGAGCCTCAATTCGAATCGCAAAATAAAATCCGCCTTCTTAATGCAGATGTTGAAGGTGCAGTTTCTTCTGCTGTTGCAGAGAAACTCGGTAAATACCTCGAAGAAAACCCCAAGGAATCAAAAATCATCCTTGATATGATCATGAACGCTGCGGAGGCGAGAGAAGCTGCTGTCAAGGCTAGAAAAGCCATTCGTGACAGGAAGAACATTCTTAGCGGCGGCGGACTGCCCGGAAAATTATTCGATTGCACCACCCGTGATACCGAAGAATCTGAATTGTTCCTGGTCGAAGGGGACAGTGCAGGTGGTAGTGCGGAAGCCGGGCGTGATCGTATGTACCAAGCTGTTTTGCCTTTGCGGGGCAAGCCCCTGAATGTTGAGAAATGCAGACTTGAAAATCTGCTCAATAACACAGAAATCTGCAGTCTTATATCTGCAATTGGCGTGGATATAGGCAACCAGCAGGATTACGAAACCGTGCGTAGTTCGTTGCGTTACAACAAAATCATCATCATGACCGATGCCGATGTCGATGGGCAGCATATTCGTACTTTGCTTTTGACCTTCTTTTACAGGCAGATGGCGCTGTTGGTGGAGCATGGTCATATTCATGTTGCCCGCCCTCCGCTTTATAAAGTGGTGCAGAAAAAACAGATCCGCTATGTTGCAACTGCTGAAGATATGCAGACCGAACTCTTAGAGCGCGGCCTCGATGGCACCGGGCTTATCATCCTACCCCTGCCCGATTCCAAGGCAGAGCGTATTACCTTGGGTGGCGAAAGATTCGCCCACCTCCTTAAGCTTACTTCACGCATGGAAGATGCACTTAAAACCTTGGAAAAGCGCGGTCTAGGGCTTAGATCACTCATCGAGCGTGTTAAAGATGGTATACTTCCCTATTGCAGAGTTCTTTTGTCTGGTAAAGAATATTGGTTCTTTTCTCCGGCTGAAGTTGATGCTTTCCGTAAACAGGAACAGGAAAAAGCAGGAAAAGAATTCGTGGCAGGCAATGAAGATCAACAACCTGTTGCGGTTCATGATCCCGAAGGCGTTGATAACGCCGCAACCCCTGCTGTTCCTCCTGAGGATGTCTTTTATGCTCAGGAATTGCATGAAATTCGCGATATCAACAAAACCATTGAAGAGCTTAAGGTATTTGGATTGTTGCCCACCGATCTAATTCCGCCTGTTCGCATTGCAGGCCGTGAACCTGTTCCCAGATTGGTTCTGACCAATGGCGACACAAGCAAAAATCTGGAACACCTCCGAGGCTTGGTTGTTGAGGTCCGAAGAATTGGTGAAAAAGGCATGACCATTACCCGCTTTAAAGGTCTGGGCGAAATGGATCCAGAAGAACTTTGGGATACCACGCTCGATCCGCATCAGCGCACCCTCATGCAAATTAAACTTGATGATGCCTTTAAAGCTGATGAGATGTTTCGCACCCTCATGGGCGACAAGGTGGAGCCTCGCAGAGACTTCATTCATAAGTATGCATTGCAAGTCACCGAAATTGACTACCATGGTGCGTGATTTCTCTTGGGGAATTATAAGCCATGGCTTCATCGCCTAGTTCTTCCAGTCGCTGGATTCAGTTCAAGCATGGTTACGCCCTTGGTATTTGCAATTTATGGAACAAGGGCCAGTATTGTTCCATCATCACACCCGCAGGCATTGTCGGGTGTGGAATCTATGATCTTAAAACCCCTGCTGAGTTTGATCAGGCGATAGCAATTGCCAAGGGAACACCAGCGAATCCGCTAAAGGAACCCGAAGATCTTTTCGAAGCTAAAATTGTAGGTATGACCCCCAAAGCTGCCTACTTTGGAATCGTTCCTGGCATGACAGGCCGTGAGGCGGTGGAGTTGATGCAACTTGCTTCTTTAAAATTAGAATCACAACCGGTTGAAAACCCCGCTTCATTACTTCAGGTAAAAGCCTTTGATCACATTACCCTGGTGGTGAAAGACCTTGGTGCATCGCAGAATTTTTATGTAAATCTTTTGGGTATGAGGCAGGTTGCAAGACCACCATTTTCCTTTGATGGGTTATGGTTCCAACTGGGTAGGGTGCAGATGCATTTGATCCTTGAGTATGAAGGTTCTGCCCCTGCTGGAAATTTGCTGCCCCAGGAAAAAAGGCAGACTCGTGGGCCCCATTTTGCATTTGAAGTTGAGGATGCTGATACCACCATTGGTATTCTTAAACAAAACAATATTACAATACTTTCGGGCCCTAAATTAAGACCTGATGGATATGTGCAGGTGTTTATAAGCGACCCGGATGGCCACATGGTGGAACTGTGCTCGGTAGCGAAATAGCCCTATCTCATTTGGCAGCACTTACGGAACAGAACATCAAAACCCAATGGACTGCGTTCCTTACTTTTACCAGAAACTTTTCTTGTTTTACAAGCATGAAGCAAAAGCGAAGGAGGAATGGCTCAATGGCAAAAAAGAGAATTGAAATACCGTCACTGATATTTCAAACTCTGAAATATATTCAAGCATCTGGCATGTTTTATCAGGCAAGTAATTCATCGATCACGGTTGCATCTGTAACGGTGGCCCGTTCATCTCTGCCATTGTGTTTGTAAGTCAGCAAATCATTTTCCAAGCCTGCAATTCGCAGAATCGTTGCATGAATATCCTTGATGGGGGCAGGGCGATCAACCGCATAAAGCCCGATATCATCGGTGCTACCAACCACAGAGCCTGCTTTAACTCCACCACCTGCAAACCACATGGAGAATCCCCACGGGTTGTGATCACGGCCGTTGCCACTTTCGCTCATAGGGGTACGGCCAAACTCACCACCCCACATAACCAGGGTTTCTTCGAGCAATCCCCTGCGTTTTAAATCGGTTAGAAATGCAGCGACAGGTTGGTCGGTTTCTTTGCAGAGGGTTGAATGATTGCCTTCAAGGTCAGTGTGAGCATCCCATGCGCTGCCACTGCCCAGATAAACCTGAATGAATCGAACGCCCCGCTCTACAAGCCTTCGTGCCATCAGGCAAGCTCGCCCAGCCGCTTTGGTGGTTTCGTTTTCGATGCCATAAAGATTGAGAGTTTCACGGGTTTCGTTGGCAAGATTATTAACATCGGGAATGCTGGTCTGCATTTTCCAGGCAAGTTCGTAGCTTGCAATGCGAGCATCAAGCCTATCGGTTGGCGAGGATTGGTTTTTATGTCTTTCGTTAAGCCAGTTTAAATAGTCGAGTTTTCTTCGTTGCCTAATGGGAGTGATTTGAGGTGGTGGTGCATGAAAGAGAACTGGTTCGGGGCCTTCGAGAAAACGGGTGCCTTGGTAGGTTGCAGGAATAAAACCACTACCCCAGTTACGGCTTCCTCCGGGTACATCGCCCTTGCGGTCGGAAAGTACAACAAAGGATGGTAGATTGTCGCAATCGTTGCCCAACCCATAAACCGACCATGCGCCCAGAGATGGTCTGCCTGGAAGCGTGCTACAAGTATTCATTTGAGAAACGCCAGCCACATGGGTCAAACCTTCACCAACGCATGAGCGTAATACTGCAAGATCATCTGCATGACGGGATAGGTTGGGTAGCCAGTCGCTAAGCGCGATACCTGATTTACCGTGCTGTTTGAAAGTTCGTTTGGAAGCCATGAGAGGGGTGTTGGCGGTAACGCCCATGGCGGTTTGTGGTTTTGCGAAGCTTGATGGCAGGGGGGAGCCAGCGAGTTTTTGCAGAGCAGGTTTTGGATCTAAAAGGTCGATATGGCTTGGCCCACCATCAAGAAAAAACCAAACGATACTACGAACCTTGGATGGGTGATGGCGAAGAGGATCATCCGAAAGATTAGAAGCTTGTGCATCGCGTGCCAGCATCGAGCCAAGTGCCAGAGAGCCAAAGCCGTTACCGATTGTTTGAATAAATTGTCTGCGAGATTGTGGAATCATTCGAGCTCCAAAAATTCGCTTGTATTCAACAATGCGTGAAGGAGGTCGGTAAGCCTTTCAAGAGGATCGACTGCTGCGGAGGTTACATCGATAAAGATTTTGGATTGTTCTAATTCTTTGGAGTCCGGGGATCTATCGAGGATTGCCCGAAAACCTCCTTGAATCTGCAAGGCAGTGTTATTACCTGCTTTCTGCAGGATGTTTGCAGCCAGGTTATGGGCGTGATCCAGTATTTCAGGATCATTCAATAGTGCCAATGCCTGCACTGCTGTTACCGTGTCATTGCGGATTGCGCAGCTAAGGTTACGATCGGGAAAATCGAATGCCTCAAGCGATGGGTTTGGCATGTTTCGTCTTTGGATCAAATAGATCGAGCGTTTTTTTGATGCCGCCTCTGCCTCATCTTTTGTCCAGGCATACCTGCTATTGGCAAGTGCCGCTGGCAAGGCAAACCGCACAACTCCCTCATGCATGCCTGCGTTCAAGGCGCCCGAGGCATGCAGGATGGCATCTCGAACTTGCTCTGCTGAAAGCCTGCGAACTTCCGCATGCCATACCAAATGATTTTCCGGATCGATCTGGTTGCCTTTCTTAAGAATCTCTTGGTCTGTGATTTTGCTGGCAAGTTTATAAGGCGCGCTGTTGACGATCAAGCGGTGGATTGATTTTAGGCTGTACTGGTTACGAACAAGATCGGATGCAAGCCAGTCTAATATTTCTGGTTGGTGGTAAGGTTCACTTGCTTTGCCAAAGTCGCTGGGGTTTACAACCAGCCCTGCGCCAAAATAACCCTGCCAGATGCGGTTTACAATCACCCTGCTTGTAAGGGGATGATCGGGTTGGGTAAGCCATTTGGCAAGGGCGGTTCTTCGGCCCGAGCTACTCGATAATGCAGATATGTTAGGCTGTTTTTTTTCAATCCAGATGGGAAAACCCGGTTGTACTTCTTCCTTGGGCTTACGCACATCGCCTTGTGCCAGTCGGAATGTTGCGGGCGCTTTCGCGTATTTTTCTGTTACCCCCATGTAGGCTTCCTGGGTGGGTAGTTCTTTTGCAATGTTCGAAAGGCTCTCAAATTTTTTATCGTAAATGGCCCTCTGTTCGGGTTTCAATCTACGGTAGAGCTTTGCTTTTCTCCGATCGATTTGCTTGCTTGCCAATGTTGCCAGTTGAGCTTGAATGACAGTCCGATTTTCTGCAGGGGTCTTTAATGCTATCTGCGTTTGCGGATCTAATGCCACTACGATTTCTTCAAACAAATCTTTTTCATGGTCACGCATCATGGATTCGAGATCGTTTCGAATGGGCTTCGATTTCTCCATCAGGGCTTTTTGATCAAGAGTCATTGAAATTGGCGCAAGTGGGATCGCATCCGGGTAAAGGATCCCGCTGAAGAATGCCTGAAACTGAAAGTATTCTTCCTGGCGGATGGGATCAAATTTATGGTGATGGCATCGGGCGCAGCCTAGTGTCAAACCAAGAAATGTCTGTGCGGTGACATCCGTGACATCGTTTAAAATATCCTGGCGAATCTGGGTGTAATCAGCACCATTGGATTCTTCAGGCGCAAGCCTTAAAAAACCCGTTGCAATACGACCCTTTATATTTTCAGGCGCCATCTCATCGCCAGCTATTTGCCAACTGATAAACTTGTCGTAGGGAAGATCTTCATTGAAAGATTGAATCACCCAGTTGCGAAATTTCCAGGCATCCGGCCTGATGCGATCAATTTTGAAACCTTCGGAGTCGCTATACCTTACCAGATCCAACCATTGCTGGCCCCAGTGCTCGCCGAATGCCGGTGATGCCAATAATTTTTCCACCACTTTTTCATATGCATCGGGTGAAGTTGCCGCTAAGAATTCCTGCATTTCTTCAGCATTGGGTGGCAGGCCCGTCATATCCATATGCAACCTGCGCAAAAGAGTCCGCTTGTTGGCTTCCTGTGCTGGTGTGATCCCCACCTTATTAAGCGAGGCTTTCCAGAAGGCATCAATGGGGTTGGAGCACGGGGTCGTTTCTGCTGGGATTTTTGGTCTTACCAAGGCTCGATACGATGGCGTAGTACGTGCGGTTTCTGCTGCGCTGGTATAGGCTAGAATTAACAAGCAACAAAAAATAATTGGGAAAACCATTTGTGTATGGTGCTTCCCCAAATGACTTGGCATGAAGTCCTACGGGTTGGATATTGACGGTGATCCTATATTCGGGGCAAACCACGGATGGCGAATATGCTGCAATCTTGCAGTACGTTTATACTTTCAAAATAAAGTAATTTTTAAAGCAGTTCAATATCCAACAGCCTGTCTTGATGATAATTTTGCAAAAAAGAAGTGAGATTTGAACGAATAAACAGTCCAATCCCATTATTATTACTTTTATATCTATTATTCTTGTTTAAGAATGCCGCTAGATAAGTGTCCAACAGGAGTCTTTAGCTTAAGAAATCTTAACCAACTGGTTGATAAAGAAAAAATAATAGGCTAAAAAACCCAAGGCAATGAGGGCTAGAATGCCAAAGATAACCATGGGATTGAAGAGCCCGGACCAAGAATCCGATACAAACGCATCATCGGAGGGGGCTCCATTTCGCAAATATTCCACCGCATCTCGAAGGAATTCGTCTTCGGTAAAATGATGGATATCGGGGTTGGAAAAATTATTATGAAGCCCATTATTAACGCTTTGGGCAGAAACCGTTTGCAAACAGGAAAGATTTTCTTTTTCGATTGCAGCAATTACATCATAATCTTTCTCATTGTGGTGCAAATCAGGCTCAGAAACAGAACCCTTGAAATCTGGATTGTGCTTTGCAAAAAAAGTGCGCAACCCTTTCACATGTCTGGCCTTTTTCCATACTTTTTGAAAGTCGCAAAATACCAGATCATCAGCTCGAAGCGCCCCTTTTTTCGCAAGCTTTTTTAAAGCTTCACCAGATACAATCAAGGGCTTATACCCTTCCTTGGCGATGATGTAGCCATTGATTTTTTTTTCTGGATTATTCATGGTGCATACTTCAATAAGAGAATCACCCTTCTACCTTAATTATAACATCAACGAGGTTAAAACCGTTGATATAAGTAATTTTTAATGTTTAAGCTGATTCATAACAGGCGCATACTTTAACGATGGTAACCTATTTGCTGATTGTAACCTGTGATTTTAAGACATGTTTATAAAGCACAGAAGCAAGTTATTTATTTGGTGGTGGGGCCGGCATCTTAAGGTTGATATCGAAAACCTTGATACCGCCTTCGTAATGAAGCGCCAATTCTTTTCCCAACTTATTATAAATTGGAGGTATTACAGAAATGTTTTTAGATTTTGAAGGCCCCTTTGTCGGGGTCACGAAAGAAACAATACGAAAATTAATATCTCCTTTGGGAGGATTTTGAATACTATAGTTTCCGGTAGGCCCTATAGCTCCGCTTATTTCTTTATCATTAACCGTGGCTATTACTGCCCCAGAAAGAAGTGGTTTGTTATCCAGCATCACTTTGCCGTGAATTACTTCTTTATATTCAGGTAATGAATAAGAAGGAGAAAAGAATAAGTAATAACCGCTTAAATAGAAAGCAATAAATATTCCAATATAAGCCATGTATTTAGGCTTGCAGTATTTGGAATAGAAGGAAGCTTCTTCTTCCAACCGGTCATCTTCATTTGATTTACTTTGTAAATGCTTGATTGCATTTTGTAAAGAAGTTGGTTGCTGGGTATCAAGTCCATTATTATCCGGTAGTTCTGGTTCACTCTCTACAGGGACAACAAAATCAGGATAAGTTCGATTGAAATGGGGTGTTTGGCTGGATAAATTTTCACGTTCGATGGTTTCAATGATATCAAAATTTTCTTCAACTTCGGGGCTGGTGATATGGCCCTTAAGTTTAGATTCCAGCTTGACAAACAGGGTGCGAAGGCCTTGAACATTCCTTGCTTTTTTCCAAACCTTTTGAAGGTCGCAAAATACCAGATCATCCCCCAAAAGAAGCCTGTCTTTGGCAAGTTTTTTTAATGCCTGTGGTTTTACAATTAAAGGTTTTTGCCCTTCCTTGGCGATGATGTAATCACTGAATTTATCATCTGGATTTTTCATTGGGTTTGATCAAAAAGGCTAGGCTAAAAGCTGTAAAAGGTTTGAATTTATTCTTGAGTGTTTATTACTTGACCATCACGGGGCTGCATCAGGTAATTCCATGTTTTTTGACTTATATTTTTTGTCATCAAACGAACGCTTCCATCGGCCAAGGCAACTGGCATTACATCATGTCCTGTTTGGGAATATAGCATGGTGCAGCATTCGGTTCCTGTGGGGCACTCATTATAAGGCCTAGCCATTGGTTTTACCTGAAACATGTAAGTATTAGGCATACCATTGGGAAGAATATTTGCGGGTACACTTCGGTTTTCTCTGACAATGAAAAGATCATTTGCATCAACAAAGTAAGTTAATCCTAATGTTTGACCATAATAAGGTTCAACAGCCCAAGAATAAAAGGCGGTGCGTCCCATGGAGTCGCAATTGGCATAACCTTCTGCAAATAGGATTGAATTCGATAACCCATCTCGGATGTTTAAAAACTTTTGAGCAGGCGCATCTTTGCCCGTGCCACCGTAGTCTTCGTTGGTACTGCCATCGCCATTGCTATCACCCCAAACATTCCAATTGGCTTGATAGTTGGTAACTGTCCAACCATTATATTTATAATCGATGGGTGCAGATGGATCTGATCTGCAGCGAAGAATTGATAAGGTTACTTGGGCTTCGAGCATGTCCCAGGAACCTGAACTTTTTGGTCCTGACCCGACCGGGTCATAAGTTTCGGGTAGTCAGGAAGTCCATTTTGCATCTTTAGGATTATATTCACCGGAAGGAGCGACATAGCCTTCTGTTATTGTGCTTTTAATTCCGTTATAAACAACTTCTCTTTTTACACCTGGCGAGCCTGGGTTGGTTTGTACCCAAGTTGTGTTCGGTGGATCCCAGCTACCAGGAACTCCTGGAATGACTTTTCCAGTTGCAGGTGTTGCTGGTCTGCCAAATAGACGGTATAAGTTTTCTTGTTCTACATAAGGGAGAAGCTGAATCATCCAGCTACTGCGTTGTGGGTCTGGGTCATGATACCGAGGCATCATTTCATTGGAAGTTTCATAATTGTATACGGCCAAGGCTAGTTGTTTAAGATTATTCTGGCACATCATACGATTTGCGGCTTCGCGTGTTTTTTGCACCGCAGGCAGCAATAAGCCAACTAAAATTGCTATGATGGCAATCACCACCAAAAGCTCTATTAACGTAAATGCTTTGCGCTGGTTTAAATTGGGCATAAAAACCTCGCCTTTCATTTAAAATTGTAAAATCTCAATTAAGATAAATTAGAGTTAATTATAACTTATGTCAAGATATAAGAACTTATTTTAGCTGGTTATCCTAGATCTCCTATTTTAGGCGGTGGGTTGTTGTTATTTTGTGAACTAGTTCTTTATCGGGTTTTAAATTCCTTGGTTTTGTTCTTTCCAGCCTGCACGCTGTATGTTTTTGCATCTTTGCCAACTCGCACTACAACTGTTTCCGCAGAACAATCTTCCCCTTCATTTGCAATAAAGCTGGGTTCGGTATTTTCCCCAGGGCCCGCATTCACATTCCGGTGAACCTGAAAAATTGCTTCCAATCCCGGCACACGCCTAAGCGTTCCCGTAACCTGCGGATGGCACCCCTTCTTCGATCCATTGTTGAAAATCGCAACCCGGGGCTCAACCGTATTGATAACCACCGGGTTATTGCTGATCTCCAATCCATGGTGGGTTGTTTGATAAACATCTATTTTGCCGATCTTATCGGTAGGATGAACCAATTTATATTCGACATTCCAAGTAAGGTCGCCCAAGTCAAGAAACTTCCAATCGCCAAACTGGAGCAAGAATCCAAGACTCTTGGCGTTATCAGAAGGGTCTTCAGGTCGGGGCTGATGTTGCTTTGCAATTGGGTTTTCAGGTGCGCCTGGCTTATCTTTTACAACCTGCCCGCTGGCGCTCAAAATGCTTAATTTTATTTTCGGGGCACCTTCCAATTGTTTAAGGGGAACTTCATCGCCAGCTTTTAAGGTTTTAGATTTATCACCACCTGCTGCTTTATAAGCTTGGATGAGAATAGGGAAATTCTTCGCATCCTCAGGAAAAGTATCAGGGATGCCCCGGTCCCAGAAATGGTGGATGGGCATCAGCGAACGCAGACGCTCTGCACCGCCGTAGTGGTCTAGATGCCAGTGCGTGATAAATAGGTGATCAATGGCTTTGATACCAGCTTTTTCGGTTGCGACTTTGTGGATGCGCTCAGCATCGCGTTTACCCGGGTTGCCACAATCGATGAGAAGGGATTCGCCTGCAGGAGTGATGATAAGAGTAGCGGCGCCTCCTTCGACATCGACAAAAAAGATGCGAAGTTCTGAAGCAAAAGTATTGGAGGTTAAAATAAAAATGAAAAGACTTGCTGCAAAGTAGCGCTTTAACATGGAACTCTCCGGGATGAAGGAATGCCGATATTTTGAAGCAGGTGAAAAGGTATTGGAAGTGAAATTTGAAAAAAAACCAAAGCCTGATGTTGGATCACTTTAAGTCAGGATTACTTTTTGGTTTCCACCAATTCAAATGGTGGTAGTTTATTTTCACCATTCTTCAACTCGGCAACGAGAGGGGTCTTGGCTTGAAGGCTGTATTGTGGGGGAAGAAGGTTTACTTCGGGCGCGCCCATGGCATTGGTTTGGATCGGAGGGATCTTGGAAATAAGCACCATGAATTTTCCTGGCATCAGCCAGTTATTATCTTTCTCGTCAGGCTTGATGATAAATTCCCCCTTGGCATTTGTTTTGGCTTGGGCGGTTCCCAGTTCTGGTTTGTTATCTTTGGAAAGGAACCGAACCTGAGCATCGGCAACCGCAATTCCATCAAGGGTGACCGAGCCTATAACAATCGCATTGTCGCCTTTTCGGCCATTGGAACAGCCGAAGATTAGAGAAAGCATCATTAGTGTCAAAGAAAATCGCAGTGTGAAAAATCTAAACATAACCGTATGCCTTTATCTAGCGTATATAGTTAAAACTGTCGGAGTTAGAAATCTGTTGTAGGAATGCCATCGCGTGGGTCGCAGATATTAGCCCAGATGGCTGGAGAAATATTGATTGAAATATTGCGTACCGCGCCATCTCCCAGACCAACGGTGGTTCCACCGACATGGGGAGAATTACCACCTCCACCAGCATTGGAGGCGTTTGCAACCGAAGGTTGGACTTGGAAAATTGGACATGCGGCATAGCCGGTTCCACCAGCATAAGGGGCACTGCAGATCTGTGCCATCCAGCGGTTTTCTGAATTAAACCAAAGGCTGGAAAGTGGTCCGCCTCCTGAGTTTCCGCTACCGTACCAAGCGTAGCGCTCGCCAAAGAAAACAGTTTGAGAAAGCCCATCAGGGAAAGATTTTGATAAAACAGCGGAACCTTCCTGCTTGTTTGCTGCAGGATCTCCCAACGCAAGATAATTCCAGGCATAGTTAGAGATGGCAAAGGTGCCATCTGGCCCTGCGGGGTTTCCAAGACCACTGTTGCCAGAACCACTGCTATCTGTGGGACAGCGGAAAATTTGAATTTTTGTACCTTGATAAGCTGTTGGTGTTGAAGCATTTCCCCCTTGCGATATTACAGAATTGTAAATCGAGGCTTGTTCGATGTAGGGGAACAATTGAAAGAAACCCGGCGTCTGATTCTTGAAGGGCCCGGTAATCGAAACAACAGAATTCCAACCAGATCCAGAAGCATTCCCCGCACCGGGCGGCGGCAGAACCCCATAGGTAGTGTTGATATTGTGTACTGCCAAGCCAAGCTGTTTGATATTATTCTGGCATTTCATGCGGGCCGCAGCTTCCCTGACTTTTTGCACTGCGGGCAGTAACAATCCAATTAATATCGCAATAATAGCAATAACTACCAACAACTCGATCAGGGTAAAGCCTTTTTTAGATTTCATTTTAAGTTGTCCTAATATTACACAGTTGCCGAAAGGCATTTATTTTCAAATGTTTAATAATCCTACCTTTTCCATTATTTGCAGTCAACGGAGTAATTCCTACCTTTCACCAAATTTTGATCTTAGATGATTTGGGAATACCTTTGGTAAACCTGGGTTTTTTAATTTGTAAGGTGGTTTTTCGGGCAATGAAACCCGGCTTCTTTAGGCGATAGCGCCAATTGAAAATAGTATGAAGCAAGGTTACCCTGATTGTTTTTTAAGGGGCCTGAGTCAAGTTTGCTTTCTGGATGGGGGTGGGAATAGAAGTGTTTTTTTCGCATGAACCAAGCACGGTGGTTTCCCATTTGTTCATATCTAAAAATGTTGCAAAAGGGCTTCTGCCACAAAGCATTCTGCCCAGGG